>NZ_JACZFR010000038.1 GCF_014904815.1 Microbulbifer taiwanensis
TACGCCTGAGTTCTCTTCTTACCCATGGTACACCTCCGTGTTAGGCCGAAACCTAACTATACAGGGTGTCTACTAAACGTGGGTAAGTCTTGAAATTAACGCCGAAAACAGGGGCACGCGTTAGCGTGTCCCGGCCAAAGGCCCTCGCTGGTTTGAATTGTTATATTTTTCTGGCACGTAACGATAATGCCCGGTTATTTCATAACTAAAAAGCATGTCATCAAGGCTTGGGCCGGCGCCTATATTGTGAACAATAAGCGGATTGCCGCTATGCTCGGATAACCGGTCAGATACTACCCCAATATGTGGCAGATTGCCTGGAAGCGTCCATGTTACAAGATCGCCAGGAGCATAATCTTTAGGATCATTTGTTATTGGTAGCGACTTACCATGCCTAGAGAAGAACGCCTGTAAGTTTGGCACGCGGCGATGATCGATGTTTTTGTCTGTAGATGATAGGCCCCAAATACGCTTCGATGGATACAGCCCAAAGTTTGAAGACATATCTTCATGGACAAGGACTTGAAGATCTGTACCTATTGCTCGATAAGATCGTATTACAACATCAGTGCATACACCTAAATGAGCTGGCACATCTCCATTTGGATAGGTAATTTTAAAGTATGAGCCGTTGTACGAAACATTCTGCTTAGTCCTTTCCAGTGCCGCATTTACAAAATCGTACTCGAAGTTCCCAGCCATACAGAGGAGAGCGAATAGTAGAAATGTAAGAACTATCGATCTAGCCATGATCTATTTCGAAAATATAACGAGGCTGTAGAAAAACTCCGGCCCCTTGTCTTTGGTCATATTTTGCCCAGGAAGTCACGTTCCTACGTGAATTCTAAGCCTGTTTTGGGTGCCGAAAAGTATTTCAGGACACTCTCCGCACAAAAAATTCGTTCATGCAAAAATCTATCGAGTTTTTCTACAGCCCGAACGCCCGCAGCAGGGGCGACCAATGCTATGCACATATTGTGCGAAACTGGGAGCGCAGCGACCCGCATAATATTTGCATAGCGTTGGGCGTCCCGCGGAGGCCCCGCCAGGGGCCGTAGCATACTGCCTGCGTTTGTTAAATGCTTCAGGCACGGGCTCCCATACTCCAGAGGTGATTGACGCAGTATGCGCTACCTTTTACCTGCTTAGAGTTACAGTCTGACCATTGGCATAGTGCGCAGGTTAAACCACCACGATTTTCTATGATTTTTTCTTTAATCAGAGCCGTACAATCGAACTTTTTCCAACTCTCTTTATCTGTAATTTTTACCGCATAAGATTGCTGATACTTGTCCCATTCATCTACTTTCCAAAGTTGACTGCAATCAGGGCACTGCATAAGAAACACCCAGTCGCCGACTTCAAGCTGGTCAAGTTTGGACTTGAACTCAGTATGCGAGTTACTGATATCGACTAGATTTGGCTGTAATTTACAGTGGCACATTATTTTTCTGTGGCATTTAACGCCGCGAGCAGGGGCGGCCTACTTTGTGCGCTTTGTTGCGCGATAAGGGGTGCGCAGCGCCCAGCGCAACAAAGTGCGCAAAGTAGGACGTCCCGCGGAGGGCCGAAGGCCCGGAGCATCCTGCCTGGCTTTGTTAAAGCTCATGGGCCCGATACACCACAATTTTCTCTACTGACTCACGTACCTCAACAACATAATGTTGCCAACAGCCTCTACAAACTGAAGAATTCTCAATAGACGAGCCGCGCTGCCCTTTTTCAGCCACCGCTACTACCGGATGCCCACAATCACCACAAGCGAAAGCCAGACTCTCTCCAAATGGGTCGGCTTTCAATTCGGCTCCGCCTCCGGAAATGACTAAATAATCAGTTATTTCTGCCATAAATATGAACCACAATGCTTGTGAGCTTTAACGCCCAGCGCAGGCGCAGCCAGCGCGAAGCTCCTTTTGTGTTGATGTTTGAGCGCCAGCGAGTAACACAAAAGGTGCGTAGCGTTGGCTGTCGCTCTGCCGCTGATTGTGTACGCCCAGCACGGGCATGAACTAATGAGGTGAAAGTCCTCTGTAGGAAGATCACCATCCTTAGCGATTTATATCGCCAATTAAATGTTAACTACTAGCGAATGGCAAGGGCCAACCCGCGAGGGGCGGTCTGGAGGAAGCCGGACGCAAAACTGCGAGCTGATGAACAAAAACATCATATGAGGCGTAGGCTGAAGGCGAGTCAGCACAAGATGACGAAGCCATGTGATCTAACGGCCAGCGTAAATGATGCAGCTGTGCAGGGAAAGTTCATGCTCTTATCTGGGGCGGTCCGACGTATCGGGGGCTGCTTAACCGGCGATCGGTCAATAACCAGTCAGACTCTGGTCTACAAGTGCCTGGGCTCTCTGGAGTGTATTGACCAGGGAGAGCGGGCCAGATGCAAACCGATAGCGCCTGTGGGGACAACCCTGCCGGTGATTAAGCAGAAGTCAGCAGACGGCATAGTAGTCAAATGCCCAGCGTAATGGCTGGGACACGGCGAAGGCCTGAACACCGAGAACAAAGGAGGAGCCTTGTCACACTTGAATCCACGAACGCCGGCCGGCGATGACGTGTCTCAGCGTGGCGACCTGAAGCCAGCCTTTAGCGATGATCTATTCGAACGTGTACTGCAGCGTGATAACCTCGCCGCGGCCTGGAAGCACGTGCGAGCCAATAAGAGAGCCGCGGGGATTGATGGCATGTCCATCGAGGCATTCCCGGCGTGGGCAAGACTGGCCAATGGAAGCGGGTATGCAGCGAACTGGCAACAGGCCGCTATCAGCCCTCTGCGGTCAGGCGCGTTGAAATTGAAAAACCCGGTGGTGGCAAGCGCCAGCTGGGTATCCCAACCGTCTCCGACCGCGTTATCCAGCAAGCCATAGCCCAAGTCCTGACACCACTCTTCGACCCCGGGTTCTCGGAAAGCAGTTTTGGCTTTCGCCCGGGGAGAAACGGGCACCAAGCCGTCTGGCAGGTGCAGGCCATCATCAAGCGTGGCCGCCGCATTGCGGTGGACGTTGACCTGTCGAAATTCTTCGACCGGGTCAACCACGACCTATTGATGTCACTGCTGGGCCGGAGGCTGCGCGACAAGCGTCTCCTCAAGCTCATTGCCCTCTATCTGCGGGCAGGGTTTGTCGACAACCAGCGCTTCCATGAAAGCCGGGAAGGTGTGCCACAGGGAGGACCACTATCTCCACTATTGGCCAATATCCTACTCGACTCACTGGACAAGGAGCTGGAGCGTCGCGGCCACCCGTTTGCCCGTTACGCAGACGACTTTACCATTCTGGTAAACAGTCGGAGAGCAGGCGAGCGCGTGCTGCGGAGTATTGGTCGATACTTGGAGGGAAAACTGAAGCTTGTCGTTAATAGCGAGAAAAGTCGGGTTGTCAAAACCAGCCAAAGCCAGTTCCTGGGGTTCACCTTCAAGGCGGGCCGCATACAATGGCACCCGGAGGCGGTGTTGAAGTTCAAACAACGTCTTCGGCAGGTGGCGGACCGGAACTTGGGGGGGTCGGTGGAGTACCAGCTCTTCAAAACCAGCCAGTTTATACGCGGCTGGATTAACTACTTCGGTATCGCTAACTGCTATCAGCTCTGTGTGGATCTGGATCACTGGATTCGGCGCAGAGTTCGAATGGCCTACTGGCGACAATGGCGCAAGCCGCGTACCAAAGTAAGAAGCCTGATGAGATTAGGTGTTCACGTTCAAGCAGCGGTTGCTTGTGGCATCACCAGTAAAGGCCCGTGGCGCAGTTCCAAAACTCCGGGGATTAGTCAGGCATTATCTAATGCCTACTTAAAGTCCCAGGGGCTGTATGCACTGAGAGACGGATGGATCAAGCTTCACTATTCCCGGTGAAACGCCCTGTGCGGACCCGCATGCAGGGTGTTGTGGGGGCTGGGGGTTAGAGACCCTCGGCTACCCGATTAAGCGCTCTGAAGCACCAGCAGTGACGACAGAGTTTCTTGAGGCCCAACTTTTGAACCACCTCCTATGATAAACATTGAATTCTCAATGACTACCGCTCCATGCCCATGCCGGGGTTCTGGCATATCCAGCTCTTTCTCCCAGGTATCTTTAACTAAATCGTATGACCAGACTTGTCGAAAAGCTTTTCCAGTTCTCCAATTTCCGTTAGCGCCGAAAGCTTCGCCACCAGACACAAAAATTTTACCATTCAATGCTACTGCGGCCAGGCCAGCCAATGCTATGGGGAATGGCCGAAAAGGCTCCCATCTATCATCATCAATGCTGTAGAACTCTGAAAATTTAAGATTCTTAGATGCTTTACCAGATATCCTACCGCCAACCACGAATATTTTGCCATCTAACACTGCGCTAGCAGCAGAGTTTCGGGAAACGGTAGCAGGCGCAGCTTTCTCCCAATATTTGTCATTAAAGAGAACAAAATGATTCTTGGTATCAACGTTTAGTTGCGAATTTATGCCTACTGTTTTTCCTCCAATGACATGAATATTTCCATTATTAGTGGCGTAAACTGATTCAGCCATTGGGGCGGGCAAGGGAGGTCCAATTTCCCATTCTTCCTTCTCAGATGAAAACCTAAACACATCACTTTTTGCTTGCCAAGCATTCCCTTTTACACCAGAGAATCCACCTATTCCGTACAGAAAATTTTCGCTGCTCGCCATTCCGAGGTGATGCCTTGGTTCGGGTAATGGATTACCATATCGCCAAGATTTAGCAACTGGATTGTAGATAGAAATACTATTGGAAGGCGATAAACCAAAGAAAATTGGGTCATCATCTAGAACAAAACCTCCCCCCACATAAATTTCGCCATCAAAAACAGCTGGATATATTTCCTGAGTAGGAGTATCTAGTGGCTGGCCATTCCTCCAAGAATAAGAATAAGAATCAGCAACAGCATACGCCGCTCTTCCAAAACAATCAGCTCCCAAAAAAGTTGTAGCACCAAAGAGCTTAAGAATATTCCTTCTAGACCTATTCATAAATTTCCTGGATTTTTTCCTCTAGCACGCCTAACGCCCGCAGCAGGGGCGGCCAATGCTGTGCACATTTTGTGCGAAAATGGGAGCGCAGCGACCCGCACAAAATGTGCATAGCGTTGGGCGTCCCGCGGAGGCCCGGAGGGCCGTAGCATACTGCTTGCGTTTGTTAAGCATTGCCGCCACCACCGAACAACGAGTATGCGAAGTAACCTACGACTGCGACGATGAGCCAAAAAAGAACACTTGCAAGAAAGATCCAACCATCCTTAGGGTCGCTTTTACCGCCACTAAACACTTTGCAGATGAAATAGCCTGGGACGTGGAATAGTAGCTCGAAGATAATTTGGAATACGACTTCTACAAGAAACCTTCCGATAGGGCGAAGAATACCGCCAATGATTTCTTCCATACTACTTGCCTAAATGCTTAACGCCCAGCGCAGGCGCAGCCAGCGCGGAGCACCTTTTGTGTTAATTTTTGAGCGCCAGCGAGTAACACAAAAGGTGCGTAGCGTTGGCTGTCGCCCTGCCGCTGATTGTTAGAGCGGTTCTTGCCCGTGGAACCCAACGTAGAGCTCTTTCAGGTTATCAGGCATAACTTCCCAATATGGCTGAGCGTCATCGCATTGCACTTGCCAAAATAGATTCTCGACGAACGCGACATCAATTGCGTTCATTACACCACTTTCACCGAGTTCGTACTCCTTACTTATGGTTTTAAAAAGTGCCTGATAGTTATCAGCTACTACTTTCTTTTTCATTTCACTGTTCAGAGTATTCGCCAGTGATTCAAACCAAGCATATGAAGAGAATTCCATTTGGACCAACCTGTTCCAATAGTCATCATATACCTTGTCTGTCTTAGCTGATATTTCAGGGTAGGTTTCTTTAATTTTTCTGCAAAAAGTGTCTAAGTCCATCTCACTTCTCGGTCTTGAGCTCTAACAGTTTTATTCATAGGCATGGTCACATCTGGGTATGTGTTCACATATGACCATGTATGCCTATATATACCCATAGATGGCCAGATATAGCCATACCAAATCTGATAATGGCACTATCGTGCCGTGTAATCAGCCAGCCACCTGCGCCCCACCCAGTATCTGTTCCAATGTGTCGATCTGCTCGCGCAAACTGCTCTGCGGAAACTTCTGCTTCACAAACGCCAGCAGCTTCCTCGCCATATCCTCCCGGTTGAAACCGTCGATATAGATTTGCGCCAGCAGCAGGTAGGCCGCGTCCAGGTTTCGGTATTCCCGGTCTTCCTTGTGCAGGTTGTTCAGCAACATGGCCGCTGGGCGGAATTTCTGTTGGCGGTAGAGGGCCTCTGCCAGGCCGTGGCGCAGGTGGGACTTGTCGATGGCGGGGAGGGGGTCTGTGGCCAGGTAGAGCTCCGCGGCCTTGTGGGCGCGGTTCATGCGCACGAACTTGTCCAGCAGGTGCGGGCCCAGTTCGCGCAGGGCCTTTTTGTCCTGGGTGGCCAGCAGCAGGCGGTAGTAGCGCTCGTTCAGGGCCGGGTCATCCGGGTAGCGGCGCAGGCATTCCACCAGGGTGCGGCGCGCGGCCTTGAAGTCGCCTTCGCGCATCAGTATCTGCGCTTCCGCCAGCGCCCGGGCGCGGCTGAATTCCGCCTCATCCAAGTATTCGCCGTCATCTTCCTGCTCGGCGATGATACCCAACTGCTGCTGCCGCGACAGGCAGATATAGCCCATCATCGCGCTGGTAACGATATAGAAGTAGCAGGTAGCGGCGGCGATCACCGGCACTATGGCCCAGGGGGGCAGCTTGTCCGCAACGAGTAGCAGCAGGTAGCCGGGCGCGGCGGAGACGGCGCTGGTAGTGATCCACAGCAGCAGGTAGGGCCAGCCGATAATCACGGTGAATTGCAGCAGCTTGAGCGGGTTGATGGCTGCGCGCAGGCTGCCCTCGAGGGCCAGCACTATCATCGCGGCGGGCGCGAGCAGGGACAGTGCAATCGAGTAGAGCTGCAGCGCGCCCTGGCCGAGGGCCATCAACTTGTAGCCGGCGAAGCCGGCGATCAGGGTCATGCCGATCACCTTCAGGAACAGCGGTGCGCTGTTGCCGTCCAGGGCGTCGCCGAAGTCCGGCGCTTCCAGCTGGCCACCGGCCAGTTTTTCGATCACCAGCAGGCTGTAGCGGGTGACGAGGGCTATGGCAGCCAGCAACACGGCCAGCGATATGATGCCCAGGCCGGAGATCATCAGGCTCACGGCCGTCGCCAGCGCCAACACGGTCAATGGCCCGGGCTGCAGCGCGTACTTGAAGTAGAAGAGCCCCATCTGCCAGAAGGGTTTGGCGCTGTTACTGGCGCCTATGTACTCGATCGGCTTGTGGCACAGGGGGCAGTCCGGACGCCCGCTGTGGTAGTTGGCGCTGGAGCCGGGGATGCAGCTGCTGCAGTAGTGGCGGCTGCAGGGCTGGCAGTGCCAGGCGGCCTCGGCGGAGGCGTGATAGTTGCAGGGTTCGGCCATGAGAACTTCCCTATGTTCTTTTTATTTCCAGGGCGCCAGTTTATCTGTCGTGGTTCCGGCGGCGCAAATATCTACTATGCCTCCGACAGAACCCCCTCCGCCGCAAGCGGGGGAGGGGGTTATAGAGTGAGCGGGAGAGGGGAGCTGATTAGACTGGTAGAATGCACGGCAAATCCACCCGACGAATTCAGTGAAGGATGCAGTATGACAAAGGCAATGCAGGTTCAGTTGGTCGAGACAGCCGCGGCGGAGACCTGGGGCGGGGACAAGGCGCTGTTGAGCTTTTCCGATAATGGCGCCACCGTGCACGCCACCGTGCACGCCACCAGGGCCACCGGTGGGCCCCTGGTGGCCGCCCAGCGCGCGGCACGCCGTCTGGACGGTATGGGTGTGGCCGCGGTGCAGTTGTCTGGCGATGGCTGGGACCTGGAGCGGCGTTGGGCTTTCTGGGCCGGCTATTTCAATCCGCGCAATGACAACCGGCTCGACTGGGGTACGGGGGATGCTGCCGAGCTAGAGGAGCTGAACGCCCGCGAGAAGGCGGCGCGCTGGGTGCGGGAGATCACCAATGGCACCCCGGAAGAGGTCTCCCCCCGGGTTCTGGCCGAGAGCGCCGCGGCGCTGTTGCACGACCTGGCGCCGGGGGCCGTCAGCCACAAAATCGTGGCCGGCGATGAGCTGCTGCAGGAGGGCTTTGTCGGTATTCACAATGTGGGCCGCGGCAGCGTGCGTGAACCGGTGATGCTGCAGCTGGACTTCAATCCCTCGGGTGACGCCGACGCCGAAGTGGATATCTGCCTGGTGGGCAAGGGTATCACCTTCGATTCCGGTGGCTACAGCATCAAGCCGTCCGGCGGTATGGCGACGATGAAATCGGATATGGGCGGTGCGGCCATGGTTACCGGTGGCCTGGCGCTGGCGATAGCGCGCGGCCTGAACAAGCGGGTCAAACTGTACCTCTGCTGTGCGGAAAACCTCATCTCCGGCCACGCCTACAAGCTGGGTGACATCATCAAATACAAGAATGGCGTCACCGCGGAGATCCTGAATACCGACGCCGAGGGCCGACTGGTACTGGCGGACGGCCTGATCGCCGCCTCGGAACAGGAGCCGAAGTGGATACTCGACGCCGCCACCCTGACCGGCGCGGCCAAGATGGCAGTGGGGCGCGATTTCAACTCGGTGCTCAGCTTCGAGGACGAGAGCGCGCAGAGGGTGCTGGACGCGGCCGCGGCTGAGAATGAAAAGGCCTGGCGCCTGCCGCTGGAGCCCTTCCACCTGGAGCAGATTCCGTCCGGCTTTGCCGAGATCGCCAATATCGGCATCGACGGCAGCCCCGGCGCCTCCACTGCGGCGGCTTTCCTGGCCCGCTTCGTGCGCGATCAGGGGCGCAACTGGGTGCATATGGACCTGTCCGGTTCCTACCAGCCGAGTGCCAATGATCTCTGGGCGGCCGGCGCCAAGGGCCACGGTCTGCGCACCATTGCGCGCTTCCTGCAGGAAAGCTGAGCGGCCGATTCAATCGCACTGCAAAATAGGGGACCGTGTCACGGAACGGGCACGGTTCCTGCTTATTATCCTGCAGTAGACAATCATCGAATAAGGCTGCTTAACAGGTCGCATTACAAGGAGCTTCAGACCGGCAGTGACAATTGCCGCCGCTTCGCGATTCGGGCGGGGCCCCCAAAACTGCCTACGAAAACCGCATAAAAGTAACAGGGAGTGTCACTATGCGCGTATTGCTGCTGTGCAGTGCTTTCAATGGGTTGAGCCAGCGGATACACCGCGAACTGGCGTTGCTCGACTGCGAGGTCTCGGTGCAGCTCGCGACCGGCGAGGCTGCCATGGAAAGGGCAGTCGCCGATTTTCTCCCGCGCCTGATTATCTGCCCCTACCTGGTGCACCGCATTCCCGCCAGCATCTGGCGGAAAACCCCCTGCCTTGTCGTACATCCCGGTATCGAGGGTGATCGCGGCCCCTCATCCCTGGACTGGGCTATCGACAGCAACTGCACCGAATGGGGAGTGACCCTGCTGCAGGCCAACGGCGAAATGGATGCGGGGGATATCTGGGGCAGCGTCAGCTTCCCGCTGCGCGCTGCCGGCAAGGCAGGCCACTATCGGCGCGAGGTCACCGCTGCCGCTGCCCTCCTCGTCAAGCGGGCTATCGCCTCGATGCAGGATCCCGCCTTCCGGCCGCGGCCACTGCTGCCGGAAAAGGCGCCGGGTCGCTTGCTGCCGCCCATGACCCAGGCGGACAGAGCGATCGACTGGCGCCGCGATGCCACCGACACGGTGATTGCCAAATTGCGCGCGGCCGACAGCGCGCCCGGTGTGTGCGAGGAAATAGCTGGCAAGACAGTCTTCCTCTACGGCGTGCGTCGCGAAACAGCGCTCAGTGGCGATGCGGGTGCCTTTATCGCCAGCAGCAACGGCGCCCTGTGCCGTGCCACCGCCGACGGTGCCGTGTGGCTACTGCAGGCCCGACGCAAAGGCGGCATCAAGCTGCCGGCCGCCCGGGTGTTGGTGCCGCTGCTGGACAAAGCGCTTCCCGAGCTCGAGCAGATTGCGGAGCCGGTGCGCGATATCCGCGTCGAGCGCAGAGGCGATGTCGCCTATCTCTATTTCGAGTTCCCGGGCGGCGCCATGGACAGCCTCCAGTGCCTGCGGCTGCTGCGACACTACCGAGAATTGCAGGCCAGTGATGCGAAAGTGCTGGTGCTGATGGGCGGGGAAGACTTCTGGAGCAACGGCTTGCACCTGCATGTGATCGAAGCGGCCGCAAACCCCGCGCAGGAATCCTGGGAAAATATCTGCGCAATCGACGATCTGGTAGAGGCGATTGTCAACACGCCGCGGCAGATCACCGTAGCCGCCCTTCGCGCCAACGCCGGTGCCGGCGGTGCCATGATGGCGCTGGCCTGTGACCATGTGGTAGTGCGCGAGGGAGTGGTGCTGAGCCCCCACTACCGGACTATGGGCCTCTACGGCTCCGAATACTGGACTTACCTGTTGCCGCGACGGGTCGGCCAGAAGGTGGCGGCCTCTTTGACGGAAAAGTGCCTGCCACTGCTTGCCGCCGAAGCGCTGCAGACAGGTTATGCCGATGAGGTATTCGACGAGGACTGGCATATTTTCGGGCGCGAACTCGAGCAGTTCTGTGAGGAAATCGCCCGCAGCCGCAGGTTCGAGCGGCATCTCAAGGCCAAGCGGGACCTGCGCGCAGCCGATGAAAAGCGCAAGCCGTTGCAGCAGTACCGGGACGAGGAGCTGGAAAAAATGCGGGCGACATTCTTCGATGCGGAATCGGAGTATCATCGCGCGCGCAGGCACTTTGTCTACAAAATCCCCGCAAAGGAAACCCCGGCGCACCTGCGCAGGCAGCGCAGGAAAGTGCGTTTCTGGCAGCGGCCGGTGTTCTCCCAGCCTTTCAGTTGACGTCGATATCGATGGCCATAAATTCCCCGGATGGCGTCAGCATTCGGATGTCGTAGCCACTCGGGGTGCAGTCTCCCCAGGCGGCGACATTTTCTTCCGACAGACTGTTACAGGGCCCGGAGAGCAGCTCCGAAGTGGCGAACATATCCCACAGGGGATTGTTCTGGTTGGCGTCGGCATTGTCGCTCGAAGGGTCATAGCTGATAAAGCGGCGCAGCAGGCGGATGCTGCGGCGGGCCTGGGTATCCTGGATGCCGAAGGGCAGCCACTGGTCGTCGGGTACGCCGCGTGGTGAATTGCCATTGTCCGCCCGGTCGCTGACGATATGCCAGATACCGATTCCGCTGTCACCCAGCCCCTGGTCGTAGAAGCCGGGCGTATTCGAACGGCGGTTTTCCAGTAGAAAATACTCGTCGTCCCGCGCCTCGTTGTTGTAGTGGGGCAGTACCAGCACCCGGTCGCCGAGTTTTACATCCTGCAGGAAATAGGTGGCCCCGGCGTGCACCGTCACCGGCGTCACCCAACCCAGCGCCAGCTTGTGAAAGGGGCCCGGGTGGGGCGAGGTGCCCTGGGCCCCGTCGCCGGATTCGGCCCGCGCCGACATCAGGCTGAACTGCCAGGGGCCGACCACTTCCCGCGCCTTGGCCGAGCTGGTGCCGCTTTGGTAAATGTCGTCGAGGCCGAAGATCTGGTGCGCCAGCTCGTGGGCCGCCACCACGAAGTCCGCGGGTTCCGCATCGGTGAACCACTCCGTCACGTCGGGAATCTCGACCCCGTCCACGATAAAGGGGCCGCCGCCACAGGCGGGATCGGTAAGCCGCGCGCGGGCGGTGCCGAAATCGCTGTTCTGGGCGATGACGATGATGATCGCCAGTTCGTTCCACTCGAGGAAGCCGTCCTCGTTGGTGTCGTGGGCGGAAAAGTCGAAGAAGGGATCCGCCTGCTGAATTGCATCCGCGCGCTTTTCTATCTGGCGGTTGATATAGCCGTCGATACAGAAGGGCTTGGGCACCGTATAGTCGTCGCCCAGGGTGCTCGGGAACCAGCCCAGCACGCCGGCGTTCTGCAGTTGGAAACGCCCGCCGGAGGCCTCGCGGAAGTAATCGTCGGCACTGTCCGTTGCGCCGAAAATCCGGTCGCTGACGTCACCCGCCGGCGCGGGTGTCACGTCGTCGCGCAGCGGATCCCAGAGAATGGCGAGCACCTTGCGGCTGCCGATCATTGGCTCCAGGCCGACCACATTGTCCTCGACCGGGTCCACCTGCCCGCCATTGACCTGCGTATAGCGTGCCGGCGACAGTGGCAGTGCCTCTGCCAGGTCGGGAATCAATCCCTTTTCGCTGAGCAGTGCCATGCTGCGGTCGCCCATACCGGCGGTGCCACCGTCGTCGGCACGCCAGTAGACGGCGATAGTATGATTGCCCGGGGCCAGGCGCTTGGCGTCGAACTGGAAGGCCTTGGCCTGGGCCGCCTCCTGCCCATCGGTGTAGCGAGTGGTCACCTCACTCTGCACCGTACCGTCCACCGCCAGTGCCAGGGTGGTGCTGGCACCGCCGTTGGCGAATACCTCGGCACTGACGATCGCCGCCACCTCGCCGTTGCCCCGGGGGCCGATATTGATGGTGGTGGAGAGGCCGGGCACCGGTTGGAAGCTGCCCGACGATGTCTCCAGGTTGGGGCCGCTGGGCGGCGATACAAAAATGTGGGAGGCATTGGCGGTGGTCGAGGGGTAAGCGGCCAGCACCATGGTCCTGTCCGCCATTGTCGCGGTGGCTCCCACCTCGGCGAACCACTGGAAGCGCACCCGGTGCCAGCCGCTCGCTATGTTTCGGGTGCCGAAGGTATAGGCGTGGGACTGGATACGGGCGCCGCGCCGGAATACCACATCCGACGGATCCAAAGGCACACCGTCCACCAGCGCCCGCACAACCATGGCCAGGTCGCCGGCGCCCTCGACGGAAGTCTCGCCACCGAGGCTGGCGGTCAGCATCCCGTTCGGCGGCACATAGATCCAGCGCGCCATACCGGGGATATCCTGCCAGGCGTTGCTCGAGGTGCTGGGTGGCGTCACCCCGCCGGCTTCCGTGTGCGCGACCAGAGTGCCGTTCTGGGAAATTGCGGGGCCGGTGCGCACCAGTAGCGACGCATTGCGCAGGAAGGCAGTGCCACCGCGGTCCACCAACCACTGCATCTCCACGGTGTGGATACCGGCATCCACGGTCGTGCTGAACAGCATCGAGCGCGGCGACTGCTCGGAGCCCACTGCAAAGACAACATTCTGCGGTGCTACCGGCACGCCATCGACCAGTGCGCGCACGAACATTCGCCGATTCGCACCGCTGCTGTCGTCATCCACATAGGCTTCGGCGGAAAAATGGAAGGCTACCTGGGTGCCATCGCGCTCGGCGACGAACGATGAGCTTACCTGGTTGCCGCCGGTCTGCTGGAAGCTGCCCCTGAAAAAGGCGGTGCGTTTGATATTGATAAAATTTGGCGATCGGGTGCTGAGCCAGGGCCCTTCCAGGCAGAACTCACTATTCGCTTCCCGGCTCGCATCGGTGCAGGAGGGTGTGCCGAGGTCCGGTTCCACGCGGATGCCGAACTCCTCTACCGCCCTGGGCGCAATGCCGAGGCCCAGGTTGAAGGGCGGAATCGAATCCAGGACTGTGGCGATCTGGGCGGTGAGGGCGTCTAACTGCCTGCGCAGTGCGGCGCGCTGGGGCTCGGGCAGGGATGGCAAGCGTTCCAGCGCCGCCTCCAGTATTTCCAGGCGCCGCCCGAGATCGCGGATCCGTCTTGCGTGCTGCTTGTCGGGTAGTTGTTGCGCCTGCGTCAGCTGGCTGCGCGCGCCCCGTAGCGAATCCCGTAGTTGGGAAAACGGTGTGCTCTCGCGCGCCTGTACAGATTCGGTCAGTGCAGTATCCCGGGCCGGCGGGAATTTTCTGTCTGCTGACACCTGGAAAGCACAGGTGATCAGTATCAAGCCTGTGGCCATAGCCTGGAGAAATGCGGGAATATGCACGGTATGGCCTCCTTGCCGACACCCCGTGGCGACCGAATACAGATTATTGTAGGTCAGTAATCCAGGCAGGTTTTGTACTGGCGGAAACGAAAGTCGGAAAATATATTGCGAATGTTTTCCCTCCAGTTTCTACTGACGTCGGCCCACATCTGGTAGTGCCGGGAGGCGGCTGCGAAAATTGTTCAAAAAGCGGATAATCGGTGCAGTTGCTTTCGTATGCACGACGAAACCCAATAATCTGAGTCGGCAATAGGTATGACGGTTTCCAATAGCGCCCATGAGCAGTGCGCCAACTGCGACACAAGACTCCTCGGCCCCCACTGCTACGCCTGTGGCCAGCCTGTGGAAGGCATGGCAAAGCACTTTCTGACCTTTATCGGCGATTTTTTCAACTCGGTATTCGGCCTGGATTCCCGCATCGCCCGTACGCTGGGCCCGCTGCTGCTGCGCCCCGGGTTTCTCAGTAACGAGTATCTCGCCGGCCGCCGCGTGCGCTATGTCAGTCCGGTGAGGCTGTTTGTATTCCTCTGCCTGATCGCTTTTTTCGCGGTGCAGATGAGCACCGACTGGAACAGCGCAGCGCCTCCCAGCGGCGCGGGAGTCGAAACCGGCGGGGACAACATACTGTCGCATGTGGAGGCCTCCATAGACGCGGCCGCCACAGTGGAGGAGGTGGAGCGGCTGCGCGAACGGGCGCTGGGCGAGGCGCGGAGAATCGCGCGGGAAAGTGGCGATGTCCCCGGCTTGTCCGGTGTGATGAGCGGTATGGAGCAGGTAGTCCTGCAGCGCGCACGGCTGCGCATCGAAGTGCTGCAGGGATCTCCTCCGGGCCCGTCCGCGGGGGATGCCGCGCCGGGTGGGAATGCGCCGTGGAAGCCGCAGCTGGGTCCGCTGCAAATGAAGGGCGGCGACGGCTGGAGCCTGCGCCCGGTGGATCAGCTGGCGGGTAATATCCAGCGCATCCGCCAGGACCCGAACGCGTTCAAGAATGCGCTTGTCGGCGCCATCCCCTTTACCCTGTTCATGCTGCTGCCGCTGTTCGCACTGATGCTGCGTATCCTCTACCTGTTTTCGCGCTGGCTGTACCTGGAGCACCTGCTGGTGGCGCTGCACAGCCACGCCTTCCTGTCCATGGCGCTGCTGCTGATGGTGCTGGTTTTCTGGCTGCAGCAGTGGCTGGGCGGCGGCTATCCAGCGGCGGCCTACCTGTGCAATTTGCTGCTGGGCGCACTGCTGGTATGGATGCCGCTATATCTGCTGCTGATGCAAAAGCGCGTTTACGGACAGGGCTGGCCGCTGACGATACTGAAATTCGGCATCCTCGGCGTGGGCTACTTTTCACTGCTGGTATTCGGCACCACCCTGACGGTGATGGCGCGCCTGATGTGGTTGTAATTATCTACCCGCGGAACCCACTGTTGGCCTTGCGGATATAAAAAGAGTCAAAGAATGAATATCGACCAAGCCAATGCCTCATTGGGAGAGGGTTCCCCCGTGGCGGCAGACAGCCACTGTGCCAACTGCGATACCCGTCTGCAGGGACCCCACTGCCACGCCTGCGGCCAGCCGGTAAAGGGTATGGTGCGGCACTTCTCCAGTATTCTCGGCGACCTGTTCGACACACTGCTGGCTCTGGATTCGCGCATCGGCCGCACCCTGGGGCCGCTGCTCACCCGCCCCGGTTTCCTCACCAGTGAGTATCTTACCGGGCGCCGGGTGCGCTATGTCAGCCCGGTACGCCTGTTTATCTTCCTGTGCCTGACAACCTTTTTTGTTGTCCGCCTGAGCACCGATATCAATATCAATCTCTACGACAGCGAAATTGCGCGCGCGGAGACGGTCGCGGATGTCGAGCGCCTGCGCGACCAGACACTGGCGAACCTGGCCGAGGCGAAGGAGGCGAGCGCGGAAGTCCCCGCCGCGCTGCACAGCATCGAGCTGGCGGCGCAGAAGGTGCGGCAGCAGGCCGAGGCGCGCATGGCCCAATTAAATGGTGAAGAACTGCGGGATGGCGCCCTCCCCGCCGAAGGGGCATCTGTGGAAACGTCTGCTGCAGACGAAATCTGCCTGCCCGATCTCGGCGGTGGCTGCTGGAACCCGGAGGCTGAACCGGTACAGGTGAACGCCTTTCCCCAGGCATGGAACGCATGGCTCACCGTCCAGGCCGTCAGCGCCAGCAAAAACACCAAAGTCCTCCGCGAGGATCCCAATCGTTTTATGCAGGCATGGATCAGCGCCATTCCGTCGACACTGTTCGCGCTGCTACCGCTCTTCGCGCTGCTGCTGTGGTGTCTGTATGTGTTTGAGCGGCGGCTGTATATGGAGCATCTGATCGTCGCGCTGCACAGCCACGCATTTTTGAGTCTGGCGCTATTGCTGGTGACGCTGCTGCTGGATATGCAGGCCTGGTTGAAGGACTATGCCGCGGTCGACTTTGTGTGCGACTGGGCAATAGCGCTGCTGTTGCTGTGGATGCCGCTCTACCTGCTGCTGATGCAGAAGCGCATCTACGGCCAGGGCTGGGGTATCACCCTGGTAAAATTCTTCACCCTGGGCACCAGCTACGCGCTGCTGCTTTCCGTCGGTGCCACCGTTACCCTGTTGGCGAGCCTGGCCTGGATGTGACATGCCGCCGCGTTGACGCTGCGTCAGGAGACTGACGCCAGGCTCTGCAATACCAGGCTCACCAGCATCGACTGCTGGGTGACACCGGTCTTGGCGAAGATGGCCCGCAGGTGCGCGCGGGCCGTGTTCTTGGTGACCCCCAGGCTGGATGCGGCCTCCTCCATGGTCTTGCCGGTGGACAGTACTATCGCCAGGGTTGCCTCGGACATGGTCAGCCCGTAGAGGTGCATCACCAGGCGCACGGAGACATCGGTGCTCTGCTCCGGGTCCTGGATCAGGATCATTGCCCGTGCCGTTCCCTCCGCCTCTATATGCTTCTCCACCGGCAGGGGTTTTATCACCAGTTCATAGTCCGCCTTGCCGGACAGCCGCGGAATTGCGATGGCGTTGATGGGTAGGCAAACATCCTCGTGCTTGGCGTTCAGCGCCTCGTCGATACACTGCTTGAGTTTCTCGTGCAGCTTGCCGTTTCTGATCTGCAGGCTGCGGTGCACCAGGTTGAGGCCGTCCCTGTCGTTGAGAATTTTCTGCGCGGCGGGGTTCAGCTCCAGTATTTCCCCGTATTTGTCCAGGTTGATAATGCCGATAGCGCGCTTGGAAATGGACTGCGCATAGACCTGGCGCTCCGAGTCCAGCTGGCGAAACCTGACACCCTGGGATACTGCCCGGCACAGGTGGGGCGCCAGCAGCTGCATAAACGCCTTTTCCTGCGCAGTGAAACTGGGCTGCTGCGGGCCGCGGGTCAGGCGCAGGCAGAAGCGCTTGCCGCGGTCATCGAGAAGGTCCATGCCGGCGATATGGGCGATGGAGAAGGGGTGCAGGAACAGCTTGTAGTAGTCGCTCTCCACCAGCTGGTCGCGGGGAATCACATCCTCCATCAGCACCACTTTACCCACCGGCAGATTGATCAGCGGGTCCATGGTGTAGTAGTTGTCGGTGTAGTGGGAGTTATCGGCGCCGTCCATCATGGTGGCCGGTACCGTCTCGTCACCTCCTGCGGCAAACAGCAGGCCGCTGTCGGCGGCGCAGGGCGGGCGCAGCATCAGGGTCGAATACTGCAGGTCCAGAATATCGATCAGCGCGGTCAGGAAACTGTGCCAGGGGTCCGACTCGTCCGCACCCATGTAGAGCTTATCTAACAGGCCGCTGAAGGTCGGAAGGTCATTGAGTTTCTTCCGCATGGTTGTGTAACTCTCTCGCATCGCCGTACATCATATTTTTATTGTGACCGCTCTTGTGGCGGGATTCGCTGCTTGCAGCGCGAAAGCTCAAATGTATCGCTAACTTTCACGGCTGGCTACTTTTTGTTCAGTGTAAAACCCTGAGCACAAATCCGGTCAAGGTTAGCAGCGGTATTTATCCCCTGATCTTATGCATTAGTCGCTCGTCTGTGGCTAGTCCATTTGTGGTAAGCGACACCTTTTCCCCCCTACTTATATTGGCTGCATAACGATAAACAGCGCCTTATAAGCGGGAGAGATCCATGATGATGCGCCGAATTGCCTGCCTCGCTACCGGGCTGCTGCTGAGTGCCTGCGGCCCCGGTTCCAGTCCCAGACCCATAGCCAGCGAGCCGCTGACCGCGCCGCCCTTTATCGGCGCAGCGGCGACAGCCATCCCCTTCGCCGGCAGCGCGCCGGAACATCCGTATATGGCCGCGGCCGGTGTCGGCGGCATGCACGGTGACGGTTTCAGCTCAGGCGTTCACCAGGTCGCCGGCCCGCTGGGCGTGAATCCGCAAGTGGTATCGCGTATCGGTTCCCGCTACCCGGGCGGAATGTGCGCGACGGTGACTTTCGATCGCGGTGGCCGACTGGTCGCGCTCTGTGCGTCACTGCTGGGTTTCGAGCTGCAGCTGCTGCAGCCGCGCTCGCTGGAGCTGCTGGCCAGTTACCAACTGCCCGGCAGACCCTCCACCTTCGAGGCACTGGTGAAACGCGACAGCAGCATCATCATGACCGATACCTCCGGCGGGGCCTACTTCTATCTGGACGCGCAGGATCGCGCGGTGCTGGTGGACAGTCGCCAGCGCCTGCAGCGCATAGGTCATCGCCAGCTCGAGTCCGGGCAGTGGGAGTTCTACCTGGCGGACAGCTGGGCGCTGGGCGGCGACCATGTGCCCGAGGACTGCATGAACTGGAACAACTGGTTTCCGCAGGGCGAGTGTGACCCGGTCACCGCGGTGATGCCGGACTACTCTGGCAATATCTGGTGGGTGACCCGCAAGGGGCGCGTCGGTACGCTGAATCCCGACAGCGGCCAGATAGCGATGACCAGGCTCGATGGCGAGGAAATCCAGAACGGTTTCTCCGTTGCCGACGACGGTGTCTATATCGTCTCCGATCACGCCCTCTATCGCATGCGTGCCATGGCGGACGGCGCGCCGGATATTGTCTGGCGCGAGGCCTACGACCGCGGCAGCGCGAAAAAGGTGGGTTCCATCAACCAGGGTTCCGGCACTACCCCCACGCTGATCGGCGACGACTATGTGACTATTACCGACAACGCCGACGAGCGCATCAACCTGCTGGTCTACCGGCGCACGGGGAACTCGAAAGGCGAGCGCCTGATCTGCAGGCTCCCGCTTTTCGACGCCGGTGCCTCCGCCACAGACAATTCCATGATCGGCCGCGGCCGTTCCATCTTTATCGAGAACAATCACGGCTACAGCAACGCGATGAAACAGTCCGACTGGAGCGCGATCAGTGGCGGCTTCAGCCGTATCGATATCCGCGCGGACGAGAGTGGCTGCAATCTGGTGTGGACCTCCCCGGAAAAATCTCCGTCGGTGGTGCCGAAAATGTCCGCCGGCAATGGCCTGATCTATTTCTACACCTTCGCAACCCAGGAAAACGGCGAAAACGCCTGGTACCTGGGGGCGCTGGACGCCGAAACCGGCAGAACCGCCTTCAAGATCCGCACCGGCGCCGGTCGCGACTACGACAACAACTGGGCCCCGATCAGCCTGGGGCCGGACGGCACCGCCTATGTGGGGACTCTTAAAGGGTTGCTGGCCATTTACGACCAGGACGTGAATCCGCAATTGAGCAGCGCCATGCAACTGTGCGGTGGCGCGGGAAGCGGCTATAAGACGGCCGCACTGGATCGCGCCTGCGCACATTTCTGGGCCGCGCGCATCAGCAATCTGGGTTTGGGGTTTTGATCGGAACTGGATAGCTTGCGGGAGAGGGGCTGTCAGTCATAGGGTGCGCCGCGCGCACCAGCTGATGTCAGCGAAGGCGGGTGACGCATTCGGTGTGCACGGCATCCCCTACTTAGGGGCATCTTTAAATTTCGTCATTCCCGCAAAGGCGGGAACCCAGAAACCCCGTGGCAACTGGACCCCCGCCTTCGCGGGGGTGACGAGAAACGAATTTTTAGAGTTGCCCTTAGTTTTTGCGCTACTTACGGTTGCAGCTTTTCCAGCAACAACTGCTCAGGCTGCACCGCCGTCACATTGCCGTCGATCGCGCTGATGGTGATATAGCCGCGGTTATACAGATCGATATCGCTGCCCGCGTCGATATCGCGCTCGCCGAGAAACGGCGTTATCTGCAGGGCACCGCCGCCGTTTTTCACCACTTCCCGTTGTGTATCCAGCAGCCTGAAGGGTACGCCGTTGGCCAGGGACAGCGGCGCAAACTCTATGCCTTTGATCTTTTCATAGGGTACCGGCACATTCACGTTTAGCGCGGTGCGCGGCGGCAGCAGCTGCCCGCCACTGGCCTTCTGCAACTCCTCAATCAGGCTCACGGTAAATTGTGCAGCGGGCGCGAAGGCCGCCTGGGTGCTGGGGAATCTGCTTTTGCTCTCCCTGAAGTCGACACCGACGCTGACCGCAATCGCCGGAATACCGCTGAAAATGCCCTGCAGTGTGGCGCCGATGGTGCCGGACTGATGCGCAGCCGGCTGGCCCAGGTTCTGGCCGAAGTTGGAACCGGACACTATCAGCTGCGGCGGCGCCTCCGCCATGATCGCACCCAGGGCCGCGCGCACTGAGTCGGTGGGGGTGCTGTCCACGGCCCAGACGCCGGGCGCCTTCTCTTCTACCGAGACACCCTCACCCACATGGGTATTGAAACCGCCGCCCTTACCGCTCTGGCCGGTCAGCGGCGCCACCAGGGTCACGTCGTGGCCAGCATCTATCAGCGCGGTGCGCATCGCCTGGATACCGGGCGCATCCCAGCCGTCGTCATTGGTCAGCAAAATGCGCAGCGGCTGCTGCGCTTCACCGGATTCGGCGCAGGCGCTCAGGGGGAGCAGGGACAGGGAAAACAGCAGCACGCCGCTGCGCTTGATAAGTTTCTTGATCATAGGGTCAGCCACTTGTTGGAATTATGTTGCTCGAAATGGGCGATGCGGATTTTTCGCCGAGCATAAGACTGGCAGTGGGTCGCTTTCGCGGCGACCCGCAAATGGACTATTTACCTTGCAATCAAATAGGTCGTCCCTGACCTAATTGATTGTCGCCGTTGAAATACTGGCGGATGGCCGCCCCGCGCAACTGCGCGGAGTTGCTTGTATTTCAACGGCTCGCGCCGCCCTGCGGCCGGCGGCGGCACATCCCTGTGCCGCGTTTTGCCGGGCAGCTTCAGTTTTCTGGCAACAACAGAGCGCGCGCGTTGCGGTGCAGCAGCTTGCGGAATGCCTGCAGGTTTTCCGGGGCGGCCGGGTCGTAGAGGCGCTCCTCACCGAGCAGCTGGCCGGTGGCCGAGTAGTAGACGATACCGGCACCGAGCAGGTGCAGCAGGTGGATCGGGTCTGCCTCGGCCAGCTCGCCGCTCTGCTGGCCGGCGCCCAGTTCCCGCTCCCACAGGCGCACCGCCGCCGCGGAAATACGCACGGAGGAAGAGGCCTGGGCGTGGGACTTGGCGCTGTCGCGCAGAATCAGCCGGGATGCCGAGGGGCGATGCACCAGGAAATCCAGCCAGCTGTCCAATACCGTCAGCACCCTGTCCACCGCTGACTCTACCCCTTGCAGATTGCGCTCGATGCTATCGGTCATGGCAGCGAACACCCGCGACTCCACCGCGTTGTACAACTCCTGCTTGTTGGCGAAGTAGTAGACGATGGACGCACGGCGTATGCCCACTACCTGGGCCACATCCTCCAGGCGCGCGGCGGAAAAGTCCTTGTCGGCGAAGATTGCCTCGGCGGCGTCGAGGATTTTCTCGCGCGTCTGCTCGCCGCGGCTGGACAACAAATTGTGTACTGAAGCTGTGTCTGTCATGGGATTCCCAGGTTGGCGGGGCCCCATGATAGGGGCCCCGGGCCGCCATGAGAAGGTGGAAAAGTCTTGCACACCTCCCTGCGCGCAGGTAGATTTAGCTCGAATTCTACCTGCGCGCAGGTAGAATTTGGAAATAATCAATAACGATAAGACCCCCGCTCGGCCCAGAGGTGGCGGGCTGCCGGCGAGGTCAAGGAGAGACACAATGATGCGAGATGCAACCCGGAAACCCCTGTACAAATTCCACAAGACGGCCCTGGCCCTGGTGGTGGCCATGCCTGCCGCGGCGGCGCAGGCCGAGGAGGAAAGGCTGGTACTGGAGGAGGTGACAGTCACCGCGCAGAAGCGGGAGGAGTCGCTGCAGGACACGCCCATTTCCCTGGCCGCTTTCGACAGTCGCGAGCTGGAAGTCAAGGGCGTGCACGACCTGACAGATCTGCGCGGCAATGTACCCAACCTGCAGATGACCCCGCACCCGAACAACGCCGCCACCACGCGTATCTACATGCGCGGCGTGGGTATGAACGATGAGCAGATTACCCAGGATGCCAGCACCGCCGTCTATATCGACGGCGTCTATGTGGCGCGCAGCCAGGGGCTGGCAATGGAAGTGGCGGACGTGGAGCGCATAGAAGTGTTGCGCGGTCCCCAGGGCACCCTGTACGGCCGCAATGCCACCGGTGGTGCGATCAATTTCGTCACAGTGGCGCCGCAGCTGGACGAGTGGAGTTTCAAGCAGCAGCTGAGCAGCGGCAGCCGCGGCCTCTTCCGTTCCCGCTCGACGATCAACGCCCCCATCGGCGACACTGCCGCCGCGCGCTTCTCCTACCTGACCTCGCAGCAGGAGGGCTTTGTCGACAACCCCGGCAGCGGCGAGGACCGCTACGGTGAGCGCGATCGCGACGCCTGGCGTGCGGACCTGCGCTGGCAGCCGACCCACGAACTGGAATTGCGCTACAGCTACGACCAGTCGGACATCGGCGACACGCCATCTTTTGTCGCCGCAGTACCCTTGTATCCGGAAGTGGCCGAGCGCCCAGAGCGCGGTAGCGATGCGGTTGAGGAGCTGCAGGCCAATGACGTGACTTCCTCCGGCCACAGCCTGATCACCACCTGGGATATCTCCCCCGACATCACGCTTAAATCCATTACCGCCTACCGCGAACTGGAAAATTTCCAGAATATGGATTTTCACAGTGGCGTCTTCAGCCCCGCGCCTATCTACAAGAATGCCTCGCAGCGCAACCAGGAGCAGTTCAGCCAGGAGATACAGCTGCTCGGCGACGCACTGGACAACCGCCTCGAGTATATTCTCGGCCTCTATTACTTCGAGGAGGAGGCCGATACATCCAGCCGCACACTGATTCCCTCCAGTGACGTGGCCAGCTACCGCGTGGGTGAAATCGAGAACACCGCCACCGCTGTGTTCGGCCAGGGTACCTGGACGCCGGGGATTCTCGAGGACCGCCTGCACCTGACTCTCGGCCTGCGCAGCTCGCGGGATGAGCGCCAAGCGCGCCGCGCCACCGCCACCGAATTACTGGACAGGGGCATGATCATCCCCGGTGTCGACGACGATGGGTCAAACGACTTCGACCGGATCAGCCCGTCGCTGGTGGCTGCCTTCGATCTCAGTGAGCGTGTCAACCTTTACGCCAAGGTGGTGGACGGCTACAAAACCGGCGGATACAACGTGCGCGCCAGCTCGGCGGAGATGTTCGCCAGGGGCTTCGACGAGGAGACACTGGTTTCCTACGAACTGGGCATCAAATCACAGCTGTGGGACGACCGACTGCGCCTGAACGCGGCTGTTTTCCAGTCGGACTACGAGGATATCCAGATCAATGTGCAATCGGACCCGGATGACCCGCGCATCACAGATGTACTCAACGCCGGCGTCGCCACGGTGCAGGGACTGGAACTGGACCTGACCGCGCTGATCACAGACGGCCTGACCGCCAACCTGCGCTACGGCTACCTGGACGCGGACTATGAGGAAATCATTGACGCCTCCGGTGCCGACATCGCCGATAACTTCCGCTTTGTCGAGAGCCCCACACACAGTGTCGTCGCCGACCTGGATTACCGCGTTCCGGTGTCCTTCGGCACCCTGGCAGCCAACCTGGGCTACTCCTGGCAGGATGACAAATTCACCAGCTCCGGCATCGATGACGGCCGCTACATTGTCGGCGACTATGCGCTGCTGAATGCGCGCCTGTCACTGTCGGATATCGATTTCGCCGGCGGTTCCCTGCGCGCGGCCCTGTGGGGCAAGAACCTGCAGGACGAGGAGTACTACGTGGCCCACTTCAGCCTCGGCGTGCCCTCGGCGGTCTTTGGCGAACCGCGCAGCTATGGCCTGGATGTGATCTACGAGTACTAATCAGAAAGGTCACCCCGTAGGGTGCGCCCTGCGCACCATCGATCGCGGCGGTGCGCACGGCGCACCCTACGGCACTGATTGATAAATCGGGAAAAATACATGTTCAAACCTACCCTCTTGGCCGCCGTCACGGCGGCCTTTTTTTTAACTGCCTGTGACAGGCGCGAGAAGACTGCGTCCGTCCCGGCAATACAAATCCATCACGATACGGCGGAGCTGGCCACGCTGATTCCGGAAGGCGCCGCGCGCACGGACAAGCCGTTTGCCAACAGCAGCGGCGACTTCCAGTTCGCCGTGGTCGGCGACCGCACCGGCGGCCTGCGCCCGGGCGTCTTTGCCCGCGCCATGGACCAGCTCAACTGGCTGCAGCCGGAATTCGTGCTAAGCGTCGGCGACCATATCGAGGGCTATAAAAAAGACGAAGCGGAAATCGCGCGGCAGTGGGATGAAGTGGCTGACCTGATCGACAATCTCCAAATGCCCTATTTTCACGTAGTCGGCAATCACGACATCAGCAACGAAATCATGCGCGACTACTGGCGGCAGCGCCTCGGTCGAGATTACTACCACTTCGTCTACAGGAATGTGCTTTTCCTGGCCCTGAACACCGAGGACCCGCCTACGGCGAGCAATAAAAAGGCCGCGTTGAAGAAGCTCGATGTATCCATGGAGCAGTACAAGCGCACCGTGCAACTGCTGCAGGGAAACCTGGACGAGGCCCGCGAGTTTTTTGCCGCGGAACCCAAGCTGGGGCAGATAGCGGAAGTGCTGCGTGGCCAGGACAGGGTCACCATCAGCGACGCGCAACTGGCCTATGTGCAAAAGGCACTGGAAGAAAATCCGCGCGTGCGCTGGACCTTTGTGCTGATGCACAAGCCCGCCTGGAAATACGAATCGCCGGAGTTTGAGCAACTGGAAACCATGCTGGAAAGTCGTCCCTATACGGTGCTGGCCGGCCACTACCACTACTACGAGTTCCAACAGCGCAACGGCCGCGACTATATCCAGCTGGGTACCACCGGCGGCTCCCAGAAGATGCAGCCCCAGGGGCCGGGCACCATGGATCACCTGATGTGGATCAGTATGACCGACGGGGGACCGCAGATCGCCAATATCGAGATGGCTGGCCTGCACGATCGCCGCGGACCGCAGTCGCATTGAAGCGTCAGTTCCGCAGGGGTGAATCTCGTATTCGCCCCTGGTGCTCGTCCGCACGGTACTGAGTGAATACAAAGGTCTCCCCTAACGAGGGATCACCCTAGTCTTCCCGCCCCACGACACGGATAGTATTTTTTCCGTTTTCCAGCGTGCCCATATAGATTCCGAAACGGTTTCGCTGCAGATCCCGGTAGAAAAGCTGGACATTGTCCGCCACCTCCGGAAAGGCAAAATCCTCGATCGGAAACTCGTCGGCGGCGAAGAGCCGCACTTCGCTGGCCTCTTCGGTAGTTGAAAACTCAGGCGAGAGTAGCGGCGCGCGGAAGACCATATAGATCTGGTTCATCCTGACCAGGTTGCCGACCATATGCAGCTGCATCTGCTGCGGGTCGACCCGCGCGCATGTCTCCTCGAACAGCTCACGGGCCGCGGCCTGTTCCAGGGATTCCCCCTCCTCGACAAAGCCCGACGGTGCCGTCCATTTGCCGACGCAGGGTTCTATACCGCGGCGCATCCACAGCACTTTGTTGCCCCAGGTCGCATAGCAGGACACCAGCACCTTCGGGTTCTGGTAGTGGACCCGGGAACAGCCGTTGCACTGGAAACGGGGATGGCTGTCGCCGGCGAGCAGGACTTTTTTTACCGGCTGGCCGCAGTGGCTGCAGAAATTCATGGGCCCCTCCCGGCACAAGCGAATAGTGAATGAGCTCTGCCGGTGCTGAAGATTGGCACTGAGCCAGGCCCCGCGGGGGGGGGGGGGGCCGCCCAAAATTTTCTACGGGGGGTTTTTTCCGGGGGGCCCCCCGCC
>NZ_JACZFR010000039.1 GCF_014904815.1 Microbulbifer taiwanensis
GCGGCCGGTGGCTGTCCGGCAAATATTTACCGATGAGGTTTTTTGCCGGGCAGCCACCGGCCGCAGGGCCGATCGAAGCCCGTTAGTCAGAGATGTCAGGCCCGCGCCAACTCCGCCGCCACATCCTCGATCAGATCCTCCTGGCCGCCGATGGCCTTGCGCCGTGCCATTTCCAGCAGGATTTCCTGCGACGGCACGCCGTATTTCTCACCGGCGCGCTTGGCGAACAGCAGGAAGGAGGAGTAGACGCCGGCGTAGCCGAGGGTTAGGGAATCGCGGTCCACGCGCACCAGCTGGTCCATCAGCGGAATCACCGATTCCTCCGCCACCGCCATCAGCTTGAAAATATCCACACCGGTATCCGCACCCATACGGTCCAGCACCGCGGCGAAGACTTCCAGCGGCGTATTGCCGGCGCCGGCGCCGAGGCCCGCGGCGGAGCCGTCGATGCGGTTTGCGCCCGCCTCTATCGCCGCCATGGAATTGGCCACGCCCAGGCCCAGGTTGTGGTGGCCGTGGAAACCCAGCTCGGTTTCAGGCTTGAGACTTGTGCGCAGCAGGCCCACATACTCGCTCACCTGGTGCGGCAGCATATAGCCGGCGGAATCGGTGCAGTAGATGCAGTTGGCCCCGTAGGACTCCATCAACAGCGCCTGCTGCAGTAAATCCTCGGCGCTGATCATATGCGCCATCATCAGGAAGCCGACGGTATCCAGGCCCATCTCACTGGCCAGGCCGATATGCTGCTCCGATACGTCCGCCTCGGTACAGTGGGTGGCCACGCGGATGGTGCCGACCCCCAGGTCCGCGGCCATCCTCAGATGATCGACGGTGCCTATGCCCGGCAGCAGCAGCGCGGAGATTTTTGCGTTCTTCATTTTCGGCACCACCGCCTGCAGGTATTCCGCATCACTGTGGGCCGGGAAGCCGTAGTTCACCGAGGCGCCGCCGAGGCCGTCGCCGTGAGTCACCTCAATCAGCGGCACGCCGGCCTCATCCAGGCCGGTGGCCACCTCGATCATCTGCTCCAGGGTAATCTGGTGGCGCTTGGGGTGCATGCCGTCGCGCAGGCACATATCGTGCAGGGTAATTTTCTTGCCTTTGAAGTCCACGATCATTTCCTCTCGTTACGCGATGGTGCCGTTGGCCATGGCTTCTGCATACATTTCCGCGGTGCGCAGTGCGGCGGCGGTCATGATGTCCAGGTTGCCGGAATACTTCGGCAGGAAATCGCCGAGACCCTCGACCTCCAGAGAAACCGTCACGCGGTTGCCATCGAAGATGGGGCCGTTTTTCAGCGTGTAGCCGGGTACATATTTCTGCACTTCCGCAATCATGTCCTGGATCGACTCGGTGATACGTCCCTGGTTGGGTTCATCCTCGGTCAGGCAGTGCACCGTATCGCGCATAATCAGCGGCGGCTCTGCCGGGTTGACGATAATGATCGCCTTGCCCTTCCTGGCACCGCCGATCTTCTCGATGGCGCCGGAGGTGGTGCGGGTAAACTCGTCGATATTCTTGCGCGTGCCAGGTCCGACGGACTTGGAGGAGACGGTGGCGACAATCTCGCCGTAGCTGACCGGCTGCACGCGGCTCACCGCGTTGACGATAGGAATCGTCGCCTGGCCGCCGCAGGTAACCATATTCACGTTTTCCTTGCGCCCCTCTTTCAGAAGATCCGCCAGGTTGACCGGCGGCACGCAGAAGGGCCCTATGGCCGCCGGCGTCAGGTCGATCATCAGCACGTCGAGTTCGTTCAGCTTGCGCGAGTTCTCTGCGTGCACATAGGCGGAGGTGGCGTCGAAGGCGATCTGGATATTGTCCTCTTTCACGAAGTCGAGCATACCGTCCACCCCGCTGGTGGACACCTTCATGCCGAAATCGCGCGCGCGCTTGATGCCTTCCGACTCCTCGATACCCACCATCCACACCGGCTCAATCCAGTCGCTGCGCATGGCCTTCATCAACAGGTCGGTGCCGATATTGCCGGGGCCGATAATGACCGCGCGTAATTTTTTGCCCATAAAAATTTCCTGCTTATCAGTGCGCTGTAGATTTCTTTGAAAACTCAATTTCGTCACTCCGGCGCAGGCCGGAGTCCAGGGTGGTCCCGGAGGGCTGGATTAGGTGGCGCTCCTGCGCCACGCCCTTCGGGCCATTCGCTTCGCGAATGCTCGCTACGGCATCCATGCCTGCGCTGTCCGGCCTTCGCCGGAATGACGACATTCGGAGACAATCAGAGTGAATTAACTAAATGAAATACTGGCGCTACCCAGCCCCACCAACTCCATATACATACGATCGCCGGCCACCACCGGTTCCAGTGGCACCAGGGAGCCGGACAGGATCACCTCGCCGGCCTTGAACGGAATACCGAACTCGCCCAGGGTGTTCGCCAGCCAGGCCACCGCGGTCAGCGGATTGCCCTGCACCGCGGAGCTCTTGCCGCTGCTGATATGCTCGCCGTTCTTGGAGACGTGCACCTCCAGGTTGGGCAGGTCGACGTCGTTGGGGTCTATGCGCTCGTCACCCAGCACATAGACGCCGCAGGAGGCGTTGTCGGCAATGGTGTCCTGAATCTTGATCTTCCAGTCGTGGATACGGGAGTCGACGATTTCGAAGCAGGGCAATATGCACTCGGTGGCCCTGAGCACATCCGCCTCGGTAACGCCGGGACCTTTCAGGTCTTCCTTCAGTAGGAAGGCGATCTCCGCCTCGGCGCGCGGCTGTATCAGCTCGCCGGCAATCTTTGCGGTGCCGCCGTTGGCGATCGTCATGCGATTGGTCAGGAAGCCGAAATCCGGCTGGAAGACGCCGAGCATCTGCTGCACCGCATCGGAGGTAACGCCGATCTTCTTGCCGACCACCTTCTCACCGTCTTCCAGGCGCAGCTCCAGCATTACTTCGGAAATGCGGTAGGCGTCCTCGATGGTCATCTGCGGGAAGCGCTCGGTCAGCGGTTCTATACTGCGGCAGTCGCGCAGGGCCAGGTAGAGTTCCCGGCCCAGCTCGCGGCGCTGTGCTTCGTTCAAGCTCATAAATATTACCTATGCGTTTTGCAGGAATTCGACGCTGCGACGGTTGAACAGCTCCGGGTGTTCGATCATCACCCAGTGACCGCACTGGCTCAGCGTGATCACCTGCGCCCTCTCACAGCCCTCGGCAATCTTCTGCGCACCGCTGACCGGGCAGAAGCGGTCATTGGCACCCCAGAAGGCCAGCACCGGGCACTGGATTTCCTTAAGACGCTCGCTCAGGTTCGGAACGCTCATGCGCGTGAATACACTCGGATTCTGGCTGGCGAGAATGCGGAAGCGCTCCTCGACCAGCTCGTCGGTGATATGGCGCGGATCGAACACGATCAGCTGCAGCACTTCTTTCAAATAGGCAGGCGTGAATTCCGGCGATCCCAGCGGCACCTTGGTCATCGCCTGTATGCCTTGCATATGCTGGAAGTAGTAACCCTGGTCCTCGAGGCCACCGCAGCCCATCAATATCAGTTGGCTGACCCGCTGCGGCTGCGCCAGCGCCATCTGCATCGCCACGGCGCCGCCGAGGGAATTGCCCACCAGTGCGAAGTTCTCCAGATCCAGACGGTCGGCGAACTCGAGCACCGATTCGGCAAAAAACTCCAGGCTGTAGTCTCGCTCCGGCTTGTCGCTGTCGCCGAAGCCTGGCAGGTCCGGAATAATTGCGCGGAAGCCGGCGTCGGAAAAATACTGCGCGTTGTAGCGGAAATTCAGCCAGCCGCTGGCGCCGGGGCCGCTGCCCTGCAGGAAAATAACCGGAGCGCCTTCACCCAGTTCCGTGTAATGGATATCAATGCCGCTGCTAAGCGAGATGGAATTCGCTTCGGGTTTTTTCGGCGGGTTCATAATGTTGTCTCTATTCCAGATGCGATCAAGTAAAGCCATAAGTTTGATGCGAAGGGCCTGATGCCGGGGGTACTTTGCGGGACTGTCTGCGAGAGGGACCTCGCAGACAAGCCTACAGGGATGTATTCACGGCGTGTCCCGCAAAGTACCCCCGGCAGCAGGCCCGCCCATCGCTCAACTCGGGCCTCTCGTCTTCGTTTCTGTTTATTCGACGACCGCCGCACTGAACTGCACCGGCTCGCCGAGCATCTGCCGGTGCGAGGGTGGCCGCTTGCCGTCGATATCCACCACGCCCAGCTCTGCCGCCAGCTCGGCACCGATAAAGGTGTGGCCGGATTTCTGCATCAGCTGCGGGTTGCGGTAGAGGGCGTCGATAATGCGCCCGGTAAACTGCGGGCTCTCCGCCAGCTCGTAGAAGTCGGCGTACTTTTCCGGCTCCGCCTGCATCACCATATCGGTGCGCTCCGTCCTCAACATACCCATCCAGATGGACACGGCAGCCACGCCGAAGGGGCGCAGGTCGTGGGCCATATCCCAGGCCATCTTGTCCAGGCCGCTTTTTTGCGCGCCGTAGGCCGGGCCGTGCATATAGCAGCGTGCGCCGAAGGAGCCTGTGTTGACAATCAGGCCGCTGTTCTGCGCGGCCATTATCTTGGCCGCGTGAAAACTGGCGATATAGGCCGAGCGCAGCCCCACATCGAGAATACCCACCAGGTCGATGGATTTCTGCCAGAAGGGGCCGGGCAGTATCAGCTGGTCGTGCACATGGGTGGCATTGTTGACCAGGATATCCAGGCGACCCCGCTCGCGGCGGATGCGCGCAAACAGCTCCTCCACCTGGCGGTCGTCGCCGTGATCGCAGGCGACGGCTATGCCCTTGCCGCCGCGCCGGTTTATCTCCTCGGCGGTGGCGTGGATACTGCCAGGCAGGGGGGCATCGCCCTCTTTCTGGCTGCGGCCGGTGATATAGACGGTATCGCCGCAGGCGCCAAAGGCCAGTGCAATACCCTTGCCGGCGCCGCGGCTGGCGCCGGTGACCAATACAACGCGATTGCTTCCGTTCATGTCGGAAATCCCCCGCGCTTACAGGAAAATATCGTTGCTTTCGAGACCCAGCTGCACGCCGCCATAGTTGCTGCCGAACTTGTAGGGGTTATTCGCCACATGGGCGCGGCCGGCGAGAATATCCAGCACGAAGTGTTGCAGCGGGCTGTGCAGGAAAATAGCGCGGCCGCCGCACATCTTCTGCAGTTCCAGCACCTCGTTCAGGCAGGCCTCCGGCACCGCGGCGGACTCGTAGCGGTACTGGATGCGCGTATTCAGGTCGGTGGCCTGGCCCTTGCGCGCGTCGCCCATCAGTTGTGCGAAATTGGCGAACAGTTTTGTCTTCAGCTGATCCACCAGCGACTGCGCCCGTGCCACTGCCATCTGCGCATAGGGATCCTCGGCAGTCTTGGAGCCGTCGTTGGTGCCGACGCGCTTGGCGGCCACGTCGCGGTAGGCGTTGATGGCGCCCTGGGTGGCGCCGATCATCGCGGTGGAAACCGCGCGCGGGAACAGCTGGCCGAAGGGGATCTGGTACAGGGGCACAGTCCTGGAGTCGATACCGGGATTGGTGCCGCGGAAGCTGTCCATGGAACTGAGGGTGCGGTGCTCGGGCACGAAGGCGTCCTTCACGACCACATCATTACTGCCGGTGCCCTGCAGGCCGAAGGTGTGCCAGGTGTCGAGAATCTCGAAATCGGAACGCGGCACCAGGAAGGTGCGGTAGTCGGGATTCGGGTTCTGTTCAGTAGGCGGTACCACGCCGCCGAGGAAAACCCAGTCGCAGTGATCGCAGCCGCTGGAGAAGGCCCAACGCCCGCTGAACTTGAAGCCACCTTCCACCGGCTCCACCTTGCCAACCGGCATGTACGAAGAGGCGATCAGCACACCGGTGTCCTCGCGCCACACATCTTCCTGCGCCTTCAGGTCGAACAGCGCAATCTGCCAGTTGTGCACGGCGATAACGCCGTAGATCCAGGCGGTAGACATGCAGCCCTCGGCCAGCGCCATCTGGATCTCGAAAAATACCTGCGGGTCCATCTCGTAGCCGCCCCAGCGCTTCGGCTGCAGCACGCGGAACAGGCCCGCCTGCTGGATTTTCTCGACCGTCTCCACCGGCACCCTGCGCTCGCGCTGGGCGCGCGCGGCGGTTTCCTGCAGGTGGGGGATCAGGTCGCGGGCGCGCTGGATCAATTGTTCGCTAGTAATTTGTTCGCTTTGAAGGATTTCGCTGGTCATATCGTTATTCTCTTGTGCGGTATTTTTCCCGGGCCCGCCTCAGCAGGCCTCGGCGACTTCGGGCAGGTCGGCGTAGCGGCCGGCGTGGAAAATCAAGGGGGGCTTGGGTTTGAGATCGAAGTCCAGCACGCGGCCCACCAGGATGATGTGGTCGCCGCCCTCGTAGCGGTGTTCCGTCTGGCACTGGAAGAGGGCGCCGTAGTCCTTCAGCAGCGGCAGGCCGCCGATGCCCTCGGCGCAGGGGATACCGGCAAAGCGGTCCGGCACCTTGGACGCAAACTGGTTGGAGACCTGTTGCTGTCCGGCGTGCAATACGTGGATCGCAAACTGCTCGGCGTGGTTGAATACGTCGAAGGCGTTGCAGGACTTGGCTACGCTCCACAGCACCAGCATCGGGTCGAGGGAAACGGAGCTGAAACTATTGGCGGTCATTCCGACCCTGTTGCCACTCCGGTCCAGCGCGGTGACCACTGTGACGCCGGTGGCAAACTGACCCAGGGCGTTGCGGAATTTTCTCGGGTCTTGTACTGGCATATCCATAGCTGCTCACAGGTTGCAGTTTCTTGTAGCAGCCATCGTCGCAAAGGGGGTGGGGGGTGTCATACCTCAAATGGCGTAGGTGGGCGGTGGGTAAATTATTGTGGGGCGGAGCTGGGGGGATGTCTGCGAACAGGATGTGATGCCTATCGCCAGAAGATGATGGGCACGCTGCGCTTTTCCCATCCTACACACTTTCCGTCATTCCGGCGCAGGCCGGAATCCAGGTGCCACCGAACTGGATACCGGCCTGCGCTGGTATGACGAGTGCCATAGCAAGTAGGATGGGCAAAGCGCAGCGTGCCCATCAGTGGTAGCGGGGCCGCTACTAAAGCCTATTGCAGTGCTCAGTCCTGGTAGGCCACGCTAAAGTCGTGCCCCCAAAAACTGTTCACAGTACTCTGGTAAGGCGAATACTCAGACCAGTCCTCAACAGTCCGTCCCTCGGCCCCATACTCGATCATAAAGCCCGAAGGCGAGGCCATATAAAAACTGACCATATGATCGTTGGCATGCCGCCCCATGGTGCCGGTCAACTTGACGCCGGCGGTCTTCATGCGATCGAGCCCGCGCACGACTTCGTCGACGGTGTCCACTTCCACCATGATATGCACGCAGCCGGTCGGGTTGGGCGCTTCCAGTATTGCCAGGCTGTGGTGGCGCTTGTTGCAGTGCATAAAGTAGAGGCGTTTCTCCGGCTCGTTCGGATCCGGGGTGAAGCGTATCTTCATCAGGTCGGAGAGCTGGAAGCCCATCACATCGCGGTAGAAGGCCAGGGTTTCGTCGAAATTCGGGGCCGGCAGCACCGTGTGCCCGAAACCCTGGTCGCCGGTGACGAAATTCTTGATGCCGACCGGGGACGCGAATTGGGCGAAATCCGATACCGGGCCCCAGTAGAGTTCGTGGCGGTTGCCATCCGGGTCGGAAAAACTGAGCAGTTCCTGCACCCGGCGTCTTGCGGCCAGCTCGGCGCTGGCGCGCTCGAAGGGTACATTCGCCTGCTGCAGTGTCGCCACCGCCTGGGCAAAGGCCCCGGGGCCGGCCACTTCCCAGCCGCTGAAGGCGTAGCCGTCCTGCTCGGACTGTTCCACCAGGATGCGGTAGGGGCGCTCGTCCATTTTCAGGAAGACACTGTTGTCGCCCTCGCCGTTCAGGCCGGCTGAGTTGTCCATCATGCCGAGCACATTGGTGCCGTACTCGGACCAGCGGCTCGGATCTGTGCTGTTTACGCCTATATAGCCCAGGCTGTGTATTTTCATTTCGCTCTCCCAGTTTTCCATTATTGTTTGGTGGTCGCTGCTGTAGATGTTTCGGTGGCGGCCCTGCTACCAGTAGCCCTTCGCGGGACACGCCGTGAATACATCCCTGTAGGCTTGTCGGCGAGGTCCCTCTCGCCGACAGTCCCGCGAAGGGCTACCGGCATCAGGGCCTTCGCATCGAATCCATCTGTCTAACCGACTCTAATTAAGCGGGTTCACTCGTGACCATCTTTCGCAGTTCCGGTTTCAAGATTTTTCCGGAAGCATTCAGCGGCAAAGATTTTTCAAAACGCACAAACCGCGGCACCTTGTAATTGGCCATTCTCTCCCTGCACCACAGAATCAGCTCTTCGTCGCCCAGCTCCGCACCCGGCTTCAGCACTACAAACGCCATGGCCACCTCGCCCATGCGCTCATCGGGTACACCGATCACCGCATTCATCGCAATGACCGGGTGGCTGGACAGGGTGTTCTCGATTTCCGCCGGGTAGCAGTTGAAGCCGCCGGTGATAAACATATCTTTCAGGCGATCGGTGATGCGCAAATTGCCGCGCTCGTCGAGTACGCCTATATCGCCGCTGTGCACCCAGCCGTCGGCGTCGATGGTCTCCGCGGTGGCGGCGTCGTTATCGAAGTAGCCGCGCATGGCGTTGTAACCGCGGAAGACAATCTCGCCCGGATCGCCGGCGGGCAGGGGTTTGTTGTCGCCATCCACACAGCGCAATTCGATACCGGGAATGGCGCGGCCGGAGGTGGTGGCGATGGTCTCGGCGTCGTCCTCCGGGCGGCACATGCTCACCAGGCCGCAGCTCTCGGTCAGGCCGTAGGCGGTGATGATGCGCTCGAAGCCGAGGCGCTCTTTCATCTGGTGAATCATCTCCACCGGAATCGCGGCGGCGCCGGTGGTGGTGGTGCGCAGGCTGGAGATATCGTAGTCGTCCAGCTGCGGGTGGGAGAGCAGGGACTGGAACAGGGTGGGCGGGCCCGGCAGTACCGAGATTCTTTCCTCGGCGACGCGCCGCAGTATTTCACCGCTGTCGAAAACCGCGTGGGGCAGCAGGGTCGCGCCGCTGGTTGCGCAAACCAGTATGCCGGCCTTGTAGCCGTAGCTGTGGAAAAACGGGTTGATGGCCAGGTAGCGGTCGCCGCAGCGGACATCGACGTTCTCGGCCCAGAAGGCGAAGGCGCGCAGGTTCTGGGCGTGGGCGGTCATAACGCCCTTGGGTTTGCCGGTGGTGCCGGAGGTGAAGAGGATATCGGAAATATCGTCGCCGCAGACACTCGCCATGCGTTGCGCGACTTCGTCGGCGGATACGGCGCTGCCGGATGCGAGGAAATTCTCCCAGCGGGTGTGCCCTGTCTCCTGCCGGCGGAACACGACTGTCTCCTCCAGAGCCGGTAGTTCTTCGCCGGCCAGCATCGCCGGGTAATCGTTACCGAGAAACTCGCCGATGGAGAACAGCATTCGCGCGCCGCTCTGGCGCAGTATATAGCCGACTTCGCTGCCCTTGCCGCGGGTATTCAGCGTGACCAGAATGGCGCCGGCGCTCTGCGCGCCCAGGGCGGCGATCACCCATTCGCTGATATTCGGCGCCCAGACCGCGATGCGGTCGCCGGGCTCTATGCCGCGGGCAATCAGTGCGGCCACCACCTGCTCGACCCGGCGCGCAAAATCGGCGAAGCTGACTTTGATCCCGCCTTCCTCTATAAACGGCTGCTCGCCATAGCGCGCCGCCGCCTGCCGGATCAGCTGTGGAATGGTGCTGGCGTTCTCAATCGGGCCCTTGTCCGGCATAAGTCTCATCTCAGCCTGCTTTCTTATCTGTTCTGCGGGATTACCCCCATTTGATGTCGACAAAGTATCCGAGCCCCCGTGGCCTGTCATAGTCCTGCTGGACGATGAGGCTGCTAGGGGGCGCTCGGATAATGCACTAAAGGAATTTCTGTAAACGTAGCGAGCGGGTGGCTGGTGGTGGCCGCCGGAGCGGAGGAAGCGGAGTGTACTTTAGTACATGAGCATTCTGAGCACCGCCGGACGCCGCCAGGCGCACGCGCAGTAGTTTTCAGAGATTCCGTAAACGATAAGAGAAGTAGGGGTAATGCATGAACAAGGTGCTGTCCGCAGCGGATGCCATCGCCGGGATTCAGAGTGGTATGACCCTGGGCATAGGGGGCTGGGGGCCGCGCCGCAAGCCCATGGCGCTGGTGCGCGAGCTGCTGCGCTCGGATGTACGGGACCTGACCGTCGTCGCCTACGGCGGCGCCGACCTGGGCCTGCTGTGCGCTTCCGGCAAGGTAAAGAAGGTGATCTTCGCCTTCGCCACCCTCGACTTTATTCCCCTGGAGCCCTACTTCCGCCAGGCCCGCCAGAGCGGCGAGCTGGAGGTGATGGAAATCGACGAGGGCATGATGCTGCTGGGCCTGCGCGCGGCGGCCTGGAATATTCCCTTTATTCCCACCAATCTCGGCCTTGGTACCGATGTAGTCAAGGTGAACCCGGACTTGAAGATAATCGACAGCCCCTACGACGACAAGGAGTGGGTGGCCATGCCGGCACTGAAGCTGGACGCGGCGCTGGTCCATGTCGACCGCGCCGACGCCCGCGGCGTCTGCCAGATCAAGGGCCCGGACTATTACATGGACGACTGGTTTGCCCGCGCCGCTGACAACGCCATCGTCAGCTGCGATGAGCTGGTGGACACGGAATATTTTGCCCGCGGCGACGAGGCCCGCTACGTGCTCTGGGAGCGCTCGCAGACTTCTTCCGTGGTGCCCATCGCCGGCGGTGCACACCCCAGCTCCTGCAATCCCCTCTACGGTTTCGACGTGGCGCACTTCAAGGAGTATGCGGCCAGTGCGAAGGAGGGCGGCTACGGCACCTATTTCGAGAAATATATCGCCGGAAAAAGTGAAGACGAATACCAGCAGTTGGTGGGCGGACTGGATGCGATCCAGCAGCTGCCGCTGCCGGTTTACTGAGGGTCGGGAGGGAACTGATATGAGTAATGCTGCACAAGACTACACCCTGGCCGAGCTGATGATCGCCGCCGGCGCCGAGGCCTTCCGCAACGACGGCGAGGTGCTTGCCACCGGCATAGGCCTGATACCGCGCCTGGCCGCCAGCCTGGCGATGAAGACCTTTAACCCCGACCTGATGATGACCGACTCCGAGGCCTTCCTGCTGTCGGAGCCGAACCCGGTCAGCGGCCGCGTGCCGGGCCAGCCCCAGGCGCAGGAGTGCTGGATGGGCTTCTCGCGCATCTTCGACAATGTCTGGAGCGGCAAGCGCCACGCGATGGTGGGCCCGACACAGATAGACCAATACGGCCAGGCAAATATTTCCGCGCTGGGCGACAGCTACCAGAAACCCAAGGTGCAGATGCTGGGCGTGCGCGGCTTTCCCGGCAACTCCATCAGCCACGCCAATTCCTTCTTCGTGCCGGCGCACAGCGCGCGGGTTTTTGTCGAGGGCGAGTGCGACGTGGTTTCGTCCATCGGCTACAACCCGGCGCGGCTGCCGCGCGGCTACCAGCTGGACGATATCGATATCCGCCTGGTGATCACCGATCTGTGTGTGATGGACTGGCAGGGGCCGGATCACCAGCTGCGCCTGCTCAGCCTGCACCCGGGTATTTCGGTTGAGCAGGTAGTGGAAAACACCGGCTTTGAGATTTGCCTGCCGGAAAATATTCCCACCACGCCGGCACCGACCGAGGAACAGCTGCAGATTATCCGCGCGCTGGACCCGCTGAACCTGCGCGCCAAGCAGCTGAAAGACAACCCGCCCGGCGATAGATCTGCAGTCACAAAACTGCAGGCAGTTGGCGCCTGAAAAAATGACGGTGAAATTATGACGACAACAACAGACACCGCCGAAGAAAAAGATATTGTCCTCTACGAAGTCGCAGAGGGCGTGGCCACGATTACCATGAACCGGCCGCGCTACCACAATGTGCAGAACGGCCGCATGACCTATGAACTGGACGCGGCCTTCAAGCGCGCAGTGGACGACGACCAGGTCAAGGTCATAGTGCTGGCCGGCTCCGGCAAGCACTTCTCCGCCGGTCACGATATAGGTACTCCCGGTCGCGATATCGACGACAGCCAGGACAGAAAAACCCTCTGGTACGACCACGCCAATAAGACCGGCGGCGAATTCCTGTACGTGCGCGAGGCCGAGGCCTACCTGGGTATGTGCCGGCGCTGGCGCGACATACCCAAGCCCACCATCGCCATGGTGCAGGGCGCCTGTATCGCCGGCGGCCTGATGCTGGCCTGGGTGTGCGACCTGATCGTCGCTTCCGAGGACGCCTTTTTCTCCGACCCGGTGGTGCGCATGGGCATTCCCGGCGTCGAGTATTTCGCCCACCCGTTCGAGCTGCACCCGCGCATCGCCAAGGAATTCCTGTTTACCGGCGAGCGCATGGGGGCCGAGCGCGCGCAGCAGATGGGTATGGTCAACCGCATTTTCCCCCGCGAGCAATTGCAGGCGGAAACCGAAAAACTGGCGAAGAAAATTGCCGAGATGCCGCGCCTGGGCCTGACGCTGACCAAGCAGGCCATCAACAATATCGAGGACCTGCAGGGCAAGCGCACCGGCATGGAGGCGGCCTTCGCCTGGCATCACTTCGCCCACACCCACAACGAGCTGGAAACCGGGCACAAGCTGGGCGGCCAGGATGCAAAATCCATGGCGAAAGCCAATAAGCAAAACAGCGAGCAGGAGGCCTGAGCCGTGCGCCAACTGCAGACACCACTGACCGAACTGCTGGGCTGCCGCTACCCGGTGATCCAGACCGCTATGGGCTGGGTGGCCGACGCCAGACTGGTGGCCGCCAGCGGTAACGCCGGTGCCTTCGGTTTTCTCGCCGGTGCGGTCATGAGCGCCGAGGAAGTGGAGCAGGGCATTCGCCAGATCAAGGCCGCCAGCGACAGACCCTTCGGTGTGAATTTCCATATGTACACCCCCGCCGCGGCGGATATCGTCGACATCTGCATTCGCGAGGGCGTGCGCGCGGTCAGCTACAGCCGCTCACCGGCGAAAAAGCTGGTGGAAAAACTGAAGAGCGCCGGCATCGTCTGCATTCCCACCGTCGGCGCGCTGAAGCACGCTGTCAAGGCGGTGCAGATGGGCGCCGACGCGGTGGTGGTGCAGGGCGGCGAGGGCGGCGGCCACACCGGCTCGGTGGCCGGCAATATATTGCTGCCGCAGGTGGTGGACGCGCTGATCGGCGAACTGAAAGTGCCGGTGGTGGCCGCCGGCGGCTTCAAGGATGGTCGCGGCCTGGTGGCGGCGCTGTCCTACGGCGCCGCCGGTATCGCCATGGGCACCCGCTTCCTGATGACGAAAGAGAGCCCGGTGCCGGACGCCACCAAGGCCCAGTACCTGGGCGCCAGCGCGGAAAAAATTGTCGTCAGCCGCAAGCTCGACGGCCTGCCCCAGCGCATGATCGAAAACCCCTGCCTGCAGCAGCTGCAGAAAAGTTCAGCGCTGGGGCTGCTGTGGCTGGCAGTGAAAAACGGTCTCGCCTATACCCGCCAGAGCGGTGAATCCCTGCCGGCAATGCTCGGCGCTGCCTGGAAGATGAAGAAATCCAACGGCCTCAGCCTGGGGCAGACGATGATGGCCGCCAACGCGCCGATGATGATTCAGCAGGCGATGGTCAAGGGCCATCCCGACAGCGGCATATTGCCCAGCGGCCAGGTGGCCGGTGCCATTCTCGATCTGCCCAATGTGGCGGAACTGATTCAATCCATCGCCGCCGAGGCGGAGGTGAGCCTCGCGCGCCTGGAGAAACTCAGTAAAAACCACAAGCGCGAAGAAGCCGGAGCAATCTAATGGCCTTTACAACGAGTATAGAAAACGGCATCGCGGAACTGGTTTTCGACAAGCCGCCGGTCAACGCCTTCAACAGTAGCGAGTGGGCCGCCATAGCTGCGGAGCTGAACGCCCTGGGTGCGAACCAGCGCGTGCGCGTGATCGTGATTCGCGCCGAGGGCCGCGGTTTCTGCGCCGGCGTGGATATCAAGGAACTGGCCGCGGACAGCACAAAAATTGTTGCGGTCAACAAGGGCAACTACGACACCTTCAAAGAGATCCACCGCAACCCGAAACCGGTGATAGTCGCGCTGCACGGCTTTGTGCTCGGCGGCGGTATCGGCATCTCCGGCGCGGCGGACATTATCGTCGCGTCCGACTGCACCCGCTTCGGCGTGCCGGAAGTGGACCGCGGCGCTATGGGTGGCGGCGCCCACCTGCAGCGCATGTTCCCGGTGCAGAAAGTCCGCACCATGTATTACACCGGCGAATTTATCGATGCCGCCGAGGCCTATCGCCTCGGCGCTGTGGAGCGGGTAGTGCCGCGCGAAGAGTTGCGCGATGCGGCCCTGGAAATCGCACGCAAGATTGCCGAGAAGAGTTCGCCGATGATCCAGCTGGCCAAGGAGGCGCTCACCGGCGTCGAAGTGGGCAACCTGGAAGACCAGTACCGCTGGGAACAGGGCTTCACCCTGCAGGCCTACACCGAGGGCGACTCACAGGAGGCCCGCGATGCCTTTGTCGAGAAGCGCCAGGCGGAATTCTAAAGAGACAGCACTATGAACCTGAATTACACCCCGGAACAGATCGCCTTCCGCCAGGAAGTGCGCCAGTGGCTGGAAGAGCATGTGCCGGAAGCGCCGCTCGAGTCCTTCGATACCAAAGCCGGTTTCGAGCAGCACCGCCAGTGGGAGAAAACCCTGGCGGAGGGCAACTGGGGCATGGTCACCTGGCCGCAGGAATTCGGCGGCCGCGGCTGCAACCTGGTCGAGTGGTTGATCTTCGAAGAGGAATACTACCGCGCGAGCGCACCGCTGCGGGTAAACCAGAACGGCATCTTCCTGCTCGGCCCGACGCTGATGGAATACGGAACAGAAGCGCAGAAAGAGCGCTTTATCACCCGCATGGCGGCCGGTGAGGAGATGTGGGCCCAGGGCTGGTCTGAGCCCGGCGCCGGCAGCGATATGGCGGCCATCCGCTCCAAGGCGATCCGCGACGGCGATGAGTATGTGATCAACGGCCAGAAAGTCTGGTCCACCCGCGCCGTCTACGCGGACTGGGTCTTCTGCATCTTCCGCACCGATCCGGATTCCGAACGCCACCGCGGCCTGTCTTTTATGCTGGTGCCGCTGGACGCACCCGGCGTCACCGTGCGGCCCATCCCGCAGCTGGACGGCCTGCCGGGTTTTGCGGAAATCTTTTTCGACGACGTGCGCGTGCCGGTGGAAAACCGCCTCGGCGAAGAGGGCCAGGGCTGGCAGATCGCCATGGCCACCGCCGGCTTCGAGCGCGGCCTGATGCTGCGCAGCCCGGCGCGTTTCCAGGAAACCGCCAAGCGCCTGGTGGAGCTCTACCGCAGCCACCGCAACGATATTCTCGACCTGAGTATCGAGGACAAGGTGGTGCAGTCCTATATGGATGCGGAGTCCTACGCGCTGGCCACCTACCAGACGGCATCGCGCCTGATCAAGGGCGGCAATATTGGTGCCGAGGCGTCGCTGAACAAGATTTTCTGGTCCGAGCTGGACCAGCATATGCACGAAACGGCCATGAGCATTCTCGCCTCGCGCGCGGAGCTGCTGCCCCAGGCGCCGGCGGCCGGCGAAGTGGGCAGATGGCTGGACGGTTTCCTGTTTGCGCAGTCCGGGCCCATTTACGCCGGCACCAACGAGATTCAGCGCAACATCATCGCCGAGCGCCTGCTCGGCATGCCGCGCTCTTAACCCGGCAACCGAACAGGTTGACGGGTTAATACAAGGTTAAGAGAAGAGGTCACTGTGGATTTTACCTTTACCGACGACCAGCAGCTGTTCTGCGAGAGCGTGCGGGATTTCCTGCAGGCGGAAGTCACCCCGGAATCCGTGCGCGAAGGCTGGGATTCCGCCAGCGGACGCAACGAAACCCTGTGGCAGCAGCTGGTGGAAATGGGCCTGACCGGCATGCTGGTACCGGAATCCCATGGTGGCATGGGCATGAGCGAGCTGGACTTCGTCTTGCTGGCCCAGGAGTGCGGCCGTGTGGCACTGCCGGAACCCTTGGTGGAAACCGCACTGGTGGCGGTACCGCTGCTGGCGAACCTCGCGGAAAAAGATCCGCGCTGCGCGTCCCTGCTGGAAAAAATCGCCGCGGGTGAGACCCGGGTGGCCATAGGGCACGCGGCCAACAACCTGGTCAGCGACGCGCATATCGCCGACTGGCTGCTGCTGCCGAAGGGCGACCAGGTGCACCTGCTGGCCTCGGACCAGGTAGGCCTCACGGCGCAGCAGAGCATAGACCCGAGCCGCCGACTGTTCTCCGTCGAGTGGCACGGCGATGACGAGACCCGCCTCGCCAGCGGTGCCGAGGGCGTTTCCCTGCTGGCGGCGAGCCTGAACCGCGGCGCCCTGGGCGCGGCGGCGCAGCTGCTCGGCCTGGCGGAGGCGATGGTGGAAATGACCGTACGCTACACCGAGGAGCGCCACCAGTTCGGCCGCCCGGTGGGCGCCAACCAGGCGCTGAAACACCTGATGGCCAACTGCGCGGTTAAAAGCGAGTTTGCCAAGGCACCCCTGTACCGCGCCGCCTACACGCTGAGTGAATCACCCAGCCACGCGGACTTCGCCGTGTCCCACGCCAAGGTGGCGGCGGGCGAGGCGGCACTGTTGGCAGCCAAGAACTGCATCCAGGCCCACGGCGCCATGGGTTACACCTGGGAGTGCAACCTGCACATCTTTATGAAGCGCGCCTGGGCGCTGGATAAATTCTGGGGCCACGCGGGTTTCCACAAAAACCGCTTGCACCAGTGGTTGATGAACCCCAACGCCAAAATCGGCGCGGATAAGACTTTCGGCGTCCAAGGTTAATTAAAGTTTGGTGGCGGCACTGCTGCCGGTGGCTGTTTGCGGGACACGCTGTGAATACATCCCTGTACGCTCTCCGCGGCCATCCATGGCCGCAGAAGGTCCCGCAAGCAGCCCCCGGCAGCAGCGCCTTCGCATCGGGCTCTGTTGGTCGTCATACCGGCGCAGGCCGGTATCCAGAGTCGTGGCGCCTGGGTTCCGGCCTGCGCCGGAACGACGAAAAATTCTGTACGGGCCTGCGGGCGAGAAAAACGAAATAATTAATCGAGAAGTAACATGGCCGAAGCCTACATAGTCGACGCAATCAGAACCCCCACCGGCCGACGCAAGGGCGGCCTGGCGCATATCCACGGCGCCGACCTGGGCGCCCATGTACTGAAAAACATCGTAGAGCGCAACGGCATTCCCGACGCGGATTACGAAGACGTAATCTTCGGCTGCGTGGACACCATAGGGCCGCTGGCCGGCGATATAGCCCGCACCTGCTGGCTGGCCGCCGGCCTGGATCAATCTGTTCCCGGCACGACGGTGGACCGCCAGTGCGGCTCCTCCCAGCAGGCGGTGCACTTCGCCGCCCAGGCGGTGATGTCCGGCTGTATGGATGTGGTGGTGGCCGGCGGCGTGCAGACCATGACCCAGATTCCGATTTCCTCGGCGATGATCGCCGCCGAACCCCTGGGCTTTAAGGATCCTTTCTCCGGCTCCGAGGGCTGGGTGGCCCGCTACGGCACAGAGCCGCCGACGCAGTTCAAGTCGGCGCAGATGATCGCCGACAAGTGGGGCTTCAGCCGCGAGCAGCTGGAAGAATATTCGCTGGAATCCCACCGGCGCGCACTGCAGGCAATCGAAGAGGGCCGCTTTTCGCGCGAAATAGTCCCGCTGGCCGGTGTGGTCAACGACGAGACACCGCGGCAGACGTCGCTGGAAAAAATGGCGGAGCTGGAGCCAATATTCGGCTGTGATAAGGTCACCGCCGGCGTCGCCTCCCAGACCTGCGACGCCGCCTCGGCGCTGCTGATCGTGTCCGAACAGGCACTGAAAAAATACCAGCTGATGCCGCGCGCGCGCATTCACCATATGAGCGTGCGCGCCGAAGATCCCATCTGGATGCTGACCGCGCCGATTCCCGCCACCGAGTACGCGCTGAAGAAAGCCGGTATGTCCCTCGCGGATATCGACCTGGTGGAAATCAACGAGGCCTTCGCCTCTGTGGCCATGGCCTGGCTGGCGGAAACCGGTTACCCGCACGTGCAGACCAACGTCAACGGCGGCGCCATAGCCCTGGGTCACCCGCTCGGCGCCACCGGCACAAAGTTGATGACCACCCTGCTGCACGAACTGGAGCGCACCGGCGGCCGCTACGGCCTGCAGACCATGTGCGAGGGCGGTGGCCAGGCAAACGTAACCATTATCGAAAGGCTCTGATCCACGGGAAAGCCCCTGATTTACGGGAAAGACCCTGTAGGAGCCTGCTTGCAGGCGAACAGAGCAAGGCTCCGTAGCCGTTCGCCTGCAAGCAGGCTCCTACAGGGTGATTGCCCCAAACTCATTGGGGTGCCGGGCTCTGAAGAATTAAAAAGACGAGGTAGGAAATGGGTATCTGCAACAACCGCGTAGTCATAGTCACCGGCGCCGGCGGCGGCCTCGGCGCAGCCCACGCAAAGGCCTTCGCCGCCGAGGGCGCCTGCGTGCTGGTTAACGATATCAACACCGATGCCGCGCAAAAGGTAGTGGATGAGATCGTTGCTGCCGGCGGTCGCGCTGTGGTGAACAATTCCGATATCACCAATTACGTCGACTGTGAAAACGCGGTAACCCAGGCGCGCGAGACCTACGGCGGCCTGCATGTGGTGGTGAACAATGCGGGTATCAACCGCGACCGCATGTTCGCGTCCATGACCGAACAGGAGTGGGACGCGATTATGGCGGTGCACCTGAAGGGCCACTTCTGTATCAGCAGCCACGCGGTGCGCTACTGGCGCGATCTGGCCAAGGCAGGAGAGACGGTAAACGCGCGCATTATCAACACCACCTCCGGCGCCGGCCTGCAGGGCTCCATCGGCCAGTCCAACTACGCCGCTGCCAAGGCCGGCATAGCCGCGCTGACCCTGAACCAGGCCGCGGAGCTGGGCCGCTACGGTATCACCTCCAATGCGATAGCCCCGGCGGCGCGCACCGGTATGACCACCGCGGTGGAAGCCATGGCCGAGCGTATGGCCAAGCCGGAAGACGGCAGCTTCGATTACTGGGCCGCGGAAAATGTCTCACCCCTGTTGGTGTGGCTGGGCTCCGAAGCATCCTCCCACGTCAGCGGGCGTATCTTCGAATCCGAGGGTGGGCGCATCTCCATCGCCGACGGCTGGCGCAGCACCCAGGGTGTGGACAAGGGAGAGCGCTGGCAGCCGACGGAAATTGCCGCGGCAATGGAGGAATTACTCGGCAGGGAAGTGCCGGCTCAGAAAGTTTACGGCACCTGATACTGAATTTTTGAGGTCCAGAATGCAGTTCGCCTTTACCGAAGAACAACAGATGATCCGCGATACCGCGGAACAGTTTCTCGCCGAAGTCTCCACCAGCGAGGCGATACGCAGCGCGATGGAAACCGAACTCGGTTATCAGCCGGAACTCTGGCAGCGCATCTGCGGCGAGCTCTACTGGCAGGCGATCCATATTCCGGAAGCCTACGGCGGTATGGGCCTCGGCCAGGTGGAACTGGCGGCGATGCTGGAGCAGATGGGCCGCTACCTGCTGTGCTCACCTTTTTTCTCCACCGTCTGCCTCGGCGCCAATGCGCTGATGGTCGCCGGCACCGAGGCGCAGAAAGAAAAGTACCTGCCGCGTATCTGCGAGGGGCTCACCGCGACCCTGGCCTACACGGGAATTTCCGCTGCCCGGGGCGGCGGCCGCTGGGGTGCGGATGCGGTGGAGGCGATTGCCGAACGCGACGGCGATGAATTTATATTGAACGGCACACTGCGCTTTGTACCCGACGGCGCCAGCGCCGAGCTTCTTATTGTCGCCGCGCGCGCGGCCGGCACCTCCGGTGAAGCAGGCATCAGCCTGTTTGTGGTGCCGGCGGAGAGTCCCGGGATCGAGCGCAAACTGCTGCCGACCATGGACCAGACCCGCAAGCAGGCCGAGATTGTTCTCAGCGACCTGCGCCTGCCCGCCGATACGTTGATGGGAGCTGAAGGCGATGCCTGGCCGCAGCTGCAGAAAATCCTGCAGCTGGCCACCGTGGCCCAGGCCGCGGAGCAGATGGGCGGCGCCCAGCAGTCGCTGGACCTGGCGGTGGAATACAGCAAGGAGCGGGCGCAGTTCGGCCGCCCGATTGCCGGCTTCCAGGCGATCAAGCACAAGGCCGCGGACATGATGACCCGTACAGAGGTGGCCCGCTCGGCGGTCTACTACGCCGCCTGTGTGGCCGAGGAGGCTGTCGAGGGCGGAGAACTTGCAGGCGAACTGGGTGAGGCGGCGAGTATCGCCAAGGCCTACTGTTCCGATGCCTATTTCCAGAATGCCGGCGATGCGCTGCAGATACACGGCGGTGTCGGCTTTACCTGGGAATACGACGTGCACCTGCACCTGAAGCGCGCCAAGGCCAGCGAGCATTTTCTCGGCAGCGGCGACTACCACCGCGAGCGCGTTGCGCAGTTGCTGCTGGATTGAGATTCCTGATAGAAGTTTATTGGCGGCCCTGCTACCGGGTATGTCCTTGCGAGACACGGGCTAGGCGCCCCCCCTAAATACATCCCTGTAGGCTTGTCGGCCGGGTCCCTCCGGCCGACAGTCTCGCAAGGACATACCCGGCATCAGGGCCTTCGCATCTGACTGTTGTGTCGTAGCTATAGTCGGAAAGGTAAAGAATATGAAACTGAGTTTTAGCCCCGAAGACGAAGCCTTCCGCCGCGAAGTGGCCGACTGGCTGAAGGAAAACCTGCGCGGCGAATTCGAGCAGCTGAAATTCCGCGGCGGCCCCGGCGACGAGCATATGTTCGCCGAGGAGCGCCAGCGCTGGGAGCAGAAACTGGCTGAGGGCGGCTGGACCTGTGTCGGTTGGCCGAAGGAGCACGGCGGGCGCGGCTGTTCCATCGAGCAGCAGGTGATTTTCCACGAGGAGTACGCCCGCGCCGGTGCACCGGGCCGTGTCGGTCATATCGGTGAAGGCCTGGCGGGTCCGACGATTATCGCCTTCGGCTCGGAGGCGCAGCAGAAAAAATACCTGCCCGGAATTTTGGCCGGCACCGAGCTCTGGTGTCAGGGCTATTCTGAGCCGGGCGCCGGTTCTGATCTGGCCAATGTGAAAACCCGCGCGCGCTTCGATGAAGCGAAGGGCAAGTGGATTCTCAACGGCCAGAAGGTCTGGACCTCGCTGGCGCAGGAGTCGGATTACTGTTTCGTCATTGCGCGCACGGATCCCGAATCGAAAGGGCACAAGGGCCTGGGCTTTTTCCTGGTCAGCATGCACCAGCCGGGCATCGAGGTGCGCGGTATCCAGCAGATTACCGGCACCAGCGAGTTCAACGAGGTGTTCTTCGACGATGCCGAGTGCGATGCCGAGGATATCGTCGGCCAGCCGGGCGACGGCTGGAAGGTGGCCATGGGCCTGCTGGGCTTCGAGCGCGGCGTGTCGACGCTGGGCCAGCAGATGCAGTTCCAGAATGAGCTGAACGAGATAGTGCGCATCGCGAAAGAAAACGGTGCGGCGCAGAACCCGGCCATCCGCCAGCGCATTGCCCAGGCGCACACGGAACTGAAAATCATGCGCTACAACTCGATGCGCATGCTGTCGGGCCAGAGCGGCAGCGACGGCAGCCTGCAGAAGGAGGCGCTGATCTACAAGCTGTTCTGGGCTACCTGGCACCGCAGCCTGGGTGAGCTGGCGATGGACGTACTGGGGCCCGAGAGCCAGATACTGGAAGCGGCTCCCTACGAACTGAGCCGCCTGCAGTCCATGTACCTGTTCGTGCGCTCCGACACCATCTACGGCGGCACCAACGAAATCCAGCGCAATATTATCGCCGAGCGCGGCCTGGGCATGCCCAGGGAACCGCGGCCCGCCTAGTGGCTTTGGCTTAGAGGCGGCCCTGCTACCGATATTTGTTTGCGGGACACGCCGTGAATACATCCCTGTAGGCTTGTCTGCGAGGTCCCTCTCGCAGACAGTCCCGCAAACAAATATCGGCATCAGGACCTTCGCATCGAGTCTCGTGGCTCGACGCACAGCGTATAGAAAATTTCGGAGAAACTGATGGATATTCACAATCCAACCTATGTTCCCGGCCACCAATTACTGGCCGGAAAATCCGTACTGATCACCGCCGCCGCCGGCGCCGGTATCGGCTTTGCAGCGGCGCTGAAAGCCGTGCAGGAAGGCTGCCGCGGTATAGTCATCAGCGATATCCACGAGGGGCGCCTTAACGAAGCGGTGGAGATGCTGAAAAAGGAAACCGGCCTGGACCAGGTCTACGGCAAGACCTGTAACGTCGCCGATGAGGAACAGGTGCAGGCGCTGGTCGCCTTTGCCGAGGAAAAGCTCGGCGGCGTCGATGTGTTGATCAACAACGCCGGCCTGGGCACCAGCAAGGCGTTGATCGATATGGCGGACGACGAGTGGATGAAGGTGATCGACGTCACCCTGAACGGCACCATGCGCATGACCCGCCAGATGATGAAGGTGATGAAGGCCCGCGGCCAGGGCGGGGTGATCGTCAACAACTCCTCCGTCCTCGGCTGGCGCGCGCAAAAGGAGCAGGCCCACTACGCCGCCGCCAAGGCCGGCGTTATGGCCCTGACCCGCTGCGCGGCGCTGGAGGCGGCGGAATTCGGCGTGCGCATCAATTCCGTGGCGCCGTCCCTGTGCGCCCACCCGATGCTGAAAAAATCCGCCCCGGAAGCCCTGCTGAAACAACTGGAAGGCCGCGAAGCCTACGGCCGTGGCGCCGAGGCCTGGGAAGTCGCGAATGTAATGATCTTCCTGGCTTCCGACTATTCGAGCTACCTGACCGGCGAGAACATCGCCTGCTCCAGCCAACAGGCCTGAGCAAGAAAGCGGAACCCGAACAATGCCAAAAATATTCGAAACGCCACTGCAACTGGAAATTGCCATAGGTCAACGCCTCGGCGAGACCGACTGGCTCGAAATAGACCAGAACCGCATCAACCTCTTCGCCGAAGCCACCGGCGACCACCAGTGGATTCACGTCGACCCGGCGCGCGCTGCCAGCGGCCCCTTCGGCTGCACCATAGCCCACGGCTACCTGACCCTTTCTCTGGTCAATCTGTTCCTGCCGCAGATCATCGAGGTGCGCGGTATCAGCATGGGCGTCAACTACGGCTGCGACAAGGTGCGCTTTCCGTCGCCGGTAAATGTGAATTCCAGGGTGCGTGGTGTTGGCGAACTGCTGCAGGTGGAAAACGTAAAGGGCGGTGTCCAGGCCACCATCCGTGTCACCGTGGAAATCGAGAATAGCGACAGGCCCGCCTGTGTGGTGGAAACCATTTCCAGATATTACCCACAGCAATAACTAAATCCGATTTAGAACTCCCCTTGTAGGAGCGGCCCATGGCCGCGATAGATCTCTGCCACTACCACACATCCATCGCGGCCATGGGCCGCTCCTACAAGATACATATCGTCGTTCCGGCGCAGGCCGGAACCCAGGTGCCCCAAACCTGGATACCGGCCTCCGCCGGTATGACGAATAACCGCCTAGTCCAAAAAGACGTAACCAAGCCCACCTCCGAAACCCAATAATATTCCCAGCCAAAAGAAAATAATCGTGCTGAGGAATCCCCATGCGCCAAGCAGTCATAGTCTCCACCGCCAGGACCGCCCTGGCCAAGTCCTTCCGCGGCGCCTTCAACGATACCGAGGCACCGGCACTGGGCGGACATGTGGTGCGCGCGGCGGTGGAGAAGGCCGGTATAGACCCGGCCCGTGTGGACGACTGCATCTTCGGCGCCGCCGCCCAGCAGGGCACCCAGGCCTATAACCTCGGCCGCCTCTGCGCCATCGCCGGCGGCCTGCCGGAATCCACTGCGGGCATGGCCATAGAGCGTCAGTGCTCCTCGGGCCTGATGAGTATCGCCACCGCGGCCAAAAGCATCATCTGTAACGAGTACGATATCGCCGTGGCCGGTGGGGTCGAGTCCATCTCACTGACGCAGAACAAGCACAAGAACAGCTACCGCAATGTGTCCAAGACGGTCACCGAGATAGATCCCTGTGCTTATATCCCGATGATCGAGACCGCGGAGATAGTGGCCGAGCGCTACGGCATCTCCCGCGAGGCCCAGGACGAGTACGCCCTGCAGAGCCAGCAGCGCACAGCCGCCGCGCAGCGGGCCGGGCTGTTCGAGGGCGAGATAGAGCCCTTCACCGCGACCAAAGCAATTTTCAACAAGGAAACCCGCGAGACCAGCTACGAGCAGGTGACCCTGGACCGGGACGAGTGCAACCGCCCCAATACCACGCTGGAGAGCCTGAGCGGCCTGGAGCCCGTGTGGAAGGACGGTCGCTGGGTCAAGCAGGGCAAATATATTACCGCCGGCAATGCCTCGCAGCTTTCCGACGGCGCTGCGGCGGTGGTGGTGATGGGTTCGCAGCTGGCAGAAAAGCAGGGCCTGCAGCCCCTGGGCGCCTACCGCGGCCTGGCCGTTGCCGGCTGCCGCTCCGACGAGATGGGTATAGGCCCGGTATTCGCGGTGCCGAAACTGCTGCAGCGCCACGGCCTCAAGACCGGCGATATCGGCCTGTGGGAACTGAACGAGGCCTTCGCCTCCCAGGTGCTCTACTGCCGCGACAAGCTGGGTATCGACAACGAGTTGCTCAATGTCAACGGCGGTGCCATCTCCATCGGCCACCCCTTCGGCATGAGCGGCGCGCGCATGGTCGGCCACGCCCTGCTCGAGGGCAAGCGCCGCGGCGTCAAGTATGTGGTGGTGACCATGTGTATCGGCGGCGGTATGGGTGCTGCCGGATTGTTTGAAGTTTTCTAATGCGCTATCGGCCGCAAGATACTTTTGCCGGCCAGTCGTTTTGTTCCCCCCACGTCATCGGGGTTCTCTCGCGGGTAGATGTTTGTGCTGCAAACACGCCCGCTTTTTTTTGCCTGAAATTCGAGTAGCAAAATAAGCACAATAAACATGGAGACTGAGATGAACAGTGACAACTTCCCTCAGGGCGCGGCCCTGATCTACGGCGGCAGTGGCGGCCTGGGCGCGGCCTGTGCCGAGCGCATCGCCGCCTACGGTGGCGATCTGGCCATCACCTACCGCGGCAACCGCGACAGGGCCGAAACCGCAGCCGCGGAAATAGAGGCGCTGGGTCGACGCTGCTCGGTGCACCAGGCGGACCTGTCCCGGGCGGAGTCGGTCACCGAGGCCTTCGATGCGGCTGTCGCCGCCCACGGCCGCGTACACACGGTGGTAGTCGCGGCCGGCTCGGATATCTCCCAGCCCTACCTGGCGGAAACCAGCGAGGAGCAGTGGCAGCAGGTGATCGACAACGATCTGAACGGCTTCTTCCGCATCGCCAGGAAGGCGATACCCCATATGCGCGAACAGGGCGGCGGCAGCTTTGTGCACATCTCCTCGGCGGCCCTGCTGCGCACCGCACCCAAGGACGTACTCTCGGCCGCACCCAAGGCGGGTATAGATGCGCTGATCAAATATATCGCCAAGGAGGAGGGCATCCACAATATCCGCGCAAACTCGGTGGCCATAGGCGTGATAGAGGCGGGCATCTTCCTGCGCCTGGAAAAGGAGGGGGTGTTCGACCAGCGCTGGAAGGAAGCGGTTAAGGGCGGACTCTGCCTGAAGCGTTTCGGCAAGGCGCGGGATGTGGGTGAGGCCGCGGCCTATTTTGCCTCCAACCGCGCCAACTATGTGACCGGGCAGCTGATCAGTGTCGATGGTGGCTACAGTGTTTGAATACTCTGACTGCGTACACTAGACGGCCCAGATTGTTTCTCAAGTAAGCCGAGCAGTGCCAGGCACTGCTCGGCGAGAATCAGCGTATCTGCACCAAAGGTTCGACAAGGTGAATAAAAGAACTGATTCGCCGTGCAATATTGTCCGCTATTAAGCTCATCTTGAAGGGCAATGTCATCAATGGTGGGATGCGCCTAATAAAGTTTTCCAAAAACTTACGATTCATTAGGGGCTAGGTCTGGCTGCGTAAATTTGCGTGACCTCCCCCATCCAGGGCGCATTCGCGCCCCTGTCCCGACTCCCGGCTTCCCCGGCCGCAGCTCCTCTCCTTCGCCAATCGGCACACCCATTTATTAATCCATAAGAAGCCGTCTTTTTGCCATGTTCCAGGGCGGCGGCCCGGCGTTAGAGTAACTTTGAGCCTGACAAGTGGGTGGCTGCGGCCTCCCGGGCGAGATGTTTCCGTTTGAAGGGGGAAGTAAATGAGCGAAAAGAATCTGCAACAGGCCTATGCGGAAATCATAGGCAGCCGCGATGATCTCACGCGCCCGGGGCTGGTCGATACCCCGAAAAGGGCGGCCAAGGCATTTGATTTCCTGACCCAGGGTTACCACAAGACGGTCGAGGAGGTGGTCAACGGTGCACTCTTCCCCTCCGACAACAGTGAAATGATCGTCGTCAGGGATATCGAACTCTATTCACTGTGCGAACACCATATCCTGCCGTTTACCGGCAAGTGCCACGTCGCCTATGTCCCGTCCGGAAGGGTGATCGGCTTGTCCAAGATCGCCAGGATAGTGGACGTTTTTGCGCGCCGCCTGCAGATCCAGGAAAACCTTACGGTGCAGATCGCCGATGCGGTCAGGGAACTCACCGATGCGCAGGGGGTGGGCGTCATTATCGAGGCGAAACACATGTGCATGATGATGCGCGGTGTCGAGAAGCAAAACTCGGTGATGAAGACTTCAACCATGCTGGGCAGCTTCCGCGACTGTGCGGAAACACGCTATGAATTTCTGGCCCTGATAGGACAGAAGTGACAGCTGTCCGGGGCATTGGTAACTGGATGGGAGAGTGATTTCCGCCGATATGCGGCGGGAAATATTAGTAAAAAACGGGGTAGAGATGGCCGCCTCTCGGGGGCCTTAAAGACGAGGACGTCAGGAGAATAAGCGATGATAAAAAATGACCGTATCAAGTGTAAAAGGCAGCGCCTGCCGCTGGCCGTGGCAATGGCAACGAGTATTGCCGGCAGCGCCATCGTAGAGGCCGCGGAGCTGGAAGAGGTTGTCGTCACGGCGCGCAAGCGCAGCGAGAGTCTGCAGGATATTCCCGTCGCGGTTTCCGCGCTGACCGGTGACAGCCTGCGCGAAAAGGGTATCAGCCAGGTAACCGATCTCACCGGCCATGTGCCCAACCTCAAGTTTGATGTCCAGCCCCAGTCCGGCGGTTCGGCCGCGCGTATCTTCGTGCGCGGCATTGGCCAGTCGGATTTCAATATCGCCTTCGATCCCGGCGTCGGCACCTATGTGGACGGCATCTATATGGGGCGCTCCCAGGGTGGTGTATTCGGGCTGGTGGATATCGAACGTATCGAAGTTCTGCGCGGCCCCCAGGGCACCCTGTTCGGCAAGAACGCCACCGGCGGCGCCATCAATGTGATTACGGCCAAGCCCAGCGAGGAAGCCGGTGCCCGCGTGGAAATGCGGGTTGGCAATCACCAGCGCCTGGATGCCAAGGCGGTGGCAGATATCCCCCTGGTCGACGACGTCTTGCTCAGTCGCGTGTCCCTGGCCAGCAAGCGGGCAGAGGGCTACACGGAGAATATCTTTCTCGGCAAGAAAAATAGCGACGATGAAGAGCTGGCGGGCAGGGTGCAGCTTCTCTGGATGCCATCGGACGGGGTTGAGGTGTCCCTGTCCCACGACCGCTTCGATGTCAACGAGGGCACCGTGGGCTACGAGTGCCGGGTCACCACGGGCACCGACTCGCTGCTCGGTGGCCTGATCGACGCGGCCTTCCCGACTTTCTACAGCGACTGCGCCGCGGATGCGGACAACGGCTGGGACAAATTTGAAAGCGGCGACTACTCCCAGAGCCAGGTGGCGTCGGCAATGAGCGCGATGACCCTGGACTGGGCCGCGAGCGAGGATCTGTCGATCAAGTGGATCACGGGCCACCGCCAGCTGGACAGCCTGGTCAGCGGTGAAAGCGACTACACCCGCCACCCGGTGAGTTCCACCAGAGGGTATACCGACGTCACTGTGGAGACCTTCAGCCAGGAACTGCAGTTTTCCTGGACGGCCCTGGATGGCCGCCTCAGCTGGGTTGGCGGTCTCTACTATTTCCGCGAGGACGCCCACGATTCCGACACCGCGAGCAATCTCCCCTACCCGGATGCCTTACTCGGTGGCGTGCTGCCGGTAGAGGCGCTCAGCATGGTGACAGAGTCGGATCCGGCCAATATTGCGCACAGGCCGCTGAATTCCATCAGCGAAGTACAGCTGGATACACTCAGCTACGCGGCGTTCAGCCAGCTCAGCTACGATATGACCGACCGTTTGGGCCTGACCCTCGGCCTGCGGCGCACGGTCGAGGAGCGCGAGGCGCAGGTGCTGGGCTACTGCCCGCCGAGCTCCCTCGCCTCGCTGGAATTTATGCGCAATGCCCTCGGCCCCTGGGTGCCGTCTCCGTGCCAGGGCCAGGTCACCCTGCTCGACGGCAGCACCAATTCCACCCTGTTCGCCACCAGCGGTGACGAGACATTTACCAATCTGTCGCCGATGGCCAGTGCCAGCTACCGCTGGCACGACGACCTGATGACCTACCTGACCTACAGCGAGGGCTTCAAGAGCGGTGGCTTCAACGTGCGCAACAGGGAGCGCGGAAATACGCCGGTGTTTGATCCGGAGACGGTGAGCAGCCTGGAGTGGGGCCTCAAATCCACCTGGTTCGAGCGCGCCCTGAAGCTGAACCTGGCGGTCTTCTGGAACGACTACAGCGATATGCAGATTCCCGGCATGGTGGCCTCCACCGATGCCGGCGGCAGCACTGTGTTCCGCATCGAAAACGCCGCCGATGCCACCACAAAGGGCGTGGAATTGGAAATGGTGGCCTTCCCCACACCGCAGCTGATGCTGAGCGGCAGTATCGGCTATATCGACGCCGCCTACGACGACTTCACAGTACCGCACCCGTTGGTGCCGGGGCTGACACTCGACCGCTCCGACGACGATTTTTCCCATACGCCGGAGTGGCAGTTCCAGCTGGGCGGCCAGTACTCGGTGCCGCTGGCGGAGATGGGCGAGCTACAGCTGCGCGCCCACTATTACCGCCAGGCGGAGACGCGCCTCGGTGTCCAGGGCGCCAATGCAGAAGCCTACGGTCTGCTCGATGGGCGCATTGTCTTTGTCAGCGCCGATGAGACGCTGGAGCTGGGCCTCTGGGGGCGCAACCTCACCGACGAGCGCTATATCGCCTCCATTTCACCGCTCGGTGTCGCGCTCGGTGTGGATGGCTACTTCTATGGAGAGCCGCGCTCCTACGGTCTGGAATTGGCTTATCGCTATTAACCCGGCAATCAAATATTGCCGGGTTAATACGGCACAGGGATGTGCCACCGCCGAGCGTAGTTCGAACGCAGGGGAAATCATCCTCGGGCTGGCTGGATCAACCAGCCTTTTTCCTGGTTGTTGGAGAGGTCGGTCAATGACTCTTTCAGCAGCCCTTTTTTTCACAAAGTTTGCCACGCGGTGAGCTCCCCAGCCTGCCGTAAATAAAAAGACACACACAGAGGTTAGCTCTATGTCCGATGTACCAAACTACAGCGCCACGCAAAGATTGCTCGACCCCAAAAAGCTGGGAACGACAACAATGCTCAGCAGCACTTCGAAGTACCTGAACGACCCGCGCCTGCGTCACTGGGTTGCGACGGAAGCGCTGCGCCGCAACGGCCTGGATATCGACCACTATGGCGGCCCGCTGGAAATCATCGACATTTTCCGCGACCTGGACGATATCGATACCATCAACAAACTGTTCGCCGAAGCCCGCGCAAAAGATCCGAATCTCGATCGCTGGTTTAATGAGCGCTACCTGGTGCCCCACGATATGGAGGCCCTGGCCAAGCTGCCGGAGGGCACCCTGGGGCGCGAATACCAGAAGATGCTGGCGGAGCAGGGGCTGCAGGCGGACTTCCTGCCCTTTGACAGTACCGCCACCGATTACGACTACTTTCTTCGCCGCCAGGGCCAGACCCACGATATCGAGCATGTGGTCACCGGTTATCGCTATGATCCGCTCGGGGAGTTCGCGCTGATCGCAGCGCGAAACATCAGTATTATCCAGAGCCTGGGTCTGGAACTGGCGGAACATCTCTGCGTTGTCAGCAACCTGCTATTAAGCACCGGCCTGTCGCGGTTCGCCTGTCACTATCCCAAGATGCTGCAGCCGCTGTACCGGGCCCTGGGTGAGGGTGAGCGCATCGGTCGGCAGATGACCGCGCCTATCTATATGCCGCGCTACGAGGAGATGTTCGAGTGGCCGCTGGAGAAGGTGCGCGAGACACTGGGTGTGGTGCACAGCTCCGAGTTTGAAGACACCATGTGGTCCCTGGGTGCCTACTTCGATGTCGCCTGATGTAGCGGCGGAGATTGCGGATCACTGGCAGCGCGCAGCCGACAGGCTGGCGCTGCGACTGCGTTTTGCCAGCTTTCGCGATGTCGTGGCCTTTATGGGGGAAGTGGCGCCGCTGGCGGATGGGCAGAACCATCATCCGGAGTGGCGCAATGTCTACCGCGACCTGGATATAGAGCTGACGACGCACGATGCGGGCGGACTGTCGCCGAAGGATTATCGCCTGGCGGCCGCTATCGATACCCTACTGGAAAGCTACAGCGTCGAGGTGCGCAGCTGATACGCGAGGGTTTTCTTTCTCCTCCACAGCATCGAGCAGTAAATCCCGTTGGAGCCCGCGAAATTATTCAACGGCTCCCGGTGGTCAAAAACTACCGCTGTGTTATTCGCTGTTCTGGCGTACCTGCGTCGGTGACCAGCCGGTAAGCTGCTTGAAGCGGCGGGAAAAAAACATCGGATCCTCGTAGCCGACCCTGTGTGCGATCACCTTGATCGCAATATCGGTTTCCTTGAGCATCTCTTTCGCCTTCTGTACCCGCACCTGATCTCTCCAGCGCATGACATTGACCCCCAGCTGTTCCCTGAACAGGGCCGCCAGGGTGGAACTGGAGGTGTTGGCTGCGGATGCAATATTTTCCACGGTGATTTTTTTATTGTAACGCTCGAGTATATAGCTGCAGGCCGCTGCAACTCGGGGGTCCAGCTTCTTGTCGGAGTTCTTGGGGCGTATATTGTCGAAGAGCAGCAGTATCTGTTCCAGCAGGTTCAAATGCAGCTGCCGCTTCTGGATAAGGTCGGAGTGGGATACATCGATAATCTGGCAGAAGGCCTTGTGAATATAGTCCTTCTCGATACTGTCCGGCAGGCGCAGGGAAACGACCGGCTCCGCCTGCTGGCCCTCATGCAGGAAGCCGATCCACGACTTGCGTGGAAAAAAAGAGCAGGTAAAGATACTGGCATCCTCGCAATCCGGGTGGCGCTCCAGATGGATGGGCAGCCCCGACTTGAATAGCAGAAGTTCCGGCGCCTCGGCGATTTTCCGCCTGCCGTCGAACTCCAGCACCGCCCGGCCCCTCTCGATGTAAATCATAAACCAGGCACTGTCGGGGACGGCGATGGTCCTCAGGCTGGCTGCAGGATCGTCCCTGGTCAGCTCCATCTGGCCGCTGATGGCCTGGTGGTTGTTCAGTGCGCGTTCGAGGAAGTACAGCCAGATAAAAATTTGAAAGTTGGATGCGAGTTCCGGCTCCTGCAGCCGGTCAAGATTCTCGAGGCCGATACCGCATTGATTCAGGGCCAGATTCAGCAGGTCCAGGCGCTCTTCCCGGGAAAGTTGATCCAGATCCATAATTCTGCTGACCGGCAGGGTGACACAGTCATCTATGCTGTCGATGAAAGCCTGCACTTCGCCCAGGGGCGCCGCATCTTCGGAACGAAGAGCGTCCACCAGTGCTCTGGCGTAACTTACGAAAAGTTGGTCGGACATCTCGCTGGGCATGCTTTTTATTATCTTTACCACGCGCTCGAGTGACGTCTGGCAGTATAAACCGCGATTCCGCCGCAGGGAACCCGATGCGGCGGATTGCATGGGGGAGGCCGCTACCGGCGCTGGGAAGTGTGCCACGAGCGTTGGAGGGGGGCTCATCAGGCGCGTCCGGTCACCGGGATCAGGGCGCCGTGGATAGCGCAGGCGGCGCCGGAGGCCAGGAAGCAGATGGCACTGGCCAGGTCTTCCGTCGCCACCCATTGCGAGACGTCGGCATCGGGCATGGCGCGACGGTTGGCCGGGGTGTCGATAACGCCGGGGAGCACCGCATTCACGTTGATATTCTTCTGTTTCAGTTCCGCGGAGAGGCTTTCGGTCAGGCGCATCACAACGCTCTTGCTGGCGCAGTAGGCGCCCATATGTGGCAGGCCGCTCAGGGCACCGGCCGCACCGACATTGACGATGGCACCGCGGCCCCTGTCCAGCATGCCGGGCACCACGGCCCTGACCACGTTGTGCATGGTTTTTACGTTGATATCGAACAGGAATTCCCAGCTCTCGTCTGTCACTTCGTGAACGGCCGGCCCCATATCGAAACCGCCGGCCAGATTGAAGACACCGTCGACCGCACCGATTTCCGCAAAGCACCACTTCACGGCTGCGGCGTCGCGCAGGTCCAGCGAGTGGCGCTCGACGCCGGTGGAGCTGTCGGCTCCCTGCTCACCGAAAGCCAGATCCAGCAATACCGGCTCGGCACCGAGCGCAAGCGCCTTCTGCGAAACCGCCCTGCCCAGGGCGCCGTTGGCTCCGGTGATTGCGATACGTTTTCCCTTCAAGTCCATATCGATAACTCCTGCAGTAGGGTTTGTGTGACCGCAATTTCGGCCGCACCGGGGGAATCCTACCAAGGCTGTTGGAGCCTCCCCATGGAGTATTCCTCTAAGCGCATAGACTAATCTCATCGCCTCGGCGCCGCTGCAAAGCCGGGCCGAAAATCCATATGAAGGCGTTTTTTCTCCATGGTCTCTAAAGGCCCACGCCCTCTAGAGTAGATCCAGGTTGTGGATGCCGGTCCGCTCAAATAAAAGCCGATAAATACAGATGCCGGGAGTTTTGACATGTACGATCTGTTGATAACCAACGCTCAAATTTGCGATGGAACTGGAGATGCCAGCTATCGCGGTTCCCTGGCGCTGAAGGACGGCAGGATTGCCGCGGTCGCCGCCGGCGAGCTGGCGCTCAATGCCCGGGAAGTAGTAGATGCAGCGGGTCGGGTGGTGGCCCCCGGGTTTATTGACTGCCACACCCATTTCGATGCGCAGATCACCTGGGATGGCCGCGCAGAGCCGTCGCTGGAGCACGGCGTGACCACGGTGGTCAGCGGCAACTGCTCCCTCACCATGGCGCCGGTGCGCGCCGAGCATCGCGAATTCGTCGGCGCCGTCTTCCGCCAGATCGAAGAGATGCCCAAGGCGGATTTCGAGGCGGGGATGGAGTGGAACTGGGAGACCTTCGAGGAATACCTCGGGGCCTTCAGGGAGCGGCTCGGTATCAACGTCGCGCCTATGGTGGGTCACAGCATGTTGCGCCTGTGGGTTATGGGCGAATCCTCCCGGGACCGCGTCGCCACGGAAGACGAGCTGCAGCAGATGTGCGCGCTGTTGCGCCAGTGCCTGGATGTGGGCGGCCTGGGATTGAGTTCCAGCTGGGTGGATATAGACCACGAGTACCGCGCGGTTCCCTGCCGCCAGGCGGCGCCGGAAGAGCTGGACGCCCTCTGCTCGGTGCTGGGCGAGTACGGCGCGGTGATGCAGATAGTGCCCGAGTTCTGGGATGCGGACCTGCTCGCGGCCCGTATCGACATACTCGCCGAGCTGTCGCGCAAGCACGACATCATGATCACCTTCTCGCCCCTGTTTGACTCAACGGCAACCCCCGAGCTGGTGGACAGGGCCATGGAGCGGGTGCAGTTGCAGGTCGCGCGGGGTGCGCGGGTGGTGCCGCAGATGCAGACGCGCCCCATCGACGTGACCTTCGAGTTCGATATCCCCACGTCGGTATTTAGCACCCGCCCCACCTGGTGGGCCACGATTCTCAAGCCCCACGACCAGACCCTGGCAGACTTTCGGGACCCGCAAGTGCGCAAGCGGCTGGTCGAGGAAGCGTACAATGCGATGCACCCGATTGCGATGGAGATCAGCTTCCCGGAATTTCTCGTCTCGAGAACCACCCTGGCCCACAACAAGCCGCTTGAGGGCAGAAGGCTCGCGGATATCGCCGCCGAGCGCGGCTGCGACCCGGTCGAACTGATGCTCGACCTCGCCGTCGAGGAAAACCTGAAAATCTGCTTTAGCGCCTTCGAGGTGGGGCACAACCGCACCGACAATATCGTCGGCCCCATTGCCAGTGACCTGGTGCAGATTGGATCCGGCGATGGCGGTGCCCACGTTGCCCGCTTCGCCACCTACGGGGATACCGGCTACCTGTTCAGCAAGTTCGTGCGCGAGGCCGGGGCGCTCAGCCTGGAGCACGCGGTGTACAAGCTCACCGGGCATATCGCCCGCAACTGGGGCCTGACGGACAGGGGGCTGATACGCCCGGGGCTGGCCGCGGACCTGGTGATCTTCGATCCGCAAACCATCGACCGCGGCCCGGAAATTCCGGTGGAGGACCTGCCGGCAGGCGGCTACCGCTATATCCGCCGGGCCAGCGGCATAGAACAGGTATTCGTCAACGGCAAGCTGGTGTACTCGGCGCAGGGTGGCTATACGCAGGCGACCAGCGGCGCCATAGTGCCCGAGCGCAGACAGGAGCGCGCGCGGCGCGACGCTGCAACGCTCGAGTCGACAGTGGGCGTCGCCAGCACAAAGCCCGCGCCCCTGCGCAACTGGACTTACCCGCAGCCGGGCGATGACTGGCAGAGTATCGCCAAGCGGGAACTGCCGGAAAAAGACCTGCAAGAGGCGGTGCAGGACCTGCAGAGCTGGAACCTCTACCTGGTCTTCCGCCCGGCCCCGGCAAGGATGACCTGCTCCGACATCATCTTCACGGCGCCGCCGGCGGCCTAGCGGATTTCGGGGAAGGCCGATGAGCGAGATGGATGCAAGCCCGGTGGCCAGGATCGCCGCCATTCAACTGACGCCCACACACGATGGCGAAGCCGCACTGGTGGCGGAGCTGCGCTATCCGAACGGTGGGCGCGCCAAGGTGCAGGTCGAGAGTGCCGATACGCCGGCAGTAATGGAGCGGGCGGGAGCCAGCTCGCTCGCCGAGCTGGTGGGTTGCCCCTGGACGGTACTGCTGATCCGGGACGTGTGCGGACCGGTTTGATAGGGCAGCGGCCCTGGGTCGGCACAACCATATTAATCTGACAATCAAATATTTCGTCCTGAAATATTTGATTGTCGCCTCTGAAATGCTGGCGAAGATGCATGGATCTTCTTGTATTTCAGGGGCTCGCGACCGAGCTACGCTCGGCGGGGGCACATCCCCGTGGCGCCTTAACCCGGCAAAATTTTAATTCCAGGGTAAAAAAAAAATCGCGGGCTCAAACGAGGTTTCACGGTGTGAATAGAGTAACGACGATCGAGCTGTCGAAGGAATATATGAAATTCTCGGCGGCACACTTCACCATCTTCTCCGCGGTAGAGCGCGAACGCCTGCACGGCCACAACTTCCAGGTCTCCGCGGAAATTACCCTTCCGGTCGGCAGTAACGGCATGTGCTGCAACTACCGGGTCTACAAGCAGAAGCTGGATGGCCTCTGTCGCGAGCTGGACGAATACCTGCTGATACCCGCGCGCTCCCCTCATCTGACCGTTCGGGAGGAGGGCGATTATTACTGGGTCCGGTTCAACGGCGAAGAAATGCCGTTCCTGAAAGCCGACACCCAGCTGCTGCCGATCTGCAATACCACCGTCGAGGACTTCTCCAACTTCCTGTTGCAGAAGCTGGTTGGATCATCGGAAGAGCTGCAGGAATACGGTGTCTACCAGATAGTCGTCAGGGTGTCTTCCGGCCCCGGACAGTCGGGAAGCAGTCAATGGCGGTCGGGTAGTGCGGAGAGCTGGACATGAAAAAAACCCTGGTGATCACCGGTGGCAGCAAAGGGATAGGGCGCGCCGCGGCGCAGCTGTTTCTGGAAAACGGCTATAGCGTCGTCAATCTGTCCCGCAGTGGCAGCGAGCTCGGCGGGGTGACGGATATTCCGGTAGACCTGGCGCGGGAGGACTGGACACAGGAATGGGGAAGAGAAGTTGCCGACGCGGTAAAAGGCAGTGACCGAATAACCGTGATTCACAATGCCGCCATGCACCAGAAGGACAGCATAGTAGGGATAGAAGCCGACAATTTCCGCCGTGCATTGCAGGTAAACCTGGTGGCCCCAAGCCAGCTGAATCAGTTGCTGCTGCCACTGATGAAGCCCGGCTCGTCGATCCTGTACCTGGGTTCCACGCTGAGTGAAAAGGCGGTCCCGGGCAGCTGCTCCTATGTGGTATCCAAGCACGGGGTGGTGGGGATGATGCGCAGTAGCTGCCAGGATCTGTCGGGAACCGGTATCCACACCGCGTGCATATGTCCGGGTTTCACCGATACGGAGATGCTGCGCCAGCATCTGGGTGACAGCGAGCAGGTGCTGCGCGATATCGCCAGGTCGGTGACCTTCAATCGCCTGATCCGACCGCAAGAGATTGCCGAGACGCTCTACTTCTGTGCGGAGCGTCCGGTACTGAACGGTGCCCTGATACATGCAAACCTGGGACAGATAGAGTCTTAGATCAAAATAAAATTTAAAGGAGGTGGCCATGGCCTGCCTGAAGTCTGTACTTAGAGTTTCGGCGCTTTCCGTGATCGCGAGTGCCGCGTTAAGTTTTGAGGCCATGGCTGAGCAAAGCCAGCCCCGTGCCGAAAAGCAGGATCAACAGTTCACCATTGCGGTGATTCCCGATACGCAAAACTACCTGGACTATACCCACCAGAAGGCGGAGGGATTCCCGTTTGATGCCAGTGCGATGTTTATCGAGCAGATGCAATATATTGCCGACAACCTGCAGAGTGCCGGTGGCCATATTGCTTTCGTTTCATCGCTGGGGGATGTCTGGCAGCATCAGAGCAAGAGTATGGATCCGCGGCACGTAGAGCGGGGTTTCAAGCGGGTTCCCAATCCTTTGCTGGATGCGCACTTTGCACCGACGGAACAGGTGCACCTGTTCGAGATGCCCAAGGCCCATGAGGGCTACTCCCTGATTGCCGGCAAGGTGCCCTTCTCCGTGGTGCCGGGCAATCACGACCACGATGCCATGTGGACAGATTCCAAGTTTCCCGCGGCCAAGCAATTCAACCCAAAGGACCTGACAACCCTGGGTGTCCTGCACCCGGGCGGCCTGGATAACTTTCGCTCGGTATTCGGCGCCGATACCGAGTTTTTCAAGGATAAGCCCTGGTATGTATCGTCGCACGATGGCGGTGCCGACAGTGCCCAGGTATTCAGTGCCGGAGGCTACCGCTTCCTGCACATAGGTCTGCGGTTTGATCCACCCGATGAAACGCTGGCGTGGGCCGCAGCGGTAATCAAACGCTTTCCCGGCCTGCCGACCATAGTGTCCACCCACAACTACCTGAATACCGACGGTCGACGCCTGTCCAATGCCATTATTGACGGACACAGGGTCGATCCCGTCCACAACAACCCGGAAATGGTCTGGGAAAAATTCATCTCCAAGAACGACCAGATCTTCCTCGTACTCTGCGGCCACCAGCACGGCCAGGCAACTCGAATGGATGACAACGATTTTGGCAACCCGGTCTGGCAGCTACTGTCGGACTACCAGGGCCGCAACCAGACCGCCAGGGATGCCGGTATAGAAATGAAGGGATGGCCAATACAGATCGGCGACGGCTGGATGCGTCTGTTGACCTTCGATTTCAGGGGGGAGGTGCCGACAATCAAGGTGCGCACCTATTCAACCCACTATCAGGTGGAAAGCGCGAAGCACCCGGAATATGCGGACTGGTATAAACATCAGGAACAGCCGTATATGAGTGATGACCAGTTTATCGGGACCGATCATTTCAACGTGAAGCTGGTGGATTTCCGCCAGCGTTTTGCAGCGGCAGAGCGGCTTGCCGATGCTGGCCGTAACTAGCCAGACTTAATCGCAGGGCGTCACTTCCTGGCCGCGTCCTGCGGATTGCCCAGCTCCCCGTTGAGCCTGACCGCCTCGCGAACCAGGCTCCTTATGGTCTTGGAGGATGGGTAGGGCTCGGAGCGAATCTCGAGGGTGGCCATTTCGTACTTGCCACTGGCCTTGAGCCCGGGTTCGATTTCGCGAAGGCGCTTCCCGCGCCAGAAACCGAACAGGACCCGCTCTTTCTCGGCTCTTATCAGCAGCACCGGGCCATTGGACATAAAGACCAGATGGCCCCATTTGATGCTCTCTTCCATTTTGGCCGCCGCCTTTACCTGCTTGCGCAGGAGGAGGGCGCAGTCGCGGGTCCAGCCCTGCAGCTGCTCTATATAGTCGTCTGGGGTTTTCGCGGATGTCGACATGCTCATTCTTGCTGCCCTTTTTACCCGGTGCGTAAATTGGCTTGGGAAAGAATGTGCCGGCAGGCCCAAAACATCAAGTTCACCGGCAATTCACATTGCCGGGTCGCCTCTGCAAGGAACCGCCAATTCGCTATTGGTCAGAAGTTACTGACCGGCCTCATTCAGTATCCAGTCGCGGAAGGTGATTATGCGCGGATCCTCTCTGCCACTTTCCGGGTAGACCAGGTAATAGGCGTAGTCCTCGGCCACGCTGACTCCGATATCGAACAACCGCACCAGTCGCCCCTGCTCGAGATCGCTGGTCACCATCGCCAGCTCGACAAGACCTACGGCGGCGCCGTCTATGGCCGCCTGCACGACGTGATTGGAATCGGTAAAACCCACACAGCGGCTGTCATCGAAGTCGCCGATACCGGCGGCGGCCATCCACATGGGCCAGTTGGGCCAGACAATGCCGTCGGTCACGCAATCCACGTAGCAGAGGGTATGCTGGAACAGGTCCCGCGGTTCGTTCAATTTGGGGTCGGATTCGAGCAGCCTGGGGCTGCAGACCGGAACTATGGCCGTGTCGAACAGGCGCTCCGATCGCGACTTTTCATAGTTGCCCCTGCCGAAACGGATGGCGATATCCACATCGTCCAGCGCGAAATCGCGGAGCCTGTCGGTGATATCGAAAGTCAGCTCCAGGTCCGGGTTCGCGGCCCGGAATTGCGGCAGCCTCGGCAGTAGCCAGTTGGTGGCGAATCTGGCCCCCAGCGACAGGCGAAGCTCGGCCGCTCCCCGTGCCATCCTGCGCGCGCGGTTGGCGGCGCGCTGCAGGGTGTCCAACGCATCGGAGGCCGCCTCGAACAGGACTGTGCCGGCGTTTGTAAGCTGGATACTGCGACTGCTGCGCGAGAAGAGGGTGATGCCCAGCTGCTCTTCTATCTCCTTGATCTGGTAGCTGACCGCCGCCGGTGTCAGCCCCAGTTCGTCCGCGGCGCGGGTGAAGTTCAGGTGCCGCGCGGCCGCTTCGAATGTTCTCAGTGCCCGGGTTCCCGGCAGCATTCGGCTCATGGATCTTCAAGCCATATTTAATGATTTGACAAAAAATACTTGTTTTTCAATATCCGGGCAATGGCAGATAGTTGCGCAACTTAATGATCGACCGCGCCGGGGCGCGGCGCAAATTCCAGGAGTGAATCTATGTCTGCTTCCACCACTGCGTTCATCGCGCAGCGCAACGGCCGCGCGGCCACCGCCGAAGAACTGGCTCCGCTCGCCTTCGCCGGCTATGCCCACTTCACCGCCATGCAGGTGCGCGACGGCGGGGTCCGCGGCCTGGACCTGCACCTGCGGCGGCTGCGGACCGCCTCGGAGGAGATGTTCGGTCGCGCGCTGTCCGACGAGCGGGTGCTGTCCTGTCTGCGCACGGCACTGGAGGCCGGGCCGGCGGATCTATCGCTGATGGCCACTGTGTACGAGCCGGCGGGAGAATTCGGGCTCGCCGGTGCAGAGCCGGAAATTCTGGCCCGCACAGGCCCGGCCGCATCCGGCCCGCGGGGTCCGCTGGCACTGGCTGCGGTTGAGCACGAGCGGGCGCTTGCCGCGGTGAAGCATGTCGGCGAGGTGTCCAAGACCTATTTTCTGCGCCGCGCAGTCGATAAGGGCTTTGACGATGCGGCTTTCGTGGATCGCAGTGGGCGGCTCAGTGAGGGGACTATCTGGAACCTGGCTTTCTGGGATGGCGAGGCGGTGGTGTGGCCGCGGGCGGATATGCTGGTCGGCACGACCATGGGTATCCTGCGCAGGCAACTGCAGCGCCTGGATATCCCGCAGCGGGTTCAGGAGGTGACGCTCACCGACCTGCCGGACCTGGCCGGTGCCGTGGTGATGAACTCCTGGACGCCGGGAGTGGCGGTGCACCGGATCGGCGACCTGTCCCTGCCGGAGGCACCGGCATTCGTGGAACTGCTGCATCGCGCCTATCAGGCGGAACCGCTGGTTTCTCCTTGATTTTCACTGCCTGCATTTGTGTAGCGCAGGCGCGCAAGCCGGGGCCCCGGTTATTCGGCTCCGGCTCCATAGCATCACTCCACCAGATACTTCACACTCAACAAAACCCTGCGCGGCGCATTGTAGGATCCCTCTACAAACCCAAACGCATCCAGCGCGCTGAAGCCTGCGTTCAGCACCCGCTTGTCCCCCAGGTTCTTGCCATGCAGGCCGATTTCCCAGCGGCTGTCCGCCGAATAGTATTTCAGCGAGCTGTCCCACAGTGTGTGGCCGGGTGCGTGCAGCTGTTCGGTGTTGGTGGCGTCCAGGTAGGTTTCGCCCTTGTAGGCGCCGCTGCCGCGCAGCACCAGGCTACTTCCTGAATCGAACTGCCAGCTGTACCGCATCGCCAGGTTGCCGCTTAAATCGGGAGCGTACTCGAAATCGCGGTCGCTGTGATCGCCGGTGTCGTCGTGCCACTCGTCGTAGTGGGCGTCCAGGTAGGCAAGGCCGGCGCTGATTTCGAGGTTGGCGCTGGGCAGGGCGCTCAGTTCCAGTTCCAGGCCCTGCATGGTGGAGCGGCCGGCGTTTTCGGTGATCGCGGAGATACCGGTTTCGGATGCGCTGATAATCACCACCTGCTGGTCGCGGTATTTGTTCAGGAAGAGGCCGCCGTTCAGGCGCAGGCGGTTGTCCAGCCACTGGGATTTGAGACCCAGTTCGTAGCCGGTCAGGGTTTCCGGATCGTATTCCGCCACCTCGCTGATACTGGTCGGGCGGCCATTGAAGCCGCCGCTGCGGAAGCCGCGGGATACGTGGCTGTAGAGCATCAGCTCCGGGTTGAGCTGGTATTCCAGGCCCAGCTTGGGGGAGAACTCGTACCACTGTTGTGTGCAGCGGTAGCTGCCGTCCGGTGTCAGGTCGGAACAGGCCTCGCCTGGGGTGGCGAAGGGGTTGTCCGCGCTGATGTCCGGCAGCAGCAGCGGCAGGCCGCTGGCGATACGGGTGGCGGACTGCTCGAAGGTTTTTTCCTCCTGCGTATAGCGTGCGCCGGCGGTCAGGCTCCACTGCTCATCGAAGGCGTAGCTGCTGTGGAAGAAGGCGGCGAGGCTGTCACTCTGCTGGCGGTTGTCGAAATCCACCGTCAGGTCGAAGGCGATTGCCTCACCGGGGAAGAGCAGCGGCTGCGGCAGGGCGGCGAGCGCGCCGTGCAGGCCCTCGGCGGTGACCAGGCGGGTTTGGTCGCGGGTGGTCTCGCTGAAATAGTAGAGGCCGGCGGTCCACTGCATTTTTTCGTCGAAGGCGGCACTGGACAGCTGCAGTTCCTGGCTGAACTGGCGGTGATTCTGGTCGTGCACGTCGCCGGCGTAATTCAGGGCCGAGTTGTCGCCGTCGCGGCCGAACAGCGCCTCCATCTCCCGGTAGGCGGTGACGGATTTTACGGTCACCGTATCCAGGGCCCATTCATTGATCCAGTTGATGCCGGAGCCATCCAGGTCGTCACGCAGCAGTTGCGTCGAGGCGGCGCCGCTACCGTCGATATCTTTTGTGGGCGTACAGCAGGGTTCCAGCAGTGCATTTTGCAGCAGTGCGAAGATGGCGTTGTCATTCCAGGCGAGCATCGCGTTGGGGTAGCTGTTCTGGCGCTGGTGTACGGCGTCGATGGACAGCTGCGATTCGAAAAACTCCGACGGCGTCCAGGCCAGGCGCAGGCGCCCGGCGCTGACATCGTCGTCGCCGGCATCGCCGCCCGGGCGCTGCTGCCAGCCGTCGGATTTCTTGACGATGGTGGAGAGGCTGGCGGACAGGGTTTCCGACAGCGGCAGTTGAAAGTAGGCATTGGCCGCGCGGTAGCCGTGACTGCCGCGGGTGACTTCCAGGGAGTAGCTTATAGTGTCGTCCGGCTTGCGCGTGACCACATTGATGGCGCCGCCGATGGTGTTCTTGCCGAACAGTGTGCCCTGGGGGCCGCGCAGCACTTCGATGCGCTCTATATCCGCCAGCTCCATATTGGCGCCGAAGGTGCGCGCCATATAGACGCCGTCGATATACAGGCCCACCGCGGGATCCTTGGTCAGCAGGAAATCGAACTCGCCCACGCCGCGGATAAACGCATTGACGCTGCTGCTGCCGCCGCCGGTGCCGACGGTGAAGTTCAGGTTCGGCGACAGGGATTCGATTTCGGTGATGCTGCCGATGGCGCTATCGGATATCGCATCGCCGCCGATGGCGGTGATGGAGACCGGCGTCTGTTGCAGGTTCTCCTCGCGCTTGCGCGCGGTGACCGTGACTTCCTCTATGCCGTAGTCGGCCTGGGCCATGGTGCCGCTGGAATGGGTGCCGGCGATGGCAATGGTGAGGCCGGACAGGGCGAAGGGGATCAGGGAAAAGGAAAACAGGGAAGGGAAGTGGTTATTGTCCTTCATGGGTATCTCCGTCAGCCGCTTATTATTTTCTGTTCGTTTGAGTCCGGGAGCTCAAACGATAGTAGGAGGCGGCATTCGCAGCTGTCCTAGTCCAAACGGCGTAGACGGATCACATTTACTTTTACGCGGGAAATTGGGGCTCCATCAGGCAGGAGCCGTCGAGCGGGCGGGTTATCGGTCGACGCTACAGCTTCAGCGCCGATCGTCCTGCTTTTTCTGCCAGTGGGCGTAGAGATCGGTGCGCGATCCTGAATCCACAGGCGCATGACGGATTTTCATGGACTGCTCGGAGAAAGGTTTTGCCAGTTCCGCATACACGGCCTCTGTGGAAAGTCCGTAGGGCGCGCCATCTTCATTTGAATAGGCGTATACCACTTTGCTGACACCGGCCATTGTCATGGCGGCCATGCACATGGGGCAGGGGTGGCCGCTGGCGAAGACGGTGCAACCCGCGAGGTCTGGTGATCCCAGTCTCTGGCTTGCGGCCCTTATCGCATTCAGTTCCGCGTGGGCGGTGGGATCATTCGTGCTGAGGATGTCGTTCACACCCGTCGCCAGCAGGCTTCCATCCTTGACGACGAGTGCGCCGAAGGGGCGCCCGCCCTTGTCGACGTTGGCACGAGCGAGATCGATCGCTTTGCACAGGTAACGCTGTTCCTTGTCCATGTTTTCGTATCCTATCGTTGCGCACCCGCTGCCAGGAGTCTCCTCTCTATCTCTGCATAATGGCGCCGGCGCGCATGCTGCAGGGGCGTGACGCCTTTGCGGTCGGCAATATTGACGTCCGCCCCAGCCCGCACGAGAAGATCCACTATCTGTTGGTGGGCAGGGCCGCCGTCGCTGAGGATGATTGCTTCCAGAAGCGCGGTCCAGCCGAGATTGTTGACGTGGTCTATTTCGACACCGGCTTCGATCAGGGTGCGCACTGTCTCGATATGGCCGCGTTCTGCGGCCGGGATAAGCGCGGTGCCGCCGTAGCGGTTGGTGCTTTTCAGGTCGGCGCCATGGGCGAGCGTCATCTTGAGTATTTCGAGATGGCCGCGCGCACCCGCGTAAAGATAGGGGCTGTCTTTGATCCTGTCCCGTGCATTGACGTCGGCACCGGCAGCGATCAATACCCGGGCGGCGTCGATGCTGTTCGCGTGCGTCGCGACCATTAGCGCTGTCCGTCCGCGCCCATCCTTGGCATCGATGTTTGCCCCCCTGGCGAGAAGGTCCTGAATCGCCGCGACATCATCGCGTCCGGCGGCCTCGCGCAGCTCACTCTGGTTCACTGACTGCCCCGATGCCAACAGCGGGTAGGCGATGGCGGATAGCACGATCGAGGCATAAATCACTACAACTTTGCGCATTGGTCATACCTTCATTTGGGTTGTGGGAAACGGCGGAACGCCGTTATCTGGCCGCCTCTGCATTCCAGGCGGCGACCTTGGCGTGCGTGTCGGCCAGCGCGCGATCCAGCGCAGCCCGGTCCTGAACGGCGCCGCGCAGAAGCACGGTGTGAATCGCGCGCGTTGCCTGGATATCCTCCAGCGGGTTGCGCTCCAGCAGCACCAGGTCGGCGGCCTTGCCCTCGTCAATGGAGCCGTATTGATCCAGCTGGCCGAACCACGCCGGCCCGGCGCGGGTTGCGGCCGACAGCGCCTGTGCCGGGGTCAGGCCCAGCTCCACAAACAGCGCCAGCTCATCGTGCAGGCCGACTCCCGGGTAGTTGAACGAGTTCAGGAAGCCGGCGTCGGTTCCGGCCATGATGGTGACGCCCGCCTGCTGCAGCAGCGGAATAACGGCGGCGACGCGCTGGTAGCGGGCGTGTCTCTGCTCTATCTGGGCCGGCGTGGCCCCGGCGGCACGCTGTACGCGCCACTCGTAGGTTTTCCGCAGTCCCGGACCAATATAGGCGAGGTAGTCGTCGCCCTGGTGATCGTCTCGATCGAGATAGGCGATCACCCGCGAGCCATTCAGCGTCGGCGTGACGAAGACGCCCTTCTGCGCGAGCTTCCGATAGGCGGCCATGGCGGTATCGCGGTCGAAGCCGGTGTCCAGGCGCGCGCGCGCCTCCTGCCGGGTGATACGGCCGGCCGCGAAATCGGCGGCGATAGCGGCCTCATCCTTGGCACCGGCGTTGTAGGCGTAACCCAGGTGCTCGATGGAGCTGAGCCCGGCATCCACGACCTGGTCCAGGGTGAGCTGCATCGGGATATGGCCGGAGGTGCGCAGGCCTGCGGCCCGCGCCTGTCTTATGGCATAGAGGAAGAGTTCCGGTTTGAGGGTGCTGTCGGTGATCTTCACGAAGTCGACGTTCAGCGCCTTCAACTGCTCTATCGCCCTGTCGACGTCGGCCTCAGAGCCGGTTTCGATGGTGCCCTTCCAGACCGGATTGAGCCCCTCGATCTTGGGCCCGGAACTCAGCAAGGTGGGGCCGAACAGGGAATCCTCGGCTATCTCCCTGCGCCAGTCGAGCACCTGCAGGGGAAGGTCGCCTGAGGCGTCGCGCACCGTGGTGACACCGTGGGCCACGTAAAGCGGCAGCAGCGCCCGGTTCTCTTCGATCAGCGCCTCGCCACCGCCGAAGTGCACATGCATATCCCACAGGCCCGGGATCAGGTAGCGGTTGCGGCCGTCCAGCGTCTGCCTGCCGCGCCAGCGCCTGGCCACATCGGCGTCGTTACCCACCGCCACTATGCGGTCGCCCAGGGTGGCGACGGCCTGGTCCGGAAGCAGCTGCCCGTGCTCGACGTCCACTATGGTGGCGTGGCGAATGATGACGTCCGCCTGGTTCCTGGCAGCGGCCTGGAGGGGGACGAGTGAAATGGCCGCGAGGACGGCCAGAGCGGCGGTGAACAGCTTTTTCATTGCGGGAATTACCTGGTTGCGTGGGGCAGGCAGATATATCGCGCTGGCGCGCCATTTACAAATTAGATATCTTTATCCGAAGTATCCATTTCTGTAATGATGCCATGCTCGACCCCCGTCTTCTCCGCGCTTTCGTCACCATCGTCGACGCCGGCAGTTTTACCGCGGCGGCCGGCCGACTGCATATGACGCAATCCACCATCAGCCAGCAACTCGGTCGGCTCGAGCAGGCGGTGGGGCGGGAGCTTATCGACCGCGCCGCTCGACCGGTTGGGCCGACCGCGTCCGGCGAGCGGCTGCTCGGCCATGCGCGGCGGATTCTTGCACTGGAGTCGGAAGCAGTGGCGCTGCTCTCCGACCCGGCCGGGACCTCCGCCATCCGTATCGGGCTGCCGGACGATATAGTCACTTCTAGATTGAGCAGGGAATTTGCCACCTTCTCCGAGCAGCATCGCGAGGTCCGCCTCGATGTGACAACCGGGCTGAGCCGCGACCTCAGTAAACGCTTCCGCGCCGGTGAGTTCGATGTGGTGGTGGTAAAGGAGCCGACCGCCAGCGCCGATTATCGCGCGACCTTTCCGGAGGCCATCGGCTGGTTTGAGGGTGCGAACAGCGCCGGGGACTGGCCGGATCCAATACCGCTGGTCACCTTTCCGGCTGGCGGCCTCTACCGCGAGGCCATGTTCGAGAGGATCGAGCGCGAGCGACGCAATTGGTATATCGCCTTTACCGGCAGCAGTCTGAACAGCGTGCTCGTTGCCGTCGAAGCCGGGCTGGGCCTGTCGCTACTGCCGCTGGGAGCGACCGCCAATTACAATGTCCGGCAGAATCAGTCCTTAGGCCTGGAGCCCGCCATGGTTGTTTCGGTCTACTCCTGGGAGGGCGCTGGCCATATCGGTGCACTGGTCGAGCGAATTACCAAGGTTCTCGCCGACCGATTCGAGTTGCAGGGCAGGGTGTAAACGCACAGAGGCTCCCCAGGGGCAAGTTGATGCTTGCCGCGGCCGCCCCTCCCGCAACTGCATAGTGACGCTGTATGTCGGTGTGAAAACCGTATCGCAGATCAACCATCGCCCGCCGCTACAGGCATACTATGTCGTCGTAGCCCCCCAGCCGGGTAAATGGTTGTAGAGAGAAAGAACTCGGGTGCTGGAATCCCAAGTGGTAAAGCCTCACATCTCGAGCCAGAGCAACGATAGATTCTCAATCTTACAAGGCTTCGGGGACGCAGGGATTTGGACGATATGCCTATAACTTTTAAGTCCATGCCTATAGTCATATAGTCCATTGAGGCGTCGAAAGGCCGCTGATTATACTGGAATCGCTACAGTCATGATCATTACTTGCCGCCAATTCCGATGCTGGGATTCCTTGAACAGGACATGGTCGACAAAAAGGTCAGGTTTTAAGCTGCCAATTCTGGAGGAGTTTGTCTCTAATTTGGTGCTGGAAAAATAATTCTAATAGTTTTAGCTGAGGTGCAATAAAACCCATGCTGCTTAACGATATTACTGATAAATTATTCATTGGGTCTACATTCTTCCTGGCTGCGGTATTAATGATTGAGGTTGGCACACGGCTGTTTATCGAGAAAAGGAAACTGCCTGCAGATGGCTTAAGTAACTTTTTGTTATTCCTTCCCTTTAATTACGTTACGCATATTCTCGGGCCGGTATTGGTTGTCGGTTACCTTTTGCCTGTCGCCGACTGGACCGGTATGAGTGTCCCTTTATCCTGGTGGACGCTGCCCCTCTATATTCTTGTCGGTGAATTTATTTTCTACGGCAATCACGCCTGGGCGCACAATTGCCGCCTCTTGTGGGCTGATCATTCAATTCACCACAGCTCCGAGGAATATGATTTCACCACAAACCTGCGTTTAACACCCTTCACCATCCTTTACCGGCTTCCATTCCTGTTTTTGTTTGTATCGCTGGGTTTTGATCCCGTCGCACTGACAGTCTATGGCGGAACTATTTCCTCATTCCAGACGTTTTGTCATACGGATCGTTTTCTCGACAAGGACTTTGGCTGGCTCGATTATTTCTTTGTGACGCCCAATAACCATGCCGTGCACCATGCAAGCAATCCGATCTATATTGACAAGAATAACGGTGGTTTGTTTGTTATTTTTGACCATTTGTTTGGAACCTTTAAGAAAATGGATCCGAATGAACGGCCGGTTTTTGGTGTTACCGTGCCGATCAATACTCATAATCCGCTGAAAATTATTACCAGGTCGGGATTCGGGCCCTTGTGGGCTGACCTGAAAGAGGCTCCGGATTTTAAGACAAGACTGAACATACTGTGGAGAAATCCGGCCTGGTATGGCACTGAGTTCAAGTCCAAGAAAATGCTGGAAAGTGAAAATGACATTCAGAAGGAGCGTGCCGCATGAGCGCGCTGTTGGAGCTATACTGGCCAACTATCATTTTGGCCTTATCTGTACTCATGCTGTTCACGACAACGCGTCTCGCATTTGCCAATGATATTGGCCGGGTGCCATCAAATTTCCTGTTAAGGTTTTTGACATCTTGGGTGTGGGCGACACCACTCACGCTGTTGGGGGCGACCGTGGTAGGTTATTTCCTCAGTGGAGAGCTGTCTCCCTGGCCGTTTGAAACCTACCGCCTGCTTATCGATAGGTCGGTTGCTCCTGAAGCGGCGGCAGCGGTGGCATTGGCTGTAGTGTCCGTCGATGTCTGGCTGCTATGGATGCCCGCGAAGATCTATTTATGGACCCGGCCGGATCTTCTGGTTATGCGATTCAAGGTGCACTGTGGATTTGCTTGCCTGGGCTTGAGTATGTTGATTCCTTGGTTGACGCTGTTGCCAACAGGGTAATGTTATCTGGATTTCTAGCCCTGGCCTTAATCGACCAGCTCTACGTCGAGGCTATCAAGAAGCCTGATGGCCTCGTAGCGGCTAAATTTTGCTCGCTTGATTTCGTTTTGATAGATGTCTATATCGTAGTCGGTAGCTTCGGAGAAGTCAGCGCCGGATAGATTTGTCTTGACAAAGAAGCTGCCGGTGAAGTCGGTGTAGGTGAAGTTCGCATTGCTGAAATCACCTTCCCGGAAATCAACATTGTGTGCCTTGCACTCCTCGAGAACCACTTCCGGTAAAGAGAGCCCGTAAAAAGAGCAGTCGTTCACTATGGATTTGTAGAATTTTATTGGGGCGCTAAATACCAATCTTGGCCAGGCTACTTTAGTCCAGTTGATTCCAATCAGTTTTGACTCGCGAAAAGAGACATCGGAGAACTTGCTGTATTCGATCTTAACAAGGCTCAAGTTGCAGTTTATAAACTCACAGTCGGAAAAATTACATCTTTTAAACGTAGCTTCACTAAAGTCACAGTTAATAAATGTGCAGTTATCGAATTCCTTCGAGTCAATTTCTGTACAGGAAAAGTCCAGGCCTTCGAAGCTGTCTGACCAGTATTCATCCTTTTCTGCCAAGTTCATAAGCCTCTCCGTTGCTTAATTTGCATAATGCCGAGTTCAGGGGCAGCCTAGCATGTATGCTTTGCTTAAAAAACTCGTTGCTGTGCTTGTTGATGGCGGGGTTGGTAAACTGGCGCGCGCTCCAGGAAGAAGGAAAGATAGAGTGTGGCTGCCTGCTAATCCCGGACACTAATTTAAGTGGTAATTACCTGCAGAGGTTTCCCCTCGCTCAGCAGTACGGTGCAACTGGATGAAACCGTAAAGACGGTACTGCCGATAGACCAACGCCCGTCGATACGCACGTACCCGTCCTCGTAAAATCCCCCCAGCTGGGTGACTTGATTTTCCCGCTTGTTGATCTGGTGGAAATACAGCTGCCAGCTGCCCCTGGCCGAATCCGGTGACAGTATCTCGATTTGCGGATTCTGGCCGTGGTGCATATCGACGATAAAGTCGTGGTTACCGAGGCGCTCGAAGGCGTCGATCAGTCCGTCCCTGTGTTCGAAGCGGCCTATTGGGCCGTAGTCGATGGTCACGGGGCCATCCGCGAAACAGTCGCGGATGACGTCCACCTGTTTGCGGTCACAGGCGCTCAGGTAGCGCGCCTTGAGTTGCTTTATCGCCTCTATGGCTTCCAGCCTGTGCAGGCGTGACTCCAGGGATTCCTGCCGCGACGCTTCCCCGGCTCCGTTTGCATTCAAGCCAGCGCCTCCTCGGCAATTTTAAGGAAGCTCGGCGGCTCGCCGGCCCCGTAGACCTCCAGCGCCGCGCCGCTGATATAGGCGGCGCTTTCGCTGGCCAGGAAGAGGCAGGCATCGGCGATATCCCGCGGCACCGCCATGCGCCCCATCGGCAGCGACGCCTCGATGCGGGCGATACCGACGCTGCCGCCGTAGTGCTCCCCGGCGGCCTCGGTCTTGATCAGGCCGGCGATAATCGCGTTGACCCTTATCTGTTCCACACCCCACTCCTGTGCCAGCGAGCGGCTGACATTGATCAGCCCGGCCTTGGCGGCGCCGTAGGCGGCGGTGCCGGGGGAGGGGCGTTCGCCGGAAATGCTGGCGATATTGATAATGCTGCCTTTACCTGCGGTCGCACGCATGGCGTGATAAGCCTGCTGTGCCAGCTGTATCGGCGCAATCAGGTTCAGGCGGATAATGGATTCGGTCAGGCGGTGGGAGGCGTCGGCGGCGCTGACCGGCGGGCTGCCGCCGGCGTTGTTGACCAGCACATCCAGGCGCCCGCTGGTCTCGATGACCCGATCGACCAGCGCTTGGGTACTAGCTGCATCGCGCACATCGGCGGCGACAAAGTTTGCGCTTCTGCCGTTCGCTTGCGGGAGACTTTGCGGCTCCCGCCGCCCGCAGATGAACACTTCGGCCCCCGCGGCCAGGAAGGCCTCGCTGATACCGCGGCCGACACCCTTGCCGCCGCCGGTGACGATTATGCTCTTGCCGTTAAAATCCTGCATCTTCCGACTCGTCGATGGTTTTCTTCGCAGGAAATCAATCTATCCGAAAGCCCCGACGGCCCACTAATCTGTTCAGACTAGGAGGGGCGCGGAGCCCGCGGGGTATTCTGGTCGCCGTATCAATAGTTATTCGGTGCCCGTGATTGTTGCGGGCAGCCGAAACGCAAAAGAGGTATGGCGAAATGCCCACTATTCTGGTGACCGACCTTGCCGGTGAATCCTCCCCGGTGGACGTGGACAGCGGCCAGAGCCTGATGGAGGCGCTGCGGGACAACGGCTTCGACGATATAGAGGCCATCTGCGGCGGCTGCTGCTCCTGCGCCTCCTGCCATGTGTATTTAAAGGGCGACTGGTTTGAGCGGCTCGGCCCTCGCGGCGAGGATGAGGATATGTTGGTTTCCAGTGTGGATGCCTTCCGCGATAACTCGCGGCTGTCCTGCCAGATCCAGGTGACCGAAGAACTGGAAGGGCTGCAGATTCAGATTGCCGAGCAGGAGTGCTGAAAGCGAGTCAAAGAAGCGCAGCGTGCCCATCAGCTCGGTTGCGATGGGCACGCGTTGGATCAGATGGTCAGGTAACCGCCGTCCACACCCACGGCGGTGCCGGTAATAAAGGCAGATTGTTCCGAGCAGAGGTAAACGCTCGCCGCGGCCACGTCTTCCGGGCTGCCGAGGCGGCCGATCGGATGCATGGCCAGGGCCTGGGCCTCCACTTCCGCGGTCAGGTGCTTCTCCACCATCGGCGTCTTGATAAAGCCGGGGCAGACCGCATTGACGCGCACGCCCTGGGCCGAGTACTCCTGCGCCGCCGTCTTGGTCAGCCCGACCACGCCGTGCTTGGCGGCCACATAGGCGCTGATGCCCGGCGCGGAGACCGCGGACATGATGGAACCCACATTGACGACGGCGCCACCGCCGGACTCGAGAATCGCCGGTATCTGCGCGCGCAAACAGTAGTAGACGCCGCTCAGGTCGATACCGATCACCCGGTTCCAGTTGTCGAGGCTGGACTCGCCGATCGGGCTGCGCTCGCCCTCGATGCCGGCGCTGTTGACGGCGAAGTGCAGGGTGCCGAAATGCGCCCAGGTGCGCTCCACCAGCGCCGCCACCGAGTCCGCATCGGCCACGTCCGTCTGCACGAACAGCGCGCGGCTGCCGCGCGCCTCCAGTTCCGCGGCCAGCTGCTGACCCTGGTCGGCGTCCCGGTCGGCGATCACCACGCCGGCGCCGCCGGCGGCGAACTGCTCTATACAGGCACGGCCAATACCGGAGGCGCCGCCGGTCACCAGGGCCACCTTGTCGCTGAAATCAAATACGCTCATCGCTGTTACCTTTCTTATGGGCTGCTGCTAAGGAACCTCTGAAAAACGTAGCGAGCGGGCGGCTGGTGGTGGCCGCCGGAGCGCAGAAAGCGGAGTGTACACGGCGGTACATGAGCATTCCGACCGGGCCGGCGCACCGGCACCGCCGGCCGCCGCCAGGCGCACGCGCAATAGTTTTTCAGAGGTTTCCTAACCGATTCACTCTAGCTAGCGGGCCGCCAGTCTGCGTAGTCCCAATGGACGAGGCAGCTGCCCGGTACGGCTCCGATAATCGGGTCATAACAAGGACATCTCTAAGAATCGTCATTCCCGCGAAGGCGGGAATCCAGAAGCCCGGTTGCTACTGGACCCCCGCCTTCGCGGGGGTGACGAGAAACGAATTTTTAGAGGACTCCATAAGATAATCAGATGCTCGGGATACAAAGCCATGACAGCAGCATTGACAATCGCATCAGACAAGCCGCGCTTCGCCCGCGGCTGGCATGTGATCGGCACCTCCGAAGATTTCCCCCAGGGCGAGCCGAAGGGCTTTCCCTATTTCGGCACCAAGATAGTCGCCTTCCGCGGCGAGGACGGCCAAGTCCATGTGCTGGACGGCTACTGCCCGCATATGGGTGCGGACCTGAGCCAGGGCGAGGTGTCCGGCAATTCCATCACCTGTCCTTTCCACCACTGGCAGTGGGGCTGCGACGGCAAGTGCGAGGATATCCCCTACGCCAAGGTGGTGCCGCCGCGGGCGAAAGTAAAGGTCTGGCCCAGTGTCGAGCGCAACAACCTGGTCTTCGTCTGGAACGACCCGGAGGGCAACCCGCCCTACTACGAAATCCCGCTGATGGACGAGTGCGACAGCGGCGAGTGGATGCCCTGGGTGGTGGACACCATGCATATCCCCACCCACCCGAAGGAATTGGTGGACAATGTGGCGGACAAGGCGCACTTCGGCCCGGTGCACGGCGCGCCGGTGAGCAAGTTTGAAAACCGCTTTGTGGACCATATGGCGGTGCAGATCATGGAGGCGACCAGTGAGCGCCTGGGTAAGAATTCGTTAAAGACAGTGGCCACCTACTATGGTCCCGCCTACCAGATCACGGTGATGGAGGGGGATGTTGAGAGCCGCCTGCTGAACTGCCACGCGCCCATCGACGGCAACAGTTTTGATCTGCGCTTCGGTGTAATGGTGAAAAGGATTCCAGGCATGAGCGACGCGCAGATGCGGGAGATCGCCGATGCCTATGTGTCCAAGGCCCAGGAGGCTTTCTACGAGGACGTGGAAATCTGGAAAAGTAAAACCTTCCAGGAGAACCCGATTCTCTGCGGCGGTGACGGCCAGATCCTGAAGTTGCGCCAATGGTACCGGCAGTTCTACACCGATGTGGCAGAGCTGTCCAAAGACAAGCAGAAGAGTTATTTGCCGGAATACTGCGACTGATTCTGGTCCGTCCCTGGCTGCAATTATTTTCTCTGCGTTGCCAGGCTTTATGTCGACCCCCAGTTGGAACTCACTCTCCCAGTGTTGTATTTCGGGTGCCAATCCCGGATTTCTGGCTGGTTGGGTCGACGCCTTTTTTTTGAACTGTATCGGAAAGAATTCCCATGACTGATCAAGCGAAAGCCGAACAGATTGTCGATAGTTACCTGTGCTGCCTGAGTGAGGGAGACCTGGAGGGTGTGGTAGCGCTCTACGCGGACGATGCCACAGTGGAAGACCCGGTTGGCAGCGAGCCGATCACCGGCAGGGCGGCCATTGCCGAGTTTTACCGAGGGGCCCTGGCAATGGGGATCAAACTCAGACGCAGCGGTGCCGTGCGCCTGGCTGCCGGCGAGATAGTCTTCCCCTTCGTATGCGCCTCCGAGGCGATGGGCGCGCCTATGGAAATAGAGATCATCGATCACTTTGTCCTGAATGCGGAAGGCAAGGTGCAGTCCATGCGCGCCTTCTGGAGTGAGGCCAATATCCGCCCGATGGCTGCAGAAGCCTAGTCAATACGGATGATGCTCCATCCCATCCATCTCCGTACATTTACAGAGTGCACGATTTACTGAACTCTGATGGAGATGGACTGGGCAATGAATAACGAAAATAACCGCCGCGATCTGCGTTTTGTCATTATCGGCGCCGGTATGGCGGGCATACTGGCGGGCATCAAGCTGCGCGAAGCCGGCTACGACAACTTCACCATCTACGAGAAGGCCGACCGCATCGGCGGCACCTGGAGGGAGAACACCTATCCGGGGCTGACCTGCGACGTGCCGTCGCACTCCTATACCTATTCCTTTGCGCCCAACCCCGACTGGAGCCGCCACCTGCCGCCGGGTCCGGAGGTGCAGGCCTACTTCGCAAAGGTTACCGCGGAGTACAAACTCGCGGACAGCATCCGCTTCAACGAGGAAATCGTCAGCTGCGTATTCGAAGACGGCCAGTGGCAGCTGAAGAGCGCGAGCGGTATCGAGGACCGGGCGGATTTCGTGATAGGCGCCACCGGCGTGCTGCACCATCCCAAGTTCCCGCAGATTCCCGGCGCCGACAGTTTCGAGGGGGCGCTGTTCCACAGTGCCCAGTGGGACCACAGCGTGCCCCTGGACGGCAAGCGTATCGGCGTAATCGGCAACGGCTCCACCGGTGTGCAGATTATCTCGGCGCTGGCCTCCCGCGCGCAGAAGTTGTGTCACTTCCAGCGCACGGCGCAGTGGATAATGCCGGTGGAAAACCCGGAGTTCTCCGAGGCCGAGAAACAGGCCTTCCGCGAGGATGCGGAACTGCTGCACCGGATGCAGAACGACGAGACCCTGAACGCGAATATCGAGCGCTTCACCCAGGCCATCGTCGATCCGGAATCCGAGGCGATGCAGCAGATAGAGGCCTACGTGAAGAGTAACCTGGAAAACAGCGTTACCGACCCGGAACTGCGCGAGAGGCTGCGGCCCAACTACCGCGCCGCCTGCAAGCGCCTGATCTATTCTCCCGATTACTACCAGGCGATACAGCACCCGAATGCGCAGCTGGTCACCGACGGTATCGAGTGCATAGAGCCGCAGGGCGTGCGCACCAAGGACGGCGTGCTGCACGAGCTGGATGTGATCGTCTTCGCCACGGGTTTCCACGCGGACCGTTTTATGCGCCCGATGAATGTGGTCGGCCGCGACGGTGTGGCGCTGAACCATGTCTGGTCCGTGCGGCCCACTGCCTATATGGCGGTGTCCATCCCGGATTTCCCCAACCTGTTTATGCTGAACGGCCCCAACGGCCCGGTGGGCAACTTCTCCCTGATCGAGATCGCAGAGCTGCAGTGGAACTACATCAGCCAGCTGATCGAGAAGGTGGCCGGTGGGGAGTGCCGGGAGGTCAGCGCCAGCCGCGAGGCACTGGCGCAGTTCGACCGCGAGCGCATAGCGGCGGCCAGGAAAACCATCTTCGGCACCGGCTGCAACAGCTGGTACCTGGACGCCGAGGGCGTGCCCGCCACCTGGCCCTGGAGCCGCTCCCGCTTCGCCGAGGAGATGCAGGCGCCGAAGCTGGAAGCCTTCGAGCTGGTAAGCTGAATATCGTCACTCCGACATATCGTCATTCCGGCGAAGGCCGGATCGCGTAGGCATGGATGCCGTAGCAAGCATTCGCGTAGCGAATGGCCCATAGGGCGTGGCGCAGGAGCGCCACCTAATCCAGGTGGGCTCGGGGATCCTGGACTCCGGCCTTCGCCGGAGTGACGATATAATTTTGTTCTAAAGTACTTTCTGCTCCCCTTTATATCTCCGAAATCCAAGCCTTGATAGGCCCGGCGATCTCCATTGCCGGGCCTTTTTATTTCTGACTATTGCGTATTCATTCCTAGTCCAAATGGAGGGGGGCGGCCATTCGCGATCGAATTAGTATGGATTCCACTGGGAGAAAACATAAGCACGATAAAACCCTTTCCCGAGGACCAATAGCGATGAGTCAAAATAATTTTCACCGGACCCTGATCAAGTCCCCCCTGGCAGTGGCAATTGCCGGCCTGCTGCCGATAACCGGCATTCAGGCACAGGAAAACCCGGAGCAGTCATACGCTGGTCAGACTCTGGAAGAGGTTACCGTCACCGCGCAGAAGCGCGAGGAGTCCCTGCAGGACGCGCCCATCTCGATTATCGCATTCAACAACGAGAAGCTGGAAAAAATGGGCGTCACCGATATCGTGGATATCCAGAACGCCGTGCCGAATGTCACCTTCAGCCCGTTTTTCCAGAATAAAAACTCGGTCAGCCCCTATATTCGCGGCGTAGGCAATGCGGATATTCAGGTGACCAAGGATCCGGCCGTGGGCGTCTATCTGGATGGCGTCTACCTGGGCCGCTCCGCAGGTCTGGCACTGGACGTGGCCGATCTGGAGCGTATAGAGATTCTGCGCGGCCCCCAGGGCACACTCTACGGGCGCAACTCCACCGGCGGCGCAGTTAATCTGACCTCGGTAAAACCCCAGGCGGAAGGCAGTTTCGCGCAGACGCTCAGCGTCGGCGACAAGGGTTATTGGCGTTCCGTCACCAAGGGTAACTACGCGATCAGCGATGAACTGTTCGTGCGCGCCGCCTACGCCACTTCGGAAAAAGACGGCTGGATTGAAAACACCGGCGGCGGCAATGACTTCGGTGCTGACGACAAGGATGCGCTGCGTGTGGCGCTGGCCTGGCAACCCAATGACGACTGGACCATCGACTACACCTACGACCAGTCGAGCAATACCAGTACCCAGTTACCCTACCAGTTGATCGAGGATCACACCGGCAGTCTGGGTTTTATTGCCACGGGCAAGCGCCTCGATACCCTGTCAGTCAACAATCTACGAGATACCCAGGTGGATGTCAGCGGCCACGGCTTGACCATAGCCTGGGATAACGACGGCCACATCATCAAGTCCATCACCGCCAGCCGGGAACTGGAAGAGGATGGCTACCAGGACTACTCCGCCAGTTGGCACCACCTGGGTGGCGGTGCGATTCCGTCCCTGGTCGGTAGTGGTGCCGAGTACCTGGATACGGATTTCGACAAGCAACAGGAGCAGTTCTCACAGGAGTTCCAATTTATCGGCGACCTGCTCGACGGCCGTCTGCAATATACATCGGGTCTCTACTACTTCCGCGAGGAGGGTAGCGAGAACCAGATTACGTACCTGAACGCACTGCGTCTGGCGAGCCTGGGCTTTGATGCTACACCGTCGGTGCTGGACTCCTTTACGCAGGCTGACTTTACGGCCTGGGCCCTTTGGAGCAGCGCCGAGGATGCCTACGCAGTTGACGTGGAATCCGAGTCAAAGGCCATCTACGGCCAGTATGCCTACACGCCGCAACTGTTTGACGATGACCTAACTGTCACCCTGGGTCTGCGCTACACAGAGGACAGACGCGAGGCCTCCAAAGCCAGTAACCTGTACAACGGCTTTGCCGGCGGCGCAGTATACGGCGAGCGCGAGTCGGATAATTTCAGCAAGTCGCTGACATTCGACTACGCCCTCAACGAAGATGCCAATGTCTACGCCAAGTACGCCGAGGGCTACCGCGCCGGTGGCTTCAATGCCCGCGGCTCCCAGGCCAACTTCGCCAATGGCTTCGACCCGGAGGAGATGACCTCCTTCGAACTGGGGTTCAAGTCCGAACTGCTCGACCGCCGCATGCGCCTGAATGCGGCCCTGTTCAACTACAGCTATGAAAACCTGCAGGTGGACCAGAGCGATCCGGTCAACATTACCCAGACGGATACCCTGAACGCGGGCGAGGCCAGCTACATGGGTTTCGAGGCCGACCTGACCGCACTGCTCGGCGAGCACTTCAAGCTGACCGCCAGCTACGGCTACGTGGACGCGGAGTACGACGAGTATATCCAGGACGGCGAGGACGTGGCCGACGACCGCCGCATCGCCTTTACGCCGGAGCACTCCTACAGCATCGGCCTGGACTACGACACCTACCTGGGCGAGCTGGGCGCGCTGAATGCCAACCTGACCTACAACTGGCAGGACCAGCAGTGGTTCAGTTCCCGCGGCGCGGCCACCCGCGAGGCCACTGGCCTGCTGAACGGCTCCGTCTCACTGCAGGATGTGGCCGTGGGTGCCGGCTACCTGCGCACGACGCTGTGGGCGCACAACCTGCTCGATGAGGAGTACATTCTCAACTCCTTTGACGCCGGCGGCCTGGTGCTGGGCGTGTTCGGCGAGGAGCGCAGCTTTGGCCTGGACGTGACCCTCAGCTTCTAAACCACCTCGCCCCGGCATTCCCGCCGGGGCCTTTTTCTAATTACCAATGAAAGTGATGTTATGACCAATCGAGTAGCTGGAAAAATTGCCATAGTCACCGGCGCCAGCCGCGGCGTCGGCCGCGCCGATGCCGCGCTGCTGGCCGCCGAGGGCGCCACCGTGATCATGACCGATATCAACGCAGAGGCCGGCGAACAGGCGGCACAGGAAATCGGCGGCCCGGTGCGCTTCGTCAAGCAGGACGTGAGCGACGAGGCCGGCTGGCAGTCGCTGGTGGAAATGGTGGAAAAGGAATTCGGCCGCCTGGATATCCTGGTCAACAACGCCGCGATACTGCAGCTGGCAGACGTGAAAAATGAATCCCTGGATGGCTGGCGCCGTGTGCAGTCGATCAACAGCGAGAGTATTTTCCTGTCGATCAAATACGCCCTGCCGCTGATGGAAAAATCCGGCGGGGGCTCCATCGTCAACATGTCCTCTTCCGCCGCCCTGGTCGGCATGCCGCACTTCGCCGCCTACTCTGCCAGCAAGGCGGCGGTGCGCGGCCTGACCCAGAGCGTCGCCGTCTACTGCCAGAAAGCCGGCAACAAGGTGCGCTGCAACACCATACACCCGGACGGCATAGCCACGCCGATGGCGATGGAGATTGCCGAGAAGACACCGGTGATCGACGAGGAAAAGGCCAAGGTAGCGGCCAGCTATATGTGCACCGCCGAGGATGTGGCGCAGACAGTGCTCTTCCTGGCCTCGGACGAATCAAAGCATATCAACGGCGCCGCCATCACCCTGGACAACTCCGCCACCGTAACTCCGCCCTATCTATAGACACGAAATATTGTAGGAGCGGCCCATGGCCGCGATCGAACTTTCTGCAAATGCCGGACATTGATCGCGGCCATGGGCC
>NZ_JACZFR010000040.1 GCF_014904815.1 Microbulbifer taiwanensis
GGACCTGGTCCCCCTCCTACAGTTTAGCTTCGCCATTCCGGCGCAGGCCGTAATCCAGGTGCCTCAAAACTGGATACCGGCCTGCTCCGGTATGACGAATGCATTAGCGGCCTGCCTATCATAGGCTATTTGATGGGCACGCTTCGCTTTGCCCATCCTACGCGAGTTCTTTGGCAATCCGCTGCAGGATTTCCCTAATCTCGACATCCACGCCAGGCATCGACATAAATCCGTGAATCATCCCATTCGCCTGCTGCACGTGAACCCGGTTGCCGGCCGCTTCCAGCCGCCTGGCATAGGCATTGCCCTCATCCCGCAACGGATCGAACTCGGCCACAACAATATGCATCTGCGGAAGATTGCCCAGATCTTCACAGGAGAGGGGAGTAGCAAAGCCATCGGCGGCCTGTGAATCACCCAAGTAATGGCGCCAGTAAAACTCCATCATCTCCCGGCTTAGAAAATACTCGCCGCCGCCGAGCTGCCTGTAGCTGTCGCTGTCGCCCGGAATATTGGCCGTCGGGTAGAAAAGCAGCTGCGCATCAATATCGGCGCCGCCGCGCTCGCGCGCCAACAGGCTCACCGAGGCGCACAGGCAGGCACCGGCACTGTCGCCGGCCAGCAGCAGCTGCGCATCCGCCGCGGCAAATACAGCGCGATTCTCCGCCGCCCATTGCACTGCCGCATAGCAGTCCTCCGGCGCGGCCGGGTAGGGGTGTTCCGGGGCCAGTCGATAGGCCACTGACATGACCGCGCTGTCCAGCTCCCGGCATAGGTGACGGCACAGGCTGTCGTGGGTGTCCAGCGTGCCCATCACGAAGCCGCCGCCGTGGAAGAAAAGAGTCAGCCGTTCAGAGGCTGCGGATTCGGGCAGGTAGAGGCGCGCGTCCAGCGGACCCTCGGCACCGGGTACCTGGATATCCCGGCTCTCGCCGATCTGCACCGGCTCCACTGGCAGCGGGTTGTCGAAGATCTGGCGCATGGCGGCCGCGTCCATGGCGCTGACCGGGGGCAGGGGTGTGTCGGCGAAGCCGGCGAGAAATGCCTGAATACTGGGGTGTAGTTGTGATGCCATAGCGCTGTCCTGTCGTTATTAGTAGGCAAGGGGCGCAATGCGAAGATCCTGCGGGTGGAGGCTTTTTGCGGGGCTGTTGGCGAGAGGGGCTTCGCCGACAAGCCTATAGGGATGTATTTAGGGGGGGTGCCTAGCCCGTGTCCCGCAAAAAGCCGCCAGCAGCAGGGTCGCCACAGACGCCGCCAGGTTCCTTCAAATTCTAAGACGCACCCTATGCCCACCTATCGTCCGCATGGACGATGAGCCTCCACCACCAGCGGGGGAACATAGCCATCGAAAACAATAATTCCCAAACTGCAGGTGCACCATGGCGAGCGAAGACGGGCAGACAGAATTCGATGTAATCGTGGTGGGATCCGGTGCCGGAGGTATGACGGCGGCGCTGCGCGCCCACGACCTGGGCCTGTCGGTACTGGTGATCGAGAAGAGCGATCGCTACGGCGGCAGCTCCGCCATGTCCGGCGGTGGCATCTGGATACCAAACCACGGCAAACCTTCTGCGGTGGCCGATTCCTGCGACGAGGCCTTCCAGTATATGCGCGGCCTGGTGGAGCCCTGTGTCAGTGACGAGCGGGTTCAAGCCTATCTGCGCACCGGCCCGGAAATGCTCGCCTACCTGGAGAGCGAGACACGGGTCAGCTACACGCCCCAGGACACCTACTGCGATTACTACCCGGACAGGCCCGGCGGCAAGAGCGGCGGCCGCACCCTGGATCCGGACCCCTACGACGGGCGCAAACTGGGGGACGAATTCGAAAACCTGCGCGAGCAGCATATCCAGGAACTCGCGCTGGGTCGCTACGCACTGACCATGGCCGAGGGGCGACAGATCTTCAGCAAGGAGAGCGGTTGGCTGGGCCTGATGCTGAAGCGCATGGCGAAGTACTGGCTGGATATTCCCCAGAGATTGCGCGGTAAGCGCGACCGCCGCCTGGTACTCGGCAACGCGCTGATCGGCCGCCTGCGTCACTCGTTGCTGGAGCGGGAAATTCCGCTGTGGCTGAACTGCAGCCTGCAGGAACTGATTTATTCGGATGGCCGCTGCAGCGGCATCGGCGTCAACCGCGACGGGTGCACCTCCACGCTGCGCGCAAAACGCGGCGTAATCCTCGCCGCCGGCGGCTTCGAACACAACCAGGCCATGCGCGATCAATACCTGCCGCAACCGTCGTCCACCCGCTGGAGCGCCGGCAATCCGAACAACACCGGTGACGCAATACGCGCGGGCCAGCAACTGGGCGCCGCCGTTGACCTGATGCAGCACGCCTGGTGGGGCCCCTCGGTGCGCGTCGACAGCGAATCGGTGGCGCGCATACTGTTTATCGAGAAATCCCTGCCCGGTCTGATTTTCGTCAACGCCGATGGCAAGCGCTTCGCCAATGAAGCGGCGCCCTACCAGGACTATGGCCCCAACGCCTACGGCGCTAACAGTCCAGTGGCCTACGCGATCTTCGATAACCGTTATCGGCAGAAGTTTATTTTCGGCCCCATGATACAGGCGGAATTTATGCCGGATAAGAAACTGCCCAAGGCACTGCAGAGCGGTTTCTACCAGAAGGCGCAGACGGCCGCAGAGCTGGCGCGGGAGCTCGATATCAATCCGCAGGGGCTGGAACAGACCCTGGTGGAATTCAACCAGTGCGCCCGTGCTGGTGAAGATATTCGCTTCAAGCGCGGCGGCAACCTGCACGACCGCTACTACGGCGACAAGAACCAGAAACCGAATCCCTGCCTGGCACCGCTCGACAAGGCGCCCTTTTACGGTGTGCCGGTCTACGCCGGTGACCTGGGTACCAAGGGCGGCCTGCTCACCGACGTGGACGCGCGCGTGCTGCGCAAGGGCGGGGAGGTTATCGAAGGCCTCTACGCAATCGGCAATTGCGCCGCGTCGGTGATGGGCAGCAGCTATCCCGGTGCAGGTTCCACCCTGGGGCCGGCCATGACCTTCGGTTACCGTGCCGCCAATAGACTGGCGGATGCACGGTGGAAGCTGCAGACCGCAGAGGGCGTCGCGGTGGAGTTCGCCGGGTGAACGCTGAATTGCTGCGCGCCCAGGTGGCGGCGCCGCTGCGTATCGACAGTGCCGACGCCATCGACTGGCACGGCGAAACCGATATCGCCGTTGTCGGCTACGGCGCGGCCGGCGCCTGTGCCGCACTGGAGGCGGCGGAGCAGGGTGCCGATGTCAGGGTGCTGGACCGGTTGGACGGTGGCGGCGCCAGTGCCCTGTCCGGCGGTGTCGTCTATGCCGGCGGTGGCACCGAGTTCCAGCGCCGCGCCGGTGAGAACGACAGCGTGGAAAATATGCTGGAATACCTGAAGCGCGAAACCGGGGGCGTGGTTTCCGAACAGACACTGCGGCGCTTCTGTAGCGACAGTATTGCCAACCTGGATTGGCTGCAGCATTGCGGAGTGCCCTTCGACGGCACCGCCTACGATAAAAAGACCTCCTATCCGCCCGAGGGCTACTTTCTCTACTATTCCGGCAACGAACTCTGCGCGCCCTACCGGGACTTGGCGCAGCCGGTGCGGCGCGGACACAGGGTCAGGGGCGAGCATTTTACCGGCCGCGTGCTCTTTGACTGCCTGCACCGGGCCGTGCAGGGACGCGGCAATATCCGCGTGGAAAACCACTGTGAAGTGTCGCGACTGATTCTCGACAGACGCGGCCATGTGCTGGGGTTGGAATATTTACAGGCACCGCGAAATCGCGCGGTTCGCAAATTGATGCGGATACTCAACCGCTTTGCCAACCGCTTTGTCGTGCTGGAACCGCGCATCGGCAGCGCAGTGCGGCGGCTGGTGCATTGGCTGAGGAAGCGCGGCAGCATCCAGCGACTGCGAGTCAGCAGGGGTGTAATCCTCGCCGCTGGCGGTTTTATTTTCCAGCGCCGGCTGCTGCAGCAGTATGCGCCGGCCTATATCAACATCCGCCCGCTGGGGGAGGATTGCAACGGCTCCGGCATCGCGTTGGGCGCCAGTGTCGGTGGCACTGTGGAGCATATGCACAGGATCTCCGCCTGGAGATTTTTTGCCCCGCCGGACTGTCTGCTGAAGGGCCTGGTCGTGGACGGCCGCGGCCAGCGTATCTGCAACGAGGATCTCTACGGGGCCACCACCGCCGACCGGGTAACGGAGGCTGGCGGGCGCGCCTTCCTGATCCTGGATGAAAAGCTGATGCGCGAGGCCAGGGCGGAGGCGCGTCCGGGAAAGATGCCCTGGCACCAGTGGTTGCCGGCGCGTCTCTTCCTGCACGCGTCCTCCAGCCGCGCCGGTGACCCGGCCTCCCTGGCGCAGCGCTGCGGTTTCGACAGTGCCGCGCTGAAGCACACACTGGACAGCTACAACACCGGCGCCGCCGCCGGCCGCGACTTCCTTGGCAAGGCGGAGCAGTATCTGCAGCCGCTGGGTCCTGGCCCCTATTACGCCATCGATATTTCCGTGCACAACACCCGCGTCCCCTGCCCGGCGATCACCCTCGGCGGCCTGGTGGTGGACGAGGACAGCGGTGCCGTGCTGGACGAAAAGGGTGGGGCGATCGGCGGTCTGTACGCGGCCGGGCGCAATGCGGTGGGTATCTGTTCCCATTCCTATATCAGTGGCCTGTCACTGGCGGACTGCGTTTTCTCCGGCCGCCGCGCCGCGCGCAGTGTCGCCAGTGCGGCTGCGCAGAGCGCTGCGGCGCCCATTGACAAAAAAGCGGAGGCGGTAGATGTCGCTTGATCGGAATATGGATTGGCAAAAAAAAGTCGCGGTGGTTACCGGCGCGGCCAGCGGCATCGGCCGCGGCCTGGCAGAACACACCGCCGGCCTGGGTATGAAACTGGTGCTGGCGGATATCAACGGCGAGGCGCTGGAAAGTGTCGCGCAGTCTCTGGACACAGAGGTGCTGATCGTCGTTGCGGATGTCAGCGACGTCGATGCGGTGGAGCATCTGGCGGAAGAGGCCTATGCGCGCTTCGGCCGCGTGGACCTGCTGTTCAACAACGCCGGCATTATGGCCGCGGGCTTTTCCTGGGAGATAGATCCGCAGCAATTCCAGCGCGCACTGGATATCAATATCAATGGCGTGATCAATGGAGCCCGCGCCTTTGTGCCGCGTATGAAAGAGCAGGGTGAACGGGCCTTTATCGTCAATACCGCCTCCATCGGTGGTCTGCTGGCCAGCCCGTTGATGGCACCCTACTCGGTATCCAAGTTTGCGGTGGTTGCTTTCAGTGAGAGCCTGCATGCGGAGATGGCGCTGTTACAGCTGCCGATCCAGGTGTCGGTGCTCTGCCCGGGTCCGGTGACCAGCGAAATCTTCAAGAGCCCCCTCGGACGCGGCAGTTACCATCCGGCGGTCAGCGGATTCGTGCAGCAGTTGCAGCAGCACCTGGACGCCGATGGCATTTCCCCGGCGGAACTGGCCAGGCGCGCCTTTGCCGGCATAGATGCGGGTGAATTCTGGCTGATACCCCAGCCGGAGATGCTTCGGGAAAGATACCCGCAGCGAGTGGAAAAAATACTGGAAAAGATTTCCACATAGCCCTACCCAAACAATCGTCATTCCGGCGAAGGCCGGAATCCAGGTGCCACCACACTAGTGGGCCATGCGGAAAGTTGTGTAACAGTTCGCGTCGCCAAAGCGCCCAGCTCTGCGTTGAGAAAGCTTGAAATAACGCTGCTATTCCTGCGCTTTCTCGCCTTGATCTGAACGCTTTGGCTGTGCTCCTTTGTTACCGAACTTCCCGCATGGCCCACTAGATACCGGCCTGCGCCGGTATGACGAGCGAATGAGAGCTTGCCTTCAACCAGGGTGCAAACCTAGAGCCAATAAATTCCGATACAGGTGTAAAGATGTCACAACGCTGCATTATCGTCGGCGCCGGTCACGCCGCCGCGCAAATGGTAGCCTCGCTGCGGAGCGGGGGCTGGGACGGGGAAATATTGCTGATCGGCGATGAGCCTTCGCTGCCCTACCAGCGTCCGCCGCTGTCCAAGGGCTATCTGGGTGGCGAGATGACGCAACAGCAGCTGTTCATCCGCCCCGAGACCTTCTACCAGAAACACCATGTCGAGCTGCTGCTGAACACCCGCGTCAGCGCCATCGACCGCGAGCGGAAAACCGTGTCGACGAACAAGGGTGAGGCACTGGATTACGACAGACTGTGCCTGGCCACCGGCACGCGGCCGCGCCGGCTGGACTGTCTACCCGGCGCCGCGCTGAACGGCATCCACTATCTGCGCAGCGCTGTGGATGTGGAGCGCATTCGCGGCGAGCTGGCGGGCACAAAAAATGCAGTAATCGTCGGCGGCGGTTATATCGGCCTGGAGACGGCGGCATCACTGCGCAAAGCTGGCCTGCAGGTTACGGTTGTCGAAGCCGCGGAGCGCATACTACAAAGGGTCACTTCGCCGCAGCTGTCGGAATTTTTCCGCCGCCTGCACCGGGAGGAGGGTGCGACCATTCTCGAGGGCACCGGCCTGGCGGAATTTGTCGGCACCAACGGCCGCGTCAATGCGGTGCGTACCAATGGTGGTGAACTGCTGCCGGCGGACCTGGTAATTGTCGGCGTGGGGGTGGAGGTCAATGGCGAACTGGCGCGGGACTGCGGGCTGGAATACGACAACGGCATAGTGGTGGACGACTATTGCCGCACCAGCGACGAAGGCATAGTTGCCATCGGCGACTGCACCTATCACTACAATGCCCACTATGACCGGCGCCTGCGCCTGGAATCCGTGCCCAATGCCACCGAGCAGGCCAAGATCGCGGCCAAGACACTGTGCGGCAAACTGCAGCCCTACAACAGCCTGCCCTGGTTCTGGTCGGATCAGTACGATATCAAACTGCAGATCGCGGGCCTGTCCCAGGGGTATGACGAAGTGGTGGTCAAGGGTGACCGGGAAAGTCGCAGCTTCTGCCTCTACTACCTGAAAGCCGGCCGCGTGATCGCCGCGGATGCGGTCAACAGCCCGCGGGATTTTATGCAGGCGAAGAAATTGATCCAAAGTCGCAGCGGCCTGCCGGAAGAGGCGCTCGCTTAGATAACCGCGCCTATCCGCCAGGGGGCAAACTCGTTGTCGCCATAGTCGAGCCTTTCGCTGGCGCTCTTCTCGCCGGAGGCGATGGCGAGTATGCGCTGGAAAATCATCTCGCCGCACTCGTCCACCGAGTAGTCCCCGTCGACAATGCCGCCACAGTCGATATCCATATCCTCGCGCATACGCCGGAACAGCGCTGAGTTGCTCGCCAGCTTGATGCAGGGCACCGGCTTGGAACCGAAGGCGGAGCCGCGCCCGGTGGTAAAGCAGACCACATTGGCCCCGGAAGCTATCTGCCCGGTGACCGACACCGGATCGAAACCGGGGCTGTCCATAAATACCAACCCTTTGCTGCGCACCTGTTCTGCATACAGGTAGACGTCCTGCAGCGCACTGGTACCGCCCTTGGCTTGGGCGCCGAGGGATTTCTCCGCGATGGTCGTCAGCCCGCCGGCCTTGTTGCCGGGCGAGGGATTGTTATTCAGGGCAACGCCGTTGATCTCCGTGTAGTGCTCCCACCAGCGGATTCTGTCCACCAGCTTCTGCGCCACCTCCGGCGCCACCGCACGGCGGGTCAGCAGATGTTCTGCGCCGTAGATTTCCGGCGTCTCCGAATAGATCACAGTGCCGCCGTGGCGCACCAGTAAATCAGCTGCGGCGCCCAGGGCCGAGTTGGCCGTCATTCCCGAATAGGCGTCGCTGCCGCCGCACTGCACCGCCAGCGTCAGTTCCGACGCGGGAATTGCCTCCCGCTGGCAGGCATTGGCGCTGGGCAGCATCTCGGTGAGCTTGTCCACGCCGGCCTGCACTGCGGCGCGGGTGCCGCCGGAGCCCTGGATTGTGAGCGCCTGGAACAGGGGGCCTGTCTCCAGGCCGCAATCGCGCAACAGGCTGTTCACCTGCATGGCCTCGCAGCCGAGACCGATCAGCAGCACACCGGCAAAATTCGGGTGGCCGATATAGCCGTGCAGGGTGCGCATCAGGGTGCGGTAGCCCTCGTCGCAGGTAGACATGCCGCAGCCGCTGTCGTGGCCCAGGGCCACTATGCCATCCACGTTGGGGAAATCGCGCAGCACACCGCTGTTGGCAAAGTGTGCCGCTATGGCGCGGGAAACGGTTACCGAGCAGTTGACCGTGGAAACTATGGCGAGGAAGTTGCGGGTGCCGGCTCTGCCGTTGGCGCGGCGGTAGCCCTGAAAACTGGCCCGCGCGGACGTCTCTATATAGTCGATAGCCGGAACCTTGCTGCAGAAGGCGTAGTCCGGCCTGTGCGCACCGGCAGTCATGTTGTGCTCGTGCACATGCTCGCCGGCGGCGATATCGGCGCTGGCAAAGCCGATCGCCTGGCCGTACTTGAGTACAGCTTCACCGCGTGCGATGGGGCAGACCGCGACCTTGTGCATGGCGGGTACATCGGTCACCAGCTCCAGCAGCTCACCGCGCCAGTTCACCAGGCTGCCGGCGGGCAGCTGGGCGCGGCTCAGGGCTACGTTGTCCGCTCTGTGAATATGAATAAGGTCCATCTGTTTACTGACTCCGCACCGGCTTGGCGGTCTGCAAGATGTGCTATCGCCAAGGGCCAGATTTCTTTTTCTATCGACGGTTTTCTTTGATTGGTTGCAATCTAGCACTATATTGGTAAGGCCGCAATCCAGATTATCGTTGATTTTGGTAAGGCTGTATCGGCAGATAAGCTGTTGTTGCGGTTTAGCCCCATCTGCTAAACTGCGCCACAGCCTCTTTATGACCAATTGGAGACACACTGCATGCAGGGTGCGCGACTGTATCAACAGGTGGCCGAACAGCTGGCCGCCGCCATCGCCGCAGGCGACTATCCGCCCGGCACCCGCCTGCCGGCGGAACGCAAGCTGGCCGAGCGTTTCGAGGTCAGCCGACCCACGGTGCGCGAGGCGATCATCGCCCTGGAAATCGCCGGCTGTGTGGAGGTGAAGGGTGGTTCCGGTGTCTATGTGGTGGACGCCGAGGCCGGATCCTTCGCGGCTACCGATTCCGATATCGGGCCCTTCGAGATACTGCAGGCGCGCATCATGTTTGAGGGCGAGGCTGCCGGCCTGGCCGCCCGCCAGATGAGCGATGAGGAAATCGCCGAGCTGGAAGAGATTCTGCAGGAAATGATTGCCGAGAACGCCACCGAGTCGAAGGCGGAGGTGGCGGACGAGAAGTTCCACCTGCACATCGCCCGCGGCACGCACAATGACGCCGTGGTCTCCGTGTGTGAGCACTTATGGCAGCTGCGCAACAGTTCCACGGTATCCGCGCGCATCCTGGAAAAGGTGCGCCAGGTCGGCTCCAAACCGCGTATCGAGGAACACCTCAGGATTCTCAATGCGATCAAGCAGCGCGATGCCGACGCCGCGCGCGGGGCCATGCGCGACCATCTGCAGCGGGTGGTACAGCAGTTGCTGGACGCCACTGAGGCGGAGGCGCTGGAGGCCGCGCGCCGCCAGGTCAGTGCCGCCCGCGAGCGTTTCGCACTGCCCTGATAACCTCTCCGGCCGGCGGTCCCTACCCAGCGGCGGGCCGCCGGACACCATATTCCTCCCTATTGCCCTCTATCTCCCCTTGCCCGCCCACATCCGGCAGCCTGGCGCAGCTGTTGCCTCCCAATAATTGGTATGACAGACTAGCCTCACTCCTTGGTTTCGGTCTTTCCAATTTTCCCGGGCCCAAACCCAAGCAAATACAATAATTTCAAGGGAGCGCAACCATGAGTTTTACCAGGCGCAGTTTCCTGCAGTCTTCCCTGGCGCTTGCCGCCATTCCAGCGCTAACCAGTGCCATGAGCCGGCCCCCGCAACAGGACTACAGTGGTCCCTGGCGCGCGGTGCCGGAGATTCTCGATGCGATCCAGAGCCCGCGTATTCCCGCGCGCGACTTCGATGTGCGCGATTACGGCGCCAGTGGAGACGGTCGCGCCGACGATAGCGGTGCCATCGCCGCGGCGCTGGCGGCCTGTCGCGAGGCCGGTGGTGGCCGCGTAGTGCTGCCGCCGGGCAGCTACCGCAGCGGTCCAATACACCTGGGCTCCAACACCGAACTGCACCTGCGGGAAGGTGCCCTGCTCTCATTCATTCCGGAGCCGGAGCGCTACCTGCCGGCGGTGAAGACCCGCTGGGAGGGCATGGAGCTGATGGGCTATTCGCCGCTGATCTACGCCCACGGCTGTGACAATGTCGCACTCACCGGCAGGGGGCGCATCGACGGCGGTGCCGACTGCGACACCTGGTGGCCCTGGAAAGGCAAGAATACCAAGTGCGCACAGAGCGCCAATGAAGAGCCCAACCAGCACGCCGCGCGCAAGGCGCTGTTCGATGACGCGGAAATGGGGGTGCCGGTGGCCGAGCGGGTCTACGCCGACGGCAGTTATCTGCGCCCGCCGCTGCTGCAGTTCTACGAGTGCCGCAATGTGCTGATCGAGGGCGTGACCCTGGAGAATTCCCCCTTCTGGGTCATGCACCCGGTGCTGTGCGATGGTGTTACCGTGCGCGGCGTCACCGCGCGCAGCCACGGTCCCAACTCCGACGGCTGCGACCCCGAGTCCTGTCGCAATGTACTGATCGAGGACTGCCTGTTCGACAACGGCGATGACTGTATCGCGATCAAATCCGGTCGCAATGCCGACGGCCGCCGCCTGGCCAGGCCCAGCGAGAATATCGTGATCCGCAACTGCCGCATGCGCGATGGTCACGGCGGCCTGGTACTGGGCAGCGAGATCTCCGGTGGCGTGCGCAATGTGTTCCTGGAGAACTGCGTGATGAGCAGTCCCAACCTGGAGCGGGGGCTGCGCATCAAGACCAACGCCATGCGCGGCGGCGAGATCCACAATATCCATGTGCGCAACATCCGCATCGGCCAGGTGAAGGACGTCATAGTGATCAACTTCTTCTACGAAGAGGGGGACAGTGGGCGTTTCGACCCGCAGGTGTACGACATCTTCGTCGATAACCTGCACTGCGAGCAGGCCGAGCGCGCCTTCCATATTCGCGGCTTCGCCCGCGCACCGATCCGCGGTCTGCATATCACCCGCAGCCGTATACGGAGTGCGGCCACGCTGGGCATTATCGAAGAGGTAATCGGCCTGACCGCCAGTGGCGTGACCATCAATGGGGAGGAGTTCCGCCCCGGCTGAGCCACTGCAAAGCGCCATCTGGCGTCAAATTCCACTGGTCGACCTGTGAATCAACAATACGCATAAATTGGTCAGCCATTGTGTTGCTAAGTGGTCATCCGTATGAGATTATCCGTCTGCTTTAACAATAAGTGGTATTACCGACCGGATTACCAAAATAAACCGGCAACCAAAAATAATGAGAGAAGCGGAGATGAGAGTCATGAAGACGTTCCAACTCAAACCACTTGCCCTGGCCATGACCGTCATCGCGGTACCGGCTCTGGCACAGGCGCAAAGCGGTGAGGTACTGGAAGAAATAGAAGTAACCGCCAGCTACCGCGACAGTCTTTCCAAAGCCCTCGACCAGAAGCGCCACGCGGTAGGCAGCAAGGACGCCATCCTGGCCGAGGACATTGCAGATTTCCCCGACCTGAACCTGGCGGAATCGCTGCAGCGGATTCCGGGGGTCGCCATTACCCGCGACGCCGGTGAGGGCCGCAATATATCCGTGCGCGGCCTGGGTGCGCAGTTTACCCGCGTGCGCATCAATGGCCTGGAGGCTGTCTCCACCACCGGTGGTGCCGACTCATCCGATGGCGCCAACCGCAGCCGCGCCTTCGATTTCAATACCTTTGCCTCAGAGCTGTTTTCCAACCTGACCGTGCACAAGACTTCTTCTGCCGATCTGGACGAGGGCTCGCTGGGTGCCACCGTTGACCTGAACACCGGCCGCCCGCTGGATATGGCCGAGGATTTCACTTTCGCCGCCAATGCGCAGCTGGGTTACAACGACGCTTCGGAAGAAGTCGACCCGCGCACCTCTTTCCTGATTGCCGGTAAGAACGATGCGGGCACCCTCGGCTGGTTGGCCACTTACTCCCAGTCAACGCGCAATACCCTGGAGCAGGGCTTTTCTAGCGTGCGTTGGACGACGAAAGAGGAGATAGCCAATTGCTCCGCCTGTGCCGACCAGGCGGAACTGGCTACCCTGAATGAGGGCTTTTTTCCGCGCATTCCTCGCTATGGCAAGTTCACGCACGAGCAGGAGCGCCAGGGTTTCACCGGCACACTGCAATGGCAGCCGACAGACAGAACCGAAATTCTGGTCGACTACCTGACCTCCCGTTTCGACGCCACGCGCGATGAGGAATACGTTTCCGTCAGTTTGAAAGACGGCGGCAACTACCCGGAGTTCGATGTCACCGACTACGCCCTGTCCGCTGATGGAAAAACCATCACCTCCATGACCGTCGACAACTATGATCTGCGTGTCGAACATCGTTACGACGAACTGGAAACCAAGTTCGACCAGTTTTCCATCCGCGCTTCCCACGACTTCACCGATCGCCTGCGCGGCGACGTACTCTGGGGCGCATCCGAATCAAACTTCAGCAACCCGATGCAGACCACTGCCATTGTGGATGCAATCGACGTTCAGAATGAATTTACCTACAACGCCACCACGGCCAAGGGCAGCATAGACTTTGCCGATTTTGATACATCGAATCCGGCAAACTTTGATTTTGTCGAGCTGCGTCACCGTCCGAATACCGTGGACAACAGTTTTGATACCGTGGCACTGAACCTGGAGTTCGACCTGAACGACCGGATGAGCCTGAAGGGCGGCATCTCCAGCAAAAGCTTCGAGTTCGATGTGGAAGAGAATCGCGCTGGACCCAAGTTCAGTGGTATCTCAGCTACCAGCCTGCAGGGCCGCAGCACCAGTATGAATGGCATCACCTGGTTCTCGCCGGATGTAGGCTCGACGCTGTCGACTTATGCAGCCGATGTCGCCGGCAGCATGGCACCCCGCGCCCAGGATATCCGCAATGTCAGGGAGGAAGATTCCGGTGTATACGTGCAGTTGAGCTGGAGCGAAATTGCCGGTCTGCCGCTGCGCGGTAACTTCGGCGTTCGCCATGTGACCACCGAAGTGGAATCCACCGGCCTCACAGACCTGAACGGCGACCTGGTGCAGGTGGTAGTGGACAATGAGTACACCGATACACTGCCCTCCCTGAACCTGGCCATGGACGTGCGCGAAGATATGGTCATGCGTTTCTCCGTAGCCGATGTCATGGCGCGCCCGGCGCTGGGTGACCTGACCCCCGGCGGTGAAATTTCCCAGTTCACCGGCGATGTCGAGTACGGAAACCCGAATCTGGATCCCTTCCGCGCCCGGGCCTATGACCTCTCCTACGAGTGGTACTTCAGTGACGATGCAGTATTCGCCGCCGCTTACTTCTACAAGGATGTCGAGACCTTTATCAGAAAGCAGACTTTTGAGAATCAACCCTGGTCTGCAACCGGTTTTGATACCTCAGTGCTGCGCGACGAGGGCACCTTCGATGAGAATAGCGATTGGTCAATATCGCGCAATTTCAATGGTGACGGTGGTGAAATTTCCGGTTTCGAGTTGCAGTACCAACAGCTGTTCTTCGATAACTACGGCCTGATCCTGAACTACACCTATGTAGATTCGGAGATGAACCACGGTACCGAAGAGGAGCCGAATTATGGCCCGCTGAACAACCAATCCAAAAACTCCTACAACGCCACTGTTTACTATGAGAATGAGGACTTCAGTGCCCGCCTCTCATACGCTGCGCGGGATGACTACAACACCCGGCCGCAGGGACAGGGTCGCGACGGAAACGATGTTGAGTACACCGAAGGCACCAGCAATATTGACTTCGTTGCCAGCTATCACCTCAACGATAACTGGAAAGTGAGCTTCGAAGGTATCAACCTGACCGATGAACCCAATCGCCAGATGCTCGACAGTGCGGGCCGCATCAGCGTGGACCATACCTATGGTCGCCAGTACTACATCGGCACTCAGTACAAGTTCTGACCGAGTGATTCAGGGCTGAGTACAGCGGCCGGGTGCAGGGATCTGTCGGTGGAGATACCGGTGCAAGGATTCGCTGTCGTACCCGGCCGTTTTTGATATGACAGAATAAAAAGCGAGATTGTGGAGGCTTCTGTGAAACTGTCTGCCAAGCGAAATTACAATTCCCGCCTCACAGCTCTGGCCCTGGCCGGTAGCGCGGCACTCCTAACTGGCTGTGGGGACGGATCCGAGCAGGTAGCAGCCAAAAATAGTGACGCTGTCACTGAGAGGGCAGTTTCGGGCGCATTAGCCAGGCTGGAGCTTTCCAACCCGTCAGACTTCCCGCGCCTGGATGAGGCGGTATATCTCAGCTATTACGAGCTCGGTTTACAGCCAGAATTTTCCGCACCGATTGCGGTTTGGAATCACGAAGAGCAGTTGCCGGTACAGGCCATCGACAAAGATGCCGACGGAAGCAAAGACGGCATTCTGTTTACTGTCGATGTGGCCGTAGATGAAGTGCTGGTGCTGCGCATCGAGCAAACGGATGCGGCGGCAACGAATGCCATAAAACGCACACAGGCAGAGATATCGCACAAAGTCGGCGGAGAATGGGTAGAGCGAGAATACCAGGGCGGCAGCTTCCGGAATGTCAGCACCCTCGATGTGCCGGCTGAGCATACAGATCACTCCTACTTTATTCGCTATGAAGGTCCGGGTGTCGAGTCCGACCTGGTCGGCTACCGCGTCTATCTCGACTGGCGCAACGGCTTCGATATATTCGGCAAGAAGGTCCGCGAACCGGTGCTGCAGGGAGTCGGTCAGGACGGATTCGATTCCTATCATGAAGCCGCCGACTGGGGCATGGATATTCTGAAGGTGGGCAGTTCACTGGGCGTCGGCGGCTACGGCTACTGGGATGGGGAGCAGACACGACGTGTAAGCGATGTCAAAGACTGGCAGGTGGATATCTCCGATAACGGAGACCTCTACTCCGCCTTCAAAATTCAATACCGTGGGTGGCAGCCGGTGGAAGGCCGGCAGACCGACCTGACTGCCGTGCTGTCCATGCACGCTGGCAGCCGCCTGGTGGAAGTGAACGCTAAAACCAGCGAGGAGCTGGACAACCTGGTTGCGGGTATTGTCGATCATGCCGGCACTGACCTGATTGTCGGGGATATGGATATCACCGGGCACGCCTATACCTATATCGGTACCTATGGTGCCCAGAGCCTGGACGGCGCCAACCTCGGCCTGGGCCTGCTGGTTAAGCGCAAGGCGATCAGGGAGTTGGCCAGTGACGACCACAACCGGGTCGCGATCCTGAAACCCGCCGACAGGGAAATTCAATATTATTTTGTCGCCGCCTGGGCCAACGAGGGGGAGAGCCGCCACGGCCCCATCACCGACAAGGCCGGCTTTGAAGCTTTCCTCAAGCGGGAGGCGGAAAAGCTCACCATGCCCCTGCGCCAGCGCCTGAGCACCGCGGCCAGCCGTGCGCAAACCGAGCGACCGCTGACCGCCGATGTGGCACTGGACTGGAGCAGGCGCCTTGCGGATTCCGAACTCCAACGCAAGACCCTGGATTACGCCTTTGGCGGCTTCGACCAGATCCGCAAGCGCCCCTCCTATTTTGAATACACCACCGGCATGGTGATGCAGGCCTATGACGAGCTGAACCTGGTGGCCCCGGACGCACGCTATGCGGAGGCGGTAGAAGCGGTGATGGGCTCCTTCGTCAACGATGATGGGAGTATCAATGGCTATGTGCAGGAAAAATACAATATCGACAGTGTGCGAGCCGGCACCATGCTGCTGCGAATGTATGAACGCAATGAGAAGCAGAACTACAGAATAGCCGCGGATCATCTCTATGCGCAGCTCGAGCAGCACCCGCGCACTTCCGCCGGCGCCTTCTGGCACAAGAAAATCTATCCAAACCAGGTTTGGCTCGACGGCGTCTACATGGGTATTCCTTTCCTGGCGCATTACGAACAGTTGATGCACGAAGATCCCAAGGTGGATGAGCTCCTGGCCGAGTTCAAACTGGTCAACGAGATACTGAAAGACCCGGACACGGGGCTCTTCTACCACGCCTGGGATGAACGGCGCCAGCAGGTCTGGGCGGACAGGGAAACCGGCCTTTCCGGCTACCACTGGGCACGCGGTATGGGCTGGCTGGCCATGGCGCTGGTGGATGTGCTGGATTTTATTCCCCAGGAAAACATCGAGGAGCGCGAGTACCTGCAGAAGATGATCACCGATATCGCAGCGGTGATCGAAAAATACCAGGATCCGGACACCGGCACCTGGTGGCAGGTGATCGATATGCCCGGCGAGCGCGCCAACTACCGCGAATCCACCGCCAGTACCATGTTCACCTATTTCTTTGCCAAGGCGCTGAACCAGGGCTACCTGCCCAGGGAACGCTATCTGGAAACCGCGAAAAAGGCCTACCAGGGGCTGCTCGACGAGTTTGTGCAGGTCCACGCCGACGGCACCATCAGCATTACCGATATGTGCCAGGTCGCCGGCCTCGGCTTTGGCCGCGACGGCAGTTACGAGTACTACATGAGCGAGCCGATCTACGACGACGATCCCAAGGGTACTGCGCCGTTTATTACTTCCGGCGTGGAGATGTACAAGCTACTGAAAAGTCAGGGCTAGGGCAGGGCCAGGATAAGAGGACCGATAGATGACCACCAAATACGAAGAGCGCTACGCGCACAACCCGCGCGACTATGCGGGCTACGGCACCGAGCGGCTGCGCGGGGAATTTCTGGTGCCGACGCTTTTTGAGGCGGATACGGTGCGCCTGACCTATACCCACGTCGATCGCATGATCGTGGGCGGTATTATGCCGGTGAAAGAAACTGTTTTGCTCGAAAGTGTGGATGCACTGCGCGCGGAATACTTTCTCGAGCGGCGCGAGCTGGGACTGATCAATATCGGCGGTGCGGGAAAAGTGGAAGTCGACGGAACCCTGTTCGATATCGATCACAAGGAAGCCATTTATGTGGGGCGCGGTTCCCGCGAAGTGAAAATTTCCAGTAGCGACAGTGCCAACCCGGCCAAGTTCTACCTGAATTCCACACCGGCACATCACGCCTACCCGACCAGGAAGGTGGGACAGAACGATGCCAATGTACTGGAGCTGGGCTCCGGGGAAACCTGCAACCAGCGCGTCATTCGCCAGTTGCTGGTCAAGGATGTGATCGAAACCTGCCAGCTGCAGATGGGCATGACCGAGCTGGCGCCGGGCAGCGTCTGGAACACCATGCCGGCACACACCCACAGCCGTCGTATGGAAGCCTATATGTATTTCAATGTGCCGGAGGGGCAGACGGTCTGCCACTTTATGGGTCCGCCCGATGAAACGCGGCATATCTTCCTGCACAACGAGCAGGCGGTGATCTCGCCCACCTGGTCCCTGCACTCGGGTGTCGGCACCAGCAACTACACCTTTATCTGGGGTATGGCCGGGGAGAACCTGGACTATGCAGATATGGATCACGTGCAGCCGCACCAGCTGCGCTGATTCTTATGTCGTCATTGCGGCGAAGGCCAGCGTCCCCACGACTGAGGCTGGATCCCGGGTCGAGCCCGGGATGACGAATTCGGGAGTTTCAAGGCACAAATTCGGACTTAGAGGTTCTACTATATGAGTGCACTTTTCGATCTGAGCGGCAGGGTGGCACTGGTCACCGGTGCCACCCACGGTCTCGGTATGTCCATGGCGGAGGGACTCGGCAAGGCCGGCGCCAGGCTGGTCATCAGTGGGCACTCCTCCCGGGAAAAGCTCGACAGTGCCGTGGCGCAGCTGCAGGAAAAAGGCTTCGACGCTCACGGCTACCTGTTCGACGTCACCGACGAAGCACAGGTAGCCGATGCCGTGGGACAGATTGAAAGCGAAGTCGCACCCATCGATATACTGGTGAACAATGCCGGTATCATCAAGCGGGTACCCCTGCTGGAGATGGAGCTATCCGAGTGGAAGCAGGTGATCGATACAGATCTGACCGGCGTTTTCACCATGAGTCGCCCGGTGGTGCGGCGCATGATCGAGCGCGGTGCCGGCAAGGTCATCAATATCTGCTCCATGATGAGTGAACTCGGCCGCAACAGTGTTGGTGCCTACGCCGCGGCCAAGGGCGGGCTGAAAATGTTGACCCGCAATATGGCCACCGAGTGGGCCGGACACAATATCCAGGTCAACGGCATAGGGCCGGGCTATTTTGCCACCAGCCAGACAGCGCCCATCCGTGTCGACGGCCATCCCTTCAACGACTTTATCATCAGCCGCACGCCGGCCGGCCGCTGGGGTAATCCGGAAGACCTGCAGGGAACCGCAATATTCCTCGCCAGCGATGCCAGTAATTTTGTCACCGGCCAGATCGTCTATGTGGACGGCGGTATTCTGGCGACCATTGGCAAACCATCCAACGAATAAGCCAGGTAATCGCGGGCCGGAGAAACAGAACTGTAAGCGCAGCGAGGCGGCCGTCCACCCCGCCCCTCCTGCATTTATTTTCAGGCGAGGCTCTCTTCCAGCCTGGTTTGCAGTGCCGGCAGGACACCTTGCTCTTTAAGCGATGCCAGCCAGGCAGTGAGTGCGCTGTGCAACCGCTGGCTGTGCTGCAGATCGTCGCCGAATACCGGCGCAAACTGCAGGAATGCCGTGGCCAGCTCGTACGTATTGTCGCCGCAGCTGTCGCAAATGGATTTCAGCTGTCGTGCCAGCGGATCGGACACCTCGATGGCATTACCGGCATCGTCCACCGCGGAGACATAGCGGATCCAGCACGCCAGCGCGAAGGTCAGCAGATCGATGGAACCGCCGCTTTGCAGCTGGTGGCGCAGTGTGCCTAGCCAGCGCTGGGGAATTTTCTGCGAGCCGTCCATCGCGATCTGCCAGGTGCGGTGGCGCAGGGCGCGGTTGGAGAAACGTTCCAGCAGTTGCCGCTGGTATTCTTCCAGGTCGAATTCCGCCGGGGCTGCAACGGAGTCACTGGCTTCGTTGGCGAGAAACTGCCGCGCCAATGCGGCGAAGGCCGGTTCGGCCATCACATCGGCAATCGTCTCGAAGCCGGCCAGATAGCCGCTGTAGGCGAGCATGGAGTGGCAGCCGTTCAGCAGGCGCAGCTTGATCAGTTCGTAGGCTTCTACATCTTCCACGAATGTGGCACCGACGCTGCCCCAGTCCGGGTGGCCGCGCAGGAAACTGTCCTGGATAACCCATTGGCTGAAAGGTTCGGCCATCACCGCGGCGTTGTCGCGCACACCGAGAATCCCTTCCAGGCGGTCGCGGTCTGCATCCGTAGTGGCCGGAACAATTCGATCGATCATGGTACTGGGGCAGCGAGTATTCCCGTGCATCCATTCCGCCAGTTGCGGATCCACCCGGCTGGCCAGAGCAAACACTACCCGCTCAAGCAGTTTGCCATTGGCGGGGAGGTTGTCGCAGGAGAGCAGTGTGAATCCGGGCAGGCCCCTCTCTTTACGCCGTTGCAGCGCATAGACAATAAATCCCAGCGCGCTCCTGGGCGAATGTGGATTGGCGAGGTCGTGCCGGATATCCGGGTGGTCGAAATTCAATTCGCCACTGGCGGGGTCGTGGCAGTAGCCTTTCTCAGTAATGGTCAGCGAGACAATGCGAATCTCTTCCGCCGTCATGGCATCCAGCAGCGCGCGCGGGTTTTCCGGCGCGACAAGCACCTCCCGCACACAGCCGATCACTCGCACCTCTTCCCCGGCGTTGCTCTTTTCGACCAGCGAGTAGAGGTGATCCTGGGGCGCCAGCTGGTCGCGCACCGTCGGCGAGCGCAGGCTGGCGGCGACTATGCCCCAGTCGCGCGCGCCGCGCTCCAGCACCTGCTCCGTGTACCAGGCCTGGTGGGCGCGGTGGAAGGCGCCGATACCCAGATGCACGATACCGGTCGTGACTTCACTGCGGTCGTAGGCCGGCACTGTTACCGTGTCCGGCAACAGCTCCAGCGTCTTCTTGTTCAGTATTTTCTCGCTCATAGGCTTTCCCCAAGTCCCCTTGTAGGAGCAGCCGGCGGCCGCGATCGATTTCCGGGGTTTCCTACTGCTTCGATCGCGGCCATGGGCCGCTCCTGCAGCACAATCCGCCATTTTCGCTTTTTCTAGAGCTTGTAGGCCCGCTTCGCCAGCGCATAACTCAGGTCGTGTGCCAGCTCAAAGGCCTCGTCCTCCTGCAGGCGGTGATCGGCCACCAGCTGGGCGAGGAAGCCACAGTCCATGCGTCGCGCCACATCGTGACGGGCGGGAATGGACAGGAAAGCGCGGGTATCGTCGTTGAAGCCGACGGTGTTGTAGAAGCCGGCAGTTTCCGTCACCTGCTCGCGGAAGCGGCGCATACCTTCGGGGCTGTCGTGGAACCACCAGGACGGGCCCAGTTTCAGCGCCGGGTAATGCCCGGCCAGCGGTGCCAGTTCGCGGCTGTAGCTGGTTTCGTCGAGAGTGAACAGGATGATGGTCAGTTCCGGTTCGTTGCCCACCGCTTCCAGCAGCGGGCGCAATGCGTGTACATAATCCGTGCGCGACGGAATATCCGCACCCTTGTCGCGACCGTAGCGCTGGAAGAGCAGTGGGTTGTGATTGCGCACGGAGCCGGGATGTATCTGCATCACCAGCCCGTCGTCGAGGCTCATGCGCGCCATCTCTGTCAGCATCTGGCCGCGGAAAAGTTCCGCGTCCGCGGCATTGGCGCTGCCGTGGCGCACGCGCCCGAACAGCGCTTCCGCGTCGGCGCGGCTCAGGTTGGCGGTGTTGGCTGTCGGGTGGCCGTGGTCGGTGGAAGTGGCCCCCATGCGCCTGAAGAATTCGCGGCGATTGCGCAGCGCTGCCAGGTAACCGGCGTAACTGCCGGTATCCTCACCGGTCATTTCCGCCAGCCTGCTCAGGTTGTTGGCGAAGCCCTCGTAGTCCGGGTCCAGCACCGGGTCGGGGCGATAGGCGGTTATCACGCGCCCGCTCCAGCCACTGTCGAGAATTTTCTGGTGGTGGTGCAGATCGTCCAGCGGCGACTCGGTGGTGGCAATCACTTCGATATTGAAGCGCTCGAACAGCGCGCGCGGCAGGAATTCCGGCTTTTTCAGCATGCTGTCGATACGCTCGTAGTAGCGCTCGGCGGTGCGGCCGTCCAGGGCGACATCCAGCTCGAATACATCGTGGAACACGGTGTCCAGCCACATGCGCGATGGCGTACCGCGGAAGAGGTGATAGTTTTCGGCGAGACGCTGCCAGATGGCGCGTGGGTCCGTCTCCGCTGGCGTGCCTTCGCGGCCGGGAATGCCGAGGCTTTCCAGGGACACGCCCTGGCTGTAGAGCATGCGGAAGACATAGTGGTCCGGTTTGATCAGCAGATCGGCCGGGTTGCCGAACGGCTGGTTGTCCGCAAACCAGGCCGGGTCCGTGTGCCCGTGCGGGCTGATGATCGGCAGGTCTTTGACGCTCTCGTAGAGCTTGCGCGCAATATCCCGACTGCTGGAGTCGGATGGAAACAGGCGATCTGGGTGCAGTAGCAGAGGGCGTGTCATAGGAGTTGCTCTTCTTATGGAATCCGTCTTCTAAGCTTAACGCGGTAATGTCCGGTAAGTAGGTCCTCCCGGGTCTATCCCGCGGCTTCCGATAAAAAGCCGCGCCGAAAAAGGCCCTGCCCCAGTCGGGGCGGGGGGCGTATGCGGCATTACTCCCCGGCAGGCAGGGCCGGCCGCATCAGGCGTGGAGAAACCCAGCAATGGAACTGGAGTTGCCATGGTGCCAAAAATTGGTTATACCGGTCAACCGTTTATGGTAAGGCCTAAATCCAACGGTCTGGGTTCAGAATAAGGAGAGACGTGTGAAAATTGCCGCCCTGGGGGAAGTCATGGTCGAGTTGGCGCCACACAGTGTTCAGGGGGCAGGAACTGCACTGATGGCGCAGTCCTATGCTGGCGATACCTACAACACCGCGGTCTATATGGCGCGCAGCGGCGTCCAGGTCAGCTATGTAACCCTGTTGGGCGACGATCCCTTCAGCGAGCAGATACTGCAGCGGATGCGCGGGGAGGGCATAGAGACCTCGGCCATAGAGCAGCTGCCGGGACGCTGCCCGGGTCTCTACGCGATTCAGAACAGCGCCGATGGCGAACGCCACTTCACATACTGGCGCGGTGAGTCGCCGGCGCGGGAGCTGTTTGCCGATTCTGAAGCGCGGGCGCGCCTTAGGTCCTGCCTGCTGCCGATGGACTACCTGTATCTCTCCGGTATCACCCTGGCTATCATGGCTCCCGAGGCTCGTGAGCACTTACTAGCTTTCCTGGTGGCGTTCCGCGGCCAGGGCGGTCGCGTCGCTTTCGACAGCAACTATCGGTCGCGGCTGTGGCAGTCCCGTGACGCCGCGCGCGCGACGCTGACCGCCTTCCTGCCGCAGACGGATATCGCCCTGCTGACCTTCGAGGACGAGCAGTCGCTCTGGGGCGACCGCAACGCGGGCCGCTGCCTGGATCGCAACGGGCGCTACCGGCTGGCCGAGCTGGTGCTGAAGCGCGGCGCGGACTCGGTGTTGCTGCAATACGATGGCGAGCTGAGCGCCATTGACGTTCCCCCGGTGGCGGATGTGGTCGACACCACCGGCGCCGGCGATGCCTTCAACGCTGGCTACCTGGCTGCGCGCCTGCAGGGCGCCGAGCCGGAGTCGGCGGTGTGTGCCGGCAACCGCTGTGCCGCCGCGGTTATCCGTCACCGCGGTGCGATTATTCCGGCGGCCCAGTTCTGCCTGCAGGTCGCCAGTACCGCACCGCGCCTGGTGCGCGCCTGAAGACTGCCGCTGTGGCATTGCACCCCGCGACCACTGCGGATAGAATGGTAAGACCAATTTGGTCTGCCGAACCGGCGACAAGCCGGCCGACAATAAGCCTGTAGCGATAATAATAGAGAGCAGGTAGAGAAGATGAAGAAGAGAACACTGCCCCTCAAGGTGGCGGTTATGGCGCTGCTGCTTTTGATCGGCAGCTGCGGCTTCAAGCCGTCGCAGACGGCGTTGAAGCTGGCCCACACACTGGACCAGCAGCACTCGGTGCACCGGGCCATGGAGTTTATGGACCGGCGACTGCGGGTGCTGTCCGGCGACAGCATGCGTATCGATATCTATCCCGGCGGCCAGCTGGGCAGCGAGCGCGAGCTGATCGAGTTGCTGCAGATCGGCAGCCTGGCGATGACCAAGGTCTCCGCCAGTCCCATGGAGGGCTTTGTGCCGGAACTGAAAGTCTTCAACCTGCCCTATGTTTTCCGCGATTCAGACCATTTCTGGAAAGTCCTGCAGAGCGACATAGGCCGGGAACTGCTGGTGGCCGGTGAGCGCGCGCGCCTGCGCGGCCTCGGTTACTTCGACGCCGGCAGTCGCAGCTTTTACGTCAACGACAGGCCCATCCACACACCGGCGGACCTGAACGGTCTCAAGATCCGCGTGCAGAACAGCCAGACCGCCATCAAGATGGTCAACACCCTCGGCGGCGCGGCGACACCGGTCAGCTGGGGCGAACTCTACACGGCCCTGCAACAGGGGGTGGTCGAGGGGGCGGAAAACAATCCGCCCAGTTTCTATCTATCCAAGCACTACGAAGTCTCCAAGTACTACACCCTCGACGAACACACCTATGTGCCGGATATGTTGTTGATCAGCACCGAGGTGTGGAAAAAACTCGACCGCCGGCAACAGGCCTGGCTGCAGCAGGCGGTGGAGGAGGCGGTCGCCTACCAGCGCACCCTGTGGCAGGAGTCCACGCGCGAATCGCTGGCGGCAGTGGAGGCGGCAGGCGTGCAGGTGATCTATCCCGACAAGCAACCGTTTATCGATGCGGTGCAGCCACTGCACGCGAGTTTCGAAGGCACCGACGTGGGTGAACTGCTGGCGCAGATAGCCCGGGTTCAATAAAAGTTAAAAAAATGCCCCGCCGCTCCTACAGAAAAACCAAGGCGAAACCCGATAAATACAAGAAGGTAACGCAGAGATGCTAATGCAAAGAATAGACCGGCTGCTGGAACTGCTGCTGGGCAGTCTGTTGGCGCTGATGGTGCTGGATGTGACCTGGCAGATACTCACCCGCTTCCTGCCCATGAGCCCCAGCTCCTATACAGAAGAACTGGCCCGCTATCTGTTGGTGTGGATCGGTATTCTCGGCGCGGCCTATGCCTATCGCAGGCATTCCCACCTGGGCATCGACCTGCTGACCAATGCACTGCCGGAAAAGCTGCGTATCAAGGTCCGACTGCTGACCATCTGCCTGTGTTTCGCCTTTGCCGCATCGGTGATGGTATTTGGCGGTGTCCAGCTGGTACTGCTGACCTTCGAACTCAACCAGCTCTCCGCCGCGCTGAATGTACCGATGGGCTATGTCTACAGCGTGATTCCGCTGTCTGGGGGGCTCATCTGCCTGTTCTGTATCGACCAACTGCTGCAGTTGGTGTTTGGGGGCAGCGCCGGGCGAGACGTTGTGGAGCAGTCTGCGGAACTGGCGTCCGCCCGGGGCTAGGTAACAGGAGACCATCATGGAAATTTCTATCGCCGTACTGCTGATCAGCTTCCTGGTCCTGCTCGCGCTCAATGTGCCCATTTCCATCAGTATTGGCGTGGCCACACTGCTGACCATGCTGGTCACCATAGATCCGTTGCCGGCATTGATTACCATGGCCCAGCGTATGGCCAGCGGTATCGACAGCTTTGCGCTGCTGGCGATTCCCTTCTTTATCCTTTCCGGTCTGCTGATGGGCAGCGGTGGTATTGCGCGGCGTATTATCGCCTTCGCGCGGGTACTCGTGGGCATGCTGCCCGGTGGCCTGGCATTTGTGAACATCATCAGTTGCACCCTGTTCGGTTCCATCTCCGGATCCGCAGTGGCGGCCACTTCAGCCATCGGCGGTTTCATGATTCCGTCGATGAACAAAGAAGGCTACGACAAAAGTTTCAATACCGCCGTTACCGTCGCATCCTCCACTACCGGCCTGCTGATTCCGCCGAGCAATATCCTGATTATTTTCTCGCTGGCGAGCGGGGGCGTGTCCATCGCCGCACTGTTTATCGCCGGCTACCTGCCGGGGTTGATCCTGGCCCTGGGCCTGATGATGGTGTGCGGCATCTGGGCCAAGGCCAAGGGCTACCCGGTGGGTGAAGTGACACCCTGGCGCGAAGCCCTGGCGACAACCCTGGATGCCATCCCGAGTCTCTTCTTGGTGGTACTGGTGATCGGTGGCATCATCAGCGGCATATTTACCGCGACTGAGGCCAGCGCCATCGCGGTGCTCTATTCACTGTTGCTGTCGGTACTGATTCACCGCGAGGTGAAGGTGCACCAGTTGCCGGGCATTTTCGTCAAGGCGGTAGAGACTACGGCGATAGTGATGTTCCTGATCGCCGCCTCCTCGGCCATGTCCTGGATTCTGTCCTACGAGAATATCCCGCAGACCATCAGCCAGGCGCTGATCACCATCAGCGAAAATCCGCTGCTGATACTGCTGACCATCAACCTGATATTACTGGCCGTGGGTGCCTTTATGGATATGACCCCGGCAGTACTGATATTCACCCCGATTTTCCTGCCGGTGGTGACCGAGCTTGGCATGTCGCCGCTGCAGTTTGGCATAGTGATGATCCTGAACCTGTGCATAGGCCTGTGCACTCCGCCGGTGGGCAGCGTGCTGTTCGTCGGCGCCAGTATTGCCAAGACCTCCATCACCAGCCTTATAAAACCGCTGCTGCCGATGTACGCGATGATGTTCCTGGTGTTGATACTGGTCACCTATGTGCCGGCGATCAGCGAATACCTGCCGCGCGCGCTGGGGCTTATCGACTGAATCCATCGATAGCGCTTAGGGAGGCAGGTTGCCATGAACAGGTGTCGCCGGTGTTGTTTGTGGTTGTTGCTGTTGGCATTTTCCCGCGCGGTCGCGGTACCACTTGACCTCCAGGAGCTGTCGGGCTTTGGCCTGGATACACGCGGTGGTCTGGATGGACGTATTGTCAGGGTCAGTAACCTGAATGCCGACGGGCCCGGTTCCCTGCGCGCGGCGCTGCAGGAAAAGGGCGCGCGGGTGGTGGTCTTCGAAGTGGGCGGTGTCATTGACCTTCAACGATCGAGCCTGGCCCTGACCGAACCCTTTGTGACAATCGCCGGGCAGACGGCACCGTCACCGGGTATTACCCTGATCCGCGGCGGCCTGTCGATCCGCACACACGATGTGCGCGTGCAGCATATCCGCGTGCGCCCCGGCGATGCCGGCCAGGCACCGCGCAGCGGCTGGGCGCCGGATGGTATCAGCGTTTCTGGCGCCGATGCCTACCGGGTGCATATCGATCACTGTTCCGTCAGCTGGGCGGTGGACGAAAATATGTCCATTTCGGGGCCGCGCACTCTTGGGCCTGCGCACACTGCGCGCAAGGTGACCATCAGCAATTCCATCATCGCCGAGGCCCTGGATTTTTCCAGTCACAAAAAAGGGCGGCACTCCAAGGGACTACTGGTGCACGACTTCGCCGGAGAGGTGGCAATCATCGGCAACCTGTTCGCGCACAATGCGGAACGCAATCCCTATTTCAAGGCCCACACTACCGGGGCGGTGGTGAACAATCTGATCTACAACGCGGACAACTTCGCCATTCAGTTGCGCTACCAGGCCAACGAGTGGCGGGATGCCAGGTTCCGACCGCGCAATGCCCGCGTGTCGGCGGTGGGCAATCTGCTCTTATACGGTCGCGACTCCAACAGTGATCTCGCCCTGATCGCCCATCAGGGCGATGCCTATCTGGAGGACAATCGGGCGTTCGATCTGGACGGCGAGCCGGTTCCCATCACCCAGGGCGTGATCAATCTGCTGAAAGAGAGACCGGTATGGCCCCCTGGTCTGGAGCCGCTGCCGGCAGTGGCAGTTGAGAAACACCTGCTGGCGCACGCGGGTGCGCGGCCGAAAGACCGGGATCTTGTCGATCGCCGGATTATCTGGGATATCGCCAATCGCCGCGGGCGGATTATCGACAGTCAGGAAGAGGTGGGTGGCTACCCGGCCAGCGAGCCCAGTTACCGGCCGCTATCGATTCCCAAAGCAGTGGAGCCCTGGCTGGAACAGCTGGCCGTCGAACTGGAGTGAAGAGGAAAGCAATGAAAATCGAGCACTTCGCATTCAACGTGAGTGACCCCATGGCGGTGGCCGCCTGGTATGAGCAGCATTTTGGAATGCGCGTGGCGCGCCGTCTGCACAGGGCGCCATTTACCCATTTCCTCGCCGATTCCAGTGGTGCGGTGATGATAGAGATATACAACAACCCCGCAGACCAGGTCCCGTCCTACAGCGCAATGGATCCCCTGTTGTTGCACCTGGCCTTTGTCAGCGAAACTCCGGATTCTGACAGAGCCAGACTGGAAAAGGCCGGTGCCGATTTTGTGGAAGAAGTGCGGCTGGAGGACGGCTCACACCTGGTGATGATGCGGGACCCCTGGGGGCTGGCGATCCAGTTGTGCAAGCGCGGCCAACCGATGCTGGCCCCGGTATAGGCAGTATTCAAGGGTCCGCGAATGGCGGTATCCAGCCGCGAAGCACCTTGTCCCGTGCGTAGTGCATCGCCTCCTCCGTACTCAACTGTCGCCGTGCCGCATTGACGGCGGCGCCGGGACCGCGACTCAGGTATTCGAAAAAGCGGGCGCTTTCCGGTGTGAAAACCATACTCTTGGTGCCGTCGCGAGCGGTACCGCGCATCGAGGTCCAGCCTTCGCGGCTGATATGATCGTCCATATAAGTGTCGATAAATACGCTGGCACCAATCGCGTCCGGATCCGCGTAGCGACCGTCGTCAAAGTCGGTGGTCGGGTGCCAGGGCCGCCCCAGGGGCACCGACTGGGCGGGCACACCATCCTCCCTCCGCAGCTGGCAGCGCAGGAATACAAAGCCGTAGGGGCTGTCGATATTGGTGCTGGGCGCTGTGATATAGCCGCTGGGCATCCTGCCTCCGGCGCGTCGACGGTTGACGATATCGCTGTTTTCGAACAGCGCAGTGCCTGCGTCGAAGATAAAATCCACATTGCCCTCAATGATGCTGTCGACAAAATAGCTGCGACCGGTATTTGCATAGAGGGTGTCCTGGAAACCGGAAATCCGGACATTGCGAAAAGCGACGCGATCGCTGCCGCCGTCGAGAGCCAGGGCCACCGCCTGGGTACCGCCGATCTTCCGTGGATGGTCCCTGTCCAGAGCGTCGTTGGCGAGAAAATCGAAGCTGTTCTCTATGGTGAGATTTCCCGCACTGAAATCAGGTGCCAGTACCGTCAGGGTGGCGGAGTGGAAGGTGCCCCAGGTTTCGTCTGATCCCGGCATCTTCTGGCCGGCGAAGGCGCCGTAAGTAATCAGGGTGCTTTTCTGCGATTCACCGATCAGGGCGATGTTGGATCTGTTTACCGTCAGTTTTTCCCTGTAGTGCCCGTTGCGGATATAGATCACATACGGCTTCTCCGAGGCAGCCGGCGCAGCTGCCAGCGCGGCGCCAATGGTGCGGTAACTCGCTTCGCCACCGCTGCTATCGACAACCGCCTGGAAGTCGGGCGCGGCGCTGACGGAATGGAAAAACAGTGCCAGGGTCGAAAAAATCAGATATCGCATTTAGTCTACTCATGTCGCCCTGTAGGAGCGGCGGGGCGGCCATCCGCCGGTGGCCGCGATCAGTCTCGGGAGTTTACTGGAATACCGATCGCGGCCAAGGGCCGCTCCTACAAGAGCAACGTCAGTATTCCAGGGCCAGGTGCTTGGGGTCCGGCTGGCGCAGCTTCTGCACCAGTGGATGCTCCATTTTCTTCAGTTCCTTCAGTACCAGCTGCGCAACTTCCCGCGCGCCCAGCTGATTGAAGTGGGTATCGTCGCGCACACCCCGCGGATAGCTGGGGTGGGTATCCGGCGGAATGTGCATAAAGCGCAGCGCGGAGTCCCTGTCGCCCAGTGACTGGAAGTATTCGCGGGAGATGAGCTCCATATCGATAAAGTCCACCTTTTCCGCTGCGGCCACTTGCCTGGCCAGAGGCGCATAGGGGTGAGTGTGTTCTATCTCGCCCGAGTCGTCGAAATAGCGCCGGGTGACCGGCGTCAGCAACAGCGGCCTGGCGCCCTTGGCGCGGGTCTCGCGGATAAAGCGGCTGAGATTGGCCTTGTACGCTTCCGGCTTGGTGTAGCGGTCCGCCTTCTCTTCCGATTCGTCATTGTGGCCGAACTGGATGATCACGAAGTCGCCCGGTTGCAGTGCCGCTTCAATATCTTGCCAGCGACCCTCCTCGATAAAGGTGCGGGTGCTGCGGCCGTTTCTGGCCCGGTTGTCCACCATAACCCTGTCATCGAAGAAGACTGCGAAGGGGACGCCCCAGCCGGTTTCCGGGTAGTCCTTGATCTCCTTGATGGCCATGGTCGAGTCGCCGGCCATATAAACGGTTTCGGCGTAACTGGCGGCTGATATAAACAGTGGCAGTATGCAGAGCCATTTTCTCATTATTTCACCTCAATGATTTTGCCCTTGTAGGAACGGCGGGGAGCTTACTGGCAGGAGACCTTGCCCAGAGCCAGCACATAGGCCTGGTTGTTGGCCAGCGGCGAGTTGAACGGCATTTCACCATCCGGTCCCGCCGCGGCACTGATGTAGTCCGCCAGCTCCTGGCCGGCGCTGACCTTCTGCGCACCGATGGTATCGCGGGATTCCTGGGAGTAGTCCGTGGACAGGTCGGCAACTGTGCCGGATGCGCTGCTGATCTCCGCCGATACGGAGGTATCCAGGTTGCAGTCGGCGTCGGCCAGCATCACCAGTGAACCCTCGGCGGCGAAACTGCCACCATCGATATCGCGAGCCAGATTGGCTTGCAAATAGTCCAGGGTTTCACCGTGCTCCGTGTTGACCAGGAATAGATTGTCCTGCCACAGCACACTGGCGCCGACGCGCACACTGAGCACGTCCCTGCGGTAGTTCATAAACAGGTTGTTGAACATATGCGAGCTGCCGCGGCGAATCAGCGGTACCCGGCGGCCGGTGCTGCCGAAGCTGTCGTAGCGTTGGTCACGGGTGACAAATGCATTGTGGTGCATGGTGGTGCGGATATTCGCGTTTTCGGTGCGGTCATCGCTGGAACCGTGCAGGCTCGCGCGCTTCACATCCATCAGGCGGTTGAAGGACATGGTGATGTGGTGGGCACCGCGCTTGACGTCGAAGGCGGAGTCGCCGGTGAGATCGAAGCGGTTTTTGTGAATCCAGAGGTCCCGGGAGCCGCCGGTGGCTCGGATCATGTCCGGATCCAGTTCGTGGTCCTCGGTGTGGCCGGCGCCGCGGAAATCCAGGTGAGTGAGAATCACATTATCGGAAGCGTCGCTGTCGGTGCCGATGGAAAAGCCGTTGAAGCGGAAGTAGGCGTTGCTGAGGCGACCGTCCAGGGTCTTGTTGGCGCCGATCACCGGGTTGCCGATCGGCAGGCCGTCCAGGTTCAGACGCACATTGAAGAATTCCTCCAGGCAGGCCTGTCCGGCCTCGATACCCTTGTCCGCGCACCACTGGTGGTAGTCGATGCACTGGGCTTCGCTGCCATCGATAGCGTTCTGTACTGCGGACCTGTCACAGTAGTTGCGGTACAGGGCGACTTCGGTTTCTGCGGCGAAGTCGAACTTGTCAAAGACGATCCAGTTGTGTTCGCCACCGGCTATGGCATCGAGTATCTGTCGTTCCACGCTGCGCCCGTCGGCGTCGCTGGTCGGCTCGACGATTACGGTCAGCACACTGCCGCCGTCCGGATCGTAGCCGCCCAGTGCCGCTTCGCCATAACCGACGGCGTGGCCCAAAGTCTGCGACAGGCACTGGACTATCTCCTGGTCGCTATCCAGTTCCGTGGAATCCCGCCAATTGACATTGGGAACTGTGGCCAGGGTGCGGCAGGCCTCGCTGATGGAGACAGCACCGCCGGAGGCGCCGGAACTTCCACTCGAAGAAGATCCACTGGAAGAAGAGCCGCCGGAAGACGACGAGCTGGAGGACGACGAGCTCGACGAGGAAGATCCGAAAGATCCACTGTCACTGAGCGGCGGAATGGTCTCACTGGAACCACCTCCGCCACAGGCAGACAGCAGGGCAGAGCAGAAGAGGGCAGCCAGAAAGCGGGGGCTGTACGTCATAAAGAATCCTCAACAGTGCCGGCTTGGGCGTAAGAGGGGAAAAAAGCCCCGCGGAGCGGGGCAACAAGCTAGGGCATGATGATGCGCATGGAACTGCTGAGTTAAAAATCGACGGTCAGGCCCAGTTGGTAGCCGGGTCCGTACTGCTCCACGTTGAACAATATGGGGCCGCCGGAATCCCGATTGCCGGAGAAGTAATACTGGTCGACACTGTCAGTGATGTTGATGGCATCCAGGTACAGATTGATTCCATCTGCCACTCGGTAGTTGGCCTTGATATCAAAGGCAACCGCTTCGTCCTGGTAGACGTCTGCCCAGTCGTTACAGTTCTGGGCAAATCCGAGCGCCGCATCCTTCTCGATATCCGAGGCGGTACAGCTACCGATCCGCTTGAGGATTTCACTGGTGTAGTTTGCGATCAGCCGCAGCGAAAATGTGTCATTCTCCCAGCCGAGGGTCAGGTTGGCAGCCATGTCGGCCTGCTCCGGAAGCTGGATTGTGCTGACGCGCACTGTGTCGCCCACCTTGCCGTCACTGCGCTGCACGGTGAGATTGGATTGAATGAAAATATTGTCCAGCCAGCGGCCGATGTTATGGCTCTCCCAGCGGCCGTCGAAATACTGGCTGAAGCTGAGCTCGGCACCGTAGACCTTGGCACTTTCACCGTTGAGGTAGGTGCTGGCATTGGTCAGGGTGAGGTTGGGATCTATGTGGAAGAGATCCACCTGTTCCACCGGCACATGGAAGCCCAGTTCAGAGATATTGATGTCGACTCCGGCGGCATCCACGATAAAGTCATCGATGGCCTTGTAAAAGAGGGCACCCTCGAGGAAAGTGTCCTCGCCGTAGTAACTGAGGGAAAGGTCCAGGTTGGCGGCTCGCATCGGGTCCAGGGACGGGTTGCCGATACGCACAGAGTTGGCCGGTGACATGGCCAGGTACTGCGCCTGGTAGTCGAGATCTTCCCCGGTGGGAATGATGCTGCCCGGTTGGTCGCCGCACTGGGTGTTTCCCGCGTAGTCTGCCGGATCGTAATCGGGATCCGTATTGCAGAAGATGACCCTATCCTTCACCTCGAAGAAGGCGCGCGAGTCGCCAAAATCCGGACGGCTGAAGCTGGTCCAGAGGGACGCGCGCGCCAGCAGCTTGTCTGAGAGCTCGTGACGGTAGTGCAGCGCCGGCAGGAAGTTTCCGTAGTCATTTCCCGCATCTGCAAGTGGCAGACCGATATCGAAGGAATCCAGGGCGGAACTGTCCTCGTTGCGGTCGTTGCGGATGGATAGATAGCCGGTGGATCTGAATTTGGTGCTTTCATAGCGGGCGCCGGCGATCAGTGTGGCCTCCGGCAGTACCTGGAACTCCGCCATGGCGTAGACAGCAGCGGTGTCCTCGCTCAAGTCGTAGTCCAGGCGGTTGCTTTCCACCTCCCGTTCGTCGGGATCGTAATTGTCACCAATTGCTCGGGTCGCGGCGATCAGGCGATCCGCTTCGCTCTGGGTGATCAGGGCGTGGTCGAAGTTACTGTTTTCCGGGATATAGGTTTCGAAGGTGCCCAGACGTTCGCCTACCAGTTCTTCGCAGAGGCTATCGCCGGCACAGCCGAGGATTTTCTTCTCGGCGGGGTTGTTCACGCTGGAGCGATTCTTGTCGAAGCTGCGCTCCCGCTTGCGGACTTTCACCCCGGTCTTGACGTAATTCAGCAGGACTCCGTCAAAATCCTTGCGCAAATCGAAAGAAAACTGATCTACCGCATCCTCGCGCAGGCTGTCCTCCAGGAACAAGTTATCGTAAATCAGATTTGGCTGGGCCACGCTGCCGTACTGATATCCATTGGGGTTGGAAACGGCTCCGGTAGCGATGCTGCCACTCTCTGCAAGTTCGTCGAGCTGTGGGCCGGAAATGATCTGTCCGTTGACAAAGTCTTCACCGGAGTGCCCCAGCGCATTCAGGTCGCGGAGGCGGAACTGCACCCGGCGTCCATCCGGCTTTTCATTCTCACTGCGGGACGATACCAGTTCATATTTTGCCTCCCACCCTTTACCAAGGCGGTTTTCACCGCCGAGTGAGAGAGTGTTGGTGGTGACCTCTGACTCCTGGATAAAGAACTGTTGCTGCAGGTCTACACTGCCACCACCGAGGATCTGATTGCCGTTGTCCAGATAATCCAGCTCGGTAGGAATACCTTCATCGTCGTAATCATAATTGAAGCGGTAGTACTCCCGCAGCGCTATATCCTCGTCGGAATAGCTGGTGTGATTGAGCTTCAGGCGGTAGCGGCTGCTGTCGTCTGGCTGGTACTCCAGATTCAGGAGTGCGGCCACCCGTTCGCGCTCGGCATTTTCCTGGCGGGTCTGGAATTCCCAAGGAATCAGCATGCGGTTTTCACCGGAAGTGACATACTTGGGCAGGGTGGTCTCGTGGTGCAGGGTTTCATAGCCTTGGGTGGTGCGCCTTTCCCAGGAGCCGGTGTAGGCGATACCCAGTTTTTCATCCAGCAGGATATTGGTTCCCTGCAGGGAAATTTTCGGTGAACTCTCCGCGGCCTGGTCGTGGTAGTAGTTCTGCGCACTCAGCTTGAAAGTGTCGCGGCCGCGATCCAGGGCGGAAAGGGTCGTTACATTGATGGAGCCGCCGATGGCATCCAGATCCATATCCGGCGTCAGGGATTTATTGATCTCGATAGACTGCAGTACATCGGTGGGAAGACCGTCGAGGGAAAAAGCCCGGTTCTCGTCGTCACTGCCGCCACTGCCACCACCGGCATTGGCCAGTATGCCGCCATCCATACGCACGCTTACCATGCCGGGACCGAGGCCGCGCAGGGAGACGAACTTGCCTTCGCCTTCACTCTTTTGCAGCGTTACACCGGGCATACGCCGCAGCAATTCCGCCGCATTCTGGTCGGAGAAGTTGCCGGCGTCGTCCTGGGTGACGATGGAACTGAAATTGTCCTTGTCTCTCTCCGCGGCGCGGGCATTGAGGTCGGCGCTGCGCACGCCCTCTACATAGACTTCTTCCATCGACGCATCGTATTCGCTGTCCCGTTCGCCTTCCTGCTGGGCAAACACCGGGGCACTGGCAACTGCTATGGCCAGGGACAGTATTTTTTTGCTGTGGTAATTCATCGTTTTTCTCCCATCTTTATTTTTCTGGGCGCGGCCGCGAGCGACCGCGCCGGTCCCTTACTGGCGTTCGATGACCAGGTTGTCGATGGTTATGGGGGTGGCCTCTTCCACACCGCTGTCACAGCGGAACTGGATAAAGGAGGTGGTGGAACCCACATAGTCTTCAGATTCGGGGTCGGGATCGCTCTCGATGATCACAGTGCCGGTGGGTGCGCCGCCCGCCATCTCGAGAACCGGCGATTCGAAGATCTTCGAATCGCCGGGGGGGCCCCCCCCCCCCCCTCGAGCAACCCGGCGGATCGGAACCCCTGCGATCCCCCGCCCCAGATGGAGTTGCCGGAACTGGTGCCATCGTTATCCACGTAGAGCTGGCACTTTCCACTGCCGTCGTCGGCATTGTCGTTGGTGATGACATCGAAGCTGATCCGGTAGGGCTGGCTCAGGTCGATATCGCCGCGGGTTAAGGTGTCGTCCGCGGTTGTGGTTTTGTCGCCGCCGGTGGGGTCGCCCAGGGTGAAGCGTGCGTTGTAGAAGCTTAGCGCGCCGCCGCTCACCACTACGCGGGAGGCGCCGTTGTTGGCATTGAAGAAGGGCTTGCTTGAGTCGCTTGAAATGCTCTTGTACCCGGCGGTGAACAGGCTGCTGTTGTCGCCATCGCCGTCGGTGGCGGCATCGAAGTTTTCACTGAGGATCAGGCCATCGTCAGTGCCATAGGCACCCAGTACCCCAATGCCATCGGGCAAGGCATCGACCAGCGCCGAGGGCCGTTTGGCCGCGGTAGCACTGTCAGTGGTCCAGATGATCCAGTCCACTTCCGCCAGATGGGCGGAGCTGGAATCCTCGCCGACGCGCAGCTTGTTTTCGCCGCCGCTGTCACGACCGGTGCTTGTCTCGTAGATCACCGGCGTATCGTTGCCATCCACGTAAACTCTGGCCGTCAGAGTGTCGGCGTCGGTCATGGTGAAGGCGATATGGAAGATATGGAATTCGCCGTCCTGCAGCGGTGCTTCGGCCTTGACGTCGCTGCTGCCGTCGGTGAATTTCTCCAGGTGAATACGCCCCTGTTCCGACCCCTGGTCCGGGCGCAACTGCATATTCACGCGCTTGCCGGCCTCGCCGAAGTAGGTCTGGATTTCGAAGCCGCGCTGGGCCGGGTTGTCGGCCTTGATGCGCGCGATGGCGGTGAGGTGCTTGGGATAGCCGGCAGCGAAAATGCCATCGAACTCGCCGCGGCTCTTGAAAGAGGCATCCGCGGTGGTATCCAGCAGGGCGGTGCCCAGCTTTTCGTCTTCGGCATTGGTAACGGCGGCGAACAGCGACGGATCGGAAGAACCGAAGTCGAAGGTGCCCTGCACGGAGGTGTCGTAGACCAGCGAACCCGCATCCCCGGGGGAGAGGCAGCCATCGTAGACACTCCAGGGAATGCTGGTGTCCACCTGGGTGGTGGGGGTACAGCTGTCACCCACCGGCGCTTCAGGGGTCGCGCTGGCGCTGTCGCTCCACTCGCTCCAGTCGACGGCATTGCGTACCTGCAGGAAAACGAAGTACTCGGTGTCGTTTTCCAGTTCGCTGAGGACATGTGGGGACGTGACATCTTCCACCACAGTCGCGGAAGCCACGTCATTCTCGCTGCCGTAGGCGATCTGGTACTCGATGGCGCCCACTACGCCGTTCCAGCTGACGCTGACCTGGCCGTCGCCGGCAAAGACACCGGGCGCCTCGGGCTTGTCGGGGGCGCTGGCCGGGGTAAAGACATTACACTCCGGCAGATCCGCCTGGCCGCTCTCGCTCTGGCGCTCGATCAGCAGGTCGTCGATGATGATTGTGGCGGAGCTGTCAGCGCGGAACTGCAGGAAAGAGCTGGCGGTGCCCACTCGTGAGGGCCTGTCGTCCAGGCGCTCGCCGGCCACCAGAGTATCGCCGGGGATATTCACTTCCACACGTTCGCCGGGAACCAGCAGGCTGGCGTTGACATTGAAAATGCGCGAGCCCTGGCTGCCCCCGCCGTGGTAGGAATTGGCCTCGCCGGTGCTGTTGTTGTCCGCGTAGATCTGCACCAGGCCGCTGCCGTCCGCCTCTTTCACACAGAAAGAAATGCGATAGTCCTGGCTCAGGTCCAGCTCGCCCCAGGTGGCCACGTCGTCGGAGGTGGTGGAATTGACCTTGGGATCGGAGGCGCTGATGTCCGGTTTGGTCTGGCCAACGGCGAAGCGTGCATTGTGGATCAAGAGGGCGGGGTTGCCGCTATCGTTTTTCAGGCCCAGGCGATCGGCCAGGTCATCGATGTAACCGTCACCAGCGGCTGAGGCGTCGTCGAAATAGCAGCAGGTGGGGTAGTAGTAAGAGGGCCAGTCGTCGCCGTTCCTGGCTTCCACCGCCTTGTAGTCCGGGCTGAACAGCGTGATATTGTCGTTGCGGTCCATATTGACGAAGGTGTTGTCGCCGAAGTTCTCGCTCAGGATCGGACCGCCGTCTCCGGTCCCGCCGCTTGAACCACCTGAACTGCCCCCGGAGGAGGAACCGCCGGAGCTGCCACCGGAAGAGGAGCTGGAGGGTGGAGTGGTGATCACTTCCCCCTCATTGCCGGAATCCGCGCCACCGCCGCTGCAGGCGGTCAGGACACTCAGGCTTGAAAACAGGAATAGGGATACCGCTGTGCCGGCATAAGGTCTCTTGGGCCAGGGTTTCATGGCGCATCCTCTCTACGTCATCGCTAGTTATTGTTATCGAGCTCGAGTACCCAGAGTCTCGGCGTATACTTATTATTGGCTAGGCAATCTAAACAAATTGGTTAGGCATATTCAATGAGTTTATGTAATTGGTAATGAAGGTTCTGCAGAAAGGTCAGTCAAGTCGGCGCCAGTTTCATCTTTTTGCCGGCTCGACAGTGGTGAAACAAAAAAGGGCGCCCGCGGGCGCCCAAAACGATCAGAGAGGGTTAGCGCCTGGCTTTACTGGCAGGGCACTTTGCCGAGGCCCAGTACATAGTTGATATCGCTGGCCAGCGGCGAGTTGAACGGCATTGCGCCACCTATGCCCGCGGTGGCGGCGATATAGTCCGCCAGGTTCTGGCCGGCGGGCAGCCAGTTGGTCAGGATGGTGTCGCGCGAGGCCTGGCTGTAGTCCTGGTTCAGGTCGCCGACACTGCCGGAGGCGTCGGAGATCTCGCGGGCGAAGGCCGGGTCCAGGTTGCACTGGGCATCGGCGAACCACAGTCGGGAGCCGTCGTCGCGGAAGTTGCCGCCATCTACATCCCGCGCCAGCTCCTCGGCTCGTTCGTCCAGTGCCTGATCAGCATCGTCCTTCTCCTGGTGATCGCGATTGATCAGAAAGGCGTTGTCCTCCCACAGTACACTGGCACCCACGCGCACACTGAGAATGTCCTTGCGATAGTTCATAAACAGGTTGTTGAACATATGCGAGGTACCGCGGCGGATCAGCGGTATCCGGCGCAGCGTATTACCCAATGTCGAGTAGCTGTCGTCGGTGGTGATGAAGGCGTTGTGGTGCATGGTGGTGGTGATCTGCTCGTTGATGGTGCGGCTGTCACTGGACCCGTGCAGGGAGGCGCGCTTCACATTCACCAGGCGGTTGAAGGACATGGTGATGTCGTAGGCCCCCACCTTCACGTCAAAGGCGGAATCGCCGGTGGTGTCGAAGCTGTTCTTGTGAATCCAGATATCGTGGGAGGCGCCGGTGGAGCGCAGCATATCCGGATCCAGGCCGTGGTCCTCGGTATGACCCGCACCGCGGAAATCCAGGTGGGTGATGATCACGCTGTTGGCGGTCTGTGTCGGTTGGCCGGAACTGTCCCTGCCGATGGCAAAACCGTTGAAGCGGAAGTAGGCGTTGCTCAGGCGCCCGTCGATAGTGGTATTGGAACCGATCACCGGGTTGCGGATCGGCAGATCCTTGTCATTGAGGCGCTCGTTGAAGAACTCGTCCAGGCAGGGCTGGCCGGAGCCGTGGCCGTTGTCGGAGCACCATTGCCGGTAGTTGATGCACTGGGCCTCGCTGCCGCCGATGGCCGCCTGCACGTCCGCGTTGTCGCAGTGGGTGCGGTACATGGCGACCTCGGTTTCCTCTCCACCAACCGAGGCGAAGTCGAACTTGTCGAACACTATCCAGTTGTGGCCATCGCCGGTTATGGCATCGAGAATCTGCTGCTCCACCGAGCGCCCCTGGGGATTGTTCTTGGTGATCACCGTCAACACGCTGTTGCCGCCCGGGTCGTAGCCGCCGAGGGCATTTTCACCGTATCCCACCGCGCGGCCCAGGGTGTTGGACAGGCACTCGACGATTTCCTGGTCGCTGTCCAGCTCGGCGGAATCGCGCCAGTTGACGTTCGGATCCGTGGCGAGAAGGTAGCAGGCGTTGCTGATCTCTCCTCCGCTACTGCCGCCGCTGGAGCCCCCTGAAGAGCTGCCGCCGGACGAGCCGGAACTGGAGGCGCCGCCGCTGGAAGAGGAGCTGCTGCTGGAGCCTCCAGAGGAGGAACCACCAGAAGAGGAACCGCCTGAGGAACTGCTGCTGGAACTGGAGGAACTGCCGGAGCCACCTTCACAGTCGCCAGTGACGGGATCGATACCGGTAATTTCGATACGGTCGATATTCGCCAGTCCGGAGCTGCCGCCAGCCTGCAGGCGGATGGTGTTGTACCCGGCGCTCAGTCCCACCACTACCTGGTCGCTGTTGGCGTAACTGGTCCAGCCGCCGGTGCCATCCATGCTTACGCCTGTCACCTGGCCGCTGTTGATAACAACATCCGCGGGGCGATCGCCGGAACCGTTGGCATAGCGCCACTGCAGTGTGTAGAGACCGGCCTCAGGCACAACGACGGACCACTCGATGGCGGTGCCGGATTCGTTATCGGTATTGGCGTAGCCGCTGCCGGTATAACCCGCGTGTTCGCTCTCGATGGCGCCGTCGACGGAACAGAAGCCCGGCGCATTTTCCTGCAGTGTCAGTGTGCCGCTGGCGCCGCTCCCGGAGGACCCACCGGAAGAGGAAGAAGAGGACGAAGAGCTGCTGGAGGAGGAGCCGCCGCCGCTCGCGTTGTAGATTTCAAATTCCGCGATCTGCGGCGCACCGTTGGCGCTGTCGATCATCAGGTCGATCTTGTCCATAGAGACATCACCGAGATAGACCTGCATTTCGGCGCCTATGCCACTGCCGGACGCCAGCTCTTCGTCGTTATCGTGGTTCACCAGGCGCCAGTTCTGCACCGCGCTGCCGATCTCGCGAATTATCACGGTATTGAAAGTGCTACCAAAGTTTTTTGCAGAAACACGCTCGCCACTGGAGGAGCCCGGCTGCCAATAGCTCTGCAGATCGCCGTCGATGACATTGCCGTAGCTGGAGCCGCTGGCCTTGCTGCTGCCGTCGGCGCCGCCGGAGAGCGCCAGATTGGTGCCCAGCTCCTGGGCCGATGTCCAGGCGGACATCAACAGGCCTCCCAGCAGTGCGCAGAACGCCGCAGGAATTTTCGCTGTGGTTTTCATGGAGTTGTCCGATTTTGTCTTTGCCGGTAAGGCAGGCGCCCGCGAGGGGCGCCTGCATTCTGGGGGGATGGGGAAAATAGATCAGTTACAGCTGCCCGCCTGCGGGCTGCTGCCGGTGACTTCCAGGTGGTCGATATTGGCGAGTCCGCCGCTGCCGGTGGCCTGCAGGCGCAGCTGGTTGCTGCCCGCGTTCAGGCCCACTTCGACACTGCCGCTGTCGACGTAGCTGGTCCAGGCGCCGGTGCCGTCCATATTGATACTGGCCACCTGGCCACCGTTTACCAGCACATTTGCCGGCCTGTCGCTGGTACCGTTGGCGAAGCGCCACAGCAGGGTATAGACGCCGGCCGAGGGTGCGGATACCGCCCAATCCACGCCCTCGCCGGAGGCGTTGTCGGTGTTGGCGTAGCCGCTGCCGGTGTAGCCGGCGTGCTCGCTCTCCACCGCGCCGTCCACGTTACAGAAGCCGCTGGCATTTTCCTCAATGGTGATGGTGGCGCTGCCACCGCCACTGGAACCGCCGGAACTGCTGGAGCTGCTGGAACCGCCGGAAGAGGAGCCGCCTGAAGAGGAGCCACCGCCAGTCGCATTGTAGATTTCAAACTCGGCGATCTGCGGCGCGCTGGAAGCGCTGTCGATCATCAGGTTGATCTTGTCCATGTTCTGGTCGCCGATATGGATCTGCATGGCTGAGCCAATGCCGTTACCGGAGGCCAGCTCCTGGCCGTTGTCATGGTTCACCAGGCGCCAGTTCTGCACCGCGCTGCCGATCTCGCGGATGATCACCGTATTGAGGCTGCCGCCGAAGTCCTTCACCGAAATGCGTTCGCCGCTGGACGAACCGGGCTGCCAGTAGCTCTGCAGGTCGCCGTCGCGCACATTGCCATAGCTGCTGCCACCACCTTTGCTGCTGCCGTCGGAGCCGGCGCCGATGGCCAGGTTGGGGCCCAGTTCGCCGGGTTCGCCGCCGGAACCGCCGGAGGATGAACCGCCGCCGGAGCTGCTCGAGGAGCTGCTGGAAGAGCTGGAACTGCTCGAAGAGCCACCGCCGGAACTGCCAGAGCCGCCCGACGAGGAACCGCCCTGGCTCTGGCAGTTGCCATCGGAGACCAGCAGGCCTTTGTTGGCACCGGCGGTGGCCAGCACTATCTGCGGCACACAGCCGGCGTCATCCAGCGGGTAGGAGTAGGGGATGCTGATGGAGGTGGTCGACACCGGGTTCGGGCCCGCCGGATGGTTGTCGTCGTCGTCCGCGGTCCAGGTGATATTGGAATAGATATTTCCGTTCACATGCCAGTAACCCATGTCGTTGGTGTAGAAGGTGCCCAGCACATCCTTGGAGTTCTCGAAATAGTTGTTGTCCGCGCGGATGCGGCCGCCGATGCGCGGGTTCATGCCGGAACCCCAGATACCGCGGTAGTGGTTGTTGAAGGCGTGTGCCGTAGCGTGGCGCAGCAGCGGCACCCGCGACTTCAGGTTGTCGAACAGATTGTGGTGATAGGTCACAGGCCCGTTGGTGTCATCGCTGTCGCTGGAGCCGACCAGTCCGCCGCGGTCCGAGCCCGTCAGAATGCTGTAGGAGAGGGTGACGTACTTGGTGGTGGCCTTCATATCGAAGAGCGCATCGTAGCCGTCGCTCTCACCGCCTGAGGCTTCCAGGGTCAGGTGGTCCGCCCACACGTTGAAGACATTGCTCTCCATACCGATGGCGTCGCCGCCGTTTGAAGTGGGCGAGCCGGATTTCTTCACATTGCGCACGTGCAGGTTCTGCAAAATGATATTGGAAGCGTTGCGCAGGTGGATGCCCAGTTCGTCAAAGAGGGCGCCGCTGCCGACACCGATCAGCGAAATGTTGCTGACATCCTTGATCTCGATCTTGTCGTCGGCAGTATTGCAGCTGTCACCAGAGACCTTGCTGGTATTGCCGTGATTTATCGTTCCTTCGACGTGAATGATGATGGGGGTGTCACTGGAGGCGCGGTTGCACAGTGCCGCGTGAATCTCCGTGCCGGTGGTGGCGTAGATAACCTGGCCCCCGGCGCCACCCGGGGGGCCGCCGGTTTGCGGTGCGTAGCCTACCGGCTGCGCCGATAGAGAGGTGGAGCTCAATAGACCGCCGAGCAGTGCGCCGAGCACTGCCGGGACTTTCGTTTTGGTTTTCATGTGACTTTCCGAATTTATTATTGGAGTTTGAAAGATTCGATAATCAGTCACTTCGGCTGGGAGTGCCCCGGAAAGGGACAGCCGGCTGATCATCATCGCTGAACTGCTATCCCAAACTGCGGGGCTTTTGGTCTACCTGTTTTTGATTTGGCAAGACCAAAAGTGAAAAAGAGGTTAGCCAGTCTGCTATTTTTTGTAAAGCCTGTTGGTGGGAGTAATCCTTGCGGATGCACCTATCCCTGGAGGAAATGCGCGTCGCGACACACTATTGCGTGGAAAGGTGCGCCCTCGCGGGTTTGCGGCCATCTAGACTTGTAGCTCTCACCCGGACTCTGAGGAGAGCACCATGGCCCTGTTGGACGACCGCCTGCTCTGGATCGGCGGCCAGTATGTCGCCGCCAGCGACGACAGCTTCTTCGATACCCTGAACCCGGCCACCGGAGAGGTTATCTGCCGCGTGGCCAGGGCCGGTGCCGAGGACGTGGACAAGGCGGTGGCGGCCGCCGAACTGGGGCAGCGGGAGTGGGCGGCCATGAGTGGCGCCGAGCGCGGCCGCGTGCTGTTGCGCACCGCGCAGCTGCTGCGCCAACACTGCGACGAGATAGCGCGGCTGGAATCCCTCGACGGCGGCAAGCCGATTGCCGAGACGCCGGAAGCGGATGTGGGCTCGGCGGCGGACTGCCTGGAATTCTTCGCCGGCCAGGCGGCCTCCCTGCAGGGGGAATACCAGCCGGTGCCCGGCGGCTTCTTCTATACCCGACCGGAGCCACTGGGCATCTGCGCCGGCATCGGTGCCTGGAACTATCCGGTGCAGATAGCCGCGTGGAAATCGGCACCGGCACTGGCGGCGGGTAATGCGATGATCTTCAAGCCGGCGGAGCTGACACCGCTGTCGGCGCTGCGCCTGGCGGAGCTGTTCAAGGACGCCGGACTGCCGGACGGCGTTTTCAATGTGGTGCAGGGCTTTGCCGAGACAGGCCAGGCGCTGACGGCCCACCCGCGCATCGCCAAGGTGTCGCTCACCGGTGAGGTGGGCACCGGCAAGGCGGTGATGCGCGCGGCGGCCGATACCCTCAAGGGCGTCACCCTGGAGCTGGGTGGCAAGTCGCCGCTGATCGTTTTCGACGACGCCAACCTGGACAACGCCGTGGGCGCGGCCCTGCTCGGCAACTTCTATACCCAGGGGCAGATATGCACCAACAGTACGCGGGTATTCGTGCAGGAATCCATCAGGGAAAAATTTATCGAGAAGCTGGTGGCGCGGGCGGGCAAGATGAAAGTCGGCGACCCGCTGGATCCGGACACGGATGTGGGGCCGCTGATCAGCGCCGAGCATCTGCAGAATGTGCTCGCCTATATCGACAAGGGCAAGGCCGAGGGAGGCAAGCTGCTGCTCGGTGGCGGCCGGGCGGAAGTACCCGGCTGTGAGGGTGGCAACTTCGTGCAGCCGACGATATTCGACGGCCTGCGCGACGATATGACCATAGTACGCGAAGAGATTTTCGGCCCGGTGCTGTCGCTGCTCAGTTTCCGCGAAGAGGGTGAGGTACTGGAGCGCGCCAACAATACCGAATTCGGACTCGCCGGTGGCGTGTTTACCCGGGATATCCAGCGCGCGCACCGGGTCGCCGACAGGCTGGATGCCGGCATAGTGTGGATCAATCACTACAACCTGACGCCGGTGGAAATGCCCTTCGGCGGTTTCAAGCAGTCGGGTATCGGCAAGGAGAACAGTCGGCGGGCGTTCGAGCACTATACGCGCTTGAAAACAGTCTACGTGGCGGCGGGGGATGTGGATTCGCCTTACTGAAATGCGGAATGCGGAATGCGGAATGCGGAATGCGGAATGCGGAATGCGGAATGCGGAATGCGGAATGCGGAATGCGGAATGCGGAATGCGGAATGCGGAATGCGGAATGCGGAATGCGGAATG
>NZ_JACZFR010000041.1 GCF_014904815.1 Microbulbifer taiwanensis
TCGGCATCGGCACCGGCATCGGCATCGGCATCGGCACCAGCATCCGCGTCCGCATCCGCATCCGCATCCGTATCAGCGTCGGCATCAGCGTCTGCATCTGCATCTGCATCACCATCCGGCGGGGGGGGAGGCGGGGACGGGGGCGGTGGTGGAGGCGGGGGTGGGCCAACGTTGTTGTCATCGTCGTCGTCCGCAATCGCAAACGCGGCCGCCAATCCGAGAGCAACCAGTCCACCTATTGCCCACGGGGAGAGTCCTGCGGCTGCCGTTGCAGCAGGCGCGCCCACTGGAATCACGCCACCGGCGGGACCGCCCACCGTGGAGAAGATGGATCCAGGATCCCCAGACATCGCCATTACCATGGGGCCATCTGGACTATCTAATACCAGTTCGCTGTGGGATCCGTCATCATCAACCTGAAAGAAGTTGGCGATGGTAATTATCTGCCCGGATTCTAGGACGATGACCAAGTCTGCCCCACTCCTCGAGTAGGAAGCTATCTCATCCAGTCCCACAGGAAGACTGACTAATCCCGTCGAAGTCAGATCCAGGCTCTCAAGCGGTAGTTCTCGCACCGAGCCTGTCTGTTTGTCGAAAATTTTTGCGATCATTTTCTACCCACTACTTACAAACAAGTGAAAATAAATCCATCTACACACTTGATGGCAGGTTGATCTCCCATCTGCTAATAGACGATTGGTTCGTGGCGCTAAATCAATCCATGTCGTATATACCCTTCCCTGCATTACAAAAATAACGCACAAATTTTGAGCAGCCTTATTTGGTATGGACTTTTGACTGGAACTTTTCAAGAGAGAAATGACGTCGCCGATGCCAGCTAGTCAATAATATTCATCCAAAGTGGATTTTGACTGGCGCCCAAAAATTGGTTGAAGCGCGGATGTCTATTGCGTGAAAAGTAAGAGTGGTTCGCCCCTGAGCCAGCAAGTAGGGATCCTTTCCAACCAGATTGGTAATCAGTTGCCGGCCGCTATACTGATCGGGTCATCCAGGGAGTGGTATACGAAAGAAAGCAGGACGCCTTCAATGAGCCGTGATGCAAACATCGAAAGCCTTTATAACAGGAAAAGCAGCACCCCATTTGTTGACACTCTAGCGGGACCGATTAGCGGGTCAGTCGACATAGAAACCGGTGTTCATCGATTTCTCGGCATACCCTACGCCCTGCCCCCGATCGGTGAACTGCGCTGGCAACCACCACGACCGGTACCCCCCTGGCAGACTCCCTATTGCGCTGACGACTTCGGCATGCCCGCTGCGCAGAATCCATCCGCATTGATTGAAGTCCGTGGCCCCGACGGCGAAGTGCCGGAAAAGGAAGATTGCCTCTATTTGAACATTTACGCGCCAGCGGGTTCGGTCGGGAAGAAGCTGCCTGTGATGCTCTGGGTGCACGGCGGTTCTTTTTATATGGGCTCCGGCTGCCAGGACATTTACAACGGCCGTTACCTGGCTCAAAGCGGTCGCGCCATCGTTGTGACTTTTAACTATCGCCTCGGTGCCCTGGGATTTCTGCGCCTGCGGGATATCTGTGACATCTCCGCCAGCGGAAATGAGGGTCTTCAGGACCAGATAGCGGCACTGGAATGGGTTCGGAAAAATATCCCGGCATTTGGCGGGAATCCGGACAATATCACCCTGTTCGGCGAATCAGCCGGCGCCATGAGTATCGCCGCGTTGATGGCCGCGCCCAACTGCCGCGGACTCTTTCGGCGCGCCATAGTACAGAGTGGCAGTCCCCTGGCAATACACTCGCGCGATAGGGCCAGCGATCTGGCCCAGGCATATGTTGAACACCTGGATCAGATCAGCGGCGGCGAACCGCTGCGCAATGCCAGTACCCAGTCCCTGCTTCAGGCGCAGAAGGCCGTGCTTTCCGATCCGCGTATGGAAAAACGCTGGGGCCAACTACCCTTCAAGCCGGTACTCGACGGCGAGCTGTTGCAGATTGAACCCATGGCGGCGCTGCGGGGAGGTAATGGCAGCGAAGTTTCGCTACTGCTCGGTAACAACCTGGACGAATGGAACCTGTTCAGCGCCATCAATCCGGAGAGTTTCACCCTGGACAACCAGCAGATTCGCAAACGCCTGGAGTGGTTGCTGCCGCACCAGGTGCTCGATCCGCTTCTGGAACACTACTACCAGCTGGCCAGATCCATGGCCGGCAACCCCTGGCCGGAGTGGAGCCGCACCTGGAACCTGCTGTTGACCGATATGGTATTCACCCTGCCCGGCCTGCGCCTGCTGCAGACCCACAGTGGCCAGCGCTTCCACTACCATTTTGCACAGCCGCTGGCGGCACAACCGCTGCTCGGCGCCTGCCACGCGGTGGAATTGGGCTATGTGTTCGGTACCCACGGAGAGGAATCCCTGCAGTCGCTCTACGGCGGGGAGACAGATGCACACAGGCTGAGCAGTGCCATGCGCGACGCCTGGCTGAGCTTCGCCGAGTGTGGCGACCCGGGAAATGGCTGGCCCGAGTTTGAGAAGGGGCACAGCCGCCGCTTTGGCGATCACCCGGGCGCGCGCCCCTTCGATACGACAGAACTCGCCGCCCTGTGGCAAGATATTCCGGACGATTTGCTGAACGGTTATCTCTAGCAGTGACAAGAATACTATTGGTCCGCCACGGCGAGGCATCCAAGGGTCCGGAAGCGCCTGATCCGGAACTCACGGACCTCGGGCATAGGCAGGCACAGGCGCTGGCACGGCAGTTTGCCAATGTAAAACCCATTTCCCTGATCAGCAGCCCCAAAGCCCGCGCCCGGCAGACGGCGCAACCTCTGGCGGAGCTCTGGCAGCGCTCCGTTACCCTGGAGCAGGCGGTAACTGAAATTCCCCCTCCTGAAGGCGTAGCACTCAGCGAGCGCGGCCAGTGGATTCGCAGGCTGCTGGACAGCGACTGGGACGCGGAAGACAGAGCCCAACAGGAATGGCGCCGGGGTATCCTGGGTTTTCTGCTCAGCCTGCGGGAAGATGCCGCAATCTTTTGTCATTTTATGGTGATCAATTCGGTGGTGGCGCAGGTCCGCGGCGACCGGCGGGTGCAGCAATTCCGGCCGGATTATACGTCGGTGACGGAATTGAATTCAGGGGGAGGCCGCCTGGAGATTGTCCAGTTGGGAGAGGAACGGCAGAGTCGTATTCTCTGACCGTATTCGGTGCGCCGGCGCACATCGACGTAGGGTGCGCCGTGCGCACCGATCTATGTGGGAGCGCGCGCCGCGATAGATCCGGCCAACCGGAATCGCGGCCATGGGCGAGTGGCCGCCCCGCCGCTCCTACAGTCTCGATCAAACCAGGCTCTTGCTGACCACCTCGTAGAGGTCCGCAGACAGTTTGCCGGAATCCATCACCGACTGAAGCGCGGTTTTCATCTTCTCGCCCAGGTCACCACCGTATTTCTTCCAGCGGGTGATGGGCAATACCAGGCGCGCGGCAATTTGCGGGTTGAGTTTATCAAGGGCGATCGTCTGTTCGGCGACAAATTTAAAGCCGCTGCCGTCGACGCGGTGGAACTGGGTAAAGTTGCGATTGGCAAAGCCGCCGATCACTGCGCGCACCTTGTTGGGGTTTTTCAGTTCGAAAGCCGGGTGCTGCATCAGCGCGCGCACATTTTCCAGGGTGCCGCGTTTGGCGCTACTGCTCTGCAATCCGAACCACAGCTCCACTACCTGGGTATCCTGCTGCCAGCGCTGGTAAAAACTCTCCAACGCCGCATCTGCGCTGGCGGTGTCGCCATGATTGACCAGAGCACTCAGTGCGGCGGCGCTATCGGTCATATTGGCGGCGCTGTCGAACTGGACCTGCGCCAGTGCCAGGGCATCATCCTCTTCAGTCACACACAGATAAGCCAGGCAGGCGTTTTTCAGGCTGCGCTCGGCAATGTCGGCGGCCTCGGGGCTGTAGGGTTTGTCGGTGTGCAGGCGCTGGTAACAGGCCAGCAGGTCACCCTTCAGCGCCTCGGCCAGCGCCGCGCGGGCGAATCTGCGCGCGGCGATAATGGCCTCGGCATCTATCTTTTCCGCTTCTTCCGCCAGAGTCTGCTCGCTCGGCAGTGCCAGCATCTTCGCCACCAGGGCCGGATCCAGGTCGCGGTTCTGTAACACGCTGCGGTAGGCCTCCACCAGCTGCGGCTGCAATTTCAGCGTCTCTTCACGGCGGTATGCCTGTTGCAACTGCTCCAGCGCCATAAATGCCAGGCGCTGGCCGGCATCCCAGCGATTGAACTCATCGGCATCGTTGCGCATCAGGAACAGCAGCTGCTCGGTGCTGTAGCCGTAGCGCACCTTGACCGGCGCCGAGAAGCCGCGCAGCAGCGACGGCAGCGGCTTTTCCAGCAGGCCGGAAAAATTGAAGGTCTGCTCCGCCTCGGTTACCTGCAGAACCACCTGCCTGGTACCGGAGGTATCCAGCGGCAGGTCGCCGCCGTCGGCGCCCAGCAGGCCGATGGCCAGCGGGATATGGAACGGCAGTTTCTCCTCCTGGCCAGGTGTCGGGGGGCAGGACTGCTTGACCGTCAGCGCGTAGTTGCCATTGACCTCGTCGTAGGCATCGGTCACCTCCAGCACCGGGGTGCCCGCCTGGCTGTACCAGCGGCGGAACTGGGTCAGGTCGACGCCGTTGGCGTCCTCCATCGCCACCACGAAATCCTCGCAGGTCACTGCCTGGCCGTCGTGGCGCTCGAAGTAGAGATCGCTGCCCTTGCGGAACCCCTCGGTGCCGAGCAACGTGTGAATCATGCGCACCACTTCCGCGCCCTTCTCGTAGACAGTCAGGGTGTAGAAGTTGGAGATCTCCATATAGGAATCCGGGCGCACCGGGTGGGACATGGGGCCGGCGTCCTCGGCGAACTGGGCCGTGCGCAGCATGGAGACATCCTCGATGCGCTTGACCGCGCGGGAGTTCATGTCCGCGGAGAACTCGGCGTCGCGGAAAACGGTAAAGCCCTCTTTCAGGCTCAGTTGGAACCAGTCGCGGCAGGTGACCCGGTTGCCAGACCAGTTGTGGAAGTACTCGTGGCCAACGATGGATTCGATACGCTGGAAACTGCTGTCGGTGGCCGTCTCCGGGCTCGCCAATACACAGGCTGAGTTGAAGATATTCAGGCCCTTGTTTTCCATCGCGCCCATATTGAAGTGATCCACCGCCACGACCATAAAGATATCCAGGTCGTACTCGCGGCCGTAGACGGCTTCGTCCCAGCGCATGGCCTTTTTCAGCGAGCGCATGGCGTGGTCGCATTTCCCGATATTTTTTGCCTCGGTGAAAATCTGCAGTTTCACCTTGCGCCCGCTGCTGGTGGTGTAGCTGTCCTCCACATGCTGCAGGTCACCGCCCACCAGGGCGAACAGGTAGGCGGGCTTGGCGAAGGGATCCTCCCAGGTAACAAACTGGCGCCCGTCCTCGGTAGCGCCGCGCTCTATCTCATTGCCGTTGGACAGCAGCACCGGATACTGCCTGGGCGCCACTATGGTGGTGGTGAACTTCGACATCACGTCCGGTCGATCCGGGTAGTAGGTGATCTTGCGGAAGCCCTCCGCCTCGCACTGGGTGCAGTACATGCCGTTGGACAGGTAGAGCCCCTCCAGGGAGGTGTTGTCCTCGGGGTTGATGCGGTTGTGGATTTCCAGCACAAACGCCGGCTTATCCACCGGGATCGACAACCCCTCCGGCAACTCCCTGTAGCGGCTGGCCGGTACCAGCTGCCCGTCAATGGAGACGGACAGCAGCTCCAGCTCCACGCCATCCAGCAATAGTGGCGGCAACCCTTCCCCTGCATCCGGATTGCGTCGGATCTTCAGCTGCGACTTGACCAGGGTGGCCTTGGGCTGCAGCTCGAAGTGCAGATGGGTGCTGTCGACCAGATAGTCCGGTACCCGGTAGTCCTTGAGGTAAACGGTGCTGGGCTGGGCGTCTTTCATATTCCTTAACATCCTCTACTGGGGAAATCGCGCCTTATTCCTTCGGGAAATGAGACACGGCGCACAACTTATCACTCCCGGCGAAATTCACAAGTCAATGTCATCGAATCGCACTACACCTGTCATTTGACAACGTCAAACTGGTATAGACCAGACCGTGATTTCCCCCTCCTATTCAACCAGATAAAAAGGGAGTTTCCATGAAGAACCTAATGATTCCCAGCCTGCTGGCCGCTGCACTGCTGGCGTCGCCGGCGCAGGCCTTCCAGCAGATCACCCACAAGCGCATCGCCATGGATGCCGTGGCCTATATGCGCAACAACCCGGAAACCACCGAGTACGCGAGGCTCAAGGCCTGGGTCAACGCCGCCGGCTATACCCTGGACCAGTTCGCCGAGGTGCTCGGTCAGGGCGCCTACGACGTGGACGATTTCCAGGACACTTACCTGTGCGGCGCCGTGACCGGCGACTGTGTTTACGCGCCGGTATTCAATGCCGGCGCCTCCCTGGTCAACTACACCAGTTACTGGCATTTCCAGAATCACACCCGCGGGTCCGATGTACACGGCAATGACCTGGGCGGCTACAACTACGACCTGCTCACCGTCTGGGGCGATATCGACAATCTGGCGGCCACCTGGCTGGTAGGCGATTACCTGGATGACGGCAACGGCGGCATGACAGGCTGGTTCTGGTCTGACGATTCCGAATACAACAGCTACGGCATCACCGAGGCCAACTACCGCCAGGGCAGCCATTCCTCCAAGTCCATGTACGACGATTTCGAGGAGATCCCCTTCCAGCCCCTCGATAACCTGGGCCAGTACTGGTACAGCCAGTTTCTCGCCCAACCCACCGCCCAGACCCTGGGCTTCGTGATGCACACCACTGACCTGCTGCAACCCCACCATGTGTGGACCACCTCGGCGCTGAATCACAGCGGCTGGGAGGGCTGGGTTGCCGACTACTACGACGGCGAAAACCTGAACGACAGCGGCCTGGTGACCCAGGCCATGGATAACTTCAACCCCGTTGCCAGCGGCAGCAGCGATATCCGCCCGCTGCTGACCGAGGGCGGCGCCCTCGCCTACGGTAACGGCGGTATAGTGCTGTCCAGCACCGATCACAACGACCGGGTACAGGTGGCCAGGGTGGTGGTTCCCCACGCGATTGCCATGGTGGTGCATATCCTGAACCACGCAGCGCAGCAGGTGAGCCACTAGGGCCTGTTGACACTAACTACGCCGCCGGCACCCGGTGCCGGCGGATCGGGAAATAGACAATGCGCAGGAAATGGCCGTGGGTGCTGGCGTTGATAGTAGTCGCCGGCACCCTTGTTGCAATACAACACGTCTGGCCACTGCCGGATCATGTGGCCGCGCGCGTCGATAGCGAGGAGATCACTGTCGAGGCGCTGGATGTGTTTGTGGCTGCGGCGCGCCGGCGGCAGGAGGACGCAGACAGGGAGTCCGTACTGAAAGGCCTGCTGGAAAACCGGCTGTTGGCCGACGCCGACATGCCAAAGGCCGAGCAAGAAACACCGTCGCGGGTCGGTTACGACCGCAATACACGACTGGAGCAGCAGCTGTTCCGCCTGATTCGCAGCGCCTACACTGAGCCTCTCAACCGGGCAATGCGCGACAGCGGCGCCATCGACAGCCTGGCGTTCCTGACCGCGCCGATGGCCCTGGACAGAAATCTTCTGGCGCCGATGCTGCTGCTCGACCAGAAGCTGTACAGCACCATGACGCAGCAGCAAAAGGATGCCGCGCAGCAATTTGTGCTGGCGCGCTACCGCTTCCGCGGAAGCCAGGAGGAACAGGCATTGACCCTATGGGATCTCTACCGGCGGCAGAATATGCAGCTGAAGGTACAGATGCACAGCCTGAACCTGGACTTTATCCGCGAGGCGGTAAAGCAGCAGTTGACCACCGCCTTTGTACTCGACTGGTTTGAACACAGTTCGGGATTGAGCGACGAGTCCCGCCAAATTGTCAGGCGCTGTGTCGAGGACGCACTGCTGCGGGAAGCGCGCCTGCAGGAGATGGGGCTGTTGCAGGATATCCACGACGACAACCCGCAGCTGCGCGCGCTGGCGGATCGGGTCACCGCCGACGAAGTGGCAGCCTACTATCTCGCCCACAGGGAGGAATTCACCCGTGTGGAAAAGGTGCATGCCTACCACATCCGCCTGGATAGCCAGAAGGAGGCCGACAAGGTCTACGCCGAGATAGCCGCGGGCCTGCCCTTTGCGGATGCTGTAGAGCGCTATTCCCGGGCCGGGGACAGAAACCATGGCGGCGCCCTGGGCTGGATCGACCGCCACGGGCGCCAGGATCACTGGAGCCGCGCGCTGGCTTTTGTGCAGCCGCCAAATAGGGTATCGCGCCCCTTCCGCAGCCCCCAAACCAGCGATATTGTGTACTGGGAAATACTGCTGGTGGACGCGCGGGAAACCGGTTACCAGCCGGTGGAAAGTGAATCCGTGCGCTACCGCGCGTCCAATGCCATAGCGCGGCAGAAACTCCAGGAGCGATTCCACAAACTTCTGGAGGGAAGGCGTAAAGTGGCGGCAATCCGTATTAACCGGAGACAGATTCAATGCGAGTCCTGTTAATTTTCGCGCCCCTCACCATTGCGGCGCTGGTTGCCGTGGTGACGGCCGGCGAGACTGCAGAACCCGAACAACCTGAGGCTGTAGCCGAGCCACAGGCAATTTCAGCCAAGGCAGAGCCATCTGCCGTCGGTGCCGTGACGGAAAAGAAAAGTGAAGATGAAACTGCAGCGGTTGCCGTACAGACGGAAACGCCCCCGACCCCGCGATCATCCGCGGTGGCAGCACTGAGACAGGGCATGGAGGCCGGCGACCCGCGCATGCCGCCGCTGGCACCCAGGGCGGAAGAGAGGGAAATGCCCAGCGCAGAGGAGCTGGCGGACCCGGATTTGTACCGGGCCTACGAGGCGCGTCAGAAGCAGGAGATCTACGCCTCCTTCGCCGCGGCCGCGTCGAAGAAAATTTCCGCCCTGGAAGAAATGATCGCCCTTGGCGGTCGCGGCGGGGTCACCGCCGAGCAGCTGCAGGAGGCAAAGAACAAGGTGGAAAAACTACGCGAGCAGCGGGAGCTGTTGCTGCAACAGCACCCGGAGCTGCAAGAGCATCAATAGCCTGCGGCGTGGCCGTCCTTGCGGCTTTCCGAGGCACCCCAGTAGACGCCCGTGTTATCGCGCATGATGCCCTGGTAGCCACCGTAAGGGCCGCTCTCAAAGCGCAGCTGGTGTCCCATCTGCACCAGCGCGCGGCGGGTCTCCATTGGAAAGCCATCCTCCAGGCTGATATGGCCGCCATCGACCATTACCTCGTCCGTGGGCTGGCTGGAGCCGCTGTGCAGTATGCGCGGCGCATCGCCGGCCTCCTGCACATTGAGGCCGAAATCCACCATATTGATCACTATCTGCGCGTGCATCTGCGGCTGGGTCGCACCGCCCATCACGCCGAAGCTCATATAGGCATTGCCATCCTTGGTAATGAATGCGGGAATGATCGTGTGGAATGGGCGCTTGCCCGGCTGGTACTGGTTGTAGTGCCCCTCCCTGAGGCTGAACATCTCGCCGCGATCCTGCAGGATAAAACCCAGGTCGCCGGGTGTCATACCGGAGCCCATACCGCGGTAGTTGCTCTGGATCAGTGACACCATATTGCCGTCTTTGTCTGCCACCGTCAGGTAGATGGTATCGCCGTGACGCAGGGCCGCATTGCCGGCGTCGTAACGCTTGGCCGCCTTTTCCCGATCGATCAGCTTACGCCGCTCGGCGGCGTACTTTTTCGAAATCAGTTCTGCAACCGGAATCCTGTTGAATGCGGGATCCGCGTAATACCTGGCCCTGTCCTCGAAGGCGAGCTTCTTCGCCTCGGCAAACAGGTGCACATACTCGGGGCTGGTTCGGCCGAGCTTGGCCAGGTCGTAACCCTCGAGAATATTCAGTATCTGCAGCGCCGCAATACCCTGGCCGTTGGGCGGCAATTCCCAGACGTCGTAACCGCGGTAGTTGGTGGAGACAGGTTCCACCCATTCGGACTTGTGCGATACCAGATCCTCGTAGGAGAGGAAACCGCCATTGTCTTTCATATAGGCGGCAATCTTCTTCGCGATTTCGCCCTTGTAAAAGGCATCCCGCCCTCCCTCCGCTATCCGGCGGTAGGTCTCCGCCAGGCGTGGATTGCGGAACAACTCTCCCTCCCGGGGCGCCCTGCCGCCGGGCATATAGGTCTCGCGAAAGCCCGGATATTTCTGCAATAGCGGTACCGAGCGGTTCCAGTAGTAGGCCACCAGCTGGGTCACGGGGAAACCCTTCTCCGCATAGTCGATCGCCGGTGCCAATACTTCTTCCATTGGCAGGCGGCCGAATTTGCCGTGCAACTCGAACCAGCCATCCACGGCGCCGGGTACGGACACCGGCAGGGGGCCGTGGGATGGAATCTTTTTCAGGTCGTTCTGGGCAAAGTATGCAAACGGCAGGGATTTGGGCGAGCGGCCACTGGCGTTGAGGCCGTAGAGCCTGCCCTCCTCACCTCCCTTGCCTGCGCTCCACACAATCGCAAACAGGTCGCCGCCGATACCGTTGCCGGTAGGCTCCATCAGCCCCTGGGCCGCGTTGGCCGCTATAGCGGCATCGACGGCGCTGCCGCCGCGTTTGAGGATATCCAGCGCTATCTGTGTGGCCAGTGGTTGGCTGGTGGCTGCCATACCCTGTGTCGCCAGTACAGGCGAACGGCTGGCAAGGCCCTCACCGGTGACTCGATCGTAAGCCAAAGCTGCTCCCGCGCCCATCAGGGCAATGAACACTAGTGCGACAAAGCGTAGAATGTGGATGGCCGGTTTCACGAAAGGTGCCTCTCTTATTATTGTTCCTGGACGGTTACACTGAAAGCGAGAAAGACAGTTTCCATATAAAATCCACCACCGCAAGTAAGTTCCGAGAGTGTTGAGAGGTCCAGAGTGCAAAAAACCCGCCTGATCACAGTCACGGCAGCCCTGCTGGCCGTCGCAGCCGGCTGTTGGGCCTGGTGGGAAAGGGACAGGGTAGCGCCAAAATTGATCAACGCCCTGCTGCAGGGCAGCCGCATCGAGGAACTTCGCGGCCTGGAACTGGGCCCGGGCGTTATCGCCGCCAAGCGTCTGGTACTGGCTATCGAAAGTGGGGCACACCTGCAACTGGACAATGTGCAACTGCTCAGGCCCTTCAGTCTGCTTTTCGCGTCGCAACAGAATCGCGCTGAACTTGCGGTTGCAAAGTTGAGTTACGCTTCTGGTGTTGCCCGGAACCGGGAACCTCAAGCGCCGAATGAAACCCAGGGTCTCGATACAGCGGGTGTCGAGCTCAGCGAGTCGATAAAATTGCTGAAGTACCTGCCGGAAACAATTCAGATCGGCAATTTAGCCTGGCAGGGTCAAACGGCACAGCTGAATCTACGCAGGGATTACGGCGAAGATACCATTCACGCCGAGTTGTCGAGCGGCGGGAAGCTACTTTCACTGCAATTGCGTCCTCAGGTAAATCAACTCCAATTCACTGTACAGTTGGCAGAAGGCAAGCAGAGCCCGGCCCTTTCAGTACATGGAAACCTGGTGCAGAAGGAAACCGGGCAGTGGCAGGCCACCGCACAATTGGAGTCCGAACTACAGCGGGTCACCGGCCTGCCCCTGTCCGTGGAACTCAATAAAATTGCCGCTAGCGCCTCGGGGAAACTCACCGCCAACATTGAAGTTCAATTGCCGGACCAGTTTCTGCAATTGCAGGATTACACCGGTATCACCGCAAAAATACAGAGCGAGTCGGTCCTGCTTGTCCTGCCCGAGGCGCTGTTGGGGGCAGCAGCGGAACTTTCCCTGTCGACCCGGAGCCCGCTTGTCATCAAACTCGATTCCATGCAGCCGCTGCGACCCGAACAGATTTCTGGCAGCGGCTCTTTTGCGCTGACGCCTGGGAAACAGCAGCAGCCTCTCATTCAAGCTGAATTCGACACAGGCACCACCGAGGGGCGACCATCGTTCACCATCGCCGGCCATTTCAACCTGGAGTCGGCCAGTCCACTTCTTGAGTCCCCGCATTGGCAGCAAAAGTTGAAGTCCCTGTCAATGGATTCCGCGGCCGGGAGAATCGAGTTTCACGGTGAGGCAAGACTGAAACAATTCGGGGAAATAGGAAGCAGCGATCTGGGTGGATTGAGCGATATAAAACTATCCCTGCTTGCGGGCAGCAAGGCCAGTGTCAATATCGCCGCAGCAAAAGAAAAGGACAGCTTGGCCACACAGATTGGCTGGCGCAGGGGAAAGGTTTCCGTACAACTGCCAAAAGCGTTGACCATCGGGGCCGATCAATGGCCCGGCAATATCCGGATTACTGGCGAGACAGTGGCATTGCGGGCAGAGGAGAAAAGCGACGGCCTGTCACTGGATTCGCAACTGCGCAGTATCGAATGCAATTTTGCACAGGAAGTCGATTGCTCACTGACACTCAATGCAAGCGCTCCGCAGCTATCGATGGAGGCTCACAACCTGATCGTCGAAAAACCCACTATCAGTACACAGCTCAAGTTGCTGCGCGACGGTGATCACCAGCGTCTGCAACTCCGACAGCTGGCATTCTCGGCCGAGGAAATTGGCGGGGGTGCGGTGGAATTTGAACTGCTGTCACTGAACTCGCCTCAGCTCGAGTGCACGATCATGAGGGGCACGACAGAATGCACCAGCACCGTGCTGACGAACAGCTTCTCTACCATGGGAGCCGCGGAACTGGAGGCCTCCGGCTCGATAAGAATGAGCGCGTTCCGATTCAAGCAGGAAAATGGACAGCTTCTGCTCAGCACGAGCTATCGTTCAGATGACCTCCGCCTGCAGGCGCAGGGTGGCTACAGGTTGGACGCTGAATTGAAGGGCCAACTGGGACTGGATGGCGACACACTGAGCGGTGAGAGCGAAGTCCGGGCTGGCGCCATGCAACTGCAGAGCCGCTGGAAGCACAACCTGGGTACCAGTCAGGGGCAAGCGGATATTACCCTGGCCGAAACGACGTTCAGCCAACAGAAACCACTCAGCCAATCGGTAAAAGGGCTGCCGCTGGATATAGTCGCGGGCACCCTTTCCGCCAGTGGGCAGCTTTCCTGGCCGCCGACACAACAGGATAGGGTCGACTTGCGCTTCGATGAGGTTGCAGCAGTTTTCGGAGAATCTTTCGCCGCGGGCGCCAGGGGCCAGCTGTCCCTGCGCAGACAGGGAGAACACTGGGTGAGCGGCGAGCCGCAGGCGATCCGACTGGACACCCTGGACCCGGGGCTGCCGATACGGAACATCCGCTTCTCACTGGCGCTGGATCAGAATCGGGATCTGACGTTGGGGAATATCAGCGCAGAACTGCTCGGCGGCAGGCTGCAGTCGCAGAGCCTGGTCTGGAACCTGGCCGGTGAAGAGCGCAATAGCCAGGTAAGTATCAGCGAAGTTTCCCTCAGGGAACTGGCCAGGGAAATGGAGGCCGAAAATTTTGCCGCCACCGGTATCCTCGACTTGCAGATCCCCCTGGTGACCGGCCCCAAAGGGGTAACCGTGAAGAGAGGCGGGGTAAAGGCGCGGCCACCTGGAGGGCGCTTGCGCTACTATGGCGCCTTCTCTGCAGCCATGCTGGCTGGAAATCCGCAGCTGAAACTGCTCGCCGGCGCCCTGGAGGACTACAACTACCGTGAGTTGAGCGGTACCCTGGAATATCCACCCAGCGGCGATATGCAGTTGCAGCTGAAGCTGGTCGGACGCAGCGCGTCAGTGGCCGCGGACCGGGATCTGATCATCAACCTGAACCTGGAGAACAATATTCCCGATATGCTGCGCTCTCTGCAGGCCACCCGGGACCTGACAGAAGCCCTGGAAAAGCAGGTTCAGTGACATGAATTCAAACAAGTTGATTCAGATTGGGTTAAGCTAGCGCGATTACAATATCCTTGCTTTGACTTGAGGAGCATCCGATGAGCACCACCCGATTGCGTCCGCTACTGCTGGCTGCCGCCCTGGTCGCTGCGGGCTGTACGCCGACAGTAGCGGTACAGGCACCCAGCGAGCCTATTACCGTGAACCTGAATGTGAAAATCGAACACGAGATTCGTGTCAGGGTCGACCGTGAGCTGGACGACCTGTTCGAGGACAAAGAAGGTATTTTCTAAGGAGGCGAATCATGAAGATTGTAAAGACTGCCCTGCTCTTCCTGAGCCTGGTTATCGCACTGCCGGCCATGGCAATCACCCTGAATGAAGCCAAGGGCCAGGGGCTCGTCGGAGAAGCCAATAGCGGCTATATCGCCGTGGTGAGCCAGAGTTCAGCGGAACTCGAAAAACTGGTGGCGAATGTCAACGCAAAGCGCAAGGCGGAGTATGCCCGGATCGCCAAGCGCAACAATATCGATATTGCCCAGGTCGCCGCGCGCGCAGCGGAAAAACTGGAAGCCCGCCTGGCTCCCGGGGAGTACTACCAGGACAATCGCGGCCGCTGGGCCCAGAAATAGCGCGCCATATGGCAACAGCGGGGAGTCCGAACAAGCCGCTCCCTGCTTATGGCAATAAAAAGCCCGCGGAGAGGCTCCTCTTCGCCGGCTTTTGTTTTTTTTTTTAGTTCTACAGGGTGCCAAACAGCGATTGGCCATCGAGCCCCTGTTTTTCCATCACTTCGCGCAGGCGTTTGAGTGCATCTACCTGAATCTGGCGGACGCGCTCGCGAGTCAGACCAATCTCGCGCCCCACTTCCTCCAGGGTGCTGGCCTCAAATCCGCGCAGGCCGAAACGTCTGGAAACCACTTCACACTGTTTGTCCGGCAACTCGCCGAGCCAGCGGTTGATGCTGTCGAACAGGTCACTGTCCTGCAGCAATTCCGCGGGATCCGACTCGTGCTGATCCGGGATCGTATCGACCAGGGTTTTTTCCGATGAAGGGCCGATGGGCGTATCCACCGAAGTGACCCGCTCGTTCAACCCCAGCATACGCTCGACATCTTCAACCGGCTTTTCCAGCAGATTGGCGATTTCTTCCGCCGAGGGTTCGTGGTCGAGCTTCTGTGCCAGCTCCCGAGATGCACGCAGGTAGACATTCAACTCCTTGACCACGTGAATCGGCAGGCGAATGGTGCGGGTCTGGTTCATGATGGCCCGCTCGATCGTCTGGCGTATCCACCAGGTCGCATAGGTCGAAAACCGGAAACCGCGCTCGGGATCGAATTTTTCCACCGCGCGGATAAGGCCCAGGTTGCCTTCCTCAATCAGGTCAAGCAGGGCCAGGCCCCGGCTGACATAGCGGCGGGCAATCTTTACCACCAGACGCAGGTTACTTTCGATCATGCGCTTTCTCGATGCCGCATCACCACGCAGTGCCTTGCGTGCGTAGTAGACCTCTTCTTCTGCGGTCAACAGCGGAGAAAAGCCGATCTCATTGAGATATAACTGGGTAGCATCGAGGTTTTTCTGCAAATGGCTATCGGTGTCCAGTTTGCGCGCTCGAGCCTTCAGGGGGGTGGGTTCGGAGTTTTTCTTTGCCGCGGGTCTCCGGGTGCGGCCGTTGGTTTTGCCCTCGTTCTGCTTTATTTGCTGCTCGCTCTGATCTACTGCCAACTCAGGAGGAAGATCATCTGCGTTGCCAGTCGTTAACTGGGCTTGCCGTTGTGCTTCCATTTCCCCTACTCCTTGTACTTTGCCAAAATCAGCCGCACTGCAACCCGCTTGAGCCATGACTGGCTAAAACCAGCTGCTACCTTCTGTGCGACAGCCACCGGACCGGCAGACCTTGCGATCGTCACGAATCCAGTGACTACCTCAAGTGGTACAAATTAAAAATCCATTTTTATGCGCAGCGCTTCCGGCCCTCACCCGAGTTATGGCCTTGGTTAAGGCAAGTGCGCCATTGGGTCCACTGGCTGACCGTTCCGGCGAATTTCAAAGTGGAGCTTGTTGCGGTCGGTACCACTCGAACCCAATTCCGCTATCCTCTGTCCCGCCTTGACTTCGCTGCCCTCATTCACAAGTAACTTGTGGTTGTGGGCATAAGCACTCAGGTATTCCTCACTGTGCTTTACGATCAACAGTTTTCCGTAGCCTCTCAGCGCACTCCCCGCGTAGATCACGGTGCCATTGGCTGCTGCGAGTACAGATTCTCCCTTTTCCCCGGCGATATCAACTCCCTTCCGCAACGGGTCTTTTGCCCTGAAGCGACTGATCACTTTCCCTTTCGCCGGCCAGCGCCACTGAATCGAAGACCCGGCGACGCGGGAAACCGACTGGCGCGATTTACTCGTCGTTAAAGATTTTGTGCTTTTGGCAGTTGGCCGTTTCTGGGGCTGGGGCTTGGGTCTTGGGGGCGGAGCAGGCCTCCTGACCTCCCGCGAAACGGTGGCGACAGCGGGGCCGCCCGCCAGTTGCAGGCGCTGCCCCGGATAGATCTGGTAGGGCGCAGATATCCCGTTAACGGCTGCAAGATCGCGAAAATCCTTACCATAGCGCCAGGCAATGGAATAGAGTGTCTCGCCTTGACTAACCGTATGGTGCTTGATTTTTGCGCTTGGGGGCTGCGCCAGCGAACTGGTGGGGGCGCGGTGACCGGCACAGGAGCACAGAAGCAGGAGCAGCAATGCCCTGCTTAATATTTTGAACACTGATATGAAAACCTGACCAAAACAATGGCAATTGTTCCGCCAGAATCGGTATTCATTATGTTGAAAGAGGCGACATTCCATTATTCTCTTTTTACATCAGACAGACACATTTATGGAAAAAGTGTCTAAAAAAATGTTCCGAAAAATTGCCAAAAACCTTCAGAAAAAGCTGCCATTCCGACCTCTGGCAGATGTTACTGCGGCGGGACACCCGGTTCGCCCTTCCGACGGGCAGTCCCAAACGCATCCACCAACAGCACCAGCGCAGCAGCGACAATAGCGGCGGTGACCGCGGCGCCCAGGTAGGCTTTGTCACCGGTCTGCGCGGCGAAAGTGGACGGCGACGTATTGGACATCAGCGGCGCCAGTTTATCCCCCGCATCAACGACACCGGTCAGTGGCAGTTTCCAGGGCCAGATAATCTTCAGGCTACCCAGGAGTATACCGGCGAGAAAAGCCAGGGTACGGGCGATATATCGGTGCATCAACCAGGAAAGCAGGCGGCTGAATAGCAACAGTCCGGTCGCCGCCCCGGCAGCAAAACAGACCAGGTTGAAAAGCTGAAGTTGGTGCACGGCGTCCAGCACCCGCGGGTAGATCCCGATCAAAAGCAGGATAAAGGCACCGGAAATGCCCGGCAGTATCATGGCGCAGATCGCCAGCGACCCTGAGAGGAAGAGCGTCAGGGGTGTGGCGGGGATCTGCCCCGGGCGCAGCTCACTGATCAACACGGCGGTGGCTATGCCGACCAACAGGAACAATACGACCGACAGGGACCAACGCGGGATGCCCCGCAACACCGGTACTGCGGATGCCAGCACCAACCCGAAAAAGAATGCCCAGACCACAATCGGATAATCGTGCAATAAATAGCCAATCAGCCTCGCCAGGCTGAAGATGCTGATCAGCACGCCGGCGAAAAGCGCGAGCAGGAAACTGCCATTGATATATTGCCAGGTAGCAGCGATGCCCTGGCGCCGCAGTAGGGTCAAACAGTGTGGACCTATGCGGCTCAGGGAATCGAGCAGTTCCTGGTAGATTCCGGTGATAAATGCGATGGTGCCGCCGGAAACACCGGGCACCACATCCGCAGCGCCCATTGCCATACCGCGCGCAGCCACTCCCAGATAACGGCTACTGAACAGTCTGGGCAGACTCATCGAACGACACCGCTGAGCAACGGCACAAAGCGCACGGCTTCGAGTTTCTCCACGTCGAACTTGTCGCTGTCTTCGCGACGGCTGACAATCGTCAGGTACTGGCGCTCGCTGCCGACGGGAATGACCAGCACACCATTGGGACCCAGTTGTTCCTTTAGCTCCGCCGGGACGGATGCGGGGGCCGCAGCGGCCAGTATCGCGTCGTAGGGGCCCTTTTCCGGCCAGCCGAAGCCGCCGTTGCTGAGCTTGAATTCCACATTGCGCAGCGCCAGCTCCCGCAGCCGGCGACGCGCCTGGTCCAGCAGGGGTTCGATGCGTTCCACCGAATAGAGTTGATCGACGAGACGGGCGAGAATGGCGGTCTGGTAACCGGAGCCGGTACCCACTTCGAGCACCCGGTGCAGGGATTTGGCGCGACTGAGCAGCAGTTCGGTCATGCGCGCGACAATATAAGGTTGGGAGATGGTCTGGCCGTAGCCGATAGGCAACGAAGTATCCTCGTAGGCACGAATGGCCAGCGCTTCGTCGAGAAACAGGTGGCGCGGTGTGGATGCCATCACATCCAGCACTTCCTCATTGCCAATACCCTCGTCCCGCAGCCGCTGTATCAGGCGATTGCGGGTACGCTGGGAGGTCATCCCCAAACCTTCATGTTTCAAGTGATCCATATTCTTCTTATTCCAACTTCTCCGGTGCGCGACCGCCATGGATGGCGGAAGTGCAGAAAATGCAGGAGCAATTTTTTGTCACGGCGCACCCTACTCAATGCGGCTGGCTCTCCATACGCTCCCGCAGGGTGCGCCGCGCGCACCACTCAAGTCCCAGATTCTATGTGGCGCCGGATACATTGACCAGCTCCGCCACCTCCCTTAGAAGAGCAGTAGCAAAGGCACCCACCGGCAGCGCAAACTCCAGTAACAGGTCACTATCTGACCACTCGTAGGAAAATGCCTCGGGCCGCAGCACCAATGGGCGCCGTTCCTGCTTCAGCCCACAGTGTTCCAGCCAGTTACACCAGGCCTGCCAGGGTTCGAGGACGCGCTGCTCCAGCTCGGCGAGTTCTTCTGTCGCAGGGTTTCTACCGCGCCCCCACAGGGGGCCCGTGGACTCCGATTCAGGCTCGCCGGGCATCGGCTGCTGCCAGGTGCCAGCGCTCAACCTCTCAGCCAGCACCTGGTTGAACAGCCAGCTGCGCGCCGCGGACATGGCAAATGCCTTTTCACTCTTTCGGCAACGGCCATTTTCCTCCGCCAACCGGCGCGCCAGGTCCAGGTTGCCGCCGTCGCGGCCGAAACGCTGCTCGCCGAAGTAATTGGGCACTCCGCCGGCAACCCCTGCCAGCACTTGTTCGGCCTGCTCCCGATCGCCTGCGATATTGCGCAGGCGAATGCGGAATCGGTTGCCGCCGTGCTCGCCGCGGCGCAGTTTGCGCGGGCCGCGGTGATTCTGCAGCAGGGTTATTTCGTCACTATTTAACTGGGCCCAATCTGCCTCGGGCCTCTGCCCCAACCAGACGCTGAACCACTGGGTGGTGACGGCGTGGCGATCCTTGAGACCGTAGTAACCGATATCCTGGGTGCGCACGCCGGCCAGCCTCGCGAGCTGCTGTGCCACCCAAACGGTGTTGGCGCCACGCTTCTGAACCAGCAGGTAGACATGCTCGCCGCCGTCGATCACCGGCGGCGAAGCCAATTCGTCCACGACAAAGTCTTCCGGGATCGTCCGGAAATCACCCCTGATTGCAGCACCACCCAGCGCCCGCGGCCAGGCCAGATTCCATAACTCAGTCATTGGCGCGCTCGAGAAGGACCGTCGCCTGGGCGGCAATGCCCTCGCCGCGGCCGGTAAAACCGAGCTTCTCACTGGTGGTGGCCTTGACACTGATCTCGCCGGGATCCACCCCACAGTCTGCGGCGATATTGGCTCTCATGGATTCTATATGCGGCGCCATCCTGGGCGCCTGGGCGATCAGGGTGCAATCGGCGTTGACCAGGCGATAGCCGCGCTCCTGAATCAAACCCATCACGTGACGCAGCAGCAGGCGACTGTCGGCACCGGCGTAGCTGGCGTCGGTATCGGGAAAATGGTGGCCGATGTCCCCCAACGCCAGCGCCCCCAGCAGGGCATCCGCCAGCGCGTGCAACAATACATCGCCATCGGAATGCGCTTTGAGTCCGCGCTCGTAGGGAATTTTTACCCCGCCCAGAACTACATGGTCGCCAGAGCCGAATGCATGCACATCGAAGCCCTGGCCTATTCGAAAACTCACTATCGTTTGTCCTCTGTGGGCGCATAGCGCAGGCGCAATATGGTTTCCGCCAGCACTATATCCGAGGGATGGGTAACTTTGAGATTGTCGCGCCGGCCCGGCACCAACTGCGGGCTGTGGCCAAACAGTTCCAGCGCACTGGCCTCATCGGTAATGGCTGCGCCCTGTTCCAGTCCGCGGCGCAGGCAGGAGTGCAGCAGGCCAAGCGGCGCGCGCTGGGGTGTCTGCGCCAGCCAGATACGGTTGCGATCCAGGGTCCTGTCGACGACCGCCCTGTCTCCATCTGCACGACTCGACTTTACCGTGTCACTGGCGGGCTGGGCCAACAGGGAAACCGGATCCGCACGCAACAGCGCCTCGATATCTTCCAACGCGATACAGGGGCGCGCGGCATCGTGCACCAACACCGGGGTTTCCCCGGACTCCCGCGTGGCGAGAAAATTGAGTGCGGCCAGCACTGAATCCGCGCGCTCGACGCCACCGGTGACCCGGTGCACCTGCGGATGTTTGGCTTCCGCCAGGTGGGGAAAGTAGGCATCGTCTTCGGAAACTGCGACGACCACACCGGCCAGCCCGGGCCAGGTGAGGATATTGCGCAGGGTCAGGGACAGTAGCGGCCGCCCCAGCAGTGGCAGGTACTGCTTGGGCCTGTCTGCACCCATGCGCTTGCCAACGCCGGCGGCAGGCACCACAACCCAATAACCACTAGTCACTGGGTACTGTCTTCCGGATCGAGAAAAATAAACAGGGTTTCGCCCTCCTTGATCAGGCCCAGGTCGTAGCGCGCTTTGGCCTCGACGCCATCGGTGCCCTCCTTGAGACTGCGCACTTCACGCAACAGGTGGCGATTCTCCCGCGCCAGGGCGGCGTTTTTTTCCTGCTGCTGGGCCAGCTGGCGTTTCAGGCGCGCCACTTCCGCCAGGCTGCCCTCACCTACCCAGAGGCGAAACTGGGAGGTGAGCAGGAGCAACACGAGAATTGCCAGCAGCCAGCGCATCGGGCGTTGCCCTAGAAATGCGGAATGAGAAATGCGAAAAGCGGAATTTCGCATGCCGCACCAGTGAAGACACACTCATTCCGCATTCCGCATTCCGCATTCCGCATTTATTTAAACTCTGCGCGGCCGTGGTACGGAGCAGAACCGTTCAGCTCGGCTTCGATACGCAGCAGGCGGTTGTACTTGGCCACGCGGTCGGAACGGCTCAGTGAGCCGGTCTTGATCTGGCCAGCGGCAGTGGCTACAGCGAGGTCGGCGATGGTGGTGTCTTCGGTCTCGCCGGAGCGGTGGGAAATCACCGCGGTGTAGCCTGCATCCTTGGCCAATTTGATCGCATCCAGGGTTTCGGACAGGGAGCCGATCTGGTTGAACTTGATCAGGATGGAGTTGCCGACCCCCTTCTCGATACCCTCTTGCAGTATCTTGGTGTTAGTCACGAACAGGTCGTCACCCACCAGCTGCACCTTGTCACCGATCTTGTCGGTCAGCACCTTCCAGCCGTCCCAGTCGCTCTCATCCATGCCGTCTTCGATGGACAGGATCGGGTAGTTGGCGGACAGCTCGGCCAGGTAATTGGCGAAACCTTCGCTATCGAACTGCTTGCCTTCGCCCGACAGGTCGTAAGTACCATCCTTGTAGAATTCAGAGGAGGCGCAGTCCAGGGCCAGGGTGATGTCGTCGCCCAGGGTGTAGCCAGCTTTTTCCACTGCCTCGGCGATCACTTTCAGGGCCGCCTCATTGGAGGGCAGGTCCGGTGCGAAGCCGCCTTCGTCGCCCACGGCGGTGTTGAGGCCGCTGGAGGACAGCACTTTTTTCAGGGCGTGGAAGATTTCCGCACCCTGTCGCAGGGCTTCGGCAAAGCTCTCGGCCTTGACCGGCTGGATCATGAATTCCTGGATATCCACATTATTGTCGGCGTGCTCGCCACCGTTGAGGATATTCATCATGGGTACCGGCATGGAGTACTGGCCGGCAGTGCCGTTCACTTCGGCGATATGCTGGTACAGCGGGATTTTCTTGGAAACTGCCGCCGCCTTGGCCGCGGCCAGGGAGACCGCCAGTATGGCATTGGCGCCCAGCACGGACTTGTTGTCGGTACCGTCGGCATCGATCATCGCCTTGTCCAGGGCGCGCTGGTCGGTTGCGTCCATGCCTTTCAGCAGGTCGGCGATGGTGGTATTGATGTTCTCAACCGCTTTCAGTACGCCCTTGCCCAGGTAGCGGCTCTTGTCACCGTCGCGCAGCTCCAGCGCTTCGCGGGAACCGGTGGAGGCGCCGGAAGGGGCGCAGGCGGAACCGATGGCACCGTCTTCCAGAATTACGTCGGCCTCAACGGTGGGGTTACCGCGGGAATCCAGCACTTCGTAGGCCTTTACGGCGACAATCTTGCTCATTAACGAGGGCTCCATGTTTTGTAAGTGAGATGAATGGCTAATTCAATTATTCCAAGTCCGGGTTCAAATCCTACACCCTGGCGGCCCTGCTACCGGGAGCCTTTTGCGAGACACGCCGTATATACATCCCTGTAGGCTTGTCGGCCGGGTCCCTCCGGCCGACAGTCTCGCAAAAGGCTCCCGCCAGCAGGACCTTCGCATAACGCACATTGCGCAATTCAGATTCGAGAATCTGATTTATTCTGTATCCAGCGGCGCGAAGCCTTTGACCAGGTCATCCACCGCTTTCATCTGCGCCAGGAAAGGCTCCAGCTTATCCAGCGGCAGTGCACTGGGGCCATCGCACAGGGCCTTGTCCGGATCCGGGTGGGCTTCCAGGAACAGGCCGGCGATGCCGATAGCCAGGCCAGCGCGGCCCAGTTCGGTAACCTGGGCGCGGCGGCCGCCGGAGGCAGCGCCGGACGGATCGCGCATCTGCAGCGAGTGCGTCACGTCGAAGATCAGCGGTGCGCCGCCGGAGGCGTCGATCATGGTGCGGAAGCCGAGCATATCGACCACCAGATTGTCATAACCGAAGCAGGCGCCGCGCTCGCACAGGATGATTTTGTCATTGCCGCACTCGGCAAACTTCTCCACCACATTCTTCACCTGCGGCGGGCTCATAAATTGCGGCTTCTTCACATTGATCACCGCACCGGTCTTGGCCATGGCCGCCACCAGGTCGGTCTGGCGCGCGAGGAAGGCCGGCAGCTGGATAATATCCACCACTTCCGCGACCGGGGCGGCCTGCTCCGGCTCGTGCACATCGGTGATCAGCGGCACATTGAAGGTCTTCTTGACCTCCTCGAAGATCTTCAGGCCCTCATCCATACCCGGACCACGGTAGGAGTGGATGGAAGAGCGGTTGGCCTTGTCGAAGGACGCCTTGAATACGTAGGGGATGCCGAGCTTTTCGGTGACCTTGACGTAGTGCTCGGCCACCTGCATGGCCATATCGCGGGATTCCAGTACGTTCATGCCGCCGAACAGCGTAAACGGCTTATCGTTGGCAACCTGGACTTTTCCGACTTGGATACTTTTCACTTCTTTCCCTCTCCCCCAGCCCCTCTCCCGCAAGCGGGAGAGGGGAGCGGTTTGTGCCAGCCCTCTCCCGGGTGCAGGAGAGGTTGATCAATTTCGCCTGTGGACAGGCATCCTATACGGTTAGCCCTGCTTGTCGTGCTGATTCATCGCCGCAGCGACAAAACTCTCGAACAGCGGGTGGCCGTCGCGCGGCGTGGAGGTGAACTCCGGGTGGAACTGGCAGGCCACGAACCAGGGGTGCTGCGGCAGTTCCACCATTTCCACCAGCGTGTCGTCCGCGGACCAGCCACCAATCTTGAGGCCGGCCTGCTGCAGGCGATCGACATAGTTGTTGTTCACTTCGTAGCGGTGGCGGTGGCGCTCGACGATGACGTCGGAGCCGTAGATGTCCCGCGCCTTGCTGTCTTTGGCCAGGCGGCACTCCTGGCCACCGAGGCGCATGGTGCCGCCCAGGTCTGATTGCTCATCGCGCTTCTCGACCTTACCCTCGCTATCGATCCATTCGGTGATCAGGCCGATGACCGGGTGCGCCGTATTGATGTCGAACTCGGTGCTGTTGGCATCCTTCAGGCCCAGCACGTTGCGTGCGTATTCGATGACCACTGACTGCAGGCCCAGACAGATACCGAGGAACGGAATATTGTTCTCGCGCGCATAGCGCACCGCTTCCAACTTGCCTTCCAGGCCGCGTTCGCCGAAACCGCCGGGCACCAGTATCGCATCGGCATCCCTGATCAACTCGATGCCGTTTTCGCCCTCGACGTCTTCCGCGTTGATAAAGTCGATATCCACCTTGCAGCGGTGCTTGATGCCGGCATGGGTCAGGGATTCGATCAGGGACTTGTAGGCGTCCAGCAGTTCCATGTACTTGCCGACCATGGCAATTTTCACCTGGTGCTGCGGATTTAGCTTGCCGTCCACGACCTGGTCCCACTCGGACAGGTCCGGGACATCGCACTCCAGCTGCAGTTTGTCGACGACGATATCGTCGAGACCGTAGCTGTGCAGCAGGCGCGGCACACTGTAGATGGTCTTGGCATCCGGCAACGGCACCACTGCGCGCTCTTCCACATTGGTGAACAGCGCTATCTTGCGGCGGGAATCTTCGTCAATCTCGCGCTCTGAGCGGCACAACAGGATGTCCGGTTGCAGGCCGATGGAGCGCAGTTCCTTGACCGAGTGCTGGGTCGGCTTGGTTTTGGTCTCGCCGGCAGTGGCGATATAGGGCACATAGCTCAGGTGAATCAGCAGGGCGCGGTTCAGCCCCATCTCCACGCGCAGCTGGCGCACGGACTCCAGGAACGGCTGGGACTCGATATCGCCCACGGTACCGCCGATCTCGACGATGGCCACATCCACGTCGCGACCGCCCTCAATTACGCGGCGCTTGATCTCGTCGGTGATATGCGGGATTACCTGTACTGTGCCACCCAGGTAGTCGCCGCGGCGCTCCTTGCGCAGCACGGTTTCGTAGACACGGCCGGTGGTGAAGTTGTTGCGCTTGGACATACGCGTGCGGATAAAGCGCTCGTAGTGGCCCAGGTCCAGATCCGTCTCGGCGCCATCTTCGGTCACATAGACCTCGCCGTGCTGGAAGGGACTCATGGTACCCGGGTCCACATTGATATAGGGATCCAGCTTCAGGATGGTGACCTTGAGGCCACGGGCCTCGAGAATGGCGGCCAGGGAGGCGGAGGCGATACCTTTCCCCAATGAGGAAACCACGCCACCAGTGACAAAAATATAGCGCGTCATGCAAAACCTTGGTCAGTTGAATGCCCGATGGAATCGGGTGCGGGGCTGGCCCGGGCGGACTCTCCTGATACACAGCCTGGAGGCTGCTCCTGCCCGTCCCGGTGCCTTTGAGATGGGACACCAGACTACCAGAAAGGCGCCTCCTGCTCAATCGAAAATCCGCCCCGGGACTTACACGCCAATCACTCGCAGGCCCCGCCATAGCGCCATTTGAGCGATCCTGCAAGCCCCTCCCGACACTGAAACAAATCGCCCACAGAGACCAGCTGCTCGCCCTGGTACACCAGCGGCACCCGGTCGCGGAGCCAGGGCTCCAGGGCGGCCTCCTGCAGCAGTTTTTTCAGCGTCTGCGAGCGGCTCCGCCCCACCGGCTTAGCGCGCTCACCGCCGCGGCGGAACCGGACCCGGTAGCGCCCTTCCGGCCAACCGGGTCCGGCACAGAGTTCCCAGCTCCCGGGCAGCTGCAGGCAGCCGCTCCCACCCCAGTGCCACTCTCCCCTCTCCGGTTGCGCCGGCAAGGGCGGTGTCAGGAAGAGACGCTCGCGAAAGCGGCGCGCCACCATGCCGCCGAGCGCGACAGCCATACGCCTGTCGCCTGCAGCCTGCAGCGCCTGGGCCAGGGCCTGCTGCAGGTGCGCCGCCTCGGGCATATCGCCGCCGCAGCCCGCCAACCAGCGGCGTATCAGGTTCTTCTGCCTGCGCTCAGGCAAATGCCGCAGCGAGCCGAGATCGATACTCTCGCCGAAGCGCTCGCGGCGCCTGCCGCACGATATCAGGTCTGCCTCACCCAAATCCCCGAGCAGCTCGGCGGCCTCGCGCAGGTTAGCTGACGCCCGCACCACCCGCTCGCGCAGCGGCCAGCGCTCGCTCAGCAGAGGCAACACAGTCGCGCGCAGGTAATTGCGGTCCAGGGACTGGTCCGCATTGCTCTCGTCGTCGATCCAGGTCAGCCTGTGTTCGCGCGCATAACCCTCCAACTGAGTGCGGCCGACGCCGAGCAGCGGCCGCAACACCGTCGCGCCACCTATCGGGCGGGCATCCGCCATGGCCGCCAACCCCAGGGCTCCGGCGCCGCGCAACAGGCGCAGAAAGAAGGTTTCCACCTGGTCGTCGCCATGCTGGGCCAGCAGCAGCTGGTCCCCCGACTGCAGCAAATCCTCGAACACACTGTAACGGGCCGCGCGCGCGGCCTGCTCCAGGCCGCTGCCATCGCTCTGCACCTGCACATTTCGGGTACAAAAGGGCACCCCCAGGGATTCGGCCACGGCGGCGCAGTGCGCCTGCCAGGCATCGGCATTGGCAGACAGGCCGTGGTGGACATGGACGGCCCGCAGCTCAACACCCTGCCCGCACAACAGGTGCAACAGCACGGTGGAGTCGAGACCGCCGCTGTACCCCAGCCAGCGTACGCCATTACAGGAACGGCGCGAAACCGCTTCGCCGACTCTGGCTATCCAATCGTTCACTATTTTCTCTTTAAAAAGGTGTCGGTTTTGTTTAACGGGTACGGATCGCGAATCCGCGCAGCTAATACATTTGTACCATTTTGCTCTGTCGCCCCCAGATGCCAGGTGATAAATTTGCCGCCCCGAAATTGACCCAATTCAAAGTTGTACAAAATAAGAGCACTCAATGGTCCAGTTAATTGTAGATTCCGGATGTGACCTGCCGGATGATTTCCTGCGCAAATTTGCCATTCCCGTACTTCCGCACGCTGTCGCTGTCGGCGATGACGCCTTCGGCGATCAGCGCAATCCGGCCAAGATGAACCACTTCTACTCCATGTCCCTGGTCGACCGCTCGCGCCAGATAGTCACAGGGCCGGCGCCCACGGACGAGATAGGCTCCATCCTGAGGGGCCTGGTCGCCAAGGGCTGCAAAGACATAGTGGTACAGACCATCAACGGTACCAACAGCCCCACCTACAAAAATGCCCGCACCGCCGCGCGGGTGCTGCGCAACAGCGACGACGTCGGTGACGATGTGACGATACACACCGTCGATTCGCGCACGCTTTTCTCCGGCCAGGGCCTGCTAGCACTCTACTCGCTGATGCTGATCCGCAGGGGGCTGAGCGGCACCGAAGTGGCGGACAAGGCGGAAGACTTCAGCCGCTGGATTCACGGCTATGCCGCAATCAAGGACGTCTATTATGTGCGCGAGCGGGCGCGCAGCAAGAATGAAAACAGCATCAGCTGGTTCAAGGCCACCGCCGCCCGCCACCTGGACCTGCACCCGATACTGTCGATGCACCGCGATGGCAGCACCGTAACCGATACGGTGCGTGGCTACGACAACTGCACCGAGGCACTGTTCAAGCTGGCGATCGACAGGATCCGTGCCGGGGGACTCAGGGTGCCGATGGTGGTGGTGAGTATTGCCGGCAAGCTGGAGGATCTGCCGAAGGCGCCGGGCTTTGCGGAACTGGAACAGGTGGCCGGGGAGCACAATGTGAAGGTCTACCGCTCGGTGATGAGCCTGTCTGGCGGTATCAATCTGGGGCCGGGGACTGTAGCGCTGGCGTTCGCCTCGAAGGCGTAGAGCGGAAGCCCTGGGGGGCGGACACCTGGTTCGCCCCTGACAGTAGAGGCCGGAAGGATGCGCCCTGCGCACCGCCGAGCCCGAATGGTGCGCACTGCGCACCCTACGACAGCCCCTCCCGAGTCCCCTTTATCAGGAAGCGATATTGCCGTAACTCATCAGGCGCTGATAACGCTTCTCCAGCAGCTCGTCGATGGGCACATTGCGCAGCTGGTCCAGCTGCTCGCTGAGGCGCTCCTGCAGGCGTGCGGCCATGGTGTCCGGATCGCGGTGGGCGCCGCCGAGCGGTTCCTCGATGGTCTCGTCGACGATACCCAGCTCCTCCAGCACACTGGAGGTCACCCCCATGGCCTCGGCTGCCAGCGGTGCCTTTTCCACGGTTTTCCAGATAATGTTGGCGCAGCCTTCAGGGGAAATCACGAAGTAGGTGGAGTACTGCAGCATATTCAGCTGGTCACCGACGCCAATGGCCAGCGCGCCGCCGGAGGAACCCTCACCGATCACGGTGCAGATGATCGGTGTACGCAGGCGCGACATCACCGCCAGGTTCTGGGCGATGGCTTCACTGATACCGCGCTCCTCGCTGTCGATACCCGGATAGGCCCCGGGCGTGTCGATCAGGGTCAGCACCGGCATCTTGAAGCGCTCGGCCATCTCCATGATGCGCAGGGCCTTGCGGTAGCCCTCCGGCTTGGGCATGCCGAAGTTGCGCGCCACCTTCTCATTCACGGAGCGGCCCTTCTCCTCGCCGATCACCGCCACCGGTTTGCCGTCCAGGCGCGCAATCCCGGAAATAATGGCCTTGTCGTCACCGAAGTGGCGATCGCCGTGCAGCTCGTCCCAGTCGGTGAAGATGCGTTCGATATAGTCCTTGGAATAGGGGCGCTGCGGGTGGCGCGCCACCTGCACCACCTGCCAGGGGGTCAGGTTGGAATAGATGGATTCGGTCAGGCTCTGGCTCTTTTCCCGCAGGCGGGCGACTTCGTCGGCGATATTCAGGTCGACATCGTCACCCACATGCTGCAGCTCTTTTATCTTGCCTTCCAGTTCAGCAATCGGCTGTTCAAACTCGAGAAAATTGAAATTCATGAAATCCGCGCCTTGAAAAACTTATCGGGACCCGGGAGCGCTGAGCCTTGGATGGAGCACTGAAGGCCCCGGCTGCAGCTCGCAGGCCCCCGGCCCGCCCCGTCAACTGTCGATTTAAAATGGCGGCTAGCTTACCTATATAGAACTGGCTAGTCGAGCCTGCCTTTACCTATTCCGCTCAGTGTAGTTGAGCGTTACCCGCTCTCTGCCGAGCAGTTCACGCAATGACTGCACAAGCTGGTCGTTCGGCTCCACCTTCCACTCGGGCGGCAGCTTATAGGTACCGCGGGCATCGCTGCGCAGCACTTCCAGGCTGACGCCGCAGTTACCCCCGGTATAGGGCTGCAGGCAGGCGGCCAGGCGCCTGGCCAGTCCCGGCGTCGCCGCGGCGCTGTCCAGTTGCAGCCGCACTCCGGTCACGCTGCCCTGGCGCAGGTCGTCCAGGGTGGAGACGCCGTTGACGGTCATCTTCAGGCCACCGCTGTAATCGTCGTGGGCAACCGGGCCGTCCAGTACCAGCAGTGAATCCTTTGCCAGCTTCTCGCGGTGTTCACCGAAGGCCTCGCTGAACACCGCCGCCTCAATGCGGCCGCTGCGGTCGTCCAGGGTGACGATCGCCATGGTATCGCCGCGCTTGGTTTTCATCACCCGCATGGCCACAACCAGGCCGGCCACCTTCTGGGATTCGCGCCCGGGTTTCAGGTCGGCGATGCGCGCCTTCACCAGATGCTTGAGCTCATCCTCATACTCGTCGATCGGATGACCGGTGAGATACAGGCCGAGGGTGTTCTTCTCGCCCTCCAATCGCTCGCGGATACTCCAGGGACGGGCGCGGCGGAAATCCGCGTAGACGTCGCCGTCGGCTGCCCGGGGCACCACCTCGCCGAAAAGATCCATCATGCCGGCGCTGGCATTGGCGGCCTGCTGCTCGGCGGCCTTCACTGCCTCATCCAGGGCGTTGAACATGACAGCACGGGAGTAGTTGAGACCATCGGCGCCCTCGGCACCGGGACCAATGCTATCCAGGGCGCCGGAGCGCACCAGCGCCTCCAGGGCGCGCTTGTTGACCTTGCGCGGATCTATCCTGGAGCAGAAATCGAACAGATCGGTGAAGGGGCCGCTGTCCCGGCGCACCGCAATGATATTCTCGATCGGTCCCTCGCCCAGCCCCTTGATAGCGCCGAGGCCGTAGATGATGCGCTTGTCCACATCCACCGAGAACTGGTAACTGCCCAGGTTTACGTCCGGGGGCACCAGGTCCAGCTCCATGGCCCGGCACTCTTCGATAAAGGTCACCACCTTGTCGGTCTTGTCCATGTCCGAGGACATGGTGGCGGCCATAAACTGTGCCGGGTAGTGCGCCTTGAGCCAGGCGGTCTGATAGGACACCAGGGCGTAGGCGGCGGAGTGGGATTTGTTGAAGCCGTAGCCGGCGAACTTCTCCACCAGGTCGAAGATCTTGATCGCCAGTTCCGGGTCAACGCCCTGCTCTTTCGCGCCCTGCTCGAAGGTGCTGCGCTGCTTGGCCATCTCCTCCGGCTTTTTCTTACCCATGGCCCGGCGCAGCATATCCGCACCGCCGAGGGTGTAGCCGGCCAGCTCCTGGGCGATCTGCATCACCTGTTCCTGGTAGACGATCACCCCGTAGGTGGGCTCCAGGATCGGCTTCAATTTCTCGTGCTGGTACTTGGCATCCGGATAGGCCACCTGGGCGCGGCCGTGCTTGCGGTTGATAAAGTCGTCCACCATGCCCGACTGCAGCGGGCCCGGGCGGAACAGGGCCACCAGGGCGATCATGTCCTCGAGGTTGTCCGGCTGCAGGCGCTTGATCAGGTCCTTCATACCGCGGGATTCCAGCTGGAACACCGCGGTGGTCTCGGCCCGCTTGATCATCTTGAAGGTTTCGCCATCGTCCAGCGGCAGCGCCTCGATGACCAGCGGCTCCACGCCCTCGCGCGCGCGCTGCTCGTCCACCATGACCTTGGCCCAGTCGATGATGGTCAGGGTGCGCAGGCCGAGGAAGTCGAACTTCACCAGGCCCGCGTCTTCCACGTCGTTCTTGTCGAACTGGGTCACCAGGCCCGCGCCCGTCTCGTCGCAGTACAGCGGCGCGAAGTCGGTCAATTTGGTCGGCGCTATCACCACGCCACCGGCGTGCTTGCCGACGTTGCGCGATACGCCCTCGAGCTGCTGGGCCATCTCCCAGATTTCCTGGCCCTCCTCGTCAGTCTCGAGGAATTCCCGCAGCACCTCCTCCTGTTCGAAGGCCTTCTCCAGGGTCATGCCCGGGTCCGGCGGAATCATTTTGGAGAGCTTGTCGGCCAGGCCATAGGACTTGCCCTGCACCCGCGCCACGTCGCGCACCACTGCCTTGGCGGCCATGGTGCCGAAGGTGATGATCTGGCTCACCGCCTGGCGGCCGTAGTTGTCGGCCACATAGCCGATCACCCGGTCGCGCTTCTCCATGCAGAAGTCGACGTCGAAGTCGGGCATGGAGACCCGCTCCGGGTTCAGGAAGCGCTCGAACAGCAGGTCGTACTGCAGCGGATCCAGGTCGGTAATATCCAGCGAGTAAGCCACCAGGGAGCCGGCACCGGAACCCCGCCCCGGCCCCACCGGGATATCGTGGTCCTTGGCCCACTGGATAAAGTCCATCACGATCAGGAAGTAACCGGGGAAGCCCATCTGGCAGATGATATCCAGCTCGAAACGCAGGCGATCCTCGTAGACCTTGCGCCGCTCGGCGTAATCCGGCGCGGCCTTGTCGAGGATTTTATCCAGGCGGCGCTCCAGGCCCTCGAAGGAGACCTTCTCGAAGAACTGGTCCTCGGTCATGCCCTCGGGGATCGGGTACTCCGGCAGGAAGTACTTGCCCAGCTGGATGGGGGCCGAACAGCGCTTCGCTATCTCTACGGTGTTGTGCAGGGCTTCGGGAATGTCCGCGAACAGCTCCCACATTTCTTCCGGTGTGCGGAAATACTGCTCCGGCGAATAGCGCCGCTCGCGGCGGGGGTCATCCAGGGTGCGGCCATCGTGAATACAGACGCGCACCTCGTGGGCCTCGAATTCGCTCTCCTCGAGAAAACGCACATCGTTGGTGGCCACCACCGGCAGTTCCAGTTGCTGGGCCAGGCTGACGGCCCCGTGCAGGTATTCCTCGTCGCCCTGGCGGCCGGTACGCTGCAATTCGAGGTAGTAGCGGCCCGGAAACAGTCGCGCCCAGTCGCTGGCCAGTTCTTCTGCCTGCTGCCTGCGCCCGGCGATCAACGCGCGGCCCACATCGCCGTACTTGGCGCCGGACAGCATCAGCACGCCTTCGCTGTAGTCTTTCAACCACTCGCGCTTCACATAGGCGTTGCCGTGGTACTGCCCTTCCATCCAGGCGCGGGAGATCAGCTCGGTGATATTGCGGTAGCCATCGCCATTCATCGCGAAAAGGGTGATCAGCGTCGGCTTGTCCTCGCCGCCCTCGCTGAGCCAGAAATCCGCGCCGGTGACCGGTTTGATACCGGCGCCGAGACAAGCCTTGTAGAACTTGATCTGGCCGTAGAAGTTGGTCTGGTCGGTGAGTGCCAGCGCCGGCATCTGCAGCTCTTGCGCGCGCGCCACCAGCGGCTTGACGCGCACCAGGCCGTCGATCAGGGAGAATTCCGAGTGGACTCTTAAATGGACAAAGGGTTGGGTCATATTTCTTTTGATTCTTGGCAATCAACCCTGTAGGAGCGGCGGGGCGGCCATCCGCCCATGGTCGCCCCGCCGCTCCTACAAGGTATCCTTGGAAAAATTACCAGATGCGGCCCCTCTGCCGCGCGCGCTCGGTGCATTCTTTCAGGACCGCGCGGCGCTCATCGTTGCTCATGGTGCCCCAGCGGCTGATCTCCATGCCGCTGCGGAAACAGCCCTCGCAGATATCCTGCATATTCAATGCACACACGGAAATGCACGGAGACTTTACCGGCTTTTCGGCCGGTGGATCGACCTTGAGCGCTTTGACTGTCATTGGGGCTCAGCTACCGGTGCCAGCTCTTCGGCAAACCGCTTGCCGTTGGCCGCGTAGTGATCGCTGCTGGCCTTGAGCAGCTCGAAGGTGGATTCGTCGAGGGTCTTGACTACCTTGCCGGGACTGCCGAGCACCATCGAGTAGTCGGGGATCTCGGCATTCTCGGTAACCAGCGCATTGGCGCCGATAATGCAGCACTTGCCGATCTTTGCCCCGTTTAGCACCACCGCATTGATACCGATCAGGCTGTAATCACCGATACTGCAGCCGTGCAGCATCACCTTGTGGCCGACGGTCACACCGGTGCCGATGGTCAGGGGAATACCCGGGTCCGTGTGCAGCACAGCGCTGTCCTGCACATTGCTGTACTCGCCGATGGTGATCAGGTCGCAGTCGCCGCGCACCACGGCATTGAACCAGACAGAGCTGTGACTGAGCATTCGCACATTGCCGACCACCTGGGCCCCGGGCGCTATGTAGTGGCCCTCGCCATCGAGTTGCGGCTGTTTGTCGCCCAGTTTGTACAGCATTTGGCCTCCGGCTCTATGTCGATCAGGCGGGCTATTATCCCGGTCGGAGGCGATTGTGGCTAGGTATGAAATGGCGGGGGTTTGGTGTAGGGATTGGGTGTAGGGGGTTGGGTATAGGAGCCTGCAGGCAGGCTCCTGTGAAATTGGGGAGCTACAGCAGTTCAGCCTGTTGCACGAAGCGGGCGCCCTCCAGTGACAGCAGGCGGGCCTTCATGTCCAGTCCGCCGGCGTAGCCGGTCAGGCTGCCGTCGGACCCAATCACCCGGTGACAGGGAATCACCACCGCGATGCGGTTGGCGCCGTTGGCCCGCGCCACAGCGCGGATGGCCTTCAGGTTGCCGAGCGCCTCCGCCTGCTGGCGGTAGCTGCGGGTCTCACCGTAGGGAATGCGCAGTAATGCGTCCCAGACACGGCGCTGGAATTCGGTGCCGCGGGGGGCCAGCGGCAGGTCGAAGTCGCGGCGCTCGCCGGAGAAGTACTCCTGCAATTGCCGCGCGGCCCTGTCGGTCAGCGGCGAACTGCGGCGCTGCCAGTCCGCCTCGATTGGCAGCGGGCGCTCGCGGTGGAACTCCAGCGCCACCAGCCCCTCTTCGCCCGCCGCTATGCCCACCTCGCCGAAGCGGGTCGGGTAGATTTCATAGGTGATCATTTTGTGTCTCCTGCTGTATCTGTGGCCTTGAGCGACTGCCAGAGCAGTAGTGCCCCATAGGCGCGCCAGGGGCGCCAGTGCTCCGCCCGGGCCAGGGCCTGTTTCGGTTTCGCCTTCTCGCCGTTAGTGCCCAGGGCCTGCAAAATACCCAGGTCCGACGCCGGAAACGCATCCGGCATCGACAGGCCGCGCATGGCGATATATTGCGCCGTCCAGTCGCCGATACCGGGCAGCGCCGTTACCTGCCGGCACCAGTCTTCCAGCTGCGGCTCGGCGAAGTCCACCCGCTCCTCCAGCGTCGCGGTAACAAATTCACGCAGCGTCTGCGCCCGCGCCCGGGTCAGGCCCAGGCCGTCAAACCCTGCGCCGGCGAGCTGCCCGGCGGTCGGGAACAGATGGTGCGTCTCGCCCTCGTCGTCCACGAAAGATTCGCCATGGCGGGCCACCAGGCGCCCGGCGATGGTGGTGGCTGCGGCGACAGAGATCTGCTGGCCGAGGATGGCGCGCAGTGCGTATTCGAACGGATCCCAGGCGCCGGGCAGGCGCACACCCGGTGACACCTGCAGCTGCTCCGCCAGCAGCGGGTCCCGCGCCAGCACGGCCGAGATCTCCTCGGTATCCGCATCTAGGTCGAACAGGCGCCGCAGGCGCTGGTTCAGCAGGTACAGGGCCGCACCGCCGCCCTCGCCACTCACTTCCACCACCAGGCGATTCCTGGCGCCCTGGTCGTACACCCGCATTACACCGCGGAATCCCTCCAGCGCGAAACTGCGCCGGTAGACCTCGCCCTCCACCTGTTCCACGCCCTTCAGCGCCCGCGCGCGGAAGAAATCGAGCAGCCGGGACCAGTCCAGTGGCGGCCGGTAATCCAGGTACAACCGGGTCACTGGCCCCCGGGCAGACGCCGCCACGCCCTCCCGTTTCTCGCGGCGGACCTCTTCCCGGCGCGATTTTTCCCGACGTACTGCCGACGGCGTGCGCTGGTAGATCTGCTTGAATACCCCGTTGAAGCGCCGCAGGCTGTTGAAACCGGCCTCGTAGGCGATATCCGCTACCGGCAGCGCCGTGTCCCGCAGCAGCCTGAAAGCGAACAGCGCCCGCTCCGTCTGCCACACGGCCAGCGGACTGACCCCGAGATGCTCGGCGAACAGCCGTCTCAGATAGCGGCTGCTGACACCCAGGCGCTCCGCCAGCGTCTCCACGGACTGGGCCTCGCGCTCGCTGCGCATCAGCGTCAGTGCCCGCTGCACGGTGGTGGACACCAGCCCCCAGGCCGGGCTGCCCGGCGCCGCGTCCGGCCGGCAGCGCAGGCAGGGACGATAGCCCGCATTCGCCGCCTCGGCCGCAGTCGCGTAATAAATCACATTCTGCTCCAGCGGCGGCCGCGCGGGGCAGATGGGCCGGCAGAAGATGCCGGTCGTCTTAACCGCCGTAAAGAAACAGCCATCGAAACGCCGGTCGCGGGCGAGGCGCGCACTGGAACAGATTGCCGGGTCGAGTTGCACAGGTATCTCCTTCTCTCTGCCCGGCAGTGTAGGGGCATGCGATGCCCCAGACTAGTCAATTTCGGAACTGACTGTGATATTCGAAACCCATTTACTATTAGTCACTTCCGGCATTATCGGCGGAAAATCCTGCCACAATAGGACAAATCCGGCGCCATCGTTTAGACAGTTCCCCGGACATCACCTAAACCTCAATCGCGGACCGGCAGGTTCGCGCCGGGATGCCCCCCGGTTTCTCCCGCCTAGCCGGGAGATCCAACACGGCCAGACAGGGAAGTTGGGCTGTGGTTTACGTGTACATCAGCTGTTTCTGCACCATACCGGCCGGCAAAGCAATCCACTGCTCCGGTCTGGTCGCAGACGTACTGCCAAACCATACCCTCCACATATCCCTGGGTCGCCAAAGAAATCAACGCGCAAAAGAGCTTGTGCCTGGGAGATGTGGTCGATGCACCGATTACTCATTTTATTTTTTGCCCTGGCGATGGCAGTCCTTACGGGCTGTGGCGCCGACGGCAAATCAAACAGAGCGACGGCAGCTGTCGTGGACTCGGATGGAGATACCATCCCCGATTCCAGCGACAACTGCCCGAATACCCCCAACCCCAACCAGAGAGATGTCGACGGCGACGGCGACGGCGACCTCTGCGACAGCGACGACGACGGCGATGGCGTCCTCGACGGCTTCGACAACTGCCACTTCACCCCCAATCCCGATCAGGAGGATTCGGACGGTGATGGCAGGGGCGATGCCTGCGACAACACCAATAACAACGACGATGACGGCGATGGCGTCGACGACGACGAGGACAATTGCCCCAACACCCCCAACCCCGGTCAGGAGGACGAGGATGGCGACGGTGTGGGCGATGCCTGCGACAACGACAGCGACAACGACGGCGTCGACGACGGCGACGACAACTGTCCGGAGACACCCAACGCCGGCCAGGAAGACCAGGACGGCGACGGCATAGGCGATGCCTGTGACGACGACGTGGACGGTGACGGTGTCGACAACGACAGCGACAATTGCCCGCTGGTCGCCAACAACAGCCAGACGGATACCGACGGCGACGGCATCGGCGACGCCTGCGACAACGACAAGGACGGCGACGGCGTAACCAACAGCGGCGACAACTGCCCGCTGACACCGAACCCCGGCCAGGAAGACGCGGACGGCGATGGCATAGGCGACGCCTGTGACAGCGACCGCGACGGCGACGGCGTCGACAACGGTGCGGACAACTGCCCCGACACCGCCAACCCGGACCAGATGGATACCGACGGCGACGGCCTCGGCAACGTCTGTGACAGTGACGACGACGGCGACGGCGTCGATGACGGCAGCGACAACTGTCCGCTGGTGGCCAATGCCGACCAGACCGACACCGACGGAGACGGCATCGGCGACGCCTGCGACAACGACGACGACGGCGATGGTGTCAACGACGGCAGCGATAATTGCCCGCTGGTGGCCAACCCCGGCCAGGAAGACCAGGACGGCGACGGTATTGGCGATGCCTGCGACGACAACTCCGACAGCGATGGCGACGGCGTCGACGACGGTATGGACAACTGCCCGAATACGCCCAATCCCGGCCAGGAGGACACTGACGGCGACGGCATCGGCGATGCCTGCGAAAGTGACACCGACGGCGATGGCGTGGATGACGACAACGACAATTGTCCGACCATACCCAATCCACATCAGACCGACATCGACGGTGATGGTATCGGCGATCAGTGTGACAACGACGATGACGGCGACGGTGTTCCCGACGGCTTCGACAACTGTCACTTCACGCCCAACCCCGACCAGGCGGATCTGGACGACGACGGTATCGGCGACGCCTGCGATAACGACGACGACGGCGACGGCGTTGACGACGGCAGCGACAATTGTCCGGTCGATCCCAACCCGAACCAGAACGACCAGGACGGCGACGGCATCGGTGATGTCTGCGATGACGATATCGACGGCGACGGCGTCAACAACGACGTCGACAACTGCCCGACGACCGCCAACGCCGGCCAGGAAGACCTGGACAGTGACGGTATCGGCGATGCCTGCGACACCGACCTCGACGGGGACGGCGTAGACAACGACAACGACAACTGCCCGCTGGTGGCCAACCCCGGCCAGGAAGACCAGGACGGCGACGGCATCGGCGACGCCTGCGATGACGATGTTGACGGCGACGGCGTGAACAACGACGTCGACAACTGTCCGGTGGTTCCCAACCCGAGCCAGACCGACACCGACGGTGACGGCCAGGGAGACGCCTGCGACAGCGACGACGACGATGACGGCATCGATGACGGCAGCGACAATTGCCCGCTGGTCGACAATCCCGGTCAGGAAGACCAGGACAACGACGGTATCGGCGATGCCTGCGACGACGACTCCGACAGCGACGACGACGGTATCGACGACGGTATGGACAACTGCCCGGCAGTGCCCAATCCCGATCAGACCGACACCGACGGCGATGGCATCGGCGACGCCTGCGACAATGACGACGACGGCGACGGCGTCGACGACGGCCCGGACAACTGCCCGCTGGTGGTTAACCCGAGCCAGACCGACACCGACGGCGACGGCATCGGCGACGCCTGCGACGACGATGACGACAACGACGGCGTCGACGACGGTGACGACAACTGTCCGACTACTGCCAACTCCGACCAGGCCGATACCGACGGCGATGGCGTGGGCGATGCCTGCGACAACGACGACGATGGTGACGGCATCGAGGATGGCAACGACAACTGCCCGCTGATCGCGAATCCCGGTCAGGAAGACCTGGACAACGACGGTATCGGCGATGCCTGCGATGGCGACGATGACGGCGACGGCATCGACGACGTTGCCGACAACTGCCCGCAGGTTCCCAACCCGGACCAGGCGGACGCAGATGGCGACGGCATGGGTAATGCCTGCGACAACGACGACGATAACGACGGCGTTGCCGACGGTATGGACAACTGCCCGCTGGTGCCGAATGCCGACCAGGCAGATGCCGACAACGATGGTGTGGGCGACGCCTGCGACACCGACGACGATAACGACGGTGTTGAAGACGGCAACGACAACTGTCCGCTGCAACCCAATGCAGATCAGGCAGACACCGACGGCGACGGCATCGGTGACGTCTGTGACAGCGACGACGATGGCGATGGTGTGGACGACGACAGTGACAACTGTCCGCTGATTCCCAACGCCGACCAGACCGACACCGACGGCGACGGCATCGGCGACGCCTGCGACGGCGACGACGACGGTGACGGCATCGACGACGGCGCAGACAACTGCCCGCTGGTCGCCAATCCCGGTCAGGAAGACCAGGACAATGACGGCATCGGCGACGCCTGCGACGACGACTCCGACACTGACAACGACGGTGTGGACGACGGTATGGATAACTGCCCGGCAGTTGCCAACCCCGGCCAGGAAGACACCGACGGCGACGGTATCGGTGACGCCTGCGACGACGACGATGACGGCGACGGCGTGAACGACGGCGCGGACAACTGCCCGCTGACGCCGAACGCCGACCAGACCGACACCGACGGCGACGGCCAGGGCAACGCCTGTGACAGCGACGACGACGGTGACGGCGTCGACGATGGCGCGGACAACTGCCCGCTGGTTGCCAACGCCGACCAGACCGACACCGACGGCGATGGCGTGGGCGATGCCTGTGACAGCGACGACGACGGTGACGGCGTCGACGATGGCGCGGACAACTGCCCGCTGGTTGCCAACGCCGATCAGACCGACACCGATGGTGACGGCATGGGCGACGCCTGCGACAGCGACGACGACGGTGACGGCGTCGACGATGGCGCCGACAACTGCCCGCTGGTGCCCAACGGCGACCAGACCGACACCGACGGCGACGGCCTGGGCGACGCCTGTGACAGCGACGACGACGGCGACGGTGTGAACGATGGCGCCGACAACTGTCCGCTGGTCGCCAATCCCGGTCAGGAAGACCAGGACGGCGACGGAATCGGCAATGCCTGCGACGACGATGCCGACGGCGATGGCGTCGACAACGGTGCCGACAACTGCCCGCTGACCCCGAATGCCGACCAGGCAGACGCGGATGGCGACGGCATTGGCGACGCCTGTGACGACGACCTGGATGGCGACGGTATCGACAACGACAGTGACAACTGCCCCGTCGATCCCAACCCGGGCCAGGAAGACCTGGACGGCGACGGTATCGGTGATGTCTGCGACGATGACCGCGACGGCGACGGCGTGGACAACGACGTCGACAACTGCCCGGATATCGCCAACGCGGACCAGACCGACACCGACAACGACGGTATCGGCGATGTGTGCGACCCGGACTTCGCGGCCTGCGGACCCGGTGAGCTGTACGAGCCGATCATCCTGCCGAATGCCAGTGTCGACAGCGGTACCAGCGGTATCTGCCTGCTGTGCTCCGTGAGCAACGACGGCAATGTGATCGATGCGAACCTGGATAACGCAGCGCGTATCTCGGTCCCGGTCGGTGTCGGCGGCAGCGGCTTTGTCCGCGTCACCGACACAGACGAGTCCTACACCGGTACCAACCGTGTGGGCTTCGTGGTCGAGAACCCGGATACGCTGCTGGATCTCTCCCTGTTGCAGACCATCACCATCACCACCCTGCTGAACGGCAGCGTGGTGGACAGCGAGACCGGCGGCAGCCTGCTGGCCCTGAGCCTGCTCGGCGGCGGCGATCGCGGACTGGTGGTGTTTGAGACCAGCGGTGAGTTCAACCAGGTGCAGATCAATGTGGGTGCCCTGGCGGACCTGCTGAACCAGACAGACGTCTATTCAGCCTGCGTCTCCCCGGTAACCCCCTGACGGAAAAGAACGGTTTTACCCGGCCCGCTTTCTGAGCGGGCCAACCCCTGGGCCCCGGCATCTGCCGGGGCTTTTTTGTTATATGGGGACAAAAATAACCAGTGAGACAGTAGCCAATCAAAAATCCGTCATTTTTTTGGACGAAATCCACAAACGCAACTAAACCTTCCCTGACCTTCTGCTTTCCCACCGCAATTTACAGCAGGGTCGCACTGGCATCACACAGGGACGTGTAATGACAGCTGTGCACAGGGCTCACCCGGAATATTTTTCCGGAGCGTCTTGTTATGTCTATCTATTCCTGCCTACCCAGTGTTCATTCACCACACTGAACCACCAACGCAACGTCCATAACACCAAGTTGCGCAACAGGGGTAACGCTATGAATCGCCTTTGTATTCTCATACTGGCCGCAGTGCTGGCAGTGACTGCCGGCTGCGGCTCGAGTAACAAGAGCAGCAGTAATAAACCGGCGGCTACGGCCGACAGCGACACCAACAGTTCCCAATCCGGGGGACCGGCAGACAAAGACAAGGACGGTATCGCCGATAAAAAAGACAACTGCCCGGACAAAAAAAACAAAGACCAGGCGGACCAGGACAAGGACGGTGCGGGCAACGCCTGCGACAGCGATATTGACGGCGACGGTATCGACAACGATCACGACAACTGCCCACTGGTATCCAATCACGACCAGAAGGATACCGATGGCGACGGCGAGGGCGACGCCTGCGATAACGATATCGACGGCGACGGGGTTACCAACTCCAAGGACAACTGCCCCAAGACCGCCAATTCCGACCAGAAAGACAGCGACGGTGACGGCACCGGCGACGCCTGCGACGACCACAACGGGAAAGACAGCGACGGCGACGGCGTCGAGGACAGCGAGGACAACTGCCCTAACACCGCCAACCCGGACCAGAAAGACCTGGACGGCGACGGCGCCGGCAATGCCTGCGATTCCGACGACGACGGTGACGGCGTCGACGACACCATGGACAACTGTCCGCTGACCGCCAACAGCGACCAGTCCGACAGTGACGGCGACGGCATCGGCGATGTCTGCGACAGTGATAGCGACAACGACGGTGTCGACGACAGTGAGGACAACTGCCCCCAAGTGGCCAATCCGGGCCAGGAAGACCAGGACCAGGACGGCATCGGCGACGCCTGTGAGAGCGACGGCGATGGCGACGGCATCGACGACAACGACGACAACTGCCCGCAGACACCCAACCCGCACCAGACAGACACCGACGGCGACGGCGTGGGCGATCAGTGCGATAACGACGACGACGGCGACGGTGTCAACGACGGCGCCGACAACTGCCACTTCACCCCCAACCCGAACCAGGAAGACAGCGACGGCGACGGCATCGGCGACGCCTGCGACACTGGTGACGACAGCGACGGCGACGGTGTGGACGACGGTACCGACAACTGCCCGAATGTGGCCAACCCGGACCAGCTGGACACCGACGGCGACGGTGTAGGCGATGCCTGCGACAACGACGACGATGACGACGGCGTGGACGACGGCAGCGACAACTGCCCGCTGGTGGTCAACCCGGGCCAGGGCGACAACGACGGCGATGGCATCGGCGACGCCTGCGACAACGACGACGACAACGACGGCGTGAACGACGGCGATGACAACTGTCCGCTGGTTGCCAACAGCGACCAGACCGATACCGATAACGACGGACTGGGCAACGCCTGCGATGACGACGACGACGGCGACAATGTCAACGACGGCGATGACAACTGCCCACTGACCCCCAACCCGAACCAGGAAGACCAGGACGGTGACGGTATCGGCGACGCCTGTGACAGCGACTCCGACAGCGATGGCGACGGCATCGACGACGGCAATGACAATTGCCCGAACACCTCCAACCCCAATCAGGAGGACCAGGACGGTGACGGCATCGGCGACGCCTGTGACAACGACATCGACGGCGACGGCGTGGACAACGGCGATGACAATTGCCCGCTGACACCCAACTCGAACCAGGACGACGCCGACAACGATGGTATCGGCGACGCCTGTGACGACGACCTGGACGGAGACGGTGTCGACGACGTCAACGACAACTGCCCGCTGACACCAAACCCGGACCAACTGGACCGTGACGGCGACGGCATCGGCGATGTCTGCGACGACGATCGCGACGGCGACGGCGTCAATAACGACGAGGACAACTGCCCGGATACCGCCAATCCCGGCCAGGAGGACAGCGACGGTGACGGTGTGGGCGATATCTGCGACCCGGACTTCGTGGCCTGTGGTCCCGGCGAGCTGTACGAGCCGATCATCGAACCCAATGCCACCGTGCTCGACGGCGATACCGGTATCTGCCTGTTCTGCACCGTCAACAACGAGGGCAATGTAATCGATGCCAACCTGAACAACGCCGCGCGTATCAGCATTCCGGCCGGCGTATTGGGAGGCAGTGCCTATATCCGCGTGACCGATACAGACACCCTCTATAGCGGCAATCACCGCGCCGGCTTTGTGGTGGAAAACCCGGACACCCTGCTGGACCTGGCCCTGCTGCAGACGATCACCATCAGCACCCTGCTGAACGACGCCGCGGCGGAGAGTGATACCGGTGCGAGCCTGCTTACCTTCAGCCTGCTGAACGGCGGCAATCGCACACTGGTGTCCTTCGATACCAGCCAGGACTTCAATCAGGTGCAGATAAGCCTCGGCGGCCTCGCCAGCCTGTTGAACCAGCTGGATGTCTACTCGGCCTGCGTGGCATCACCCAGCCCCTGACAGATCACCAAGCGGTAATATCCGGCCCGCGAAATTTGCGGGCCAATTCCTGGCCCCGGCATCCGTCGGGGCCTTTTTTATCAGGGGGCCGAAAGTACTGAGAAAGGGCCTGCCGCTCCTTTCCTGCTTACGCAGAATTTCCCGTCTATTTCTTAGACACAAACGAAAACCGCAGCTAAATATAACTATCCAAAGGTAATTCCCAGAATTAACTACCGTTGGTATTTCGGCACACACAGGGACGCGTGTTGACCGCGATACACAGGCTGTGATCCACAGCCAATAAATATTGCAACTCTGCCCTGCTTCTAGGTGCCCTCCGCTATACAGTTTTTTTGATGCAATGCCTCAGGGCACGATTGCACACTCGGGGTAACTCCATGAATCGACTCTTCTCTGCTTTCCTTGTCCTGCTGATTTTTGCCATTGCCGGCTGCGAAGCCGATGTCAAAAAGAACAATTGGCAAAGCAGTCCGGAACAGACGGACAACGGCAACGCGAAAGACGGAACATCGAATAGTGATCGCGACGGGGACGGCGTCGACAACAATGACGACAACTGCCCTGATAACGCCAATGCGGATCAGGCCGACCAGGACAGTGATGGCAGCGGCAATGCGTGCGACGAGGATGCGGACGGAGACAGCGTCGCCAACAGCAATGACAACTGCCAGCTGAGCGCCAACAGTGAACAGGTCGACAGTGATGGCGACGGTGAGGGCGATGCCTGCGACAACGATACCGACGGCGACCAGGTCACCGACTCCCAGGACAACTGCCCCGGAGTTGCCAATGCGCAACAGGAAGACTCGGACAACAACGGCATCGGGGATGCATGCGAACCCGGCGGCGACGCCGATGGCGACGGTGTCGAAGACCACCTCGACAACTGTCCGGACACGCACAATCCGGATCAATTGGACCTGGACTCTGACGGCGCCGGCGACGCCTGCGACAGCGACGACGATGGCGACGGCATAGCCGACGATACGGACAACTGCCCGCGCCAGGCCAACAGCGACCAGACCGACAGCAACGGCGACGGTATCGGCAACGCCTGCAGCAACGACGAAGATGGGGACGGCAGCGAAGACAGGCGCGACAACTGCCCCGCGATTCCCAACCCACTTCAGCACGATACAGACAGCGACGGCGCGGGCGACCTCTGCGATCAGGACGACGATGGCGACGGCGTCGACGACGGGTTTGACAACTGTCAGTTTGCACCCAACCCCGGCCAGGCGGACCAGGACAACAACGGGTTCGGCGATGCCTGCGACGGCGACGCCGATGGCGATGGGGTCGCCGACACAAGCGACAACTGCCCACTGAAACCGAATGCCGATCAACTGGACCTGGATGGCGATAATATCGGCGATGCCTGCAACGGCGATGTGGACAGCGACGGTATCCCCGACACCAGTGACAACTGCCCTTCAATGCAGAATCCAGGCCAGGCCGACGGGGATGGCGATGGCAGTGGCGACGCCTGCGATGAAAACCTGGTGTCCTGCGGCCCCGGGGAGATGTTCGAACCGATACTGCTGCCCCAGGCGAGTGCCAGCAGCAGCGCCATTGCCGAATGCCACTTCTGCTCGGTGGCCGGCGAGGGCAAGCTGATCGACGACAATCCAGCCAACGCCGCGCGTATCACGGCGCCGCTGGGCGCGGCAGGCAGCGCATATGTGCGCATCACCGACATGGACTCGGTGTACAGCGGCGACCACCTGGCCGGCTTTATCGTGGAAAGCCCGCACTCCATATTGGGCCAGCTGGTCATTCAGAGTATCCGTGTGAGCGCCCTGTTGAACGGCCAGGTGGTGGATAGCCTTGCAGGCCAGGATCTGCAGAGTTTCGGTCTGGTGGATGGCAGTCAACGCCGGCTGCTGGCACTCGGGACCAGCGTGGAGTTCAATGAACTGCAGATAGAGCTGGGTGGCCTGGCCCAGATGTTGAATCAGCTGGATGTCTACCAGGCCTGTGTGGCACCGCAGTAGTCAACTTCTGTGGATACTGGAATACTGATCGCGGCCATGGGCCGCTCCTACAGGGAATGGATGTATTCGCCAACCCGGTGTGGCGACGGCAACTTGTAGGAGCGGCGGGGCGGCCATCCGCCCATGACCGCGATCGGATTCAAATAGATCCCCAAAACAGGAACCCCGGCAAAAGCCGGGGTTCCTGTTTTTCTGTAGCTAACGCAAAACCTATTTCAGACCCAAGACTTCCTTGCCCTGAATAAAGGTCACATCCACCGGGATATCCGCTTCCGCGAGACGATCCAGGTCGGCCTGCAGTTCGGCACCGACCACGCCCTTGCCTTCCAGCAGCGACCGGGATTTCTCGTAGTCGCCGTCACCCTGGATAGTCAGAATCAGGTTGGACAATTTGGTCATGGCCTCCTGCATTTTTTCGAAGTCCACGCTGTACTGTCCGGTTTTCGGGTCCCGGCTAAAGGCGCCCTGCTCCTTGAAGAAATTGAAGCGCATCATGTTGGCCTTGCCGTGGGCGCTGGCCGCGCCGAAGCGTACACTGCGGAAGATGCTGGCGAGGAAGGTGACATAGTTGTCCATCAGCTCACCCTCTTCCAGTTCACCCTTCTCGTGCAGCTCGGTGACCATATACAGGCCGAGGATATCCGCCTTGCCCTCTTCCAGCGCGGAGGAGGTCTCCTTCAGTGCCTGGCGCACGTTGCTGCCGTCGGTGACTGTCTTCTTGATACCGAGGCCGTGGGCCACTTCGTGGAACATGGTGTTGGCGAAGAAGGCCGGGAAGGTGATGTGCTCGCGCTGGTCTTCCGCGATCAGCAGGTCACTGATAGGCACCAGTATCTTGTCGAACTTGGCGCGCATCGCATTTTTCAGCTGCAGGCGTCGGGTACCCTTGGCCAGTTGCACTTCCTCGTCGTTCGGCAGGTTGATGGCGATGGTCTTGGAACCGGCATTGCTGTGACCGGCGTAGAAGAGAACATCGTAGGCATTCAGGTCGGAATCGGTGCCCGGCACTTCGGACTTGTACTTGTCATCTACGGGCAACCCCTTCTGCAGTTCGGGCAGGAAGGCGGCAAACTTGGCCAGCTTCTCGCTCCACTCCTTGTCCTTCAGCAACACGTAGGACTCGTAGGCGGTACGGTAGGCGAACAGCTGATCTTCGTAGTTCTCGATGGGACCAATCACTACATCGATCTCGTTGTTCTTCATGTCCATCCAGGCCATATCGCTGGGACGGAAATCGTCACTGACCAGGGCGTCGGCGCGCATACGCAGATAGCCGCCGAACTCCTCGTCCTCGGCCAGCCTGGAGGCCCGGCGCAGGATTTCCGCAGCCTTGCTCAGTTCTTCCTTGTAGGCCTGGCTGTAGGGGAGCAGTTCCAGTTTACCCTCGTCGTTGCGGCGCACCAGGGAGTAGAGGCCGTCCTTGCCCGGCTGATCCCAGGCCTCGAACTCGGCCTTGGTCATGTCGGCCGGATAGAAGTTGGCGCCCAGGGGCTTGGGGCCGTAGCCTTCGACAAAGGGTTCGTTGTTGTCGAGACGGTCCCAGGGACCGTAATTGATCTCGGCGAACTTGCGCTCGCGGGCGTCCTCGATACCGGACAGCAGTTCCTCCGCCGGGCCGTAGGACTGCAGCCAGAAGAGGCGATCCATGATCTGGCTGGCGTCGATCAGCAGGCCGATCATCTGGCGTTGGTTATCGGAGAGATCGGACAGGTCCGCGTTCAGGGCCACCGGCGCATAGATATCAAATCGCTTGTTGGCGTCTTCCAGCGGCTGGTCAGCTGGAGCCGGTACTGTCTCCGACTCGACGATCTGCGCCTCGGCCTCTGCCTGTTCGGTTTTCTCTTCCTGCTTGTCGCGGGGTGAGCAGGCACTCACCAGGGTCAGCGCCAGCAGCGCGGCAATGATCTTGATGGATTTAATAGGGGTCGTCATAGGTGGTTCTGCCTATCGTTATCTTTTGTCCGGCGCCACATTAGTCCGGTGCAGGGTAATTATCAAGGCGCCGGGCCCCGGCTCGACTCTGGGGCCGCGGGCTGGCACCGGCCTAGGCGGCCGCTTCCTGGCGTCGTTCCTGCTGTTGCAGACGCCAGAGCGTCGCGTAATGGCCATTCTGTTCCAGCAACTCCCCGTGACTGCCCTGCTCTACGATACGCCCCTGTTCCATCACCAGGATCACATCCGCATCCACGACGGTCGACAAACGGTGGGCGATCACCAGGGTGGTCTGCTCGCGGGCTATCTCCCGCAGCGACTGCAGAATGCCCTGTTCAGACCTGCTGTCCAGGGACGAGGTCGCCTCATCGAACACCATGATCGGCGGCCTCTTGAGCAGTGCGCGCGCTATGGCCACCCGCTGCTTTTCCCCACCGGAGAGTTTCAGGCCGCGCTCGCCCACCATGGTGTCCACGCCCTCCGGCAACTGCTGCACAAAATCGTACAACTGCGCGTGGCGGATGGCTTCCATCACTTCCTCGTCACTGGCGTCCACGCGACCATAGCGCACATTCTCCAGAATCGACTGGTTGAACAGCACCGCGTCCTGGGGCACCACGCCAACGGCGCGGCGCAAGGAGTCCTGGCTGACAGAGCGGATATCCTGGCCGTCGACCAGGATGCGGCCGCCGTCGACATCGTAGAAACGGAACAGCAGCTTGAACAGTGTCGACTTGCCGGCGCCACTGGCGCCCACTATGGCGACTTTCTGTTGCGGCTCGACGGTGAAACTGACTCCCCTGAGGATTTCGCGGTTCTCGCGGTAGCCGAAGCGCACTGCGTCAAACTCGATGCGTCCCTCCAGTACCTGCAGCTCCGCGGCATCCTCCGCATCCTCCACCGCCGGTTTCACCGTCAACAGTGAAAACATTTTCTCGATATTCGCCAGGGCACCCTTCATTTCCCGATAGACGAAGCCGAGGAAATTCAGCGGGATAAATATCTGCATCATAAAGGCGTTGATCAGCACGAAGTCACCGATGGTCATCACGCCTTGCGTGACATTGACCGCGGCCAGGACCATGGCACCGCACATGGCGCTGGCAATGATCAGCGCCTGGCCCACATTCAGGCCGAACAGCGACAATCGGTTCTTGCGCCGCGCCCGCTCCCAGAAAGCCAGCTCGCGGTCGTAGTGGCCGGCCTCATAGTTTTCGTTACCGAAATATTTCACCGTCTCGTAATTCAGTAGGCTGTCCACCGCGCGGCTGCTGCTCTGTGACTCCGCCTGGTTCAGCTCGCGCACAAAGCGCGTGCGCCACTCGGTGGCGACCACGGAAAAGCCGATATAAACGATCACCGCGCCCAGCACCAGCAACGCGAAAGCCACGCTGTAATTCCACCACAGTATCCCCGCGACCATCGCTATCTCCACCAGCGTCGGCACAATGTTGAAGACCATAAAGCGCATCAGGAAACCGATACCGGAATTGCCGCGCTCTATATCCCGCGACAGGCCGCCGGTGCGGCGGTCGAGATGAAAATCCATATCCAGGCGGTGCAGGTGCCGGAAAACCTCCAGGCCGACACGGCGCTGCGCGCGCTCGGTCACGCGACCGAAAATCGTGTCGCGCAGCTCGCCAAATAATGTGCTGGAGAAGCGCACTGCACCGTAGGCCAGCAGCAGTCCCAATGGCAGCGCTATGGCCTGGATCGCACCACCGGCGGCGTCCAGGTCGTCGACAATATGTTTGAGGATAAACGGCAGGCCGACACCGGCCAGCTTGGCGCCCACCAGGCACAGCAGCGCGAGAATGACCGCGCGTTTGAATTCCAGCAGGTAGGGAAACAGGGTCTTCAGTGCGCCCCAGTGGATTTCGTCCAGGGCAACGGTGGATTTGGGTCTCGGCATGGCTCAATTCACAGGTTAATCGGTGTGGATTATACGCGCCGGCTGGCGGGAAGCGGTGAAGATAGAGCCTCAAGTTAGCTTGAGGTCAATGGTCTGTGGCGGCATAGGGATTCGGCCGTAGGGGCGAACCTTGTGTTCGCCCAAATCGTTTGGGCGAAGCGCTATGCCGATGCGAAGGCCCTGATGCCGGTGGCATTTTGCGGGACTGTTGGCGAGAGGGACCTCGCCGACAAGCCTCCAGGGATGGATCCACGGCGTGTCCCGCAAAATGCCACCGGTAGCAGGGCCGTCACAAAACCGGCTACAGGGCGCCTCGTAAATCGCAGTTGGGCGAACACAAGGCTCGCTCCTGCACGTCGGGAGTTTGGAACCGCCCTCGCTCAGCTCAGCGCCCGCAGCGGTACATCGTCGCGGTGGCCTATGCGCGCGCCGAGAATCTTGACCAGGAATTCGGTCAGCACACCCGCGGTAAAGCCCCAGATCTCGTAGCCGCGGTAGAGGTAGGCGGGCAGGTCTATGGCGCGCTGGTCGATGGTGACGCGATCGGTGCGGATACGCGGGTCGGCGAGGAAAAAGGACAGGGGTACGCGGAAGATGGCATCCAGCTCGCCGGGATTCGGCGTCAATTTTGCCTGCGGGGAGATCACTCCCAACCAGGGGGTCACGTGCACCTGCCAGCGTGTGCTGCGCGTCCACAGCGGGCCCAACACACGTACCTGGTCCGCGGCCAGGCCTATCTCCTCCTCCGCCTCACGCAGCGCAGTGTACTCCAGCGACGGATCCGTATCGTCCCAGCGGCCGCCGGGCAGGGATACCTCTCCGGAATGGGTGGACAGGTTGGCGGAGCGCTTGGTCAGCACCACCTGCGGATCCGACTCATCGGTCAGGGCCAGCAACACCGCCGCATGTCCCTTCAGGTCGGGCCCTGAGGGCACCCTGGCCTGCAAATCGTCATGCAGTTGGGAAAATCTCTCTTCAATACTCGCCAGCATAAAAACCTGTCTTAATGCCCCGTAATTGCGCACACGGCACAGATTCCATCATACACAATCTGGGCGTCCGCACCGATAGATCATTTTTTGACCAATCAAAACCTTTTCGCCCAATGGCATTTTTCACGGCTGCTCGGCCGATTCCAACGCCGGCTTGTGGCCACCCTTCACCTTCTCCCGCACCGCCTGCACCAGCGCGTAATAAACCGGCACCAGCAACGTCGCCAGGAGGCTCGATGCCAGCATGCCGCCAAACACCGCCAGCCCCAGGGATACCCGGCTCACCGCGCCGGCGCCGGTGGCTACCAACAGTGGTATCACTCCGAGAATAAACGACATGGCCGTCATCAACACCGCGCGGAAGCGCAGGTGGGTGGCGCTGACCGCAGCCTCGACGATGGGCTTGCCCTTGTCCCGCTCCAGGGTGGCGAACTCGGTGATCAGGATGGCGCTCTTGGCCGCCATGCCGATCAGCAACACCAAACCAATCTGCGTATACAGATTGTTGATCGACCCGGTAACCCAGACTGCAAACATCGCGCCACCTATGGCGATGGGTACACACAGGATCACCGCCAGCGGAATACTCCAGCTTTCGTACTGCGCCACCAGGAACAGGTAGACGAACACCACCGCCAGGGTAAAGAGGATCGGCGCCATGTTGCCGGAGCTGATTTCCTGCAGGCTGGATCCGGTCCACTCGTAGCCGTAGCCCTCCGGCAGCTGTCCCGCCAGCCGCTCCATGGTGTTCATTGCCTGGCCGCTGGAATAGCCCGGCGCGGGTGCGCCGTTGATGGTGACGCTGTTGTACATGTTGTAGCGGGTGATGTTCTGCGGCGCGACCATCGGCTCTATCTCCGCCACCGAGGTGACCGGCACCAGGCCACCGCTCTTGGCGCGCACGTAGAAGCCGGCCAGGTCCTCCTCCTTGTCGCGAAACTGGGCGTCCGCCTGCACCATCACCTTGAACACCTTGCCATAGAGGTTGAAATCGTTGATGTAGTATCCGCCGAGCAGCGTCTGCAGGGTGGAATAGACCTCCGGCAGTGGCACACCGAGGACATGGGCCTTGTCCTTGTTCAGGACCAGTTGCAGCTGCGGGGTGCTGGCCTGGAAACTGGTAAACGCCTGGGCGATCTCCGGGCTCTGGTTGGCCGCGCCCAGCAGGCCATACATCACCTGCGCCAGTTCGGCGGCGCTGCGCCCCTGCAGGTCCTCGAGAATAAACTCGAAGCCGCCCACAGTGCCGACACCCGGCAGCGGCGGTATCGCGAAGGCCATCACCTGCGCATTGGGAATCCCGGCGAATTTTTTCTGCACCCGCCCCATGATCGCAAACTGGGTATCTTCCTTGGCGGTGCGCTCCTCCCAGGGTTTGAGGACAGCGAACATCAGCGCCGCATTGGAGGCGGCACTGCTGGTGAGCATGTTGTAGCCCGGCACCCCGACCACATGGGCCATGCCCTTTTCCGCCAACAGAATATCGGTTACCTGATTGACGACCGGCCCGGTTCTCTCCAGCGAGGAGCCGTCCGGCAACTGCACATGCAACATGAAAGTGCCCTGGTCCTCGTCGGGGATAAACCCCGTGGGCACATGGGTGAAGAGCCAGTAGCAGAGAGCGAAAAGGCCGGCAATGGAGGCGATACCCAGCAGCGGTATGCCGACCCAGGTGCGCACCATGCCCATATACAGTGTTGTCGCCCGGTGCAGTATCTTGTTGAAAATACCGAAGACACCGGTTTCCTTGACGCCAGCCACCTGGTCTGCCGGTACCGCTTTCAACACGCTGGCGCAGAGCGCCGGGCTCAGGGTCAGCGCATTGATAGAGGAAATAATGACGGCAAAGGAAATGGTCATCGCAAACTGCTGGTACATCTTGCCGGTCAGACCGGGCATCAGCATGACCGGCACAAAGACCGCCAGCAGCACCAGGGTGGTGGCGATCACCGGGCCGGTGACCTCGCGCATGGATTCCAGCGCCGCCTCCTTGGGCGCCAACCCCTCGCTCATCAGCCGCTGGGTGTTCTCCACCACGATAATGGCGTCATCGACAACGATACCGATGGCCAGGATCAGGGCGAACAGGGTGATCGTATTGATGGTCATGCCCAGCGCAAGCATCAGCGCGAAGGTGCCGATCAGGGAAACCGGTATCGCAATGGCCGGAATCAATGTCGAGCGCCAGTCCTGCAGGAAGATGAATACCACCGCTATCACCAGGATCAGCGCGATAAAGAGTGTCTCTGTCACCTCCTTCATCGACGCCTCAACAAACAGCGTAATATCGTAGAGAACGCCCGCGTCAAGATCGTCGGGGAAGCGCTTGGAGAGTTCCGCCACCTTGGCCTTGATACCATTGGCCACCGACAGGGCATTGGCGTCCGGCAACTGGTAGATACCGATCACCGCCGACGGCTTGTTGTCGAGCTGGCCGTAGGAGGCGTAGGACTGGCTGCCCAGTTCCACCCGCGCCACATCCCTGACCTTCACCATGCCGCCATCCGGCTTGGCGCGAATGGTGATATCGCCGAACTCTTCCGCGCTGACCAGGCGCCCCTGGGCGATGATGTTGTACTGGAACTGCTGCTCCTTCTTGATCGGCGGCGAGCCCAGCTGGCCAGCGGCCACCTGGATATTCTGCGCCTGTACCGCGTTGATCACGTCGCTGGTGGTGACATCCAGGGACGCCATGCGATCCGGGTTCAGCCAGAGTCGCATGGCGTAGGTACTGGAACCGAAAATCGTCACGTTGCTGACCCCGGGAACCCGCGCCAGCTCGTCTTTCAGGTAAACCTCGCCGTAGTTGTTCAGGAAAAGCTGGTCGAAAGTGCCATCGGGAGAAAACAGGTTGACCACCAGCAGCAGGGTATTGGCCTGCTTGGTCACGGTAATGCCATTGCGCTTGACGTCCTCCGGCAACTGCGGCATCGCCTGTTCCACCCGGTTCTGCACATTGACCTGGGCAATGTCGTCATCGATGCCCGACTTGAAGGTGACTGTCAGGCTATAGGAGCCGTCGTTGCCGCTGGTGGAGGACATATATGCCATGCCCTCCACGCCGTTGACCTGCGACTCTATGGGCACGGCCACACTGTCGCGCATCACCTCGGCGCTGGCACCGGAATAACTGGTGGTCACATTGATCGTGGCCGGCGTGATTTCCGGGAACTGCGCTACCGGTAGCAGCGGCATGGCCAACAGTCCCGCCAGGGTGATCAGTATCGAGATAACAAAGGCGAAGCGCGGCCGCCGTATACAGAAGGCACTGATCATAAAGCGGGCGGATGCTTACCCAGTCGGGCGTTCCCGGGTGGCGGCGCACTACTTGCTGTCATCGTATCCCCCTGTGTCGGGCCGCTCGATGCGCTCCGGTTCCCTGCTTTCTGATTCGATGCTTTCTGATTTGATGCTTCGAGGCTCGCCGCTGTCACCGGTCGCCGGCCCGGTTCCACCCGCACTCGGCGGCAGTTCCCCCTGCCCGGGCGGCGGCGGTTGCGGCGGCGCCTCCTGGGCGGAGGGGTTGCGCGGCGGGGTCTGGGGCGTGGCCCGCTTGTCCGCCACGGCGCGCTGCAGGCCGTTGACGATCACCGACTCCCCGGCCGCCAGCCCCTTTTCCACCGCCCAGAGTTCGCCCTCGCGCTGTCCCAGTTCCAAGTAGCGCTTCTCCGCCACATTGCCCTCACCCACCACATAGACATAGCGCCCCTGCATGTCCTCCATCACCGCCGACTGGGGCACCAACGGCTTGATGGATTCCCTGCCGGTAAATACCAGTATCGACACCCGCGCGTACTGCCCCTGTACCAGCAGCTGCTCGGGATTCGGGAAGCGCGCGCGCACGGCGACGGAGCCGGTATTCGGGTCTATCTGATTGTCGACAAAGACGATGGTGCCGCGGTGTGGGTAGTAGGTGCCATCCGGCTGCTCTATACGGATTTCCCGCTGTACTGGCGCCATACCGCGCTGGCGACGTCGCTCCTGCTCAATCTGCACAGAGAAGAGCCGGTCTTCCGGCACCTCAAACAATACGTAGATGGGGTCCATCTTGACGATGGTGGTCAGGGGATCTGACTCGGGACCAACCAGCGAACCCTCGGTGTATTCGGTGCGGCCGATGCGCCCGGTCAGCGGTGCGTAGATTTCCGTATAGGACAGATCGAGCTCGGCTTTGTCCACGTCTGCCTGCACGGCCTCCACCTGGGACTGCGTTTCCTCGAACTTGCCGGTGAGTTCGTCCATCTGCACCTGGCTGATGGCACCCTCGCCCACCAGCTGCCGGCCGCGGCGGTAGTTGCGCTCCGCCACCCGCAGCGCCGACTGGGCCTGGGCAAACTTGGCATTCTGGTTTTCAAGGGCGGCGATAAAGGGCTTGGGATCTATCTCAAACAGCAGCTGGCCTTTCTGGACAGTGTCGCCCTCGGTGAAGTGCCGGCTCAGGATGTAGCCCTCTACCCGCGGGCGCACCTTGTACTCGTCGGTGGCTTCCACCCGCCCGACATATTCATAGCGCGGAATTACCGGCTGCTCGCGCACGGACAATACCTCCACCGGTGGAGGAGGCGGCGCCTCCTGCTCCTCTTTTTTGGCACAGGAGCCGAGGAGCAACAGCGACAGTCCGAACAGAAAAAATCGCGCCATGGAAGCTCAACCATCGCCTTTCGCATAACAACACTTCTAAAACTATAGGCGTCCGTCCCACGGCGAGCTGGCGCCGGCAATCACCACGGGTATACTGGCGCCATGAAATTCTGCAGTCACTGCGGCAGCGATGCCGTCACTTTCTCCATTCCCCAAGGCGACGACCGCCCCCGCCACCTGTGCGGCGGCTGTGGCGCCATTCACTACATCAACCCGCGCGTGATCGTCGGCACCCTGCCCTATCTGGAGGATCGGGTACTGCTGTGCAAGCGCGCCATAGAGCCGCGCCTGGGCCTCTGGACCCTGCCAGCCGGTTTTATGGAGAACGGGGAAACCAGCGAGGAGGGCGCGCTGCGGGAATCCTGGGAGGAGGCGCGGGCCAATGTGCGCGTCGACGACCTCTACACCATTTACGACATTCCCCATATCAACCAGGTCTACCTGATGTACCGGGGCGAGCTGTCCGATACCAATTTCGGTGCCGGGCCCGAGTCTTTGGAGGTGGCGCTGTTTCGCGAGGATGAAATCCCCTGGGAGGAAATCGCCTTCCCGATCATGCGCGAGACACTGGAGCACTATTTCGCGGACTGCAGGAAAGGCAGCTTTGCGCTACACCGGGGGATTATCCAGCGCAAACTGTGATCGATAGCCAGCGCGAAAAAGGAAAGAAGAGAAAGGAGTATTGATGAAAACCACCTACATGCTGGCCGTCCTGTTGCTGGTCGGCATCGGCCTGCCAATGCTGCTGCCCGGGCCCGACGGCGAACCCATCATGTCCCCGCGGGACTGGCTGCCGAGCCAGGAGACGCTGGACAGCGCCCAGCGACAGACGGAACGGGCCTGGCAGACGGCCAGGTCGACGACGCAGAAATCCGGTGAACTGCTGCAGTACCTGGCCGGTGCGCCCGGCACTGCTCAGCCGGGAGAATCCGCGCAGCCAGGCAGCAATGCGGTCTATAAATGGCAGGATAGCGACGGCAACTGGCATTTCTCTGACAAGGCGCCCGAGGATTTGGGCGCAGTGGTGCAGAGCCACGAAATCAAACAGCTCAATACCCTGCCTGCAGTGCAGGTTCAGCCGGCCGAAACAGAGGAGGTCGAGCAGCCGTCCGAAATGGCACTGCCGTCGCCGACGACTATCTCGCCCAAACAGATATCCCAGTTGATAGAGGACGCCAAAGCGCTGCAGCAGAAAGCGAAGGCGCGGCAGCAGGCCCTCGACGAATTGTAACGGTCGATTTATTTACCCGGGCTGCAGCGCTCGTCCAGCCGCCACAGGTCGAAGACCGGTTCCTCATAGGGGTGGGCGCCGCGCAGCGCCGCCAGCGCCGCATCCACCCGCTCGTCCTCGCACACCATCTCCACGCGGTATTCCGCCACCTGTTCCACCTCGCCTGTCCGACCGATAAACGGCCGGCTGCCGTCCAGCGGGCGGAACTGGCCGCTGCCCTTCAGTTGAAAACAGCAGGAGTCGTAGTCGCCGATGCGGCCGGCGCCGGCGGCGAATAGCGCGCTCTTGACCTGCTCCAGGTGGGATTCGGGAATATAGATGCAGAGTTTGTACATGACTTCCCCGCGCCCCTTGTGGAGCGACCTTGCCGCGAAGGTTGATCGATATTGGCAATGATTGATCGCGGCCACCGGCGGATGGCCGCCCCGCCGCTCCTACAGAGAATTTTCGTCATTCCGGCGCAGGCCGGAATCCAGGTGCCTCGAAACTGGATACCGGCCTGCGTCGGTATGACGAGACGATAAACGCCGACCAAAGGAGATCGGACTAAAAAAGCAGCGTCATCAGCTTGCGCTGATACTGGGTCGCCACCGGGTCACCGGCGCCGAGGCTCTTGACGATGTCCAGGTAGGCCTGTTTGGCGGCGCCGTCGGCAAAGCCCATATCTGCACGCAATATATCCAGCAACAGCTCCAGCGCCTCCTGGTGGCGGCTGTTCTGGCTGTATTGCACCGCCAGCTGGTAGGCGGCCTCCCTATCCTGGGGGTTTTGCGCCAGGGTCTGCTGCAGGGCCTTGATCTCCGGCGAGTCCGCCGCCTGCTGTTTCAGCTCCAGTTGTGCCATCAGCTGCTGGTAGTCGCTGTCCTGGTCCGCCAGCAATATCTTGCCCAGCACCGCTTCCGCCTCGGGCACGCGATTCAGTTCCAGCAGCACCGCCGCCAGCTGCTTGGCGATATCGGCGCGCTCGGAAGACTCTGTATAGACCTGGCGCAGCAGCGGCAGAGCCTCGTCCAGCTTGCCCTCGCCCACCAACTGCTGGGCCTGCTGGAACTGCAGTTCCCAGGCCTTGGGCAGGTACTTGTCCAGCATCTCGCGGATCTGCTGTTCCGACTGCGCCCCGGCGAAGCCATCCACCGGCTGCCCCTCCTTCAGCACCATCACCGTAGGCAGGCTGCGCACGCCCAGCTGGCCGGCGAGCATCTGCTCGGTGTCGGCATTCACCTTGGCCAGCAGGAACTGCCCGGCGTACTCATTGGCCAGCTTCTCCAGCACCGGCATCAGCTGCTTGCACGGCTCGCACCAGTCGGCCCAGAAGTCCACCACCACCGGGCGCTTCATGGATTCCTCGATCAGTACCTGCTGGGCGTTCTGCGCCGTTACATCGACAATAAATTCGTTCACAACCTCTCCTGAACCAGATAGAACTAGCGGTATATAGTATCAGCACCATACCCCAATTCGAGCGCCTCGCGCTCCACCTTGCGCAACCCCTTGACGATCAGCCCGTAGGACCTGTCTACCATCCGCTCTATCTCATAGTCAGGCACACTGCCGTCCAGCAGCACCGTATTCCAGTGCCGCTTGTTCATATGGTAGCCGGGCAGGACTCCGGGAAAGATATCGCGCAGTGCCTCGGCCTCGTCCGGGTCACACTTCAGGTTGATACTGTCCACGCCCTCGCGGTTGCCCAGCAGGGCGAACATCTTGCCCTTGACCTTGAACACCGCCACCTCGGGGCCGAAGGGGAAGTCCTCCAGGGCCTCGGGGCGGGACAGCAGGTAGTCGCGTGCCGTTTTGCGGTCCATTGCAGCTTCCTTCCAGTTTTGCAGTTTTTCACTACCAGTTCAGGGACGACGGCAGTCTCGGTGAGGAGAGCAGCCTGCCAAAGCGCTGCCAGCGCTCATCCTGGGAGACTGCCCCCTCCTCCACATACTCTTTTACCAGCTGCTTGCCCCAGTTGTAATTGATCACATAGGCCCCGTAGGCATCTACGAAGCGCTTGCGCTGTGCGGCCTTTTCCGGGCTCATCAGTGAGTACTGCTGGAACAACTCCACCACCTGATCACCGTCGATTTCGCCATCGATATACTGGCGGGCGACTTCGTTGCCGGCGAAGCTCAGTTTGGCGATCAGCTCCAGCACGCGATCGTATTTCTCCGCCTCGGTGGGATCCAGGCCGGCGAGGGGATAGAGAACTTCTTTTTCGAAGCGGGTTTTCTCCTCGCCGGGGAAGGCCAGGTCGATACCGTAGTTGGCGCTGCCTTCGGCGATCAGGGACTGGGGGCTGAACAGCGGGTAGACACTGTACTCCACCCAGCCGCGCTTGTTGGTCAGTTCATCTTCCAGCAGCGCGTTGTAGGTGTGGTGCCCCGGGTAGCCCTCGTGGCAGCCGAGGTCGATGGCGCGGTCGATCATGATCGGCAGCTCGGAATTGACCTGGATCAGGCTCTGCGCCTTGCCCTGGTACCAGTTGTAACCGCTCCAGGGTTTGTCGGTAACATACTCCAGCACAAAATTTTCGTTGTTCGGCAACGGGATATGTTTCCTGGTGCGTTCGCGGCAGGCGTCGATGGCAGCATCGAAGACTGCTTCCAGCTTATCCGCGGGTATCTCGAACTGTTTCCTGAATTCCTGTACCCGGATGTGCAGCGGTTGCTCCCCGGGCAGCAGTTCGTCCAGCTCGGCGAGCACCGGTTCGAACTCGGAGAAATCCTGCCGCGGTGGCTGAGTGTCGTAGAGGAGCTGCGCTTCCTTCGCAAAACTGGGTTTGCCGCCGCCGGCCAGGCTCTGCGCGTGGGCCTGTACCGCACGCAGCTGGGTTTTCAGGTAGTGGGCGCGCAGGTTTTCGATGGCGCCGTCGGCGGCGATCTCCTGCGGCAACTGCTGCATCAGTTCCCCGGCGCGCCCGGCGACTTCCGCCGGCGTCGCCTCGCTGTCAGCCGCCTCGTCTTTCCACGCCTGCGGACCGTAGTAGGCGTCGACATAGCTTTTGTCGTGATTACCCAACTCGAGAACCAGCTTGACGTATTCCTGTGCCACAGAATCCACATCCACCTCTCCCGCTTGCGCCGCTTCGGCGGGCTCCGCTGCCCCGCTTTCCGCCCCGGTCGATTCTGCGGCGGGTGCATCTTCCTTGCCGCCGCCGCAGGCACTGAGGGCCAGCAGTATGGCCGCCAGGAATAAGAGTCTGTGCCATGTGTGCGAAAAAAAGCGCATAGCGGATCCTTTATTGTTCACTCTTTGTAAGGGGAAGCACTGCCGTCGTGTCGTGCCCGGCAGGGGGCGACAAACGACTTCTCTTATCATTTTTTGATCAGTGTGCAGACTTGCCAGCGGCTACTATAGCGGTTGAGCACGGGGTCGACCAACCCGCCAACTGAAGCACTAAGCAGAGGTACTATAGATGTCCAGCGCCACCTGCCGCTTTTATCGGGAGCTGAACGACTTTCTGCCCCGACGCAGGCGCCAGCGGGAGTTTGATGTGGAATTCCCGCCGGCGAGCACCGTCAAGGACGCCATCGAAAGGATAGGTGTGCCACATACGGAGGTGGACCTGATACTGGTGAACGGGCAGTCGGTGGATTTCGACTACCCGTTGCGCGAGGGCGACCGCATCAGTGTCTACCCGGTATTCGAGGCGCTGGAGATCTCCAGCGTCACCCGCCTGCGCCCACACCCGCTGCGCCAGTCCCGCTTTGTGCTCGACTGCCACCTGGGGCGCCTGGCGCGCTACCTGCGCATGCTGGGGTTCGACAGCCTTTTTCGCAGCGACTACCACGACGATACACTGCTGCAGATCTCCATCGAGCAGCAGCGCATACTGCTGACCCGCGACCTGGAGCTGCTAAAGCGCAAGCAGCTGCAACGCGGCTACTATGTGCGCGCCACCCGGCCGCGCCAGCAGGTGACGGAAGTGATCCGCAGGCTGCAACTCGAGAAGGGTATCCGGCCCTTCTCCCGCTGCATTGCCTGCAACGGCACCCTGGAAAAGGCGCGCAAGGAGGAAATCCGCTCGCTGCTGCCGGCAAACACCGATCGCTTTTTCGACGAGTTCATCCAGTGTCGCGACTGCCTGCGGGTCTACTGGAAAGGCAGCCACTACGAGCGCATGCAGCGGCTGGTGAAACAGTTCACCGGCGCTTGAATGTTCGGAAATAGTCCCGCGCCAGTTTTTCTTACCCCCGCGGATCGCGGTAATTAATCGCTTCTAGCTGCAAGACTGATTATTTGACGATTTTCACTGAAGGAAGCCGGCCATGATTCTGGGCGATCGATGATTGCTGATCGAGCCGGGCGCGACGGTATCGTACTCGGCTCCGGCATACTCAGAAAAGCACCCAGGCTATTACAGCGACTCTGCGCCGTCGCAGCCTGGGTATCGATTCTCGCGGTACTCGCCCTCAGCTTTCGCTAGGCCCCTGCTGCGCGCCCTTTTTTGCTGCAGTTTTCTCGGCGGCTTCCTGTACCTCAGCGGCCTCGGCAACCGGGTGCTGGTCTTCCGCCACCATCTCATATTCCTCGGATACCGGTGCCTTGCGCAGTACCATGAAGCCCGCGACACCGGCGATGACCGAGGCCAGCAGTACGCCCGCCTTCGCCTGCACCAGCAGCTCGGCCTCGCCCGCAAACGCCAGCTCGGCAATAAAGATGGACATGGTGAAACCGATACCGCCGAGTAGCGCCACGCCGACAATATGGTGGAAAGTTGCGGACTTGGGCAGCTTGCCCAGACCCAGCTTCCATCCCAGCCAGGTGGCACCGACGATCCCCACCAGCTTGCCGACCACCAGGCCGCCGATCACACCCAGCGTCACCGGATTGAACACCGCGGCGGAGCTGGTGAAGGCATCTACGGGAATCCCGGCATTGGCCAGCGCAAAAATGGGAATCACCAGAAACGCCACCGGCGTATGCAGGCGGGTCTCCATGCGCTGCAGCGGCGACTGCGCCAGGTTGACCCCATTCCCCAGAGCCATGACCCGCGCGCGCAGCGCGTCGTTGGCAATGATCTTGTCGCCGGGCCGGAAGCAGCGATCGAAGCTGCGGATAATGTCCTTGACGAAGGTACTGAAGGCTACCGGATCGTATTTCGGCCGCGCCGGCAGCGCCATGGCGGTGATCACCCCGGCCAGGGTCGCGTGTACTCCGGCCTCATGTAGCTCGTACCACAGCAGCAGCCCGACAAACACATAGGCGGGGGAGCGACGCACACCGGCGGCCTTCAGCAGCCACATGATGACCACCAGGACGCCGGAGGCCACCAGCGCCACCATATTGACATCTTCCGTGTACCAGATGGCAATCACCAGTATCGCACCCAGGTCGTCGACAATGGCCAGTGCCACCAGGAACATCACCACAGAGCGCGGCACCCGGTTGCCGAGCAGGGCAATACAGCCGACCGCGAAAGCGATATCCGTGGCCATGGGAATGCCCCAGCCGCGCTCCCCCTCACTGCCGACATTAAAGCCGGCATAGATCAGGGCCGGCACCACCATGCCGCCGATGGCGGCCATAATCGGCAACACCGCCTGCTTCAGGTCGGAGAGCTCACCGACGAGGAACTCGCGTTTCAGCTCCAGCCCCACCAGAAAAAAGAAGATGGCCATCAGGCCGTCATTGATCCAGTGGTGCAGGCTGAGGGAAAACTCCCAGTCGCCCGCGCTCAGGCTGATGGGCAGGTGCAGCAGGTGCTCGTAGGTCTCCTGCAGGGGGGAGTTGGCGATCACCAGCGCCGCCACAGCGCACAGCATCAACAGTATGCCGCTGCTGCTCTGGCGGTGGATAAATTCCTCGAAGGGCGTGACCAGGCGGCCGAAGGCGCCCTCTAATGGCGCCTCAAATACCGTTCCCTTGCGGATCTTGAACTTGTCCAGAACGCTTTTCGCCATCGGCCGCCGACCTCCTACCTAAAGAATAGAGCTTCTACCCAAAGGGGCCAGAGGTTAGCATGGCACCCACTTCATCCACCACGTTTTTAGAACTATAGTGCCTAAAATGACCCGCCTGGATATTTTGTTAGTACAGCGTCAACTCGCCAATTCCCGCACCCACGCCAAGAAACTGGTGGACGCAGGCTGCGTGACGCTGTGCAGCGGCGGCGCCTGGGAGCCGGCCCTCAAAGCCGGCCAGGCCGTGGGTGAGGACTGGCAGCTGAAGGTGGTTCCCCTGCCGGAGGACCGCTATGTGTCCCGCGCCGGCCTCAAGCTGGCGGCCATCCTGGACCACACAGGGCTGGACCCGCGCGGCTGGCGCGCCCTGGACGTGGGCTGCTCCACCGGCGGCTTCAGCGACTGCCTGCTGCAGCGGGGCGCGGAGATGGTTGTCGGCGTGGACGTGGGCCGCGACCAGCTGGCGCAAAAGCTGCGCGAGGACCCGCGTATGCAGCTGTTCGAGGGCGTCAATGCGCGCAGTCTTAGCGCAGTACAGATCGCGCCCTTCGGCGACGCCGGTTTCGACGCGATTGTGATGGATGTGTCCTTTATCTCCCAGACGCTGATACTGCCGCAGCTGCCGGCGCTGCTCCGCCCCCGGGGCCAGCTGCTCAGCCTGGTCAAACCGCAGTTCGAAGTGGGCCCGGAGGGCATCGGCAAGGGCGGTCTGGTGCGGGATGCGAAGCTCTACCCGCAGGTCCGGGAGAAGATCACCGGCCTGTGCCGGGAGTTGGGGCTGGAGGTCAGGGAATATATAGAGAGCCCGATCCGGGGCGGCGATGGCAACCGGGAGTTTTTGCTCTGGGCAAGCCGCGGCGCCGACCTGCAGGGGCCGAAGGCGCCGTGAATACCTGGAGCGGCTGCAACGAACCTTGTGTTCGCCCTTCTCTGGCGAGGCATTTGAGATTGGAGCCCTGTAGGGAGCTTTGTGGCGGCACTGCTGCCGGGGGCCTTTTGCGGGACACGCCGTGAATCCATCCCTGGAGGCTTGTCGGCCGGGTCCCTCCGGCCAACAGTCCCGCAAAAGGCCCCCGGCATCAGCGCCTTAGCATCGGGATTAAGGCTTTACCCTACCTGCGCCAGGGCAAACACAAGGTTTGGCCCTACGATAACGGTTGCAGAATCTCCGTCACCACCTCGGTCTTGACCGAATTGGCAATAAAGCACTGCTCGTGGGACTGGTGATGCATTCTCTCCAACTGCTCGCGGGTCGGCTGCCGGTCGCCGGAAAAGGTCACCCGCGGCCGCAGAGTCACCCGGGTCATGGCCATCTTGCCGTCATCGGCTTTCTCCATCACCCCCAGCGCCTCGTCGCAGTACTCATCCACCACGAATTTGCGCTTGGCGGCGATGGCGAGGAAAAACAGCATATGGCAGCTGGACAGGGAGGCGACGAAAGCCTCTTCGGGATCGACATTCTCCGCCACCGAAAAGGGCAGAGGGACAATATGCGGGGATGAGGAAGCCGGCACGCTGAGGCCGCCGTCAAACTGCCAGGTGTGGCCACGGCTGTATTTGTTGTCGGTGAAGTTTTCGCCGTCGCGTCGCCAGAGCACTGTGGAAAAGTACTCGGACATAAATACCTCCGGAATTGTCAGCGCAGGAGTTTTTCGAGTTTGGCCTTGAAGCGCTGCGGCGGCCCCTCGGTGGGTGAGCGGCTGCGGGTCGGGCGCAGCACCAGGTGGCCCTGGCAGTTGGGACACTGCTTTTGCAGTTGCTCCGCACACTGCGAGCAATAAGTGCATTCAAACGAACAGATAAATGCCTGATCGGTGAGTCCCAGCGAGACACCACAGCGCTCGCAGGAAGACTTCATTCTTAGCATGACAGCCCCGTGTCGATCCTATCCTGGCGCCGGTAGGCACCGTAACGGACGGCCCCGAAAACTGTGCAAACGGGGCCGTCAATCCGGACAAGGCGGGCTGCCTGAGATGGCTTTTACTCCGCCTCGAGTTGCTGGTCGGTACGCGCGGCCATGATGAAGTCGTTCTTGTGCAGCCCCTTGGCCTCGTGGCTCCACCAGGTCACGGTCACCCTGCCCCACTCTGTCAGGAGTGCGGGGTGGTGCCCCACTTCCTCGGCAATGGCGCCAACGCGGTTGGTAAACGCCAGGGCCTGCTTGAAGTTGCGGAACTTGAAGACCCGTTCCAGCTGCAGGATTCCGTCGCGGGTAACCGGCGTCCAGTCGGGTATCTGTCGCAGCAGCTCAGGGAGTTCATCATCACTTACCAGCGGTGCATCGGCGCGGCAGGCTTCACATTCTTGTTGGGCCAGATCTTTCATATCAGCGGTCATGAGTCAGTCCTCAAAAATCTTTGTTTATTATGGACTCTTTTGAGTTGCGCCCAACTCTACCCGCCGCTCTCCGAGGAAACAAGCGCACCGACCAAAAACACATTTTATGCGGTTTCGGCGCCACTTAATGGGACGGAGTGCTAAAAATGGCCGATGGAGTTCAGTGCAGGTTTCCATCACCAACAACCTCTGCAACACCGCAGCCCAGGCGCCGCCGCTCACCCGGAGGTGCCTTAATTTTCCACGCCTGCGATACTCTCCCCATCGACCACTAGCCCGAGGAATACCATGAGACTGACCATCCCCGCCCTGGCACTGCTGCTGGGTCTCGCCGCCTGCGACCAGCAGGCCGCAAACAGCACCGGCAATGCGCAACCGCCGGCGACCGCTTCCGCCGAGGCCAGTGCAGAAACCAGCCAGGCTTTCCAGCAGTTGAGCGAGGAGATGGTGGCCGAGCTCTGGCAGCTGTTTCCGTCCTGGGCCATTCGCGAGGGCTACTACGAAGTCGCCGATCAGCTGCAGGTGCCCGATGATGCCTATCGAAAACGGGTACTCAACTTCGCCAGAACCTTCGGCCGCAAGTTCGCCAATCTCGACAGCAGCCAGCTGGACGCCAACGCCAGCAGCGACCTGGCCCTGATCCAGAATTTTCTCTCGCGCATCCAGTGGGAGCTCACCAAATTCAAATCCCACGAGTGGAACCCGGCCGAATACAACGTCTCCCACGCCTTCGCGCTGATCCTGAATACCGAGTACGCGCCGCTGGACCAGCGGCTGCGCACTTTCAGCAAGCGCATGGCACAGGTGCCGGCCTACTACGGCGCTGCAGAAAAATCACTGGGTACACCGGCGTCGCCGCAACTGGTTCTGGCCATACAGCAGAATGAGGGCGCGCTCAGCGTTTTTGGTGAAGAGGTCGAACAGAAGCTGACTCAGAGCGGCCTCAGTAGCGACGAAAAAGCCCAGTTCAGGCAAAGGCTGGAAGCCAGCCGCGAGGCCATACAGGACTATGTCACCTTCCTGCAGACAAGACACGCCGACCTGGAAAAGACTCAGGAATACAAGAGCTTCCGCATTGGCGAGAAGCTCTACGAAGAGAAATTCCAGTACGATATCCAGATCGGCATGAGCGCAAAGGAACTCTACCAGCGCGCGCTGGAAGAGAAGACCCGCTTGCACGGGAAGATGACCGAACTGGCCGACAAGCTGTGGCCGAAATATTTCCCCGATGAGCAGCCACCCGAAAGCAAACTGGAGCGGATTTCCGCGGTGCTGGAAAAACTGTCGCAGCACCACGCCACCAAGAAAACCTTCAAGGCGGAGGTGGAAAAGCAGATACCGGAACTGGCTGCCTTCGTCACCGAGAAGGACCTGCTGACACTGGACGAGGACAAGCCGCTTGTTGTGCGCACCACCCCACCTTATATGCGCGGCTTTGCCGTCGCCTCGATCAATGCACCGGGACCCTACGACAAGGGCGCCAACACCTATTACAACGTGATGCCGATCGAGACCTTTCCCGACGACCGCGCAGAGAGCCTGCTGCGGGAATACAACAGCTACCTGATGCAGATACTGAATATTCACGAGGCGATTCCTGGCCACTACACGCAACTGGTCTACGCGAATAAATCCCCGAGCCTGATCAAGAGTATTCTCGGCAACGGCGCCATGATCGAGGGCTGGGCCGTCTATACCGAGCGCATGATGCTGGAAGCCGGCTACGGCGACTTCTCACCGGAGCTGTGGCTGATGTACTACAAGTGGAACCTGCGCACCGTGACCAACACCATTCTCGACTACGAGTTACAGGTGAAGGGCATCGACGAGGAGCGGGGAATGGAATTGATGGTCAGGGATGCCTTCCAGCAAAAGGCCGAAGCCCAGGGCAAGTGGCGCCGCGCCACCCTGAGCCAGGTGCAGCTGACAAGCTACTTCGCCGGCTACGCGGATATCCTGGCGTTGCGCGAGGAGATGAAGCAGAAACTCGGCAAGGACTTCAACCTGAAGGAATTCCACGAGCAATTCCTCAGTTATGGCAATTCGCCGGTGCCGGTGATTCGGGAGTTGATGCTGGCCTCGCTCCAATCTGAAGCTTCGTAGCAGGCAACTCGGCGGCCCTGCTACCGGTGACTCTTTGCGGGACACGCCACGAGTACATCCATGTAGGCTCGTCGGCGGCCATCCCTGGCCG
>NZ_JACZFR010000042.1 GCF_014904815.1 Microbulbifer taiwanensis
AATCCCCCCCTGGTAGCCCCGCCGCCGCCCACCCCTGCCCACCGACGGTCCCGCAAAGAGCCCCGGCATCAGGGCCTTCGCACCAGCATTGAGGTCTCTACGCCCCTTGTTTGCTGTCGTCATTCCGGCGAAGGCCGGAATCTAGGTGCCACTGAACTGGATACCGGCCTTCGCCGGTATGACGAGCCACTGAATGCTTGTTTTGCAACAGAGTATCTACAGATCAATGGCGGAGGCACGCTTAAACCGCCCCCTCCTCTATCTTGGCCTTCCAGATCAACGGCCCGGTCTGGTGCACCGACTCGCCCTGGCTGTCCACGGCCACAGTCACCGGCATATCCTCCACCTCGAACTCGTAGATGGCTTCCATACCCAGTTCCGGGAAGGCGACGACCTTGGCGTCCTTGATCGCCTGGGCCACCAGGTAGGCGGCGCCGCCGACGGCCATCAGGTAGACCGCCTTGTTGTCGCGGATCGCCTCTATCGCCACCGGGCCGCGCTCGGCCTTGCCGATCATGCCCAGCAGGCCGGTCTCTTCCAGCATGGTGCGGGTGAACTTGTCCATACGGGTGGCGGTGGTCGGGCCTGCCGGGCCCACCACTTCCTCGCGCACCGGATCTACCGGACCCACGTAGTAGATAAAGCGGCCGGCCAGGTCCACCGGCAGTTTCTCGCCGCTGGCGAGAATATCGACCATCTTCTTGTGCGCCGCATCGCGACCGGTCAGCATCCTGCCATTCAGCAGCAATGTCTCACCCGGCTGCCAGCTGAGCACGTCTTCGCGGGTCACCTCGTCCAGGTTCACGCGGCGGGTGTTGCCGCCGGCCTCGCGGGTGATCTCCGGCCAGTCTTCCAGCTTCGGCGCCGTCTGCTGTGCCGGGCCAGAGCCGTCCAGGGTGAAATGGGTGTGACGGGTGGCGGCGCAGTTGGGGATGATCGCCACCGCCTTGTTGGCGGCGTGCGTCGGGTAGTCCCTGACCTTCACATCCAGCACGGTCGTCAGGCCGCCCAGGCCCTGGGCGCCGATGCCCAGCTTGTTGACCTTGTCGTACAGCTCCAGGCGCAACTCCTCGGCGCGGTTTGACGCACCGCGCTCCTGCAGCTCCTGGATATCAATCGGGTCCAGCAGGGATTCCTTCGCCAGCAGCATCGCCTTCTCCGCGGTACCACCCACGCCGATGCCCAGCATGCCCGGCGGGCACCAGCCGGCGCCCATCTGCGGCACCATCTTCAGCACCCAGTCGACCACTGAGTCAGAAGGATTCAGCATCGCGAACTTGCTCTTCGCCTCGCTGCCGCCGCCCTTGGCCGCCACATAGACCTCGACGGTATCGCCGGGCACGATTTCGTAGTGGATTACCGCCGGGGTATTGTCGCCGGTGTTCTTGCGGGCGCCGTCCGGATCCTCGAGGATGGAAGCGCGCAGCACATTGTCCGGGTTCATATAGGCGCGGCGCACACCCTCGTTGACCATATCGGTCACGCTCATGTCCGCATCCCACTGCACGTTCATGCCCACTTTCAGCTTCACGGTCACGATGCCGGTGTCCTGGCAGATGGGTCTGTGCCCCTGGGCGCACATGCGGGAGTTGATCAGTATCTGGGCCATGGCGTCCTTGGCCGCCGGGTTGGCTTCCTTCTCGTAGGCCTTGTTCAGGGCCTGGATAAAATCCTGCGGGTGGTAGTAGGAGATGAATTGCAGCGCGTCGGCGACGCTGTCGATCAGGTCATCCTGGCGGATAGTGGTCATTGGCGCTCCAGTAAGGTCTCTGGCGGTTGTATCTCAAGGCGGGCAATTTTACACGAAATGTGGGGTTATTGGCGGCAGCTTCCTGTATCCACGTCCGGACACGAAAAAGGGCGAACCAACCGGTTCGCCCTTTTCAGCTATTGCGCCTGAATACCGTTACATGGACGAGGCGGTGGAGCCACTGCTCTGCAGGCTGCGGATGGCATCGCGCAGCTGTACCAGGTCCTTGTTCACCGTGCGGCGATAGGCATCGATGGACTCCACCGCTTCCTCGTTGGCGCCCACGCGGGCGGTCAGGTCGGAGCGCACGGACGCCAGCTGGCGCTCCAGTCGCGCCAGTTTGTCAGCGGTCTCGCGCTGGCTCTGGGTATTGGAATTGCGCAATTCCGCCAGCGCGGATTCCACTGCCGCGATCTTCTTCACGCTGGCGCTCATACCGTTGACCTGGCTCGCCAGGGCAGCGACCTGCTTCTTGTTGGCGGCAGCGGCGCTCTTGTTTGCATCGATACCCTTGCGGTTGGTGTCGTAGGAAACACCCCACAGCTTGCGGATCTCGGAGGCGTTCTCCTTGACCTTGGCACTCAGCACCTCAACCGAGGCGGAAGACTCCTCGTCGGACATCTCGAAGCGCTTCTCCAGCTCGGCGATACGGCTCTCGGCATCGACCAGCTGTACGCGGCTGGCCTGCCACTGCTGGTACAGGAAGGCCGCCGCAGCGAGACCCGCCAGTGCCAGAATCAGCGCAAACAGACCCAGTACCGAGAAGCCGCCGCGGCGCTCTTCCACTGTCGGTGCCGGCTCCGGCGCGCGCGAGCTGCGACCGATAGGTCTGTTGTCCAGTTGCGGTTCCAGGGCGGCGCTGCCGTCCAGCGTGGGCTCTCTGCGTTGCATGTTTGAAAATACCCGATATTTTAAAGGGGCCCACACGAATTAATGTCGATGCGCAGGGCCGGTGACTGGTCGAATTAAGCGGCAGTTATACCAAAAAATTGACGAAAAAGTAATCGGTTACCGCTTAAGCCTAGCAGGCTGGAGCCCTGGGGCGCCAAATGGCTACGACGGCCCCAAATAGACTGTTTTTGCATCAAACGGCCCAAAAAATCAACAAAATTCCAGCAAAGCCCGCATAATTGCGGAATTACGCCTTATTCAACACTTGCGCTGGCTTAATTCTGACATGCCGCGCGTGTAGAATGCTCTCACCAACAACCCGAGACAAAGGAAGGAAGACACCATGGCTTTCGAACTGCCCGAACTCCCCTACGCGAAGAATGCCCTGGAACCGCACATCTCCGAGGAAACCCTGGAGTATCACTACGGCAAACACCACAAGACCTACGTGGACAAGCTGAACGGCCTGCTGGAAGGCAGCGCCGACGCCGACAAGACCCTGGAAGAGGTTGTCAAGACCTCCTCTGGCGGCGTGTTCAATAACGCCGCGCAGATCTGGAACCACACCTTCTACTGGAACTGCCTGAGCCCCAACGGCGGCGGCGCGCCCACCGGTGCGGTTGCCGAAGCCATCGACAAGGCCTTCGGCTCCTTCGACAAGTTCAAGGAAGAGTTCACCACCAGCGCAGTGAACAACTTCGGTTCCGGCTGGACCTGGCTGGTGAAGAAAGCCGACGGCTCTGTGGCCATCGTCAACACCTCCAACGCCGGCACCCCGCTGACCGAAGCGGACCAGACCGCCCTGCTGACCTGCGACGTCTGGGAGCACGCCTACTACATCGACTACCGCAACCTGCGTCCCAAGTATATGGAAGCCTTCTGGGCCCTGGTCAACTGGGACTTCGTGAACCAGAACTTCGGCTGATAGCAGTCGACACGGAAAAGCGGGCCCTGTGCCCGCTTTTTTGTATAGCCAGCCACAGAACGACAACAACTATTATTCGAACACCGGGAAAACAATCATGAAGTTGAACCCCACCCTGCTCGCCGCCGCCATAAGCGCGCTGGTAATGACAGGCTGTGATCGCGGCCAGGAATCCAAGGCCCCGGAGCAGAGCGCCGATGAAGTGACCGTCGAGAGCGCCGAAGTCATAACCGAGACCACCCAGGCCAACGGCGACGCCGAGGCCATCGCCCAGGCCAACCAGATGTTTGAGGACTCCTTCCAGGAGCACCTGTCCCGCAGCCCGGAATTCAAGACCTTCCTGGGCATGAAAGAGGACTACGACAAGTGGAATGATCTGTCGCCGGAGTTCGAACAGGAGACCCACGAGATCAATCAGCGCCAGCTGGCCGAGCTCAATAAGCTGGACCCGGGCAAGCTGGACGACGCCACCCGCCTGAGCCTGAAGCTGGCGAAGCGCAACCTGGAACAGGATATCGAGGGCTACAAATGGCGCCTGCACAGCTATCCGGTCAACCAGATGTACGCCACCCACACCGGTGTTGCCTCACTGCTGATCAACCAGCACCGTATCGATGATGTCTCCGACGCCGAAGCCTATATCGCGCGCCTGAACGCCCTGCCGGAACACTTCGCACAGCTGCAGGCGAACCTGGAAGAGCGCGCCGAGGCCGGCACTATTGTGCCCAAATTTGTATTCCCCTATGTGATCAGCGATGGCCAGAACCTGATCAACGGTGCCCCCTTCGACGACGGCAAGGACAGCACCCTGTTCGCGGACTTCAAAGGCAAAGTGGACAAGCTGGAAATCTCCGACGAGCAGAAAGAGCAGCTGATCGGCAAGGCCAAGAGTGCATTTGTCAGCAGCGTCGGCCCCGCCTTTGAAAAGCTGAATGCCTATTTACAGCAACTGGAGAAGCGCGCAAACACCGACGATGGTGCCTGGAAACTCGCCAGCGGCGATGACTTTTACAATCACCGCCTCAATGTCTACACAACCACCGACATGACCGCCGAAGAGATCCACGAAGTGGGCCTGAAAGAAGTGGCGCGCATTCACGACGAGATGCGCGAGATCATGGAGAAGGTCGGTTTTGAGGGCAGCCTGCAGGAATTCTTCGAGTTCATGCGCACCGACGACCAGTTCTACTACCCGAACACCGAGGAAGGCAAGCAGGAATACCTGGACAAGGCCACCGCCATCATCGACACCATGAAGGGCCGCCTGGACGAGCTGTTTATCACCAAACCCAAGGCCGACCTGACCGTGAAAGCCGTGGAGCCCTTCCGCGAGAAGTCCGCCGGCAAAGCCTTCTACCAGCGTCCGGCACCGGACGGTTCACGCCCAGGCATCTACTACGCCAACCTGTACAATACCAGGGATATGCCCACCTACCAGATGGAGGCGCTGGCCTACCACGAGGGTATTCCCGGCCACCATATGCAGCTGTCCATCGCCCAGGAACTGGAGGGCATTCCCAAGTTCCGCAAGTTTGGCGGCTATACCGCCTACACCGAAGGCTGGGGTCTCTACTCCGAGCTGGTGCCGAAGGAAATCGGTTTCTACCAGGATCCCTACTCCGACTTCGGCCGCCTGGCCATGGAACTGTGGCGCGCCGGCCGCCTGGTGGTGGACACCGGCATCCACAACAAACAGTGGACCCGCGAAGAGGCCATCGCCTACCTACAGGAAAACACCCCCAACCCGAAAGGCGACGTGGTCAAGGCCATCGAGCGCTATATCGTCATGCCGGGCCAGGCCACGGCATACAAGATCGGCATGCTGAAGATTGTCGAACTGCGCGAGAAGGCCAAGAAGGAGCTGGGCGACCAGTTCGATATTCGCGCCTTCCACGACGTGGTGCTGGCCAACGGCGCCGTACCGCTGAATGTGCTGGAAGACCTGGTGGACGAGTGGATTGTCGAGGTAAAAACCCAGCAGTAATTCTCTCCCTCCCCCTCAAAAAAAGCGGGCCGCCAATCGACGGCCCGCTTTTTTTGTACCTGTAAAAATGAATCGGGTCGCTTTCAGCCACGCCGATTGGCAATCCAGTCGTTCACCTGGCTTTCCAGCACTGCCATCGGCATGGCACCGTTGGTCAGCACCACATTGTGGAACTGGCGAATATCGAAAGCGTCACCCAGCGCTGTGTGCGCCTTTTCGCGCAGCTCGAGGATTTTCATCATACCGGCCTTGTAGGCCAGCGCCTGGCCGGGCCAGACCAGGTAGCGCTCGATCTCGGTGGTGACTTCCGTCTCGGTCATGCCGGTCTTTTCCGCCATATAGCCGATGGCCTCCTCGCGGCTCCAGCGCTTGTGGTGCATGCCGGTGTCCACCACCAGGCGCACTGCGCGGAACATCTCCGCCTGCAATCGGCCCAAGTCGTCGTAGGGATTCTCCTGGAAGCCCGCCTCCTTGGCCACCTGCTCCGCGTAGAGCGCCCAGCCCTCGGCGTAGGCGGTAAACAGGCCCAGCTTGCGGAAGGTGGGCACCCCCTCTAGTTCCTGCGCTATGGCCAGCTGGAAGTGGTGGCCGGGCACCGCCTCGTGATAGGCCAGGGTGCGCATACCGAACTTCTTGGTCTCGTGTACATCGCGCAGGTTGGCGTAGAAGACACCCGGACGGGAGCCGTCCATCGCCGGCGGATTGTAGTAGGCGCCTGCGGAGCCCTCTTCCTTGAACTCGGGCACCCGCCGCACTTCCACGCCCATGGCCGGTTTCACATCGAAGTAGTCGCCCAGGCCCGCGTCTATCTCGTCGATGATCGTCTGATAGTCGGCAATGATCCGCTCTCGGCCCGCGTCGCTCGCCTCGTAGAGGAACTGCGGTTGTTCGTTCAGCTGGGCGAAGCGCTCACCGATGGTGCCACTGTCCAGTCCCTGGGCGGCGAAGATGCGGTTCATCTCGCCCTCGATGCGCGCCACTTCGGCGAGGCCGATATTGTGCACCTGCTCCGGCGTCATATCCGAAGTCGTATGGCTGCGGACCTTGTAGGCGTAGTAGTCGCCGCCATCCGGCAGGCTCCAGACGCCATGGTTGCCCTGCGCCCTGGGCTGCAGTGCCTCGTAATAGGCAATCAGGTTCTCGTAGGCCGGGTAGACGTCAGACTGGATCAGGGCTTCGCCACTCGACAGAATCCGCTCGCGCTCACCCGCCGGCAATTCCTCGACCTTGTCGAGCCGCTCAACTAATGATGTGTAAAGAATGTTTTCCGCAGCGGGGACGCCGATAAATCCGCGCATCTCCTCCAGCACGCTGTCGATCACGAAGCGCGGCGGAATAATATTACGTTCCTCGCGGATTCTAAGGCCTTCCAGTACCTGGTCGAACTTGCGATCCACTTCGCCGAGGCGGGACAGGTAGAAATCCGCTTCCTTCACATTGTTGATCTGGTGAATCTCGGCGAGGAATTCTGGCAGTTGATTCTGCTCACCGGACATCTGGTTGAGCGGGTAGTCGTGATACTGCCAGCGCTCGCCCTCAATCATATCGTTGAGGAAGTATTCGAAGATATCGTAGGAGACCGCATCCTGCCCCTCGAGCGCCGCGCGATCGTACTCCCGCAGCACCGCCAGTTCATCCCTGATCATCTCCATCTGGCGCCGGCCCTCCGCCTCGGACACGTCATCCAGATGGGCATTGTGGCCATCAATACCAAACTGCTCGAATATCCGCAGCTGCGACAGTATCTCCGGACTGGTGGTGCCCAGCTTGATAAAAGCCCGCTCAAAATAGACATTGATGGACCAGGGTTTGAAATAGACGGCGTTGATGGCGAAGGCACCGACGGCCAGCACCCCGGCCAGCAGGATTCCGCCAGACCACTTGGCAATTCTTTTTATCATGGGTTCTGCTCCCTCTGGAAAGCGTTTTTATTGTCTAGATGTCAAAATTCACACGACTTAGATAGACGCACTTTACCAGCACAACGGATGCAGGGAATAGAAAAACTCCGCTCGCGGGAGCCACGGCAATAGGCTTTCAGGTCTTGAGCGGGGAAATGAAGTCGCTGGGCTTCAGTGCCAGCAGCGAACAGCTGACCTTCTGCAGGATATTCTCCGCCGTATTGCCCATGATAAATCCGGGGATACCGGTGCGACCCACGGTGCCCATCACCAGTATGTCGTATTTCTCCTCGTCGATAAGCAGGGGGATAAAGCGATCCGGGCGGGCGATTGCATGGTGGACGTCCATCTCACCGCCGATACCGGAAGCCTGGATCAAAACATCGAGCTTGGAGCGGTGCTTGGCGCGGGCAGCCTCGGTGGCCCTGTCCAGCTCCTCGTCCGAAGCGCTGAGGGGGAAGTTGTGGCGCAGGTACTCGTCCACATCGTAATCCCAGCAGGAGATAAGATGCAGCTCGCCACTGCAGGTATCCGCCAGCGCGCGGGCCCAGCGCAGCAGGCGGATCGCCAGGTCGTAGGCACTCGCCTCCTCGCACTCCGGATCCACCGCCACCGCCACATCGATTTCCCTGTGAGATCTCGATATGGGCCGGCACAGCCATACAGGGCAGGGGCACTTGCGCAGCAGTTCCATATCCATCGCCTTGAAGCCCTTGCGCTGGGTGCGGCCCTCGACATTCTTGATCACCAGGTCGTAGTCCTCGCTCAGCACCCGCTGGATCACCCGCTCCGCCGGCCGGCTGCCACAATCCGCCTCCACTTCCAGGTTCAGCTGCTCCTCCGCCAGATTGAGCTGTTCGCGCACCTCGGCCACACTGTCCTGCACCCGAGTGACCAGTGCATCCATACAGACTTGGCTGAACTCTTCAAACTCCTCCGGCACCGCCGGGCACACCACCAGCACCTTCACCGCCGCGCCGTTGTTGCGCGCCACGGCGAGCGCCTGTAGCAGCCCGGCGCTCTCGTCACCGGTGGCGTGACTGACATACAGAATGTTATGAAAATTTTGCATATCGCAGGCCTTGTTCTCTGAATTCACGGAATTAAACGCGGCGATGGTGATATCGAATCGGTCGCAGCTGCCACAATTTAATATTGTGGCAGCTGCGCGATTCAAACGGGAATGTACACCCGATCAATCCTGCGCATCGCTGCGCCGGTGCTGGGTGTTTCCCGCCCCCGCGGGCTACGGGGAGGACTACGGCGGACATGGCGATGGGAGAAACCGGTCAACTGCGCGCTTACTTTATGGGCATAGATACCCACGAAGAAGCGGTTGTGTATATGCGCAGCGACTGCGATATCTGCCGCGCCGAGGGCTTCACTGCCAACACGCGGCTGCAGATCCGCGCTGGTGACAGGACAATAATCGCCACGCTGAATATCGTCGGCCAGTCAGTCCTCCCCGCCGGCGCCATCGGCTTTTCCGACAGCGCCTGGCGCTACCTGCAACTGCGCGATCAGCAGGCGGTGAGGGTGCGTCACGCGCCGCTGGTGCAGTCGCTCTCCGCCCTGCGCAAGAAGATCAACGGCGCCGAGCTGAGCCCGCAGGAAATCACCGCGATCATTGGCGATATCGGCAAGCGCCTCTACTCGGATATCGAGATCGCCAGTTTCCTCACCGCCTGTGCCGGCGGCCGCCTGAACCTGGCGGAAATCACCGCCCTGACCCGCGCCATGGTCGCCAGCGGCAACCGGCTGCAATGGCCCAAATGCGGCAGGGTCTTCGACAAACACTGTATCGGCGGCCTGCCGGGCAATCGCACCTCGCCGATCGTTATCGCCATCGCCAGCGCCGCCGGCCTGGTGATTCCCAAAACCTCGTCGCGCGCCATCACCTCGCCTGCGGGTACCGCGGACACCATGGAAGTGCTGACACAGGTGGACCTGAGCCTGGAACAGATGCGAAGCGCGGTCACCTCCACCGGTGCCTGCCTGGCGGCCGGCGGTCGGGTGGGATTGAGTCCCACGGACGATCTGCTGATCCGTATAGAGCGCGCTCTGGAACTGGACAGCGAGGGACAACTGGTGGCCTCGGTGCTGTCGAAAAAGATCGCCGCCGGCTCCAACCATGTACTGATCGATCTGCCGGTTGGGCCCAGCGCCAAGCTGCGCGACCGGTCACAGGCGGAGCGACTGTCGCGGCTATTCTGCGGCGTCGCGGAATCGCTGCAGGTGGAAATTCGCTGCGTGATCACCGACGGTTCCCAGGCCATCGGCTACGGCATAGGGCCACAGGAGGAAGCCCGCGATGTGCTCGCGGTACTGCGCAATTGCGCCGACGCCCCCGCGGACCTGGCCGAGCGCTCGCTGTACCTCGCCGCGCAACTGCTGTCCATGGCATCCGGCGAAGCGGATTCCCACTGCCGCGAACAGGCGCGGGAAATCCTCAGCTCCGGCCGGGCCTGGCAACAGTTCCGGCGCATCTGCGAGGCCCAGGGCGGACTCAAGCCCCTCGGCCGGGCCCACTACCAGTCACAGCTGCGCGCGCGGCGCGACGGCAGACTCCTGTCGATGGACAACCGTCGCCTGGCGCAACTGGCAAAACTGGCCGGGGCGCCCTCTTCCCCCGAGGCCGGGCTGCGCCTGCGCATCAAGGTGGGCGAAGCGGTGGTCGCCGGGCAGCCACTGGCCACGCTGCTCGCCGAGACGCCGGGGGAACTGGCCTATGCGGAGGATTACTATCGCCAGAATCCCGACCTGTTCGAACTGGGAGAAAAACCGTGAATATCGTTTTCCTCGGCGGTACCGAGACGGTCACCGGCTCCAAATTCCTGCTCGAATCGGCAGACACACGCGTCCTGGTGGACTGCGGACTCTTCCAGGGCTACAAATGGCTGCGCGAGCGCAACTGGGAACCGCCGCTGTTCGATATCGACAGGCTGGACGCAATAGTCCTGACCCACGCGCACCTGGATCACTCCGGCTATATCCCGCGCCTCTACCAGCTGGGTTACCGCGGCCCCGTTTACTGCCACAGTGCCACCCGCGACCTGTGTGGCATAATGCTGCCGGACAGCGGGCAGATACAGGAGGAGGATGCGCGCTTCTACGCCCGCCACAAACTGAGCAAGCACGCACACCCGGAGCCGCTGTACGACGCCGAGACCGCTGAGCGCTGCCTGGAACTCTTCCAGCCGCTGGAATTCGGCGAGCCGGTAAACCTGGGCGCTGTGCGCCTCCATCTGCAGCCCGCCGGCCATATTCTCGGCGCCGGCAGCGCAATACTCGAAGCGGAAGGCAAAAGGCTGGGATTTTCCGGCGACGTTGGCCGGCCGGACGATACTCTGATGTTCCCGCCGCAACCGCTGCCGGCGCTGGATCTGCTGCTGATGGAATCCACCTACGGCGACCGGCGCCACCCGGAGACCGATGTGTGGCAGCAGCTCGCCGAAATCGTCAGACAGGTGGCGAACCGTGGCGGTGTGCTGCTGATTCCCAGTTTTGCCGTCGGCCGCGCCCAGACATTGCAATATATGCTGGTGACACTCATGGATCGGGGTGAAGTTCCGCGGCTGGGAATTTTCCTCGACAGCCCCATGGCCATAGACGTATCCGGTATCTACTGCCGCTACGCCGAACAGCACCGTCTCAGCGAGGCCGACTGCCGGCGCATGGACCGGGGCATCATCTACACCCACAGAGTGGAGGAATCCAAGGCGCTGGAGGAGATACGCTATCCGCATATCATTATCGCCGGCAGTGGCATGGCGACCGGCGGACGCATACTGCACCATATGAAAAGGCTGCTGCCGGACCACCGCACCACGCTGCTGTTTACCGGCTACCAGGCCGGCGGCACCCGCGGTGCCCATATGATGGCGGGCCACAGATCCGTGAAGATTCACGGCGAACAGGTGCACTGTAAGGCGCGCATCGAAATGCTGGACGGTCTCTCCGCCCATGCCGACTACCTGGACCTGACCAACTGGCTGTTGCAGTCCGACCTGAAACCGGGCACCCGGATACAGCTGGTGCACGGCGAACCGGACGCGGCGGATGCACTGCGGCTCTATCTGCAGGAACATACGAAGTTCAGGGTGAAAGTGGCGCAGTACCGGCAGATATTGCGCTTATAGCCCGACAACATTTCCAATTACCGGTTGACGCTCCCGGTAGCAGTGCCTTCGCATCTCGTTTTGTTTCTGTAAACAGTAAAGGGGGCCATTGAACTACTAACCTTCTACCAGTTAAACATGGTCCCATCTTCGAGCCGGTTCACCGGCAGAAAGGCGCGCTGGTAGGGATATTTCGCAGCCAGGGCTTCATCGATATCCACACCGTGACCCGGCGTTTCACCAGTATGTAGATAGCCATCTGCGAAGTGATAGTCGTGCGGGAATACCTCGTCGGTGGCCTCGCTGTGGCGCATATACTCCTGGATGCCAAAGTTGGGCACCCAGGTATCAAAATGCAGCGCCACTCCCATGCAAACTGGCGACAGGTCGGTGGCGCCGTGACAGCCGGTACGCACATGGTAGAGCTCCGCCAGCGAGGCAATACGGCGCAGCTGGGTGATACCGCCGGCGTGGACCACGCTGGTGCGGATATAGTCGATCAATTGCTCGGCAATCAATTGCTGGCAGTCGTAAATAGAGTTGAACACCTCCCCCACCGCCAGCGGCGTGGTGGTGTGCTGGCGAATCAGGCGGAAACTCTGCTGGTTTTCGCAGGCCACGGAATCCTCGAGCCAGAACAGCCGATAGGGCTCCAGGTCCCGGCCCAGGCGCGCGGCCTCGATCGGCGTCAGGCGGTGGTGCGCATCGTGCAGCAGATGGGGACCGAAACCGAACTCGTTGCGCAGCCGCTCGAACAGCTGCGGGACATGCAGCAGGTATTTTTCCGTCGACCAGGTATTTTCCGTCGGCAGGTCCGCATCGGCCGGCTCGTAGAACAGCTTGTCCGCCGCCACACCGTAGGTGGAGGCCAGTCCCGGCACCCCGCACTGGGCGCGAATGGCCCGATATCCCATATCGATATATTTCCCCACCTGCTCGGCGGTTTCATCAATATCGCGACCGTTGGCGTGGCCGTAGACCAGCACCGCCTGCCGCGACCGGCCACCCAGTAACTGGTACAGCGGCAACCCCGCCGCCTTGGCCTTGATATCCCAGAGCGCCGTGTCCACGGCGGCAATGGCGCACATGGTCACCGGCCCCCGGCGCCAGTAGGCACCGCGATACAGGTATTGCCAGGTATCCTCAACCTGATGCGGATCTCGGCCTGTCAGGCAGGGAATCACGTGTTCCTGCAGATAGGCGACCACCGCCTGCTCGCGGCCGTTCAGGGTCGCGTCGCCGATGCCGTAGATCCCCTCATCGGTTTCCAGCTTGAGGGTGACAAAATTTCTGCCCGGACAGGTGACTATGACTTTGCCACTGATTATTTGCATTGTCTTGTTCCGCCCCAGAAGCTCGCCTGCATTCAAATGTTGAAGGAGATTCGATAGCGCTCGCGCCTCAGACCGTCTTTGCGGCGCGACGTTACCAACACACCGCAGTCTTCCGAAATCAGAGCCTTGTCGCCGGCAGATTTTCCGCCACGCTCCACAAACAGCTGGCTGTTCTCTCCGATTGTTTTTAGCCGCTCCCGCAGTTCTGCGACCGACAGGGGGTTCGGCAAAGCTATATTGCGGGATTCGTAATCTATCGACAGTTGCTCCGAATATAGTAGGCCACCGCTGACCCTGAACTGTGTGGCGCCGAACAGGCGAAAGCTTCCGAACGATGGAATATCCAGTTTATAGCTGCTGTCGAGGATATTGACACGCACAAAGCGGCCGATATGGCCGACCATATCCGAGGTGCGCAGCGGCTCGCGGTTTGCGCGCCTGTCCACCACGGTGGTGTAGGACTCGGTGAACACCAGCTCGCTCTGCTCCAGGTCCCGTGCCATTTCGACCGTGTACATGGCCACGCCGTTGTCGGTCAACAGCGGCGGTAACCAGGCGCAATCGAGCCGCTGCACGAAATAGTCAGCACCCAGGTCAATGCGGATATGGCCGCTGCCCTCGTTCGGGTCTCCGGTCAGCCAGAAGCTGGCCCTGTGTGTCTCCAGCTCCAGGGGAAAGCGGTCATTGCCATCCACCACCTTGACTGCCGGCGCCGCCGGGTAGCCGAGAATGCCGTGCAGCATCTGCATATTGGCCCTGACCGGTCGCGCCACCGAAAGGGCACCCTCCTCGACCGTATATTCGCGTCTGTGTCCATTGGCGGCCACAACCGAGAAACGGTCGCCCCTGCGTAGAATTTTCTCTGCAACACCGGCCCGGGAAAGATCCAGGGAAGCACCGTGCGGCAGTTTGATCAGCGCCGGCAATTCCGCCACCGAAGTGCCATAGGGCAGGTGGTAGACGCGGTGGTTCTCCAGATCCACGCCGATGATGCCGTTGCTGGCGGCAATATCGGTATCGTCGTTCTCGATCCGCTGCCAGCAGACCCGATCGCTGTGGCCGTTGCCATCGCGGTCGAGCCCCCGCACTTCGATGTGGTTGTCCCCCATCGCCAGCTCGATCGCCGGGAAAACTGCCCGGCAGTCCTGTACCGCCCGCGCGCCGAGGGAGCGGCCGTTAACCAGCAGCTCCACTGTTGCCAGGTTGGAGTAGATCTTGATATCGGTTGTGGGGCGCTTGCGCACATCGAAGCGGCGGCTGGTGATATAGAGTACCGGTTCACGACTCCAGTTGGCCTTGTACCAGTAGAAGCTGTCCTTGCGCGTCTTGCGATCGTAGGTCACCAGGCCCTTGTCGTTGATCCCGGGCCTCTCCCCCTCGTCGCGGCCGTCGACGGCAAAATCGAACATGTTCCAGATAAACTTCGACCAGAGGTAGGGGCGCTGGCGCATCTGCAGCCAGCTGCGCTCGTGGTAGAGATTCTGGTACTCCTCGGAGTGATCGCCGGCGCGGGGCTCTTCGGCGTGAATACCGATACCGGCACCCGCACCGTACTCGCTGATACCGAAGGCCCGCTGCGGGTAGGTCCCGCGCGCGCGATCGGCCCAGGGCCCGAAATCCTCGACAGAATCGTAGTACCAGCCGAAGTAGACATTCTCCGCCACAATATCGGTGAGGAACCAGATATCCTCACCGTCGCAACGCCCCAGCACCGCGTTGGTCGTCAGGCGGCCGGGATCCTCCGACCTGGCCAGCTCCTGCAGTCCACTGAGTATCCTCAAGCTGTCTTTGCCGATTTCGGAAAAGCTGACTTCGTTGCAGAGCCCCCAAAAGAATATCGATGGGTGGTTGTAGTTCTGGCGGATCAGCTCCAGCAGCTGGCCGCGCACATTGCGCTCAAACGCTTCCGTCGGCGGCACCTCGTTGACCAGCGGAATTTCCGCCCAGGTAACAAAGCCCATCTCATCCATCAGGTCGTAGACACAGGGTGCCTGCGGGTAGTGCGCCAGGCGCACCGCGCTGGCCCCCAGCTCCCCGACCATGTCGAAGTCGCGCCGATGGTCTGCCTCTGTCAGGGCCCATCCCTTGCCTTCGACATCCTGGTGGCGGCTTACACCGAACAGGTCGTAGTGCCTGCCGTTCAGCAACAGGCCTTTATCCGCATCGACCCGGAACTCACGCAGCCCGAGCGGCTGGCGCACCCTGTCAGCCAGGCTATCCCCGTCCAGCAGCGAGACGGTGGCTGCATAGAGATAGGGATCGCGAATGCCGTCCCAGCGGTGCGGGTTTTCGATCTCTATCGCGATCGACTCCATACTGCCGCAGCCAGCCGGAAGCACGACAGTTTGCTCGCGGTGCGCGACGAGTCGATCATCCGCGCCCGCAATCTCGATACGCAACTGCCGTTCCAGTGTTTCGGTGGAATGATTGACCAGTTTTACCTGCACCTGGAGCCGCGCCAACCGCTCACTCAGGTTTTTCTGCTGCAGGAAAATACCCGGCGATGCGCAGTCCATCACCTCGATATGCTCTCGCCCCGTCACCAACAGCTTTACATCGCGATAGATTCCGCCGAAGAAGGTGTAGTCCGCACTCAGCGGCGCTACATCCGTATGGCGCTCGTTGTTGACCTTTACCGCCAGCTGTTGCGTTTCCCCGGGCCGCAGGTATTCGCTGAGATCGAAACGGAAGGCTCCGTAACCACCGCGGTGCTGGCCGACGTGCCGGCCGTCGAGGTAGAGATCCGCAATCAGGTTGGCGCCGTCGAAATGGATATAGAAACGCCGGCCGGCCAGGGACTGATCCACTCGAAATGTTTTCCGGTACCAGCCGTCCCCGCGAAAATAGTCGTTGCCGCCGCTGTAGCCATCCCGGGCATTCCAGGTATGGGGCAGGTCCACCGCCTGCCACTCCACCACTGAATCTTTACGATGAATTCCAACCGGGTCGAGAGAGCCGCGGTGAAATTCCCAGTGTTGGTTGAGCGAAATTTCCCAGCGCCCGCTGTCGGGACCGGGATTGATCCGCTGGATTTGCCGGCTATATGCATCGCAATCGGAATTCGTTGTCGCCATAGTTGATTCGCAGAATTATCGAGACACGGCGATGGCCTGAAGGACCCAGACCCGCGCAATTATTAAAGAAAGATGACAGGCATTGTCGAAAAGGCGCGGGCGAGCCCGCCCGGTACCTCAATCAGAGATAGTCAACGAATGAACAAAGGTCAAAGCGCAGGCCGGTGAAGAAGCTGGCCTTCCAGGAGGGAATCAGATTTTCAGCACTTGCTTGACGAAGGGAATGGTGATCTTGCGCTGCGCCATCAGCGAGGCCCGGTCCAGCTGCTCCAGGCACAGGAACAGGGCGCGGGTATCGCGCGGGGCGCGATGGAGTATGTACTGGGCCACATCTTCCGGCAGGTCAAAGCCGCGCAGGCGGCTGCGCCGGCGCAGGGCGGCCAGCTTGTCGCCATCGCTGAGCGCCTGCAGCTGGAAAACCAGCGCCCACTGCAGGCGCGACTGCAGGTCCGCCAGGTCGATGGCCAGACCGCGGGGGGACTTGCGCGCGCCCAGCAACAGCTGGCGGCCGCTGTCCTTGACTCGGTTGTACAGGTGAAACAGCGCCGTCTGCCACTGCGGATGCCCCTCGAGCAGGTGCAGATCGTCAATACACACCAACTCCAGCTGCTCCAGGCCATCCAGAATGACCGCCGGATCCATTGCCAACAGATCGGTCAGCGGCAGGTACTGGAAAGAACGGCCGCTGGCCTCGGCGCTCTGGCACGCCGACTGCAGCAGGTGACTGACACCGCTGCCCGCGTCGCCCCACAGGTAGATCACCGGCTCCGGGTTCTCGCCGCTGGCAAAGGCCTGCAGCAGCGCCACAACCTGGCAGTTGGGGTCCGACTCGGACAGGTAGAAGTTGTCGAAGGTGGCGTCGTCCCGCAGGGAGACTCCCAGCGGCAGCTGCTGCGGTACGCCTTTTTCGCTGTTCATCTCAGTGCCAGCGGTAACGCAGCGGATTCACCGCACTGCCCTGGGGGGCGCGGTAGCCGCTCAAGTCGATGGGATCCTCTTCCGCCATGGCCTGCAACTTGCGGTTCAGAGCCAGGGCGTCGCGCAGTCTCTGCAGCGGCGCCGAGGTGGTCAGGGCCACACGCATGCGATCGCTGTCGACCGACAGCAGGTCGGCGCTGCTGACCTGAGCCAGCCCCTGCAGGTAAGCGGAGGCCTCCGAGTAGTCGGCAAAGCTGTCGACGCCGGAGAGCTCGACCACCACGGCGCTCAGCTGACCGCTGTCGCCGTCCGGGCGCACCGCGTAGCGCTGCGCCAACAGGTTGGCGGCCTCGTCGATACCGCGCAGGGCCACTTCCTCCAGGGAACCGCCGCTGGCATCGAAGGCATAGCTGCGCCCGCCGTGGATCAACAGCCAGTTGCCCTGCCAGCGCTGGCCGGAGGTCTCAAGCAGGCGCCCCATCAGGGTCGCATCGGGGCGATAGCGCACGCCGGCGCGCTCGGCGGAGCGCTCGTCCTGGGCCCAGAGATTCCCCAGTGGCATATTGCGCTGGTCATTCAGGTCCATGACCGGGAAGTCCACCGGCAGGCCCCGCTCTATGGCCATGGCATCCAGCGCCGCAAACAGCTCGGGGCTGTCCTCCTCGCGCAGTGCGCTGCGGCCATCCCGCAGGGTGTCCACCGCCATCCACACCAGGGTGCCCGGGCGGTTGTTCGGCCACATGGGCAATCCCAGTTTGTGCACCTGGTCGGATACGGCCTGGGGGTCGAAGGAGAGGTGCAGGTACAGCTGGTTGTCTTCAATGGCGTAGCGATAGCCCTGCACAAACTGTTGCGCCTGCTGCAGGACCGGTTGCAACTGGGGATTGCTGCCGATGGCCGCATCGCCGGTCACGCGCACGAACACCCGCTCCAGCCCGCGACTGCCCGCGGCAGCGCGGTCAGTGGCGCCGCGGCTGGGCACGGCTTCCACAACCTCGTAAAGGTCCGGTATCACCCGGGCCTGGGCCGGCGCGACCAGTGCACAGAGCAAGAGCACCTGTAGTGTTGGTACCCACCCGTACCGGAGCAGCTTACGCATCGGATTACTCCCCAAAACCTCACATATTTGGAAGCGGCCGGATCCGCGGCGCGAGGCGCCAAATGCGGGGGCACGGCCCAATTTTGGGGCTATTGTATCAGTGTCGGGTAATTCTCCCAGTACCTGGCCCGCATTTCTCGCAAAGCCGCCTGGCGGAATCGGCTCAGCCCCCTCGCGAGGGGGAATTGCCAGAATTCGCACAAGCGGCCGAAATTCCACTAGAATACGCGCCCTTCGAGTATCCACCGCAGGATGAATCATGAGCGATTCCAAGCCGCAGTCCCCAAAAAAGTCCCTCTCTTATAAAGATGCAGGTGTCGATATCGACGCGGGCAACGCCCTGGTCGACCGTATCAAACACGTGGCCAAGCGCACTGCGCGCCCGGAAGTCATGGGCGGATTGGGCGGATTTGGTGCCCTGTGTGAGCTGCCTAGCGGCTATAAGGAGCCGGTACTGGTATCCGGCACCGATGGCGTGGGCACCAAGCTGCGCCTGGCGATGGACCTGGGTATCCACGACAGCATTGGCATAGACCTGGTGGCCATGTGCGTCAACGACCTGGTGGTGGCCGGTGCCGAGCCTCTGTTCTTCCTCGACTACTACGCCACCGGCAAGCTGAATGTGGATATCGCCGCGGAAGTGGTGTCCGGTATCGGCCAGGGCTGCGAACAGGCCGGCTGTGCCCTGGTGGGTGGTGAGACCGCGGAAATGCCCGGCATGTACGAGGGCGACGACTATGACCTGGCCGGCTTCTGCGTCGGTGTGGTGGAGAAGTCCGAAATCATCGACGGCAGCAAGGTCCAGGCCGGTGATGTACTGATCGGCCTGGGCGCCAGCGGCCCCCATTCCAACGGCTACTCCCTGATCCGCAAGGTACTGGAAATCAGCGGCGCCGACCTGCAGCAGGCCATGGGAGACAAAGCCCTGGCCCAGGCACTGATGGCGCCAACCCGCATCTACGTCAAGAACCTGCTGCAACTGATGAAGAGCAGCCAGGTCAACGCGCTCAGCCATATCACCGGCGGCGGCCTGTTGGAGAACCTGCCGCGGGTATTGCCGGAGGGCGCCTGCGCGCGCATCGACGTGAGCAGCTGGGAAATGCCGCCGGTATTCCGCTGGCTGCGCGACGCCGGCAACATAGACGCCCGCGAGATGTACCGCACCTTCAACTGCGGCGTGGGCATGGTGATCTGCGTACCCGCCGGCGCCGCCGACGCGGCGCTGGAGACGCTGCGCCAGCTGGGAGAAGATGCCTTTGTGATCGGCAGTATCGAAACAGCCACAGAGGGCAGTGATCCGGTAGAGTTGGCAGGTCTTTGATGGCGTCCGACTCCCTACAGAAAAAGCCGTGCAAGGTGGCCGTGCTGATCTCCGGCAGCGGCACCAACCTGCAGGCACTGATCGATGCCGCCACCGGCGATCAAGCGGAATTTTCCGTCTGTGCAGTCATCAGCAACAGGCCGGACGCCTACGGCCTGACCCGCGCCACCGAAGCGGGCATTCCGGCTTCCGTGGTCAATCACCGGGAATACCCGGATCGGGACAGCTTCGACCGCGCCCTGATAGAGGAAATAGACAGCCACAGCCCGGACCTGGTGGTACTGGCCGGATTTATGCGCATACTGACGCCGGAGTTTGTGCGTCACTACAGTGGCCGCCTGTTGAATATCCACCCATCCCTGCTGCCCAAATACCAGGGGTTGCACACTCACCAGCGCGCGCTGGATGCCGGCGATAGAGAACACGGTGTCACGGTACACTTTGTCACCGAGGAACTGGATGGCGGCCCCGCCATAGCCCAGGCGGTGGTTCCGGTTGAGGCCGGTGACACGCCCGAACTGCTTGCCAAGCGGGTACAGGCACAGGAGCATATGATCTATCCGTTGGCGGTGACCTGGTTTGCCCAGGGCCGCGTGCGGATGCTGGAGGACCGCTCGGAACTAGATGGCGCACTGCTGCCTCGCAGCGGCAAAAGAATAGCCGGCTGAGCCATCGCACTTTTGTCGCCCGGCGAACTCTGATTGACTGTCATTCAGGCCCGGTAAAGGTGTCGGGCCTGACAATGCGCAGAACCCGGACATCAGGAGGTCAGTGTGCCCTTACGCCTATTCTCTCTTTTCCTGTTTTTCCTCTCCAGCCAGCTCCTGGCAGCGGAACTCAAACCCTTCTCCGCCACCTATTCCGCCAGTTTCAATGGTATAGGCGTCACCGCCGAGCGCCGCCTTTCCGGCGGGAACAGCAGTTGGCGACTCGATTTCAGCGCCGACTCCCTGTTTGCCAACATTGAGGAGTATTCCCGCTTCGGCAGTGAACAGGGTCACCTGGTCCCGCAGCATTACGAATACCACAAAACCGGCCTGGGCCGGGACAGGCACACGGTACTCAACTTCGAGCCGGGCCGCGTAGTCAACGTGTCCAATGCCAAGCGCACCCTGGAAAATGCCCCGAAAGGCGTTCTGGATAAAATCAGTTACCAGCTGCAGCTGGCGCTGGATGTCGCCGCCGGCAAGAAAACCCTCGAATACCTGGTCGCGGACGGCAGGAAAATCCGCGACTACAAATTCGCCGTTGCCGGCAAGGAAACGCTGCAGACACCGCTGGGAAGCATAGAAACCATAAAAGTGCAGCGGCTGCGCGATGGCGACTCCGAACGCGAGACGGTTATCTGGTTTGCGCCGCAGTGGAATTACGCGCTGGTGAAACTGATGCAACAGGAAGAGGATGGCAAAACCTATCAAATCTCCCTGACCAAACTTTCCATTGATGAAAAGAGCATCAAAGCAAGTCAATAAAATTCCTTCCCCACCGCAAAAGCCGAAAAAAAATCGTGACATTCGATAGATTTTTCGGCTTTTTGTCTTTATAAAGTCGCCCGTTTCCACTGTTGGCGTAGTTTGGCGCTGCTAGACTTCGCTGCAGGGAATTAATTGCGAAAACCGAAGACTTTTGAAAAAGCCTTCCCGCCATATCGCAGCATTTTTTAATTCTGTTTGTGGCTCTCCGTTATCAGCAATATAGAGTGGGATCTCATGAAAAAGACAATTCTGCGTCGCGCCCTCCTGGCTGCCGCAATCAGTTCCGCGTCCAGTGGCGCCATGGCTGCAGGCTTTTACCTGCAGGAATCCAGTACTTCTGGCCTGGGACGCGCCTTTGCAGCGGAAAACACCATCGGCGACAACGCCGCCATACTGGCGCGCAATCCGGCTGGTTCCGCTCTGTTCAAGACCATCAGCGTTTCCGGCGGTGTCACCTACATCAACCCGGAAATCGATGCACAAGGCAATACAACATATTTCCTGCCTAACCCCCAAACTGGTGAACTGATCCCGGTCGGCCCGATATTCGACGAGGCCAATGACTATGCCACCAGCGCCTGGGTGCCCAATGCCTATCTGGCCGTACCCTTCGACGATTGCTGGTCTTTCGGCCTGGCCATCAACACCGACTACGGCCTGGAAACCGACTTCGACAGTGACTGGCCCGTAACCAATATTGCCGACAAGACAGAACTGCTATCTGTCAATATCGCACCGTCGGTTGCCTACGACTTCAACGACCAGTTCAGCATCGGCGTATCGGTCAACTTCCTCTATGCCGACGCCACCCTGGAATCGAGAATGCCGTCCAATTTTGCACCGGTGCCGTCACTGGCCGGACAACGCATCCTCGACGCCGATGGTGACGACTGGGATGTGGGCTGGAGCATCGGCGCCCTGTGGAATATCACCGACCGCACCCGCTTCGGCATTTCCTACCAGTCTAAACTGGACCCAAAAATCGAGGCGGATGTCGACTCAGACCTGCTTCCATCCTTTGCAAACGACGGCACCATTGTCGGCACTCTGGATAACGCCGACGCCGAGCTGACCCTGGATCTGCCGGACACCGTGGAACTGGGTCTGTATCACCGCTTCGACGACAACTGGGGCCTGGCCCTGGGTGCCATGTGGACCGACTGGGACGACTTCCAGCGCCTGGAGGCCTTTTTCCCGGATCAGAGGGTTGGCGGCCAACCCGTTCCCATCTACAACCCGCTGCATATCAAGGAAGAAAACTTCGAGAGCGGCTGGCGCTACAGCATCGCCGGTGAATACTACCCCTGCGAGGAGGTTACCTGGCGCATCGGCTACGCCTACGACGAGGGCGCAGCACGCGACGGTCTCAATACGACAGATGAGGCAGCCAACGCTGCCGGGCTGCCGATCACCTGGCGCACCCTGTCCATCCCGGATACCGACCGCCAGTGGGTTACTTTCGGCGGCACCTACAAGATCGACAACCAGCTGAGTATCGACGGCGGCTTCGCCTATCTGTGGGGCGATGACGAAACCATCAAGGAATTCAGTGCCTCACCAGTACCCACCTATTTCGATGGCGAGACCTCCAACATCGAAGCCTGGCTGGCTGCTGTATCACTGAACTACACCTTCTGATCGAAAACCATCTCCGGGTTTTCAGGAGGCCGGGCAGCAATGCCCGGCCTTTTTATTGCCGGATGTATCGCACCACACAGGCACCCGCGCGGCAGTTGCGATCGAGCCCGGCACCAAAGTGCAGCTCCGGCCTCCCCTCACGCACTCAAAGGACGTGCCCTGTTCCCGCTCAACTCACAGGTCAGCCGGGTTTCAATCGCCGTCCAGCACCGGCAAGGAAGGTATTCCACACGCGTATTCCTTCGGCGGGCAACGCCGATAGTTGTGAAAAACTCCAATAAATACAGAAAGTTAGGATTATTCCCAACCGCGTCAATTCGATCTGAGCACGACCACCTCGCAGAGGTCGATTGGGCACCACCAAGAAACTGGCATACTCTGTGCACCAAATTCCTTGCTGAGCGCGGTGGAATCGACCGGAACTTGAGCATCGCCCGCCAGGAGAATCACACCACAGTCAGCTGAAATAACTTGGAGCCAATCGATACCGTCGATTGGAGGTGAGCAGAGGCGCTCATCGATAATCTGCCACTGGCGGAAAGTCGATGAGCGCCTTTTTTATATCTGCATTTTCTACTGACCAACAATTGGGGAAACCATCAGATGCCGTGGACAAATACTCTCAGACGCGCCGCCGCGCTGCCGGGATTCGCAGCCGCCATTGTCAGTGCTCCGGCCATATCTGCCAGCACGATTGAACCCACCGAGACCTCTGCTACAACGCTCCGCGAGGCGATTGACCGGAGTAAAGTTAACCTGGGCTTTCGCGCGCGCGCCGAACAGGTCGATACGAACGGTGCCGATACCCTGGACCTAACCAGCCTGAGAACTCGCCTGACCTACCAATCCGGTACTTTCCAGGGATTCAGCACCCTGATCGAAATGGATGACGTGACCCATTTGACGGATTTCGAAGGTGGCGTAGCGGATGCGGAAGGTACCGAGTTGAACCAGGCCCTACTGTCCTACGCCTCCGGTGAAACCACCATCAAGTACGGCCGCCAGCGCATACTGCTGGATAACCAGCGCTTCGTCGGCGGTGTCGGGTTCCGCCAGAACGAGCAGACCTACGACGGTTTCAGCATCACCGACAACAGCCTGGCCGACACCACTCTGTTCCTCGCCCATATCGACAACGTCAACCGCATCTTCGGCGAGGACAGCCCCCTCGGTGACCACAAAAACGATAGCTACCTGCTGAATGCGAAGTACAGTGGCTTCGGCGCAGGGGCCCTTTCTGTCTACACCTACCTGATCGACAACGAGACTGCCCCGGAATTTTCCACCGACACCTGTGGCCTGCGCTTTTCCGGCAAGGCCGGCGGCGCCAACTACGCCTTGGAATATGCCACCCAATCGGCCGCCTCCGATAACCCGGCCAGCTACGATACCGACTATTTACTGGCGGAGGGCGGCTACAAACTCGGCCATGTGACACTGAGGGCCGGCTACGAGTTGCTGGGCTCCGACGGCGCCGATGGCCAGTTCGCCACCCCACTGGCGACACTTCACAAGTTCCAGGGTTGGAACGACAAGTTCCTCGGCGGCGGCACCGGCAATATTGCCGGCGGTATCGAGGATTTCTACGTATCGGTGGGCAATTCCCTGGCCGGGGTGGAGTTTTCGCTCAAGTACCACCAGCTGAGTTCCGACGACTCGGGTGTTTCCGGGATGGACAGGCTCGGCAGTGAGTACGGCCTTGTGGTCAGCGGAAAACTCGGCTTCACCGATCTGAGCCTGAAGTACAGCCGCTATATGGCCGACGACTTCAGTGTGGATACCGACCGACTGTGGATTACTGCACAGGCCCAATTTTAGGAAGAGACAATGTCGGAGCGGCCCATGGCCGCAATCGATATCCGGGCAGCCGGAAAGTTCGATCGCGGCCATGGGCCGCTCCTACAATAGCTACTTTGACAGAGCACAGCAGCCAGACGCGAAGGCCCTCGGCAGGCAGTGCCTCGACTTGCGACTGACATCAGGCTACAAGCATGCCGCTCATGGCGGGATATCGAGTTGTTCGATCAGGCTCCGGCCCGGCCGTCCATGGCCGGTCGCCGAGCCGGGCAGCGAGCTGCGCTCGTGCCGGCATTGGGCTGCAAACCTGCCATCCATGGCGGGATATCGAAGTGTTCGATCAAGCCCCGGTCCGGCCATCCCTGGCCGGTCGCCGAGGCCCGGGCGGGGGTGCCCCCGCCCCCACGCGCCCCGCCCCCCCCCCCCCCCCCCGCCGGC
>NZ_JACZFR010000043.1 GCF_014904815.1 Microbulbifer taiwanensis
GAAGTGTCCGACCCCCCCCCGGCCCGCCCTCCCCGGCCCGGTCGCCGAGCCGGGCAGCGAGCTTCGCTCGCTAAACGCCCGGCTCGGCCCAGCCGCACTGCCGGTCTTTGTTTTGCTCTTCCAGGTACGCCATCAGCGGCTGGAAGTAATCGATGATTGCCGAGGCATCCAGATCGCGCTGGCCGGTCAGGGCTTCCATCGCGTCCGGCCAGGGCTTGCTCGCGCCCATTGCCAACATGGCGCGCAGCTTCTCGCCGGCCTCGCCGTTCTTATAGATGGAGCAGCGGTGCAGCGGACCCGTCTCACCGGCGGCCTCGCACAGGGCGCGGTGGAACTGGAACTGCTGGATGCGGGCCAGGAAGTAGCGCGCGTAGGGGGTGTTGCCCGGGATATGGTACTTGGCACCCGGATCGAAGTTGGCTTCGGTGCGCTCAACAGGAGCCTGGATACCCTGGTAATCCTCGCGCAGCCTCCACCAGGCCTTGTTGTAGTCCCCCGGCTGCACCTCGCCGTTGAACACCTGCCAGCGCCACTTGTCCACCATCAGGCCGAAGGGCAGAAAGGCAATCTTGTCCAGCGCCTGCTGCATCAGGTAGCCGATATCCTTGCTCTCGTCCGGCACCTCGTCCATCAGGCCGATTTCCTTCAGGTATTTCGGGGTAATGGACAGCGCGATGGTATCCCCCACCGCCTCGTGGAAGCCGTCGTTGGCACCCTCTTTGTACAGGAACGGCTGCTCCTTGTAGATGCGCTGGTAGAAATTGTGGCCCAGCTCGTGGTGAATGGTGACGAAGTCCTCACCGGTCTTGTTGATGCACATCTTGATGCGGATATCGTCCTGGCCGTCCATATTCCAGGCGCTCGCGTGGCAGACCACATCGCGGTCACGGGGCTGGGTGAACTGGGAGCGCTCCCAGAATGTCTCCGGCAGCGGCTTGAAGCCGAGCGAGGTGAAGAACTTCTCGCCCACCTTGACCATGTCCTGTTCGCTCATGCCGGACTCGACCACCAGCTCGGTCAGGTCGTAGGGCGCCTCCATGTCGTCGTCCTTGACCAGTTCGTACACATTGCCCCACTCCTGGGCCCACATGTTGCCGAGCAGGTGTGCCGGGATCTTGCCCTGCGCCGGCACCACGTCATCGCCGTAGTGCTCGTTCAGCTTGGCGCGCACATGGCAGTGCAGCGCTTCGTACAACGGCTTCACCTTGTTCCACTGCGCGTCCATATCCGCGGCGAAGGCATCCGGCTCCATATCGTACTTGGAACGCCAGAAGGTGCTCAGGTTGTCGTAGCCCAGCTCCTGGGCGCCGGCGTTGCCGATTTCCACCTGGCGCTCGTACAGGGGTTTCATCGGCGGGGAGACCTTGCGCCAGCCGACCCACAGCTCCTTGAGCAGCTCCGGATCGCGGTTGTTGGCCATGATCTGGCCCATCTCGGTCAGGGTGTAGCACTTCTCCTCGCCGTCCTTGTCCATACAGTATTTGCCGGCGCCGTACATGCCCTGCATCTTGGAGCCTATCTGTGCCAGTTCGGCGGTCAGTTCCGGATCCTTGGGCGCGGGGAACACCAGCCCCTGCTTGAGCATGGTCAGCTGGCGGCGGGTGTCCGGATCCAGCTGCAGGTCATTGAACTTGGCCGCCTCGCCCGCCAGTTCCACCGCCATGGCCGTGTAGCGCTCTGAAGCGAGCGCCTCGACATACTGGGAATCCATATTGATATAGGTGGAGGCCAGCCAGCTCGCATGGCTCATTTCCTCCGCCATTTTCTCCAGGCGCGACTGGGCATCCTGAAGGAAGGCCTTGGCGTCCTCGGCGGTCAGCGGGCCATTTTCGGCCGCGCTGCTGACCTCGGCGGCCGCGGTGGTCGCCGCCTCCTGGACTGGCTCCTGCTGGGCCTGCCTGTTGTCGCATCCGGCGAGCGCCACTGCTGCGGCAATGGCTAGGGCTATCTTCTTCATCGGCTCCCTCTAATCGTTATTGGACATGGTTATAGATGTCGCCGTTTATAGCATAAGCGCCGCATTCGCTGGGACGGAGACAGGAAGGCCACGGCCATATCGGCACAAAATTCCCTCAACAGAGGCTTTTCTGGCGAAATATTTCAGGGAGCCTGGGTGGAAATTGAGCGGAGAAAATCGATCGGGAGAGGGGTAAGGGAATGGAGGCAGCCCAACCAGCAACACCCTCGGCACATGATACCACTGCTACCGTTGCTCCCTTCCGGGCCTGGCGGGGTTCACAGCTGTTCATTGCGAGGGGACCGGAAGGGCCGCCACAAAGATCTTCGTCGTTGCGAAGAGGGCGCGATTATAGAGAGTCAAAGGCGCGAGTTCCACCCCTGATACGGGTATAATGGCCGCGATCCATTCCCCCTGCGGTAAAAAGTCATCATGCACCTGTTCGTCGACAATCTCACCAACGTAGACTTCAGCTACCTGGACCACCAGCGCGGCCTGGTGGGCGAGACCTGGCTCGCGAACGCCTGCCTCGACGGCGCCCTGGACAGCCAGGGCATGGTGTGCGATTTCGGCGTGGTGAAGAAGACACTCCGCCACTGGCTCGACGACCAACTGGACCACCGCCTGCTGGTTCCCACCCGATCGCCGCATCTCGAGATGGAGCGGGCCGGCGAGCAGCTAACCCTGACCTGGCAATTGGAAAGCGGTGAAGCGATATCGGTATCCGGCCCCGAGCAGGCATTTGCGCTGGTGGAAGCCGAAGCAATCAGTGCGGACAGCGTCGCCGCCTGGAGCGTGCTGCGACTGGCCTCCGCCTTCCCCACCAGCGTCGAGCAGCTGAGCCTCAGCTTTACCTGCGAGGAAATCGCCGCTCCCTTCTATCACTACAGCCACGGCCTGAAAAAGCACGATGGCAACTGCCAGCGCATCGCACACGGACACCGCTCCCGCATCCGGATTCACCTGGACGGTGAGCGCAGCCCGGAATGGGAGAGTAAATGGGCCCGGCGCTGGCAGGATATCTACCTGGGCACCCGCGAGGACCTGTTGGCGGAGAGCGACGAAAAAACACTGCGCTTCGCCTACTCGGCGCAGCAGGGGGAATTTACCCTGGACATTCCCGCCGCGCGCTGCGAGCTCGTCGACTGCGACACCACCGTCGAACAGCTGGCCCTCTACATAGCAAAGAGTATTGCCGACACTATTGCCGCAGAGCTGCCGGGCACCCAGGTGCAGGTGCGCGCTTACGAGGGCCTGGGCAAGGGCGCAATCGCTTCCGCCACGGCCTGATCCCCAATCGCGACGAGCCAGCAACTTGAACCTGATCACTCTTGAAGAAAAAGATTTTTTCGAGCCGGGGCGCGCGCGCCTGCGCGGGCGCAGACAGCAGCATATCCTTCAGGTACACAGGGCCAGCCCCGGCGACCAGCTGCGTGTAGGCCTGCTCAACGGAAAAATCGGCACGGGCCGGGTTATTTTCCTGGACAGCGACACCGTCGAACTTCAAATCGAACTACAGGATCCACCGCCACCCGCCCTGCCCCTGACCCTGATACTCGCCCTGCCGCGACCCAAAATGCTCAAGCGGGTGATTCAGCATGTGACCGCACTGGGGGTAAAAAGACTCTACCTGATCAACGCCTACCGGGTAGAAAAATCCTACTGGCAAACCCCCTGGCTGGAAGACGACAAGCTGCGCGAGCAGTGCCTGCTGGGGCTGGAGCAGTCTGTAGACACGCAGATGCCACAGATTGAGCTGCGCAAGCGCTTCAAGCCGTTTGTGGAAGACGAGCTGCCGGCGATCTCCGCCGACTCGCTGAAGCTGGTTGCGCACCCGGTTACGGAGTCACCCTGCCCTGTGGACATCGCCGGGCGCACAACGCTGGCGGTCGGGCCCGAGGGCGGTTTTATTCCCTATGAAGTGGAGAAACTGCAGGAAATCGGCTTCGATGCGGTGCACCTGGGACCGCGGATTTTGCGTGTGGAAACGGCTCTGCCAGTGCTATTAGGACGGCTTTTCCCGGGGCGCTGACAGACCGGCAATTGGTGTGCACGGCGCACCCTACCTATCAGAGCCCCGCCCGCAGGGTGCGCCGTGTGCATCGTTTGCAAACGGGAAATCCAGCATTCAAATAAAAAAGCCGCGTAAAAACGCGGCCATAAAATGGTGGCTCCCGCCACCGGGTCTCACAGAGTGGGGCGCGGGGTGCGCCCCTGGGGAGAAAGACTGCTCAAGTAGACAAGCGCGTTACTGAATGCTTTCTCACGTGGCGGCCTCGCGGCCGCCCGCTATCAGGCTGCAGCGCCTTCCGCGATCGCGGATTTCTGCAGCGCCAGTTTCGGATCTACGAACTCGTAACCCAGTACATCGGCCACCGCCTGGTAGGTCACCATACCTGCATGGACGTTCAGGCCTTCCAGCAGGTTGGCGTCGTCCAGCAGCGCCTGCTTGGCGCCCTTGTTGGCCAGGGCCACCGCGAACGGCAGGGTGGCGTTGTTCAGTGCCATGGTGGAGGTGCGTGCAACACCGCCGGGCATATTGGCCACACAGTAGTGCACCACGCCATCGACAACGTAAGTCGGTTCCTGGTGAGTGGTTGCCTTGGAAGTTTCAAAGCAGCCGCCCTGGTCGATGGCCACGTCCACAACCACCGCGCCCTTCTTCATGCGGCTGATCATATCGCGGGTCAGCAGTTTCGGCGCTGCGGCACCCGGGATCAGTACCGCACCGATGACCAGGTCGGCTTCCAGGGCGTGCTTCTCGATGGCGTCGTTGGTGGAGTACTCGGTGCGCACGGCGCCGCCGAAGATGTCGTCCAGCTGACGCAGGCGCGGCAGGGAGCGATCCAGGATGGTCACGTCGGCCCCCATACCCAGGGCCATTTTGGCCGCATTGGTACCAACCACACCGCCGCCGATAACCAGCACCTTGGCCGGGGCAACACCGGGCACACCGCCCAGCAGTACGCCGAGACCGCCCTGGGCTTTCTCCAGGTGGTGGGCGCCGCACTGTACAGACATACGGCCGGCCACTTCAGACATGGGTGCCAGCAGCGGCAGACCGCCGAAGCGGTCGGTCACGGTTTCGTAGGCAATACAGGTTGCACCGGATTTCACCAGCAGTTCGGTCTGCTTCGGGTCCGGGGCCAGGTGCAGGTAGGTGTAAAGCAGCTGGCCCGGGCGCAGCATTTCGCACTCGTTGGGCTGCGGCTCCTTTACCTTGACGATCATGTCGGCGGTGGCGAAGATCTCTTCCGGAGAGTCGATGATCTTGGCGCCGGCTTCGACGTACATCTCATCGGTAAAGCCGATGGCGGCACCGCCGTCTTTCTGTACGACCACTTCGTGGCCGTGTCCGATCAACTCGCGAACACTGGCCGGCGTCAGGCCGATGCGGTACTCGTGGTTCTTGATCTCTTTCGGGACACCAATCAACATTTTTCTGCTCCTCGTCATTCGGCTGACACGCCGCCCGCTCGGTGACGGTCGCGCGCCTTTTCTCTGTGATTTCACCCAGTATAGGGCCGCGCATAAAGTGGATTTATGCTAGATTTTCATAGCAACCAGTGGATTCCACTAATCCAGGCGCGACTACGCCTACTTTTTCAGCAAAACGACCACTTCGGAGACAGGGGTATGCGCAAACGCGCCAGCGAACTCAGCACCATCGATCGCAACATACTGCGGGTACTGCAGAAAAACGGTCGCACCAGCTACGCGGAGCTGGCGCGTCAGGTGGGCCTGACGGCGACTCCCTGTGTAGAGCGGGTCAAACGCCTGGAGGGAGACGGGGTTATCCAGGGCTATACGGCGCTGATCAACCCGGAATTCCTCGACGCCGCGCTGGTGGTCTTCGTGCAGATTCGCCTGAACCGCTCGGCCCAGGACGCCTTCGAGGAGTTCCGCAACGCCGTGGCGGCACTGCCCGAGGTGCAGGAGTGCTACCTGGTATCGGGCAACTTCGATTACCTGATCAAGGCGCGGGTGGCGGATATGAACGCCTACCGCAGGTTCTACGGCGAGACGCTACTGACCCTGCCGGAAGTGCAGGAGTGCACCAGTTATGTGGTAATGGAACAGGTGAAGGAAACGCTGGAGGTACCGGTGCACTACAACAGGTGAGGATTAAAACGCGATGCCAAGACTGTCTGTAGGAGCGGCCGGTGGCCGCGATCGCGCTTTCAGGTAGCCCCGGGCAACGATCGCGGCCACCGGCCGCTCCTACAAAAGTGATCGGGCGCTGGATTAGTACTTGATGCCGAGCTGGCGATAGATAAACCCGATCACCCAGGCCGGGCCGATCAGCAGGAACTGCAGGTCCTTGAAAAACGACGGCTTCTTCCCTTCGATATGGTGGCCGACGAACTGCAGAATCCACATCACCACGAACAGCGCCAGCGCCGTCTGCCACACCGGGTAACCCAGCCGCTCGACCACAGACCAGCCCCACAGGCACACGACACTGATGGCCGCCATGCCCAGTGCCACCGGGAAGGACATGGCCAGGTAGAACAGCAATGTCGGCACCAGGGCCACCACCGCCCAGTTCAGCCACGGGATGGCGGCCATGAATGACGGCTGGGGAATATCCCACAGCAGTCCGACGACGGTGGCGTAGATCACCGGCACGGCCACCCAGTGAATGGCCTTGTTGGTGGCGTTCTGGTGGCTCTCGCCGTACTCGGCAAACCACTGCTCGGCGCTGCGCATCGCTCTCTCCTCTTCACTTTTTTTATAGTTTCTGAGCACTGGATAATCAGCGATTTGTGACCAACAATCAACATCCATTCACAAGTATGAATGGCTGGTCACCGTCGAACATAGGCATCCAGCTGCTGGCGGTACAGCTCCGCCATGGCCTCGTCGAAGCAGCAGAAGACGATGCGCAATGGTTCGCAGTCCCTGTCCAGGTGCTGCTGCACTTCTTCCACCGCTATCTCCACCGCCTGCTCCGGCGGATAGTCGTAGACACCACAACTGATCGCAGGAAAGGCGATGGAACTCATATGCTCACGCCGCGCCAGTGCCAGGCAGTGCCGGTAGCAGCTGGCCAGCAGCTCCGGTTCGCCCAGGTTACCGCCGCGCCACACGGGACCGACGGCGTGGTAGATGCGTTTGACGGGAATGGAAAAGGCCGGGGTGGCGCGGACCTCGCCGACAGGGCAGCCGCCTAACTCGCGACAGGCCTCCAGCAGGCGGGGCCCCGCCGCGCGGTGAATGGCCCCATCTACCCCGCCGCCACCGAGAAGGTGTGTATTGGCGGCATTGACGATTACATCGACTTGTAATCGAGTGATATCACCGAGATGGACTTCGATCACTCAGTATCTCCAACCGCTATTTGAATAATCGCTGCGGATGGACATCCTTTTCTCTATTCACAACAGTCGCACCCGCCATGCGGGCGCGTCCAGCGCGCAGCTTCAGGCGATACCTACCGCCCACTCCAAACCGCAGCTGGAGACCTGCCAATCAATCCAGCAGTTCACTGTGGCGTTTCACCACGGCTACGGGACACTTCGTCACTGCGCTAACTATCACGATAGCAGCTGCGGAGAGAATAAAGCCGGGCAGCAACTCGTAAACATCGAAGATACCCCCGGACAGCTGTTTCCAGATCACCACAGTCAGGCCGCCGACCAGCACGCCGGCGATGGCCCCGGCGCCGGTCATGCGCGACCAGAAAAGGCTGATCAGTATTGCCGGCCCGAAGGCCGCACCCAGCCCGGCCCAGGCGTAGGCCACCACATCCAGCACCTTCGAATTCGGATCCATCGCCACCCAGACCGCGATCAGTGACAGCACCACCACCGCCCAGCGGCCCACCTTAACCATCGCCTCCGGGCTTGTCTCCCTGCCGAACCACACGTGGTAGATATCCTCCGCCAGCGCTGCAGAGCTGACCAGCAACTGGGAGTCCGCGGTACTCATGATCGCGGACAGGATAGCCGCCAGCAGTACACCGGCCACCAGCGGGTGGAAGAGCGCACTGACCAGCTCCATAAAGATACGCTCCCCGTCCGGCAGCGTCTGTTGCAATTCCAGGTGGCCGAAGAGCCCCACCGACAGGGCGCCGATAAAGCCGAACAGCGACCAGACGGCAGCCACCGTTGCCGCAGCCGGCACATCGTCAGGGCTGCGCACGGCCATGAAACGCGCCAGGATATGCGGCTGGCCGAAGTACCCCAGGCCCCACGCCAGGGAACTGAGAATCGCCGCCCAGCCGAGCGCCTCACCCTTGTTGTCCTGCAGCCAGTGCATCAGTTCCGGCACCTGCTCCTGCAGCCTGGCCCAGCTGCCGCTGAAGCCGCCCACATCCTGGATCACCACCCAGGGCACTATGACCAGCGCCAGGCTCATCAGCAGCCCCTGGAACACATCGGTCCAGGACACCGCCAGAAAGCCGCCGAACAGGGTGTAGGAGATCACCGCCACAGCGCCGATGATCACCGCCCACTGATAATTCCAGCCGAATACCGTTTCGAACAGCTTGCCACCGGCGATCAGCCCGGACGCCACGTAAAAGAGGAAAAACAGCAGAATAAAAATCGCGCAGATGGTGCGCAGGTAGGGGTGACCCAGATTGAACCGCCGGTGCAGATAGGCGGGCACCGTGAGGGAGTCTTCCAGCTCGTAGGTGTAGATGCGCAGACGCCGCGCCATGGTGGCCCAGCTTAGAACAATGCCGGAGAAGAGACCTATCGCAATCCAGCCCGACGACAGGCCGGAGACATAGGCAGCACCGGGCAACCCCATTAGCAGCCAGCCGCTCATATCCGAGGCCCCGGCGCTGAGCGCCGCCACCGCCGGCGGCAGTGAACGCCCACCGAGGAAATAGTCGCTGGCGTCCCTGGTGCGCTGGTAGGCGTAAATACCAATCACCAGGATCAGCGCCAGGTAGGCAACAAAAGTCAGAGCGACAAGCCACTGTTCAGACATAGGAAATCCCTGTTCTCGATGGGAGGCAGCATTGCCGGTCCCGCAAATTGCTTATTTTTAGTGCAAGCTCGGCCTTCAAAATAGGCGCCGTAGCCAAATATTGTGTTTATTGCGCGTAAATCTACTAATTAGGTGGCGCCGACTCAATCCGCAAACTACATATTGGGAAACACATGGAAAAACTGACAACACTATGGGTATCTGTCTGGACGAGTTGCGGCTACTGGTCATTCGTCCGACCCTCAAACATCTGAGAGCCTGGTCGCCGGGAATGGAAAACCTGCTGCTGGGCACCGCCGCCCAGGAGTCACAGCTCGGCTTCCATCTCAAGCAGGGACGGCGCCACGGGCTGGGCATCTACCAGATACAGCCGCACACACACCGGGAGATCTGGGATGAATTCCTGATCGACCACCCCGCCCTGGCCTCCAAGGTACGCGGCCTGGCCAGCCAGCGGGATTTTCTCGATCACCCCCACAGCGAACTGACCACCAACCTGCGCTACGCCACCGCCATCGCCTGGCTGATCTATCGCGATGCAGGCGTACACAAGGTGCGGGAATGCGACGTCTCGACCATGGCGCGACTCTGGCACCAGCACTTCCACCACGGTCCCTCTGCCTCGGCGCGGGATTTCGAGTGCAGCTATGCGCGCCTGGTCAGCAGTGCCGACCCTACAGATTCAGCGCCTCGATATACTGCGGCGGCTCATCCGCAGAGTCCTCCGGCACCCAAGTCTGTACCTCGCGCTGAACTGAATGCTCGGCACGCGGGGCAGACGACGGTTTAGAGCGATCCAGCTCCAGACTTTCGAAATCGTACAGATCGCGGTCCGCCAGCTGTGACGGCGACACCCGGGTCAGTGAAGCGAAGATATTCTCGCTGCGCCCGGGGAACTTCCTGTCCCATTCCCGCACCATCTGCTTGATCGCCTGCCGCTGCAGGTTCTCCTGGCTGCCGCACAGGTTGCACGGAATGATCGGGAACTCCCGATACTCGGCGAAGCGTTCGATATCCTCCTCGCGACAGTAGGCCAGCGGGCGAATCACGATATTACGCCCGTCGTCCGCGCGCAGCTTCGGCGGCATCGCCTTCAGGCGCCCGCCGTAAAACATGTTCAGGAACAGCGTCTCGACGATATCGTCCTTGTGGTGCCCCAGCGCCACCTTGGTCGCGCCGATTTCCTCGGCAAAACCATACAGGGTGCCGCGGCGCAGGCGCGAACAGAGACCGCAGGTGGTCTTGCCCTCAGGCACCACCTCCTTCACCACCGAATAGGTGTCCTTCTCGACGATATGGTAGGGAACCCCCAGTGACCGCAGGTATTCCGGCAGCACATGCTCCGGGAAGCCCGGCTGCTTCTGGTCCATATTCACCGCCACCAGCTCGAAGTGTACCGGGGCCGTCTTCTGCAGATTCAGCAGGATATCCAGCATCGCATAGGAATCCTTGCCGCCGGACAGGCACACCATGATCTTGTCGCCCTCTTCGATCATATTGAAGTCGGCGATGGCGCGGCCCACATTGCGGCGCAGGCGCTTCTGCAGCTTGTTGAATTCCAGCCGCTCGCGGCGGTTTTCCAGTTCGGACATGGTGTTTCTCTGCATATGAGTCAAATTGACCTTTAGATACCCTATTGCAAAACAAGCGTTCATTGGCTCGTCATACCGGCGAAGGCCGGTATCCAGTTCAGTGGCACCTGGATTCCGGCCTTCGCCGGAGTGACGACAGCAATCTGCAGGGGTGAACCTTGTGATCGGCCCTACGAATCAGGTCCGTGCCTTGATGCGGTTTGGCGCCGCGATTGTACGCATTCTGATCACGGAGTACACGACTGTTCGTCCACACCCTGCTCCAGCAATTCCTGCACACAGGGCCAGACATGGTCGAGCAACGCCGGCTGGGCCACGGCGGTCGGGTGGATACCGTCCGTCTGCATGGCGCCGTCGAGCAGCGCTACCGGCTCGAGGAAAAAGGGCACCAGCGGCACCTGCTCCGCCTCGGCCACCTTCGGGTAGACGGCCGCAAAGGCCTCGGTATAGGCGCGACCGTAGTTCGGCGGCATGCGCATGCCCAGCAGCAACACCTCGGCCCCCGCCTTCTCCGCCAGTTTCACCATCTGCTGCAGATTGCGCTGCAGCGCCATCGGCGAATAACCCCGCAGGCCGTCGTTGCCGCCCAGCTCCACGATCAGCCAGCGCGGCTGGTGTTCTTTCAGCAGGCGCGGCAGCCGCGCCAGGCCGCCGGACGAAGTCTCCCCGCTGATACTGGCATTGACCACCTCGATCGACTCGCCTCCCCGCTCCAGCCGGTCGCGCAGCAACTGCACCCAGCCCTGGGCCTCGTCGATACCGTAGGCGGCGCTGATACTGTCCCCCAATACCAGCAGCTTCTCGGCGGCCTGTGCCTGCCCCGGCGGGGCCACTGCCAATGGGACAAGCAGCAGCAGACACAAGCCGAAGCGCAGATACAGCTGCCGGAAAAAAACTGTCGTCATGTCATACTCTCCACTTCCTATCAAAAACACAGCGCAGTAGCAGAAGGAATACAGAATGTCCGCCATGCTCAGGGCCGAAAACCTGCACCACCGGGTCGCCACCAGCGAGGGTCCGCTGACCCTATTAAATAATATTTCCCTGCAACTCGCCCGCGGCGAGAGCCTGGCCATCACCGGTGCCTCCGGTTCCGGCAAATCCACCCTGCTCGGTCTCCTGGCGGGCCTCGACAAACCCAGCGACGGCCGCATCTGGCTCGCCGGCGAGGAGATCACCGCCCTGGACGAGGAGCAGCGCGCGGCCCTGCGCGCCCGCTGCGTCGGCTTCGTCTTCCAGACCTTCCAGCTGCTGCCCGGCCTCACCGCGCAGGAAAATGTCATGCTGCCAAGCGAACTGCGCGGCGAGCGCGGCGCCGCCAGACGCGCCGAGGAGTTTCTCGCCCGCGTCGGTCTCGGGCACCGGCTGCACCACTACCCGCGCCAGCTGTCCGGCGGCGAGCAGCAGCGGGTCGCCATAGCGCGGGCATTCGCCAGCTTCGCCGGCGACGACGGTATCCTCTTCGCCGATGAACCCACCGGCAGCCTCGACGCCGGCAACGGCGACAAGGTTATAGACCTGCTGTTCAAACTCAATGCCGAATCCAACACCACCCTGGTGCTGGTCACCCACGAACAGCGCCTGGCCGAGCGCTGTGGGGCCCACTTGCGCATGGCCGCCGGCTCGATAGAGGCCGGCGATTCCGGCAGCGCGCTCGCCGAGGTATCCGCCTGATGCTGCCGCTCAAGCTCCTGTTCCGGGACTGGCGCGGCGGCGAGCTGGCCCTGATCGCCACCGCCCTGGTGCTGGCGGTGACCTGCGTGACCGCCATAGCCCATTTCACCGACCGCCTGGCCCGCGCCATGGAACAGCAGTCGCTGACCTTCCTCGCCGCCGAGCGGGTGCTGCGCAGCAGCCGGCCGGTGGATCCGGCCTGGCTGCAGGAGGCGCGCGACCGCGGCCTGCTACAGGCCGAGGCGGTGCAGTTCGCCTCCATGGTCGCCGCCGGCGACCAGTTCCAGTTCGCCGCCGTCAAGGCCGTCGGCGCAGGCTATCCGCTGCTCGGCGAACTGGAAATGCGCGATACCGAGGAGGGCCCCAGCCACCGGGTAAAACAGGGCCCGGCCCCGGGTGAGACCTGGGTCGAACCCAGGCTGCTGCCGCTGTTGCAACTGCAATTGGGCGAATCCCTGCAACTGGGCGACACCAGCCTGCGCATCAGCGGCCTGCTGGAGCGCGAACCGGACCGCGGCACCAGCTTTTTCGATATGGGTGCGCGGGTGCTGGTGCACCTGGATGACCTGCCGGCCTCGGGGGTTATCCAGCCCGGCAGCCGTGTGCGCTACCGCTACCTCTTCGCCGGCGACGACGAGGCGCTGGACCGCTACTTCGAGTGGCTGAAACCGCAACTGACCGAACACCAGAGAGTCATAGACCTCAAGGAGGGCCAGCCGCGGGTGGCCCGCGCCCTGGAGCGCGCCGAGAGTTTCCTCTTCCTCGCCGGCAGCCTGGCGGTACTGCTCGCCAGCGTCGCCGTCGGCCTGGCCGCGCGCCGCTACAGCCTGCGCCACACCGCCTATGTGGCGGTGATGAAGAGCCTGGGTGCCGGGCGCGACAAGGTGCTGGCCATCTACCTGGGGCAGCTGGCGGCCCTGACGCTGATCGCGACCGCGGCCGGCCTGCTGCTCGGCAGCCTGATCCAGTCCCAGGCCGTGAACCTGATGGCCGACTTCTTCCCGGCGCAGCCGCCGCCCAGCCACTGGTCGCCGCTGATCGTCGGACTCGCCACCGGCTTCGACTGCGCCCTGGGCTTCGCCGTGGCGCCGCTGTTCCGCCTGGCGCGCACGGATCCCATGCAGACACTGAGGCGCGACTGGAGCAATCCCGACAGGCGCGAATGGCTGGGCCTGGTGCTGGGACCGACCAGCATGCTGCTGCTGATCTGGTGGCTGTCCGGCAGCCTGGCGATCACTGCGGCGCTCTTCGCCGGTATGGCGCTGCTGGTGGGCGGCGCCGCCCTGGTCAACCGGCTGCTGGTGCGCGGCAGGCTCGCGTCCATCGGCGGAGCCTGGCGCATTGCTCTCGGCAGCCTGCAGCGCCGCGCCGCCTTCAACACCTTGCTGATCGCCGCCTTCGGCACCGGCCTGCTGGCGATGCTGGCGCTGGTGTTCGCGCGCACCGCACTGATCGACGAGTGGCGCATGCAGCTGCCGGACAAGGCGCCCAATCACTTCCTGATGAATATCGCCCCCCACGAGGTGGACGGCCTGGACCAGATGCTGTTCGACAAGGGAGTCGCCAGCACCGAAATCTACCCGATGGTGCGCGGGCGTCTGGTCGCCATCAACGGCGTCCCGGCAAAGGAGTACGAAAAAAGTGCGGGCGGCGAACGCGTCGGCGCCCTGCGCCGCGAACTCAATCTGAGCTGGACCGAAAACCTGGCCCCGGACAACCGCATCCTCGAGGGCGACTGGTGGGATAAAACCGATGAGGGGGTGTCGGTGGAGGTGGAGCTGGCCGCGCGCCTGAAGCTGGCCCTCGGCGATGTGCTGCGCTTCTCCATCGGCGGCCTGGAAGTCGAGGCCCCGGTGGCCAGCTTCCGCTCCCTGGACTGGAACAGCATGAGGCCAAATTTCTATATGCTGTTCGCGCCCGGTACCCTGGAGGACTTCCCCGCGACCTATATCACCAGCTTCTACCTGCCGCCGCAGCAGAAGCTGCTGGTCAACGATCTGGTGCGCAACTTCCCCAGCGTCAGCGTCATCGAGCTGGATAAGATCATCCAGCGCATCCGCGACACCATCGACCAGGTATCCCTGGCGATCGAATCGGTGATGGCGTTGATGCTGGTGGCGGGCGTGCTGGTGCTGGTGGCCGGCGTGCGCGCCAGCATCGCCGAGCGTTTGCAGGAGGCGGCGATAATCCGCACACTTGGCGGCCGCCGCCGGCTGCTGCTGCAGAGCCTGCTGCTGGAATTCGGCCTGCTGGGCATCGCCGCCGGCCTGCTCGCCGCCGCCGGCGCCGAGGCGACCCTGGCGGTGCTGTCGCAGCGGGTGTTCGAGCTGCCATTCATGTTCCACCCGCTGCTGTGGCTGCTGGGCCCGATTGTCGGCGCGCTGCTGGTCGGCAGCGCCGGCACCCTGGCCTGCCGCAGCTCGGTCAGCCAGCCGCCGTTGAAAGTGCTGCGGGAACTGGCGTAAAGCGTATTGAATCGTCATTCCCGCGCAGGCGGGAATCCAGAAACCACCGTCCTCTGGATTCCGGTCTGCGCCGGAATGACGGCAGAGAGATTTTTAACTGGCGAATTTATGGATCTGGATTTCGACCGCAAGCATATCTGGCACCCCTACTCCTCCCTGATAGACCCGCCGCCGGTCTACCCGATAGAACGCGCGGACGGCGTGCGCATTTACCTGGAGGACGGCCGCGGCCTGGTCGATGGCATGTCCTCCTGGTGGAGTGCACTGCACGGCTACAATGTGCCGGAACTGAACGCCGCCATGCAGGCGCAGATGGAGAAGATGTCCCATGTGATGTTCGGCGGCCTCACCCACGGGCCGGCCATAGACCTGTGCAGGAAACTGGTGGAGATTACGCCCGAGCCGCTGCAGCGGGTCTTCCTGGCCGACTCGGGCTCCGTGTCGGTGGAAGTCGCGATCAAGATGGCGCTGCAGTACTGGCAATCCCGGGGACGCCCGCAGAAAAACAGGCTGCTGGCGCTGCGCAACGGCTACCACGGCGACACCTTCGGCGCCATGGCCACCTGCGATCCGGTCACCGGCATGCACCACCTGTTCGCCAGCCAGCTGACCCAACACTTATTCGCCCCGGCACCGCAACCGAAATACGATGAGCCCTGCAGTGATGAGGATATCGCCGAGCTGCAACAGCTGATCGAAAAAAATCACGCGCAGCTGGCCGCGGTGATACTGGAGCCGATCGTGCAGGGCGCCGGTGGTATGCGTTTCTATTCGCCGCAATACCTGCAGCGGGTGCGCGCACTGTGCGACGAGCACCAGCTGCTGCTGATCGCCGACGAGATAGCCACCGGTTTCGGCCGCAGCGGCAAACTGTTCGCCTGCGAACACGCCGGTATCAGTCCGGATATCCTGACACTCGGCAAGGCGCTGACCGGCGGCACCATGACCCTGGCCGCGACCCTGTGTACCGATAAAGTCGCCGAGGGTATTTGCCGCGGCGAGGCCGGTGTCTTTATGCACGGCCCGACTTTTATGGGCAATCCACTGGCCTGCGCCGCGGCCAACGCCAGTATCGACCTGCTGCTCGCCGGCCCCTGGCAGCAGCGGGTCTCTGCTATCGAAGGCCAGCTGCAAAGAGAACTGGCGCCGCTGCGGCAATCCAGCGCGGTCGCCGACGTGCGCGCGCTCGGCGCCATAGGCGTGGTCGAGATGCGCGAGCCGGTGAATATGATGCAGGTGCAGGAAGCGTTGATAGCCCGCGGCGTCTGGCTGCGCCCCTTCGGCAAGCTGGTCTACGCCATGCCGCCCTATGTGATTTCCGAGGAAGACCTGGGCCAACTCACCGGTGCCATGGTCGAGGTGCTCGGCGATCTCTAACGACACTTGTAGGAGTGGCGGGGCGGCCATCCGCCGTTGGCCGCGATCGATTTCTCGGATTGCCCCAAGCCTGATCGCGGCCATGGGCCGCTCCTACAAGTAAATCTTCAATAAGGTTCACCGTGCAACCGCTGTTAAAAGTCGCCGACCTCGAATGCCGCTACGGCGACAAGGTCATTCTCGAATCCATCTCCTTCGCCCTGGACGAGGGCGAGATCGCCTGCCTGCTCGGTCCCAGCGGCTGTGGCAAGACCACCCTGCTGCACGCCATCGCCGGTTTCCAGCCTGTTTACCGCGGCGGTATTTCCCTGGGCGGCGGCAACATTTCCAGTCCTCGATCCACTACGCCACCGGAGCAGCGACGTGTAGGTGTGGTCTTCCAGGACTATGCTCTCTTCCCGCACCTGAGCCTGCAGCAGAACATCGCCTTCGGCCTCAAGTCGCTAGCGCGTGTCGATCGCGAGGCCCGGGTGCGCGAGCTGCTGCAACTGGTGCAGCTGCAGGACTTCGCCGACCGGTTTCCACACCAGCTGTCCGGCGGCCAGCAGCAGCGCGTGGCCCTGGCGCGGGCCCTGGCGCCGCGGCCGCGACTGCTGCTGATGGACGAGCCGTTTTCCAACCTGGATACGGAACTGCGGCGCAGCCTGGCCGCCGAGGTGCGCCATATACTGCGCGAGGAAGGCACCGCCGCGATCATAGTCACCCACGACCGCAGCGAGGCCTTCGTGGCCGGGGATAAACTGGGTGTGCTGAGTGGCGGTCATCTGCAGCAGTGGGACACGCCGGAGAATATCTACCGCCATCCGGCCAATGCCGCAGTGGCGCGTATCGTCGGCGAGGGCAACCTGCTGCCGGGAAAACTGCTCGCGCCGGATTTGATTGAAACGGAGCTGGGGCGGGTGCAGTTGGCCTGTGCGATCGAAGCGCCGGGCAAGCAGCTGCAGGTTTTTGTGCGCAGTGAGGACCTGCTGCCCGGAGAGAGCGCCGATGCGGTAGCGGCCCGGGTGCTGGAGCGGAGTTTTCTCGGCAGCAGTGTGCTGTACAAGTTCCGCCTGCCCTCCGGTCGCATTATCGAGGCGGCGTTGGATGCAGAGTTCCAGTTTGCGACCGGCAGCACCATACCTTTGCGCATTTCCAGGCCGCTGGTTTTCAACGCCTAACGTGTCCCTACGAGGTTCTTTCGTCATTCCGGCACAGAGCCTGTGCCGGGCTTGATCCGGTATCGGAATCCAGGTGCCATAAGACTGGATACCGGCCTGCGCCGGTATGACGATGCCAACGACGGTTTGACTTTAACCAGAGTAGCTACAGCGCCGGCGTCTCCGACTCCACCAACTCCATCTTTTCCTCACCCCGGCGGCGCCCCATGGAGCGGCTCAGCAGAATCACCGGCAGCAATCCTACCAACACGATCATCAACGCCCCCAGCGCCGAGCGCTCCAGCATCTCGTCGGACGCAAACTGGTAGACATGGGTCGCCAGCGTATCGAAACCGAAGGGCCGCAGCAGCAGCGTGGCCGGCAGCTCCTTCATACAATCCACAAACACTACCAGGGCGCCACTCAGCAGGCCCGTGCGTACCAATGGGAAATGCACGGCCCAGAGCGTCTGCCAACTGTTGCGCCCCAGGGAGCGGGCTGCGCGGTCCATCGATGGCGTGACTTTATCCAGGCTGGTCTCGATAGCGCCGGCGGAAACGGCGAGGAAGCGCACCGTATAGGCGAAGACTATCGCAAAGACACTGCCGGACAGCAGCAGGCCGATGGAAATATCGAAGTGCTCGCGCAGCAGTGCGTCCAGCGCATTGTCGAAGGCCGCCAGCGGTATCAGCACGCCGATCGCCATCACCGCCCCCGGCATCGCATAACCCAATCTGGCAAAGCCCACCAGGGTCTTGATCGGGCGAGACGGATTGAGACGCTTGCCGTAGGCCAGCAACAGCCCCAGCAGCGCGGTTGCCAGCGCGGCGGCTGCGGAAAGCAGCAGACTGTTGCGCGCTATGGCAAGGAAATCGTCACTCCAGTAGCTGGCAAAATTCCCCAGCGCATAGTCACCCAACACCAGCAGCGGAACACCGAAACCGGCCAGCAGCAACAGGCCGCAGAAAATCGCGGCCGCAAGCGCACGCCAACCGCGCAGCCGGTAATTGTCCCGGCTCTGCGACGGCGACTGCACAAAGTGTCTCTGCCGCGCGCGCGCTCTGCGCTCCAGCGCGATCAGCAGTACCACAAAAAGCAGTGTGCTGCAGGCGATCTGGGCGGCGCCGCCCAGGTTGCCGCGGGAGAGCCAGGTATCGTAGATACCGACACTCAGGGTGCGCACCGCAAAGAAATCCACGGTGCCGAAATCGTTCAGAGTCTCCATCAGCACCAGCGACAGCCCCACCGCAATCGCCGGGCGCGCCATCGGCAGGGAAACCCGCAGGAAACTCTGCCAGGGCGTGCAGCCGAGGGCGCGACTGGCGGCGCGGATGCTACCGCACTGCTCGAGAAAGGCTGCGCGCGCGAGCATATAGATATACGGATAGAGCACCAGCGACAGCATGGCGATGGCACCGCCCATGCTGCGGATTTCCGGGAACCAATAGTCACGCGCCGTCTGCCAGCCGAACCAATCGCGCAGCAGCTTCTGCACCGGACCGGCGTATTCCAGCAGGTCCGTGTACACATAGGCGATCACATAGGCCGGAACCGCAAAGGGCAGCAGCAGTGCCCACTCGAAGAAACGCCGCCCGGGAAAGCGGCACATGGTCACCAGCCAGGCGCTGCCGACACCGGCCAGCAGCGTAAAAACGCCCACGCCGAGCGCCAGAATCAGGGTCGCGGAAATATAGTGGAACAGCACCGTGTCCAGCAGGTGCGGCCAGATATTTTCCTCGGGAAAGAGCGCCAGCCAGAAAACCGACAGCACCGGCAGCGCCACCAGCAGCGCTGTGGTCGCCACCAGCAGTATCCAGCGCAGGCCGGACGCATTCGGCCGGGGAAGTGAGGATGGAGAGATCATAAAATCAAAAACGCGGCCCCCGTCTTCCAACGGGGGCCGCGCCGCAGCAATTCATCGGATTGCGCGATTCTAGAAATCGAAACCCACTTCGTCCACCAGGCGCGAGGCGGCGGGTACATGGGCGCCGATTTCGGTCAGGCTCAGGTCGTCCTCCTTGAACTCGCCCATAGTCTCCTCGATCAGCTCGGAGCGCTCAGTGCCCGGGCGCACCGGGAACTCGAAATTTTTCTCCGCGTAGAGGTACTGGGCCTCGGGGCCACTGAGGTATTCCAGCAACTTGACGGCGTTGTCGCGGTTGGGCGCGTGCTCGGCCAGTACCGCGCCGGAGACAAACATATGGGTGCCGCGATCCTGCTGGTTGGGGAACACCAGGTTCACAGACTTGGCCCACTCCACCTGCTCCGGCTGCTCGGTGTTGGTGATCATCTTGCCGAAGTAGTAGCTGTTGCCCAGGGACAGATCGCACACGCCCTCCTTGATCGCCTTCACCTGGGCGCGGTCGTTGCCCTGCGGCTTGCGCGCCAGGTTAGCCTTCACGCCCTGCAGCCACTGCTTGGTCTCCGCCTCACCGTGGTGGGCGATCATGGACGCAATCAGGGACAGGTTGTAGGGATGCTTGCCGCTGCGGGTGCAGATACGCCCCTTCCACTTGGGATCCGCCAGTTCCTCGTAAGTCGTGATCTCGCCGGGCTCGACCCGGTCCTTGGAGGCGTAGATCAGCCGCGCGCGGGTAGTGAGGCCGAACCAGTTGCCTTTGTCGTCGCGGAACTGGGCCGGAATGTTCTTTTCCAGCACCGCGTTCTGCACCGGCTGGGTCAGGCCCTTGGCCAGCAGATCCATCAGGCTGCTGGTATCGGAAGTCAGCACCAGGTCCGCCGGGCTGTTGCGTCCCTCCCGCTGCAGTCGCTCGTTGAGGCCGCTCTTCGCGTAGACCACCTTGGTTTCAATACCGGTTTCCTGGGTGAATTTATCTAGCACCGGCTCGATCAGAAATGGCTGGCGGTAGGAGTAGATATTCACCTGCTCTGCGGCAGAGGCACCCAGCGCGGCAAGAAGGCCGGTGATTGCGATGGCACTGTGGAAAAGAGATCGGATAAGCATCGGGAATCCATGACCGTTGAATTAATTTGAGAAACATTCTCATTTGTAGCACCAGCAAAGTCAACCTCATGCCCCGCCCGATTCAACCGCCGGCAGAGTCGCCGGATTCCACCTATGCTTAGTTGCGAAACGGTTGCCTGCGGAGGATTCATGTACCGTCTATTGCCCATGCTTACGCTCACACTCTCCCTGCTGCTGGCCATTGGCGGCTGCGGCCGCCAGAGCGACACCCATGACCCGCCGGATGCACAGAGCCCTCAGTCCGAGGGAGTTGATAGCACTCAACCCGATGAGACTGCCACCGAGGTAATGGAGGAACCCGTTACCCCGCCCCCGGACGACAGCGGTACCGCCGTGCCGGAGTCATCGGCGACGCCGCCGCAGACCGACACGGGCGAAGCGCCCATCTGCACCCCCGAGTGGTTCGTCTGGGTCCACGAACAGGTGCTCGCCCGGCACGATGGCGACATGGCTGAGCTCTACCCCGCCGGCCTGCCAGAAGTGGGCAGCGCCGAGTGGTTCCTCGCTGTGGACAAGCTCACCGGTGGTGACGGCGCCCACGGCCCGGATGGCGGCAGTGCCGAGTGGTGCAGCATGGTGCAGCAACGCCTGGGCAGTCCCGCCCAGTAATTCAATTCCATCGGAACATTCGAGGAGATTTCGATGCAGTCGTTCAAGAAACTATTGCCGGCCGTCATCGCCACTGTCGCAGCCGCCACAGGGCTGCCGGCCCTCGCAGACGACAGGCCGCCGCCCGGCGCCATGGCCCTGTCCACGGTGCTGACAAAGCTGGAGCAGCAGGGCTATACGCCGATCACCGATGTCTCCCTGGACAACGGCCGCTGGGAGGTCGAAGCCTACAAGGGCGACGAGAAGCGCGACCTGGAGGTGGATCCCAATTCCGGCGAGATTCTCTCCGACAAACCGGACACTGACTAGGCAATCTCAGGTCGGCGGTGCCCGCCGCCGGCCTCCCCCTCTTTTTCACGCATTTCCCCCAGTCGCGTACAATGGCCGCAGGCTTCAAACTGAGTTGATCGCATGCTGCCCATGGTCCGCGCCAGTGCGCTGTCGGGATACAAAAAGCTGTTGCGCAGTTACGGCGTCGACACCGACCAGCTGTTCGCACGACTGTCCCTGCCGGCCAGTTTCCTGGACAGGCCGGACACCATGATTCCGCTGGAAACCAAGGTGGAGCTGCTGGAACTGGGAGCGACACTCAGCGGCCGTGAACAATTCGGCCTGGAGCTGGCGCAGCAGCAGAACATCTCCATGCTCGGCGCGCTGGGACTGCTGGTCCAGCAGAGCCCCACCCTGCGCGATGCCCTGCACACGCTCGTCGCCTCCATCGGCCTGGCGGTGCAGGGGCTGGACGTGTGGCTGGAGGAAGAAGGCGAGCTTGCCTACCTGCGTTCCACCTATCGACTCGAGGGTCCCTCGGCGCAATCGCGCCAGCACAACGACAACACCCTCGCCGGTGCCTACAACATCATCAGCTTCCTGCTCGACGAGCCGCTGCCACTGCGCGCCGTCTACCTGTGCGGCCCACAACCCGCCGCCACCGCACCCTACGACGCGCTACTGCACGCACCGCTGGTATTCGACAGTGACTACAACGGCCTGGTGTTCGAAAGCCGCTACCTGGACAGACCGGTAGTGGGCGCCAACCCAGAGATGCGTGGACTGATCGACAGCTACCTGAAGAAAAGGCAGCTGCGGGAGTTTCCCGAGCGGCTACTGTGGATCATCACCAATCTGCTGCCCCGCGGCAGTGTCACCCTGGAGACGGTGGCAGAAAAAATCGACATGGCCCCCCGGACCCTGCAGGCGAAACTCAGCCAGCAGGGCACCAGCTTCCAGCAACTGCTCGACCGTGCGCGGATCGAACAGGTGTGCACCTATATGCTCGACGGCGACCTGAACCTGACGGAGATCGCCGAACTGGTGGGCTATAGCCAGCTCAGTGCCCTGACCCGCAGCTTCAAGCGCATCATGGGTGCCAGCCCCGCCGCCTGGCGCCGCCAACAGGTCACGCCTCTTGCGCCATCTGTCAAATCACCGGCGCCATCGGTCAACTCCCCCGACGGCAATTGAGTTAGCCTCACGTCCGATAACGACAATTCCACCGGACGATGCCATGACCACACAGACACTGACTCGCAACGATGTCGACCTCACCCTGCTACAGGAGCTGCTCGAGCGGCAGCGCCGCGCCTACCTGGCCGCCCCGGTGCCAGACTACCGCAGCCGGGTGCAGGACCTGCAGGCCCTGGCGCGCATGCTGCGCGACCACCGGGAGGCGCTGGTACAGGCGATCAGCGCCGACTACGGCAACCGCTCCCGCCAGGAGACCCTTTTCAGCGAGATATACCCGGTGCTCGACGGCATCAAGGACACCGTCAAACGGCTGAAAAAGTGGATGAAACCGCGGCGCCGTCATATCGACCTCACCGCCTTCCCCACTTCTTCCAACCGGGTGATACCGCAGCCGCTGGGTGTGGTGGGCGTGATAGTGCCGTGGAACTTCCCGGTCAACCTGAGTTTTGCCCCGCTGACCAGCATCTTCGCCGCCGGCAACCGCGCCATGGTGAAAATGTCCAACAACTCCGGCCGGCTGGCGGAGCTGCTGCAGCGGATCAGCGGCGACTACTTCCCGCGGGAAAAGCTCGCATTTGTAGCGGACAGCGGCGGCGTGGGACCGGTCTTTTCCAGCCTCAAGTTCGATCACCTGATCTTTACCGGCTCCACCGCCACCGGGCGCAAGGTTATGCGCGCCGCCGCCGACAACCTGACCCCGGTAACCCTGGAACTGGGCGGCAAGTCGCCGGCCATAGTTGCGCCGGATTTTTCACTGGACACCGCCGCCGAACGCATACTCTTCTGGAAACTGATGAACGCCGGGCAGATCTGTACCACCGTCGACTACCTGTTCCTGCCGGAAAACCGCCTGGACAACTTTGTCGACAAGGCCAGGCAGCTGGTGCAGAAACGCTACCCGGACCTGCAGGGTGCCGACTACACATCGGTGATCGACGACGCCTCCTACCGGCGCCTCTGGGCGACCCTGGACGACGCCCGGGAAAAAGGGGCCACCGTCATCGACCTGTCCGGCGGACAGGGCAGCCGCGACGACAGTTTGCGCAAGTTCCCGCCGCACCTGCTGCTGGATGTCAGTGAGGATATGGAAGTGATGCAGCGGGAGATTTTCGGCCCGCTGCTGCCGATAAAAACCTATAAGAGCAAAGAGGCCGTGGTGGACTACGTCAACGGCCGCGATCGCCCGCTGGCCATCTACCCGTTTACGAAAGATAAGGTCCTGCGCGACTTCTATATCGAGCGCATCATTTCCGGGGGTGTCTCGGTCAACAATTGCGTGCTGCACGTGGGCCAGCACGATATTCCCTTCGGCGGCGTCGGCGAGAGCGGCATGGGCCACTACCACGGCTACGAGGGATTCCTGACCTTTTCCAAACTGCGCCCGGTGTTCCAACAGGGCCCCCTGGACCCACTCAAACTACTGATGCCGCCCTACGGCAAAACCGCCCAGCGGTTAATGGACCTGATGCTGCGCATGACCCGCTGACTCCTCCCCGAAGGGTGCGCCGCGCGCACCAATGATTCACGCAAAATCCGAGGTGGTGCGCAAGGCGCACCCTACGGCCCTGTTTATTCCTTGTGACTCCCCGCCGCCCACATTACCAATAAGGTTTCCGGGTAGTGAGGAGCCATACATGAGTTTCGTCGCAACGGTCCTGCTCGTAAACGCGCTCACCTTTCCGATACCGCCGGGCATAGACCCCAATACACCGGCGCCCATCTACGACAGCCCCGACCTCTACGGCGCTGAACCTTCAGTCATAGCACTGGACTATTCCACCATCCGCAGCAAACTGCACAGCCTCGGTTTCCAGCCGATTACCGATGCCAGGTTTGTCGGTGGTCGCTGGAAGATCAAGGCGAGGTACGGCAGCAAGAGGCGCGCGCTGGAAGTGGACCCGGACAGCGGACTGATCATTTCCGACCGCCCGGACAGGGGCTGACCGTCAGAGGGCACCGTACCTTTCCGCAATCTGCGTCAGCAGCCGGCTGAAGGCCTCGTTCGCCTCCAGGGTCGAGGATTCCTCCATGGTGTGATAACCAGTGGTGGGAATCTGCAGCGTGGTGCCCTGCACGAATCCGCCGGACGCCGCCACTATGCGCCCAAGTTCGGTACTGCCCAGTGACTGTGGCTCACTGCCCTGTGCAACGGCCGCGCGATTCTGCTCCTCGATATAGGCGTCCTTGTAACCGAAGCTTATCCCCCGCTGCCGGCACAGTTCCTCCAGCATCGCCGTGGTGCCCTCGTGGAAGCCGGCGTTGACGTCGCGCCGGCGCAGCACCACCTGCTGCCGATCGGCGGTCTCGCGATCCGGATAGGGACTGGTGTCCACCACCACCAGCTTGTCGGTGCCGCCGTTAAAACGGCGGAACCACTCCAGCAGATAGCGCCAGCTGCTGCCCGCTTCCTCCTGGGCGGTAAAAAAAGCGGTGCCCTGGAACCCCAGCGCGAACAGGTGCACCAGATGTGCCGCGCAGAGCACATTGTCCAGCTGCGCACTCAGAATTCCGTCGCTGATGCTCAGGCGATCGCTGAAGGCCACCGGCGTTCCCGCCACCAGGTGCTCCAGGCCGTCGACCTCAAAGATCAGGTTGTTGCGGTATTCGCACACATAGGTGCGTTTGATCACCCCCGAGCCGAAATAGGAACCGGACCAGGGTTCGTAGGCCGTGACCGCTACCGCCTGGAAGCGGTCGACGATCTTGCGCATCAGTTTTTCCGATACCGAGTTACCGAGCAGATCCGAGCGATTGCCGGCGACAAAGGCCGCGTACTGGAACTCGTTCGGGCCGGTGCAGACAAGCCCGTGACGGTCGATATGGGCGGAGAACATGGCGGTACCCGGGCGCGCGCCCTGGGCCACCAGCAGTCCCTCATACCAGGTCACCCTGGCCCCGCGCTCCTCCAGCTCCCGCTGCAGGACACGGAAAAAAGAGTGCTCCGCACCCACCACACTGGGACTGCGGATCAACACCTTCAACAGATCGAAAAACGCATCCTTCTTCTGCATGGACAGCAGGTCTCCGAAAGCCTTGGGGCGCAAGGGGTCACCGGTCGGTGGCAGCGGGCAGCCGGGTGCGAATCACCGGACCGCGACCGACGCCGTGCCGCAACTCACCTACCCCTCACTCCCGGCAGTATATCCCCGAACCCGGTGCGCCAGCGATACCATTGCGAGGTTGAAATAGCATCAGCAGATATCAGAAGGAGAGTCTGGCCGATGGCAGTGCCAACGCGATCATTCGCCAGCGAGTTCATCAGCAATGGATCCCCGGCACTGGGCTTCAAGCTACCCTATGCGCCCCCGGCGGATCGCACTGGTTATTCGGCACTGGCGTATTCCACCATGCCCTGGAAATCGACCACTACGACAGGCTCGTCGCCCACCACCCAGGCATCGTGCCCCGCCGGAAGCAGCGAGACATCGCCAGACCTGCACTCGAGCTCGGTGCCATCCTCCATGCGCACGATTAAGGTGCCAGAGACATGGTACTGGAAGTGTGGCGCCTCACATTGATCCGTGCCGGCGATCGGCTGAACCGACTCAGACCAGCGCCAACCGGGCTCGAAAATGGCGCGTCCCACCACACCGCCCCCGATCTTCACCAGCTCCACGCGCCCCTTCGGGAATTCGCGCACCTCATCGGGATCACCGAAGCTTTTTAATTCTGCCTTATCCATTGCCTTCACCCTGTAGACAACTCCGCACACCTCACCGGACCCGGCCCTATGGGCCAGTCAACACCAGCACAACAAGGTGTACCAGAATCCGATTTACCGACAAAGGGAAAGTGTAGCTTCAGTAGAACCCGGGCATCGAGTGCACAAACGACAAACCGCCATACGCACGCTAGACCACTCGACAGAGGTGGCGCCTGAATTCAGGCAAAATAAGTGGCCAATACCGGGGACGTCATATCGGCCGTATTGCTATACACTCCTCTCTGCGCCGGCAATCTCGCGCCAGACACCAAGCGCCAAGGCAATTGCTAAAATGGAGAATACTGAAATAACCCCCAATGCGAGAAGATCCGGAACTTCCCGCCCCCTAATGATCAGAATGCCATCGGAAAAGTAATCGTAGATAAGGTAAACAGAGAAAAGCATCGAACTCAATGCTGAAGCAATATAGTGCGACCTATCGGAAAAAACCTTACGGGCCTCTTCTCTCCTGCGCATCCGCTCATTGCGTCTTCTCCTTGCAGTCATATTTCAATATATATCTCAGTTTACCGCTTTGGGAGCACGGAAAGCCTTGCTGTAGTAGCCAGATGGGTCGAAACAACAAACCCGCCGCTTCCCGGACGCAAGCATTCTGCAGGCGTCATCAATGCGCTTTACCCGAGTTTTTGGCTGCTTGGCTGAAGTAATCCAGTGTATCCAGTCAAGACGCGCGATGGTCGTCGTGGCCTCCCAGACGGAGTGCGCCTCGGGCGCCGCAGCCAAGGCTTCCTGTAGATCGGAGGGAACCTCTGGTTCCGGCTCCTGTTCAGCGGGCATGATCTCGAAGTCCACAATATCGCCATAAGTGCTTTCTGCAGCATCGAGCAGTTCCTGGCCCACCCGCAACCAGTGACTCAGTTGGCCATCGGGTTCGAGCCTAGCCTGGAATACATGACCGTTGATAGCTCCCACGACAGTCGTTCTTCCGCGTCTAGGAAGCTTGGCACTCGCGTCTTGAGGCAGAACCACAAAAGCCCACGGCGCATCTGCACTTGCATTGATCGGACGCAGCAGCTTGGCTTTAAATTGAGCTGTTGTATCGCTTTTCTTCATAGCGTGTCAACCTATGAACTAGCAATAAATTAGAGAGGAATTGTTTTTTCTATTCATAGCATATTTACATCTCGCTGACAGAGAGAGCTCGGTCAGCAATCGTCAGTACTTTTTCACTGCCGGAACGAAATTTCGGACACAGCCGCTTGTTAACTGGTCTCACTGCCTGACTAGATTCAGACTCGTTGGGGTTAGCTTCCCGGCTTTACTGTAGCTCTCATTTCTTAAAATTGTATTGTTATCTAGAAACTCAAAAGAAAGCGAGTGCTGGTGACTATCTTTCAGGCTTTTAAGGTTTGTAGCATCTTGAAATTCGAAGGAAATGATATTTGGATCACTCGATTTTTCGACTTTCAATCTAGGCTGATTGCCTTGCGGGCAATAATGCGTAGCAAGCAAGCTCCCCCCATCTAGATGATACACAGTAAAGGAATGCGAAGCGTCTTTATAAATCCAGTTTTCCATAAGCACGCTACCATTAGCGCCACTTTGGAATGAAATATAGAAGTCGCTGCCATCACTCCCCTCTTTTTTCCAATCTCCAACTAGAGACTTTAGCTTATCAAAATCACTACTTGGATCAGACTTTGCAGAGTATGAAAATGCCAATATCATTAAAAACCAGACAATTCTCATAAGGTCAATTCCTTCTGACAGTTAACGTTTCTAGTAGAGTCAGCCGTAGCACTTTTTGCGCGAAGCGTATTGCGCAGTCCGTCCTTCGGAGGCGCGCAGCCTGGCCTGTTAGCTGCTTTCTACTGACAGTCTTCTTAGATAACTATAACCATCTCCGTCAAGCGTATAGTGAACACCAAATATCTTTCCACTTCCATATATGACTTTCGTGGAAATGATATTTACGCCTTCTTTCTTGAACAGGGCTTCTATGGCCTTAGATCCTTCTTCAAGTGACTTTTCATCTGGAATAAATTTAGGCATTGACATTACGAGTACAACTTTTCCTGCTGACCCACCAGAAACTCTTAGATTAATACCGTGAATTTCAACTTTTCTTGTTGCGCCGGAAACTTGGGAGCAATCTTGATCCAAAGTTAACGTACCGCATCCAGCGGCGGGGCTAAAAGTTTCAACTGTCATGCCCCTATACACTACTGAGCTTGGAGCTGAAACGCACCCAGCAATGGAAAAGGCACACAAGAAGATTAGAGTTTTTCTCATTTATTTCCTCCTTAACAAATTTCTAACGAGACTGCCATTTCTTTACCTGACGCAGCTAACGTTGCCATAACCGGCAGCCGGAGCGAAGCGTAGGCTGTCCGGCGCCGTCAGGCGCAAAGTTCATGGCTTTGTTATTATCCTCTACTTTCCGGAAAGTCATCATTCAGAAATTTCTACTGATAAAATGCAAGCTTCATAACTTATAAGCTTATACTTAACTTCAATTTGTTTGCCGACTAGCCCAGCTACATTTTTTATCCCCCTATTTATACACCCCCCTTTTGGCGAGCGATCTATCTTCAACACCCTGAGAATATTCTTTTTTCCTTCACTATCTACAAGGTAAAGGTTTCCAGAGTGAATCTCGTTAGGCGAATAAAACTTCTCTAAAATCCCGTTAACCTGTAAATACCGACCATTACGTAAATCAGAAAATGACGATAAATGTCGACTAACGGGGTCAAGTGCCTGGTAGAGAATTCCAATCATCAAAAACGATAAAAATAATACAAGAATTCTGTCGCCCTTTGTCCTTACTCGATAGCCACCTTTCACAAACAATGCATAAAGACCTACCGATGCGGCAACAACAAAACATAGGAGGCAGTAAAAGTACCTAGGGGAAATTCTGGCTCTAACACAACCATGCCTTTGTTACCAATGAAAAATAACGCCCGCAGCACGCGCGGCTTTGTAGTGGAGGCGAAGCCGCAACGAAAAAGCCGTGGGACTTAACCCGGTTTTGCACACACCATGTTGTTAGCAATTGATTTTACACTCAAATTCATGCGGTGATACATACCCAATAGACGAGTGCGACCTCTGAGTGTT
>NZ_JACZFR010000044.1 GCF_014904815.1 Microbulbifer taiwanensis
AACGAATCTCCCCCGGACAAAGCGCCCCCACCCAGACCTAGCGCGGCCTTGGCCCGCTCCTACGGGCGCTTTGTAGGAGCGGCCCATGGCCGCGATCGCTGTGGGGTACCCGCAATAACGACCAAAACATAAACACTGTCCCTATTTAACCGACACCGGGCCGGCGAATACTGGGTCATACCTTCGACTCCCATTAGACTGCACCGATTAAAAATCCAACAGTAACGGGACTCATCTTGGCCGAATTGGGAGATATTTCCAATCAGACGCTGGCGCTACTGCTGCTTGTGTGTGTTGTCAGTGCTTTCATTTCAGCGGTCACCGGTGGGGCAGGCGGCGTACTGATGTTTGCCGCGCTGAATACCGCGATTCCTCTGCGTATGCTGGTCCCGATTCACGGTGCGGTGCAGCTGATAAACAACCTGGCGCGAATCTACTATGTACGCGAGCATATCCGCTGGGACTTATGCGGCCCATTCTTTATCGGCTGCACCCTCGGAGCTGGGGCAATGACCCTCGGTCTCGCCAGCCTGAGTTGGCAGCAGCTGCCGATGGCGCTGTTGGCCCTGCTGATTTTTTACACCGTATTGAAACCCAAAAAGCTGCCGGAGATTCGCCTGGCACCGCACAACTACTTTTGGGTGGGGCTGGCTACTGGCACCCTGGGTATTCTGGCCGGCGCGGTGGATCCTCTGCTCGCGGCATTCTTCGTACGCAGGGACCTGAGCCCCAAAGAGGTGGTGGCTAACAAGTCGGTAATGCAGGCCTGGTGCCATGCACTGAAGATCCCTGCCTTTATCTTCCTGGGGTTCGCCTTCTCGGATCACCTGGGTCTGATATTGCTGTTAACCATTGCTGCAGTAATCGGCACCCGGATCGGGGTGGCGTTGTTGAACAGGCTGAACAGCGAACTGTTCTTTAATTTGATGCGAGTGGCATTACTGGTAGCCGGTCTCAGGATCGCCTATCAGCTGGTCGCTCTGTAGAAGGTGAGTAAGATGGCTGACTATCAAATCCTGAATCCCTACAGCGGAGCGTTGATCGAGGAGTTCGACTATAGCACCCGGGAGGATGTAGAAAGGGCCATAGCTTTACTGGTCGAAGGGAGGCGGCGACAAGAGGCTACCCCGGCTTTCGAGCGCTCCAATACTCTGCTGCGCCTGGCGCAACTACTGCTCGAACGCAAAGAACAATTGGCGGCACTGATCACCGAAGAGACCGGTAAGACCATCAGTGACAGCCGCGTGGAGATAGACCGCGCCTACAATACAGCGATTGCCAGCGCCATGGAGGCCAGGGCGATCAATGGCGAGGCACTGGATTCCGACGCCTATCCACCGCAGCGGGACAACATCGGCGTGGTATTGTGGAAGCCGCTCGGTACTATCCTCTGCATTACGCCATTCAATTTTCCGATCAATATTGCGTTGCACAAGATAGGCCCTGCTTATGCCGCGGGCAACACAATACTGTTCAAGCCGGGTCCGCAGAACAAGCGCTCCGCAGAACTGCTGGTGGAACTCTGCTATATCGCCGGCATGGACAACTCGGTACTGCAGTTGTTGATTCCGGATATTGAGGCAACCAGTCATGCAGTAGCGCATCCACAGGTGCAGGCCATAAACTTCACCGGTGGCACCGCCGCGGCCAACGCCATAGCGGCACGGGCGGGTTACAAGAAGCTTTTGTTTGAGCTGGGCGGTAATGACCCGCTGATCGTCATGCCGGACGGTGATCTCAATGCGGCGGTCAACGCAGCGATCAACCAGCGCTTTGCCACGGCGGGTCAGCGTTGCACCGCGGCCAAACGCCTGTTTGTACACTGCGATGTCTTTGCGGCATTTTCAGAAAGATTAGTTTCCGCGACGGAGAGGTTGAAGGTCGGCGATCCTTCCGAGGACGACACCTTTGTCGGCCCGCTGATTCACTCCGAAGCGGCAGATGGGGTAGAGCGGCGCATTCACGCGGCGGTATCCGCGGGTGCGCGCGTGCTGTGCGGCAACAAGCGGCAGGGCAATATCCTGTGGCCGACTGTGCTGGCTCATGTCCCCGATAATGTGGAACTGGTGGCGCAGGAGACATTTGGGCCGGTGATACCGCTGCGCGCATTTGAAACCATCGACGAGGTGGTCGCACTGGTCAATAATTCACCCTTCGGTCTGCAGGCGGGGGTGTTCACCCAGAATCTCACGCTGGCGAAGCAGTTGTATAATAGACTCGATGTGGGCCTGCTGGCGGTCAACGATGGTCCCGGTTTCCGTGCCGAACACTTTCCGTTTGGCGGCGTCAAGGAGAGTGGCGTAGGGCGTGAAGGCGTGCGCTATGCGATTCGGGAAATGAGTTATCAGAAAACCCTGGTGTTTTAATCCAGGACTCTCAGCTCCCCTACAGGCCTTGGGCGCCGGGCATCCTGGCGCCAAATTCGGCTCTCCATAAAATTGCTTCTCAATTCTCCACTTTTCTCACCGACAACAGTTGTCGGGCAGTTTTCCTGCTCTTCCCCGACTGCTAGCATGGTCTGCGTTCATTCCACAACAATAATACGCAGCCCATGAACACTCTCAGGATAGTGGTGCGACAAATACTCCGGTGCCTGCTTCTGTTGTGCCTCTGTGCCTGCTCGGATTCCGGCGGTAACAAGGGGGTTCCCCAGCCCGATAGCACGGCGGTCGATTTGGTTGCCCGGATCGGCGACAGGGAGATCACCGCGGCGGAGTTGGATCATAGCCTGCGGCTCCAGTTATACGACCTGGCGCTGGTGGAGTACGAGCTGCGCCTTGACCGGCTCGCCGAGATGATCGGGCAGAGCGGAGGCGCGGAGCAAAGAAAAGCCGAAGTACTGCTGGAAATACCCCGCCCCCCGCGAATCGGTTTGCCGCAAAACACGCGCCGCGCGCGGGGCAACCCGGAAGCGCCCATCACCATTGCTATTTTCTGTTCCTATCAGTCCCCGCACTGCAAATCCATCCAACCGGCGCTGCGCCGCCTGGGAAGAGACTACGCAGGCTGGACCAGGCAGAAGATCTTTGACTTGCCGCTGAAATTTCACCGCGAGGGACAGGCGGCGGCCACGGCGGTTCGGTGTGCCGGCGAACAGGATGCAATGTGGCGCTACCAGGACGGCCTCTACGCGTACAGTCGCAGTCTCGGCGAAAAGATTTATGCCAGACTGGCAGCGCAGCTGGATCTGGATGTCGAAAGTTTTGCGCGGTGCCTGGAGTCGGCACGCTATAGAGAGGCGATAGCGGCCGATATGGCCTTTGCAGCAAACCTGGGCATCGGAAGTGTTCCGGTGGTCTTTATCAATGGGCTCTATATCAAGGGACCGAGAGAGTACGGCCACTATGCGATGTGGGTCGAGAAAGAGCTGCGTCGCATGGGCGTGGTCGAAGGGCAGCGGCATCCATGGGCCCTGAGGCAGTCGCAGGAGCAGCGCAATTTGCCGATGACTCGCCTGCCCCTCGCACTGGTTGGCGTCAGCCTGTCGGAACGGTCAAAAAACTCCAGTGCATTGATCGAAATCGAGTTGCAGCGGGCGCGCAGCTTTGCGGCGGGCAGTGAATTGCTGCCCGGCGTGCACCTGCGAGAAATTTACCAGCAGTTTGTCGTGATCGACAACCATGGTGAATTGCAGAAGTTACCGCTCAGGGGGACGACCGCCGCCAGTGTACCGTTGACAGAATCAACAGAGCGGGAAGCCGAGACGTTACGCCGCATAGAACAGCCGCTGGGGCCTGGCAGCCGCAAGCTGGTGGATCCGTCGGGTGTCCTTCCCCTTGGACGGGATTGGCTGGAGCAGCAATTGGAGAATCGCGCGGCGCTGGAGAAAAAGTTTGCACGGGCGGAAATGGAGGTGGAGGGGCATCACCTGCTACGCCTGGAGGGTATAGTCGACAGCGAGTTCTTCACCGCGCTGGGGTTTGAGGAAAACGACGTGTTGTTGCGGGTCAATGATACCTGGGTACACAGTGGCCAGAACAATCTATGGAGTGCGCTGACCAGTGGTCAAGTGGTGGATGTAGCTTTTATGCGCAAGGGGCTGCCGCAGCGCCTGCAATATATCGTCGAGGAACGAAGCTATTTCGAGGAGGGCGGGACAGAAGCCGAATCCGGAGATGGCGAAGAGGGTGGTGGGGAAAATTGAACTGGGCCCCGATGGTCGAAGCCCAGCGCTCACCGTACCGAAAAGTTTACCGCTATCTATCCGGGTTGCCGCTCCAGAGCAAGTCGGCGACGGCATTCTGCCCCTGGATGCTGGGGTGGAAACAATCTCCTCCGTCGATATCATTCGCCGTGAACTGGAAGGTGCCAGCATTCAGGTTTTCCTCGCCGTTGTATTCGGCTACTACTTCCACACCGTTAATGCCGGTGTAACTATCGGCTTCTTCCGCAAGGATTTCATTGTAGCGCCGTTGGGCTGCGTTGATACCGGCATAGCGGGTGGCGAAATCTTCGCCATTCATGGTTCCTCCATTGGTGGCGATACGGCAGATACTGAAAGAAGACCAGACGTTTTCGCAGTTCACTCCTGAGCTGGATGCCTGCTTGTCCAGCCCTGCGGCGCGCAGGTCCTGCACCCGGGGCACTGAACCCAGCAGTACCGTGGAACCGGCGGGCAGGCCGCCCACCAGCCTCTCCAGTCCCGCCTGGACCGCAGAGCGCCACTCGTTCTCGCTGTAAAGCGGATCGCCACAGTTGGCCGGGTCGACACAGCCGCGGTTGCAGATATCGTTGCCTCCGAGTACCACTTCAATGTGATCCGCCACGGCGGTCTGGGCCAGTATCAGGTCTGCCTGCACGGAAAAATTATTGCTGCCACCGCGCATTTCAGAGCCGGACTCGGCGGCGTCCTTGTTGGCGGCCACGCCGGGGTACGTAGATTTGTATTTATCGTGCACACTGGTTACGGAACCGTCCCAGCCGTCGAACCAGGAGTGCTCAGGCTGGTCTCCGCCCAGCAGGCAGAATAGATCCCAAAAGTAGCGGTTTCGGGTGCAGTCTGCGCCAAAGCCCATGGTGATACTGTCTCCAGCGGCGACGGCTTTGGAGGGCGCTGCCGATACCGGCCCGATTGATATAAGGCACAGGGTCACTGCTGTTACTACACCGTATTTCTTCCACATATTGTTATCTCCCATCCGGCTCTAATTAAGCCGCTTATTGTTGTTGCTGCAATTTGTGCTACTACGGTGAACGCTCGCAGTCTAATGCCGCGCTGCCCTTCGACCTACGTGAACAGATCAGACTGTTTGGTCAGTTGGCTGGATTTTGAATTGGGTTTCAGTTTGGTCGCGCAATACCACCGGCACTGGCGCGAATTTGCTTGTCCCACTGATGGGGTAGTGGCAACTGAGGCTGGGGTTTTGGTCAGAGGTGGGGCGGGCACCTTCCCGCGCGGTGGTATCCCTGTTCAACCTCGGGGGCTTCTACTATACTCCGGCACTGCTTGTCGGAGTGCCTGTGGGCTGAGATCGCTGTTGCGAGATCCGTTGAACCTGATCGGGGTAACCCCCGCGTAGGGAACAAGATCTGAAGTCGCCTGTGGACACCTTTAAAATTGACTGCGTGAGCGCCTGCCGGCGTTTGTTCGTCGCGATTTAAAAGGTACCCACATTTTAAGTAAAATGTGTGGCTTCTCTCTATCTTTCTGCCCCCTGGTACTGCGGCGTTAACCATCCGCAAGCCAAAGGGGTAAGCATGTCCGAGATCACCGATCAGTCCAGTCGCGCCGCCAAGTCCTCCCGCGCAGCCAGCCGCGATTCCGCCAAGACTTTCCTGGATAACCTCACTGCGCAGTCTTTTCCCAATTCCCGCAAGATCTACCTGCAGGGTGAGACCCCGGAAATGCGCGTGGGTGTGAGGGAAATCTGCCTCGGCGACAGCGTCGTTGGTGGCGACGAAAAGAATCCGCAGCTGGAACCGAATGAACCGCTGCGCGTCTACGACACTTCCGGCCCTTACTCCGACCCGGAATACAGACTCAATGTGCGCGAGGGCCTGCCCAAACTGCGCCAGGGCTGGATTGAGGCGCGCGCCGATAGCGAAGTGCTGGATAGTCGCCAGGCCGCATACAGCCAAAAGCGTATGGCGGACCAGGGGTTGGACCACATTCGTTTTGAAAACCTGCCTTCGCCGCGAAAGGCCAGGGCGGGCCAGAATGTTTCGCAGATGCACTATGCACGCCGCGGCATCGTCACCCCGGAAATGGAATTCATTGCCCTGCGAGAAAATATGGGGCGCGCCCAGCTTGCCGATACCCTGAGTGATTCCCACTACCAGAAGGCCCGCGATGGTATCTATATTCCGGAGCAGATTACGCCGGAATTCGTGCGCCGCGAGGTTGCAGAGGGCCGCGCAATTATCCCGGCCAATATCAATCACCCGGAACTGGAGCCGATGATTATCGGCCGCAATTTCCTCTGCAAGGTCAATGCAAATATCGGCAACTCCGCGGTAACCTCTTCCATTGAGGAGGAGGTGGAGAAGCTGGTCTGGTCGACCAAGTGGGGCGCGGACACGGTAATGGACCTGTCCACCGGCCAGAATATTCACGAGACCCGCGAGTGGATACTACGCAATTCGCCGGTTCCCATCGGTACAGTACCCATCTACCAGGCGCTGGAAAAAGTCGACGGCATTGCCGAGGACCTGAACTGGGAGGTGTTTCGCGATACCCTGGTTGAGCAGGCGGAGCAGGGCGTGGACTATTTCACTATCCACGCCGGGGTACTGCTGCGCTATGTACCGCTGACCGCTAAGCGCGTAACCGGTATCGTTTCCCGCGGTGGATCCATCATGGCCAAGTGGTGCCTGGCCCACCACAGGGAGAACTTCCTCTACACCCATTTCGAGGATATCTGCGAGATCATGAAGGCCTACGATGTGAGCTTCAGTCTCGGCGATGGCCTGCGTCCCGGCTCCATCGCCGATGCCAACGACGAGGCCCAGTTCGGCGAACTGCACACCCTCGGCGAGCTGACGGAGATCGCCTGGAAACATGACGTGCAGACCATGATCGAGGGGCCCGGCCACGTGGCGATCCACAAGATCAAGGAGAATATGGACGAGCAGCTGAAGCACTGCCACGGTGCGCCTTTTTATACACTCGGCCCATTGACCACGGATATCGCTCCCGGCTATGACCACATTACCTCCGGTATCGGCGCGGCGCTGATCGGCACCTATGGTTGTGCCATGCTGTGCTATGTGACGCCCAAGGAGCACCTGGGCCTGCCCAACAAGGAGGACGTGAAAGAGGGCCTGATGGCCTACAAGATCGCGGCCCACGCCGCGGACCTGGCCAAGGGGCACCCCCGCGCGCAGCAGCGCGACGATGCGCTGTCCAAGGCACGCTTCGAGTTCCGCTGGGAGGACCAGTTCAACCTGGGCCTGGATCCGGAGCGCGCGCGTACCTATCACGACGAGACACTGCCGAAAGAGTCCGGCAAGGTTGCACACTTCTGCTCCATGTGCGGTCCAAAGTTCTGCTCCATGAAAATCACGCAGGATGTACGGGCCTATTCAGAACAGCTCGAGGCTGCCAAGCAGGAAGCAGAGAAGGGCATGGAGGAGATGGCGATCAAGTTCAAGGATATGGGCAGCGAGCTGTACCACAAGGGCTGATACCTGAATGCGGATTGCATTGAACTTTCTACCGTAGTTCGTAGGGTGCGCCGCGCGCACCGAAAACCCGGAAACCCGCACCAGCTTGGACTGGTGCGAGACCGCCATGGATGGCGGTCATGCAGAAAACGCATGGAGCAGTTACCTGCCACGGCGCACCCTGCGGCACTACACAAAAAAAAGCCGGATAAATGTTGTGACAAATAACAATGTACCCCGAATCGCCATAGCCGGCGGTGGCCTCATGGGCCGCCTGCTGGCCTGGCGGCTGTCCCGGCAGGGGCTGGATATCACCCTGTTCGAGGCGGGCGACCTGTCGACGCCCGGCGGCGCCTGCTGGACTGCCGCCGGTATGATCTCGCCGCTGTCGGAACTGGTGCACAGCGACCGGAAGATCTACCAATTGGGCAGGCGCAGTCTGGCGCTCTGGTTGGACTGGGCGGCAGAGCTCGAGTCGCTGAGCGGGCGCCCGGTGGAATTCCGCAGTGCCGGCAGCCTCCTGGTTGCCCACGGCCAGGATAGAAGCGAACTGTCGCAGTTTCGGCGCGAGTTGGCCGGCAAGTTGAGCGGCGATATTTCCGCGCACCTGCAGACACTCGATGCTGCGGAACTTCAGCAACTGGAACCGGCCCTGGAGAATTTCGAGCATGGCCTGTACTTGCGCGGCGAGGGCGATATCAATAACCGCCGCCTGCTGCCAGTGTTGCTCAGCGTTTTACGACAGCAGGGCGTGTCGCTGAGAGAGCGCACGCCGGTGGCCTGTGACAGTTACCGGGTGGAGCACCAGGAGGGTAAGTCGCAGTTCGACTGCGTGATCGACTGCCGCGGCCTGGGGGCCAGGGATCAGGTCGAGGGTTTGCGCGGTGTGCGCGGCGAAGTGCTGGTGGTGGAGACCCGCGAGGTGGCGCTGCGGCGTCCGGTGCGCCTGTTGCACCCGCGCTATCAGCTGTACGCCGTACCGCGTAGCGACGGCCGCACTGTGATCGGAGCTACCGAAATTGAGAGTGACGATATGTCTCCCATTTCGGTGCGCTCAACGATGGAGCTCTCCACCGCCCTCTATTCCCTGCACCCGGCATTCGCCGAGGCGCGTATCGTCGAGACCCGGGTCAACTGTCGCCCGGCGACCATGGACAATATGCCCTATATCCACAGCGAGCCGGGACTATTGCGAGTTAACGGTCTCTATCGACACGGTTATCTGCTGGCGCCGGCGCTGGCGGAAAAAGTGGAGAAAATAATTACAGAACAGCTGTTACAGGTGGCTTGATGCAGATTTTCGTCAACGGGGAAGGGCACAGTTTCGAGCGGCCCACTGACCTCTCCAACCTGCTGCAACAACTGGGCTACAGCGGTGAGACATTCGCCGTGGCGCTGAATGGCGACTTCGTCCCGCGCGCCAGTTATCTGCAGACTGAAATCAAAGACGGCGACGCACTGGATGTGGTCGCTCCGGTAGTGGGGGGATAAAAGTGACCGAGCAGCTGAATCTCTACGGTAGTGCCTTTGACAGCCGCCTGCTGGTGGGCACCGCACTCTACCCATCGCCGGCGATTATGCGTGAATCGGTAGAGGCTTCCGGATCAGAAATCATCACTCTCTCCCTGCGCCGGCAAAACCCCGAGCAGCAGCAGGGCAAGATGCTGTGGGACTATATTCGCGATTCCGGCTGCCAGTTGCTGCCGAATACTGCCGGCTGCAAAACGCCGCGGGAGGCGATAGCGCTGGCGGAGATGTCACGGGAGATTTTCCAGACCGACTGGCTCAAGCTGGAAGTGATCGGCGACGACTACAACCTGCAGCCGGATCCCTACGGGCTGATAGAGGCCGCGCGGGAGCTGGTCAGGCGCGGATTCAAGGTGTTGCCCTACTGCACCGATGACCTGGTAGTGTGCCGCAAACTGCTCGACGTTGGCTGCGAAGTGCTGATGCCCTGGGGCGCCCCCATAGGTACCGGCCAGGGCTTGCTAAACCGGTACAATCTGCAGACACTGCGCGAACGCTTGCCAAAGGTTCCGTTGATAATCGACGCGGGCATAGGTGCACCCTCCCAGGCAGCCGAGGCTATGGAAATGGGCTTCGATGCCGTGTTACTGAATACGGCCATCGCCAAGGCGCAGAACCCGGTCTTGATGGCCAGGGCATTCAGGCTCGCCGTCGAGGCAGGTCGCAGCGCCTATTCCGCCGGCCTGATGCTGAAGCGCCAGACCGCCAGCCCCAGTACGCCGACGCTGGATATGCCTTTCTGGCAGCAGGCCGACACGGCGTTTCAAGATTAAAGAAGTGTGATGCAAGAGAGCTCAAAACCAATTGTCTGGTCCATCGCCGGCAGCGATTCCGGCGGCGGCGCCGGTATTCAGGCGGACCTGCTGACCTTCGCCGATTTCGGCTGCCACGGCTGTACGGCAATTACCGCCAATACGGCACAGAACACGACGGACGTGGCGGCCATCAATGCGGTGCCGCTGGATGTGCTGATCTCGCAGCTGGCAACGCTACAGCGCGATCTCTTCCCCGCGGCGATCAAGATAGGCCTGCTCGCCAATTCCGGCCAGGTCGCCGCCGTGGCGGAGTTCCTGCGCGCACTGTTGCAGATCAAGAAAATACCCGTCGTCTACGACCCCGTGGCCGTAGCCAGCAGCGGCGCCGCGCTGACCGAGGGCGGTATTGGCGAGACGGTGATCGAAATGCTGTTACCCTTGTGCGACCTGATCACGCCCAACCGGCACGAGCTGGAGTTGCTGGCAGGTGCGCCGGTAGGGAGTGCCGGGCGGATAGTGGCGGCCGCGCAACAGCTGTGTGCTGCGGGCTGCGACGCCCTGTTGGTGACCGGCGGTCACGGTGAGCTGGTCGAGGGCGAAATGGCCGATCTTCTGTGGGATAGCGGCAGGGCCGACTGGTTTATTGGAGAGAAGATCCCCGGCGACAACAATCACGGCACCGGCTGCACCCTGTCTTCCGCAATTGCGGCCTGCCTGGCGCTGGGCTATCCGCTGCGGGATGCCTGCGTAGTAGCCAAGGCCTATGTTCAGCGCGGGCTGCGCCAGGGGAAGGGCGAGAAGATCGGTTCCGGAGCCGGCCCGGTGGGGCACTGCGGATGGCCGTCAGAGCTGCGGGATTTTCCGGATATACTGTTGCCCAGCGAGGACAGGGCCAAAGCCTACGGATTTTCTGACACTGCTGATAAATTCGCCTTTGAACAGGGCTTTGCCCCACCCGACACCTCGCGGCTGGGACTCTACCCGGTGGTGGACTCGGTGGAGTGGCTCGAGAAACTGGCCGAGCGGGGAGTGCGTACCCTGCAGCTGCGGATCAAGAATCCCGGCGGCGATCTGCGCCAGCAGGTGGAAGGCGCGGTGGCCATCGGCAGAGAATACAATCTGCGCCTGTTTATCAACGACTTCTGGCAGCTGGCTATAGAGTGCGGTGCCTATGGCGTGCACCTGGGGCAGGAGGACTTGCAGAGCGCAGACCTGGGTGCGATCCAGCGCGCCGGCCTGAAACTGGGTATCAGTACCCACGGCTTCTACGAACTGCTGCTGGCCTATCGCTATAGACCCAGCTACCTGGCCATAGGGGCAATATTCGTCACCGATACCAAAGATATGAGCGCGCAGCTGCAGGGTACGGAAAAGCTCGCCCGTATGGCCGCACTGCTGCCGGACTACCCGCTGGTCGCCATCGGCGGTATCAGCCTGGCGCGGGCGCCGGCAGTGGCGGCGACCGGTGTGGGCAGTATCGCGGTGGTCAGTGCCGTTACCGGGGCGGAGAATTACCGGCAGGCCGTCGAACAATTTCAAGCGGTTATAGAAAACTGAATCATGCTGAGCCGAAAAGAATTACAGCGTTACAGCCGCCAGATAATGCTGCCCCAGGTGGGCGAGGAGGGGCAGCAGAAACTGTCCGCGGCAAAAGTGATGATTGTCGGCCTGGGTGGCCTCGGCAGCCCGGTGGCTCTCTACCTGGCTGCGGCCGGGGTGGGCGAATTGCACCTTGTCGACGGCGACCGGGTCGATATCTCCAACCTGCAGCGACAGGTTCTCTACAAGACCAATCACCGCGACAAACCCAAGGCGCAGGTGGCGGCCCAGCAGCTGGCCGCGGCCAATCCGGAAATCCGTTTACAGGCCCACCCTCATATGGCGGAGGAATCCTGGCTGCAGGACATGGTGCCGGAAATGGATCTGGTGCTCGACTGCACCGACAACCTGGAGATCCGCCATACGATCAACCGCGTCTGTCGCGACGCGGAGCGGCCGGTGATCATGGCCTCGGTGCGTGGCTTTTCCGGACAGCTGGTCAGTTTCGATTTTTCCTCAGCCCCGTCTCCCTGCTACTCCTGCCTGTTTCCGCCGCGAGACCAACAGGAAGTGCAGAACTGCTCAACCGCCGGCGTTATAGGTCCGGCACTGGGTATTATCGGCAGCATGCAGGCCCTGGAGGCGATCAAGCTTCTACTCGGCCTGCCACTGGCCAGTCTTGGTAAGCTGCAGCTGTTCGAGGCGGAGACCCTGGAGTTGCGGTCATTGCAATTGCAGCGCGATAATGGCTGTCCGGTTTGCGCTTCTTCAGAATAACAATGCAATCAGTGAAATCGAAATTGATGCTGCCGATCGTGCTGGCGGCTATTTGCGCATGTTCCCCCGGGGAATCGAAACACAGTGAATCGGGGGGCGCTTCTACTTCTGTAACGGCCGAGAAACCGGGTCAGGTTGCCGTCCTGGAAATTTATCGGCGCAGCTGCTTCAGTTGTCATGAGAGCGGCGTCAACGGCGCGCCGCGCAGTGGAGATACGGATGCCTGGGCACCGCGGCTGGCCAAGGGCATGGATACCCTGGTCGCCAATGCAATCAATGGTTATCAGGCCATGCCGCCGCGCGGTCTCTGTTTTGACTGCAGCGAGGCTGAATTTGCCGCACTGATCCACTATATGGCCGCTACTCAACCGGGCAGGCAAGCGGAATAAACAGACATCAACGACTGGAGCCAGCCATGCGTGCTTTTTCCCAGCGGTACCGTCTCTCACTCTCTTCCTTTCTCGCCACTATTCCCCTTCTGTTGCTCTGCACAGATTCGCGGGCACAAAATGTCTCCCTGCCGGATAAGCTGGCACTGAGCGAGTGGAAGGTATCCTGGGCCGGGCGCCCGCGGGATCCCTTTGTGGACGCGGAGGGCAGTGTCTGGTTCTGCGGGCAGGCGGGCAACTATATCGGCCGATTTACGCCGGACAGCGGCCAATTCAAGCAGTTTTCCGTACCCGAGGGCAGTCACCCACACAACCTGATCGTCGACGACCAGGATCGCGTCTGGTATGCCGGCAACCGCAATGCACATATCGGCCGCCTGGACCCGGAAAACGGCGAGATCAAGCGTTTCGCCATGCCGGAGGGCGTCGAGGATCCGCATACGCTGGAGTTCAACCGCGACGGCAATATCTGGTTTACCGCCCAGAACAGCAACCGCATCGGCTTGCTGAATGTCACCAGTGGTGATGTAAAGGCGGTGGCGCCCGAAACTCCCAAGTCGCGTCCCTACGGCATCAAGGTGGATGGGAATGACAGGCCCTGGATAGCCCTGTTCGGCACCAACAGGCTGGCCTGGGTGGATCCCCGGACTATGGTTCTGACCGAGATAGAGCTCCCCCGCGCCGACGCCCGCCCGCGCCGACTGGAGATAGATGGCGCTGGCAATATCTGGTATGTGGACTATGCGGAAGGCTATCTGGGGCGCTATGTGCCCGGAACCGGGAAGTTTACCGAGTGGAAGATTCCCGGTGAAACCCCGCGCCCCTATGGCACTGCCCTGGATGACAAAGGGCGTCTCTGGATCGCCGATACCGGTGTGCTCCCTAACCGTCTCCTCGCCTTCGATATCGCGCAGGAAAAATTTATCAGCGAAAGCCGGGTGCCCAGCGGTGGCAATGTGCGGCACATGGTTTTCAACGGCGAGGATGGCAGCTTCTGGTTTGGCGTGGATACCGGATACCTGGTCCAGGGCACGCCGAAAAACTGAGACCGTTGCTTTCGCAACATTCTTTTGTGCTTTGCTATAGTTTCTTTTTATGGTTTCTATTCGATAAATAAATTTTTAATCAATCGTCGGCAGGATATCCTGTAGAGAGTTTTCTGAATCCGAACTTCAAGTGGAGGCGTTTGCATATGAGCAAAATTGATATCGGTATTGGCGAGCAGGATCGCGAAAAGATTGCCGGTGGGTTGAAGCACCTGCTGGCCGACAGCTACACCCTGTACCTGCAGACCCACAACTTTCACTGGAACGTGACAGGTCCCCTGTTTCGCGAACTGCACCTGATGTTCGAGGAGCAATACACGGAGCTGGCCGAGGCAGTGGACGATATTGCCGAGCGCATCCGCACCCTGGGGGTGCCGGCGCCGGGCACCTACCAGGCTTTTGCCAAGCTCAGCTCCATCAAGGAGGTAGCGGAAATACCGCCGGCGGAACAGATGGTGGAAATACTCACCCAGGGCCACGAGCAGGTGGTGAAAACCTGCCGCGAAGTACTCAAGGCGGCGCAGGCGGGCGATGACGAGTCCACCATCGCGCTGGTTTCCGACCGCATGCGGGTGCATGAGAAAACCGCCTGGATGCTGCGCGCCACATCCAGATAGTCCGTCCCCCGGGGCGGACCTGGTGTTCGTCCCAATCATTCAACCAGCAGTTCCAGAAATGTCCTGGCCGGCGCAGAAATCGAGCCGCGGCTCTTCACCAGCGCCCCCACTTCCTGCCCGATCACCGGCGCCGACAGCGGCAGGCAAACCAGACCGTATTCCCGCATCTGCGTCTCGCACAGGCTGGGCACAGCGCTGACCCCCAGGCCGGCCCTGACCAGCTGGCCGATGGTACTCAACTGGTTGGCTTCGCACAGCAGCCGCACCGGCTTGCCGCAGTGGGAAAAGGCGCCGTCGGTCCAGCGACGCACGGCGGAGCCGCGGTTCATGGCGATGAATGGCGCCGCCGCCAGGTCATTCCAGCGCAGGGATTTTTTCTCCACCAGCGGGTGTCCCGGAGGTAGCAGGGCGACAAAGCGGTCGCGCTCGAAGGGGAGGAATTCGAGCCCGCCCAGGTCATCTGGGCGAAAACTGATACCCAGCTCCGCGCGCCCATCCTGCACCGCCTGTATGACCCGCTCCATCACGATATCCTCCAGTGCGATATTGATATCCGGGTGCGCCCTGTGGAACTGCGCCAGCAGTGCCGGCAGCCGGTTCAGGGCGAAGGCGGGGATCACTGCCAGGGACAGCTGGCCGCGCTGCAGGCGGAAGCGCTGCTGTATCGCGTCCAGGGACTGGTCCCAGCTGTGCAGCAACTGCTCCGCGCGGGCCAGGAACTCGCGCCCCTCGGGGGTCAGTGCCAGCTGGCGACTGTCGCGGCTGAACAATGGGCCGCCGGCGGCGCTCTCCAGGTTGCGTATCGCCACCGACAGCGCCGGCTGGGAGATATGCAGCTGTGCGCTGGCCTCGGCCAGGCTGCGGGTGCGGGCCACTGTGGTGAAGGCACGAAGTTGTTTGATGGTGGCGCTCAAGCGACTCTCCAGTGATTAGGGCCCCCTCTTGCTCCCCTCTCCCGCTTGCGGGCGAGGGCTTTGGATGGCCGCGATCGGACTATCAGCGGACTCCAGACATCGATCGCGGCCATGGGCCGCTCCTACAGACGCGGTTACAATGATTAACTAAAATTTAATAAATATAAGAAAGTTTAAAATAGTTTTAACTGTCAGACCAAGGCATGATTGCCCGAATCGCACGTGTGCGAATAATGGTCAACTATTGAGAATAACTACGGAACCAAGGTCAGCCGAGATGACAAACAACGCCCAGCCCCTGTGGCAACCCTCCCCGGAAGCCATATACGCCACCCAGATGGACCAGTTTCGTCGCTGGGTCAATGAGCGCCACGGCCTGGCGCTGGCGGATTACGCCGCACTGCACCAGTGGTCGGTGGACCGGCGCGAGCAGTTCTGGAGCGACCTGTGGGAGTTCACCGAGGTGATCGCCAGCGAGCGCGGCGACAGGGAGTTGGGCAGGGACACCATGCCCGGTGCCGAGTGGTTCCCGGAGGCGCGGCTCAATTTTGCCGAGAACCTGCTGCGCTACCGGGACGACAGGGTGGCGCTGGTGGAGCGTCTGGAAAACGGCAGACGCCGCCAGCTGAGCTATGCCGAACTCTATACAGCGGTGGAGCGCCTGGCGGCGGCGCTGGTGGCGCAGGGCGTGGAGCAGGGGGACCGGGTCGCCGGCTTCATGCCCAATATCATCGACACTGTTGTCGCCATGCTCGCCACCACCAGTATCGGCGCCATCTGGACCTCCTGTTCGCCGGATTTCGGTATCAACGGCGTGCTGGACCGTTTTGGCCAGGTGGAGCCCAAGGTGCTCTTCGCCTGCGAGGGCTACTTCTACAACGGCAAGACCATCGATTCTCTGCCGCGCCTGCGGGAAATCGTCGGGCGCATCGAATCCATCGAAAAGCTGGTGGTGGTACCGGTGGCGCGCTCCGCTGAGGAATGCAAAGCGGAGGTGGAGTCCCTGGACAAGGCGGTGGTTTTGGACGAATTCGTGGACACCGCGCCGGAGCGGGCACTCACCTTCGTACAGACGGCGTTCAACCACCCCCTCTATATCATGTACTCCTCCGGTACCACCGGCGTGCCCAAGTGCATAGTGCACGGCGTCGGCGGCACACTGCTGCAGCACCTGAAGGAACACCGCCTCCACTGTGACCTGAAGCGCGACGATGCGCTCTTTTACTTCACCACCTGCGGCTGGATGATGTGGAACTGGCTGGTGAGCGGTCTCGCCTGTGGCGCCACCCTGGTGCTGTTTGACGGCTCGCCCTTCTACCCGGCGGCGGAGAGCCTGTGGGATATGGCAGACGAGGAAAATATCAGTGTCTTCGGCACCAGCGCCAAATATATTGCCGCGCTGGAGAAGTCCGGGCGCAAGCCGCGCGAAAGCCACAGGCTGGAGAAACTGCGCGCCGTGTTGTCCACCGGCTCGCCCCTGGCGCACGAGGGATTCCGCTACGTCTACCGGGATATCAAGGAGGATGTCTGCCTGTCCTCCATTTCCGGCGGCACCGACATAGTCTCCTGTTTTGCGCTCGGCAATCCGACACTGCCGGTCTACGCGGGCGAGCTGCAGTGTCGCGGCCTGGGTATGGCGGTTGAAGTCTGGAATGACGGTGGCCAGGCGGTGATCGGCGAGAAGGGCGAGCTGGTCTGCGCCAGTTCTTTCCCCTGTATGCCGATCGGATTCTGGAATGACGAGGATGGCTCCAGGTACCGCGGCGCCTACTTCGAGAACTGGCCCGGCGTCTGGGCGCACGGCGACTACGCGGAGATCACCGAACACGGCGGCGTGATCATCTACGGGCGTTCCGACGCGGTGTTGAATCCCGGCGGCGTGCGTATCGGTACCGCCGAGATCTACCGCCAGGTGGAGAAGGTGGAAGAGGTGCTGGACAGCATCTGCATCGGCCAGGAGTGGCGCGACGATGTGCGCGTGGTGTTGTTCGTGGTGCTGCGCGAGAGTGTAGAGCTCAATGAGGATCTGATCCAGAAAATCCGCAGCACCATCCGCGCCAACACCACCCCGCGCCACGTGCCGGCCAAGGTGATCCAGGTGGCGGACATCCCGCGCACCATCAGCGGCAAGATCGTCGAGCTGGCGGTGCGCAATGTGGTGCACGGCAAACCGGTGAAAAACCAGGAGGCGCTGGCCAATCCGGAGGCGCTGGAGCTGTACGAGAACCTGCCGGAGCTGGCGGGGGACTGATTTTGATGGACCCCTTGGGACGGATCTTGTGTTCGCCCAAAAGAGGGAGGTCAGGCACAGAGTCGATGCGAAGGTCCTGATGCCGGTGGCTTCTTGCGGGACCTTATGAGGCAGGGATGCCGATTAGAGCCTACAGGGAAGTATGCGCGGCGTGTCCCGCAAGAAGCCACCGGCAGCAGGGCCGCTACCAAACGGCCTGCGAGGCGCCAATACAGTATCGGGTAGGGGCGAACACAAGATTCGCCCCTACAATTCGTGCAACCGTCTTTCCCGACTCTCCGATCATCCAAACGCCATTCAGTTAACCGCCAAACTGCGCTACCCTTTCCCGTCACAAGCGTTAATAATCTTCACGGAAGAGTATTCATGGTCACTTATCTCTACTGGGCGGCGGTGATCGCCCTGGTCGTTTTATCCCTGTTTGCCGGCAGCCGCCTCGGAAGCCTGAAGATGGGGGCCATAGTCGCCGGCATCATTTTCCTGATCGGCTGGTTTGCCTACTACTTCCACTATGAACAGGTATTCGTGAAGCGATTTGGCGGCGTTATGCGCATCTCCGTACCGGAAGGGCAACGGCATATGGGTGCCACCTGGAAGGAGGACAACCTCTGGATCGAGAATTACGATCCGCAGACCAATCAATGCATCTTCTCCGAGTACTCCAAGGGCAACCTGCTCGAGGGACGGGTGATTATCCGCGACTGCAATCCGCTACAGGACCAGTCCGCTGCGGGGCCCTGAGCTGGATAAAAGCGGAGCGCCGAACCAGTAACCGGAAACTTAAGCCAGAAACTTATTCCAGAAACAGGGATCGGAGTTTCAGTCGCTGACACGGATAAGTCCTTTGCGAATTTTTATCGGTATCCTGCTCGCTGCAATACTGCTGTCACCGTTGCAGCAGGTGCGGGCCATTCCATTTTTTGACCAGCTGCCGAAGTTCAAGCTGCGGGTACAGGACGACCGCGAGCTGCAGGACTCACTGCGCGAAGAGATGGAGAAACTGCGCAAGGGCAGCAGTGCCCTGAAGAGCTACGATGATCCGCGCGATGTGGCCCGCTATGAGCGCGGTACCCTGGAAAAGCTGCTGCGCAGTCGCGGTTATTACGATGCCAGTGTGCGTCTGTCAGTGACCGATGGGGAGATACTCTACCGAGTCAATCCCGGCCCCCAATACCTCATCAAGAGCATCACCATCGATATGCCGGGGCGGCTGCGCCGCGGTTTCAGCGGCCTGCCGTTGCAAGTGGGCGATCCGCTGGTGGCGAGCAAGGTGCTCGAGGGCGTCAAGGTGATCGAGAAGTACCTGAGCGACAACGCCTGCCTGCTGGATATCGATGTCAGCTACGAGGCCAAGGTGATTCACAGTGAAGCCGCGGCGCGGCTGGAATACCGTGTGGCGCCGAGTCCGGAAGTCAGGGTCGGTGAAGTACGCATTGAGGGGCTCACCTCCGTCGAGGAGGATTTCCTGCGTGGAAAACTGCAGATAGCCACAGGCGACTGCTTCAGTCGCAACAAGATAGACGCGGCGCGTCTACGCCTGCTGCGCACCAACCTGATTGCCAGTGCCAATAGCGAGGTGTCCGACCCCTATGGGGACCTGGTCGATATCACCTTCCTGCTGCAGGAGCGCGGCCACCGCACGGTGAAGCTGGGGGTGGGTTATACCTCCGATGAGGGGGCCGGTGTCTCCGCCGGCTGGGAGCACCGCAATGTGTTTCACCGCGGTGAAAAAATCGAGATCGAGAGCAAGGTAAACCCGGTGCAGCAATCCCTGGAGGGCAAACTGCTGATACCGCGCTTCCTGCACGACAAACAGAATTTTTCGGCCAGCGTGGAGCTGTCCAATGAGGATCGCGATACCTACACCGCGGAATCACTGACACTCGGCGCCACGGTTGCGCGCAAGCTGAGCAAACACCGCACCGCCAGCGTCGGCACCGAGCTCAAGTTCAGCCAGGTGGATGAGAAGGTGCAGGAGCAACCGGGCACCAGCAGGAATGAGAATTACCGCCTGCTGTCGTTTCCCCTGGGCCTGAAATGGGACACTACGGACAACCCCCTGGACGCGCGCCGCGGTGCCACTGTGGCAATGGAGGTAAAACCCTATTTCGACCTCTCGAGTTCCGGCTCCTCCTTTACCAAGAATACCCTGGTGCTGACCGGCTACAAAACCGGCACGGAGATGCGCTACGAACCGACACTGGCACTGCGTATCAAGGCCGGCGCCATTTCCGGCGCGTCCAATTTCGACATCCCGGCGGACGAGCGCTTTTACGCGGGCGGCGGCGGCTCGGTGCGCGGCTACGGTTACCAGGAGTTGGGGCCCCGGGTGCTGATTGCCCCGAGAACCCCGGGTGACCCGCCGCGGCTGTCCGATTCCATCGGTGGTCGCGGGCTCAGCGAAATCTCCATCGAGGGGCGCTTTCGCTTCAGCGACACCTGGGGTGGCGTACTGTTTGTGGATGGCGGCAATGCCTATGCCGATCCCCAACCCGACTTCTCGGATCTCTTCTGGGGCGCCGGAATAGGCGTGCGCTATTTCACCTCCTTTGCGCCCCTGCGCCTGGATGTTGCCTTCCCCCTCGACCAGCGCGAGGGGATAGACGACGATTACCAGATCTATGTCAGTCTGGGGCAGGCCTTTTGATGAAAGCGCTCGCCGCTCTCGCCGCAGGTTATGTCCGCGCCCTGGGGGTTGTGGCGAAGAGCCTGTGGCAGTCGCTGAGTGGGCGCGGCTCGCTGTTGTTCAGCCTTTTCTTTGTCGTGCTGCTGGCGCTGCTCTATCTGCTCGGCACCGAGCAGGGGCGGGTGACATTGACGCGGGCAGCCGTTTATTCGGCACAGAAATTTGTGCCGGACCTGGCGATCCAGGTGGAGGAGATCGGCAGCGAGCGCCTGGGTGCCTGGTATTTTTCCCGTCTGAAAATCGACTATGGCGCAGATACCCTGGCACAGGCGCGCGACCTGGCGCTGGATGTGGATCTCGGCGGACTGCTGCGTAAACGGGTCGATATCGATACCGTCAATGCGGCGGAGCTGCTACTCGATATCGATGTCCTCAACCAGTTCCTTGAAAACCGGGGTCCGGCAGAAAAAGAGGAGGCGGAGGCATCCGCCGAGCCTTTGTCGCTGCCGGCCATGCGCCTCGGTTCCCTGCAGCTGGATCGCCTGCAGATTATCGACAGGAGATTTCCCGGGCTGCCGGTTACCGCGATTACCGCGGACGGGCGCTATCTGTGGGAGGGAGAGCCCGCGCAGCTGGCGCTGGATATACGCGAGCTGAATGGTGCCGATCTGCATTTGGCGCTCAGCGGCAGCGAGTTGGAAAACGACCGCTATCAACTCAGGTTTTCGGCCGCCGAAAAGCCGGGCGGTTTTGCCGGCAGCTATCTGCAGCTGCCGGAGGACCAGGCGCTGGATGCTCGCGGGACTATCTCCCTGCGCCGGACAGCGGAAGACCGGTTGTTGGTCCATATCGAACAGTTTTCCCTGCCGCTGGTAAAACACCAGTTCGCGCTGTCCGGGGGCGCGGAGGTGGCACTGTCGCCGTGGAAGGTGACCAGTGAGGGTCTGCAGCTGCAGGTGGATGACAGCCACCACCGTGTTTCCGGCAGCGTCGGCGCCGACGGCGTCGATGCCGAGATAAAATTCAATCGCCTGCCGCTCGCCATCTCCCAGCCCTGGCAGGATTTCCTGGTTGGCGGCTGGCTGAATGCCGACCTGGGTGTCCGCGGCCCTCTTTCCCTGCCGTCGGTGTCCGGCATCCTCGACCTGAATTCCAACTTTCGCTTTAACCGCACAGGGCGCGCGCAGCCGCTGCGGCTGCAGGGGCGTGTGCAGACCGATGAAAAGGTGATCCGGATAGAGTCCGCGAGCCTCGACTACGCGGAAGCGCGCCTGGAGGCCGAGGGGAGTGTGGATATCGGCGCTGAATCTCTGGACCTGCGCGGCGAAATACAGAAGCTGTCTGTCGACGATATCCGCGGCCTGCTCGCGGCACTGCCGGGCACCGAGGCGGTGGAGATACCGCCGGACCTGCAGGGTTCGGTGGAGAAGCTGCGGGTCGCCGCTGAGGGGGACTGGAAGAATCCGGTCCTGAGCGCGACGCTGGAGGCAAATCCCGTCTACCGACAGCTGGACAGTCGCCTCTTCGCCGAAATCGAAGGGGATCTGGAAGAATTGAATATTTCCGAGTTTCGCCTGCAGAGCGACAGCCTGAATATCAGCGGCGGCGGCACTGTGGCTGTCGGGAAGGAATCCCTGCAGCTGCAGCTGGAAGTGGACGCCCGGGACTTTCGCCCGGCGCGGGAACTGGGGCTTGCCGCTGCCGAGGGCGTCGCGGTGGACCTGGAAGCCGCCGTGGGTGTCAGTGGTCCCTGGGCCAATCCGCAGCTGGATCTGCACCTGGAGTCCGACGGCCGCTACCGGGAGTACCGCTACACGCTGCGCGGCGGCGCCGCCGGCAATATGGACAAGATAGTGCTGGACCGGCTGCGCCTGGAGCTGTCCAACGGTAACGGTCTCGGGAAATTCGATCTGCGCCAGCTGCGCGGGCCCCAGTCGCTGATTCCGCAGAAGCGAGCTGTCGACGGCGAGTCACAGCCGCTGCAGAACCACAGCCGCGTGACGGCGCTCGCCAAGGAGGCCCGACGCCTGGGGCGCAAGGGTGTCGCCTGGCTGGAAGTCGACGGCGAGATAGAGCCCAAGGCGGGGCGTGCCCGGGGCGCGGTCGCCGGGCGCAATATCCCCTTGTCGCTGGCTGAGCTCGCGGGTGTGCGGCTGCCGGCGACCCTGGAGGGGGAAATCAGCATCGACGGCGAATTCTCCGGTCCCTTCACCGACCCACAGGCCAGCGCAAACCTGCTGGCCCTGGGCAATTTCCGCAGCGAACCCTGGCAGCTGCAGGGCGATGTGCGCTACGGCAGCGGTCGCGTGGATCTGGACGGGGTGGAACTGGTTTGGGCGGAGCGCAACCGGCTGTCGGCCCATGGCAGCCTCAATCCACAGCAACTCGATCTGGAAATACGCGGCAATGCCATGCTGGCGGACCTGGACGCCGGCCTGCCGGCGGATATCGCCGAGCGCGGTCAGGTCACTCTCAGCATCAGCGCCGCGGGCAGCCCGCAGCGGCCACAGCTGCGCGGCGAGCTGAAGGTCACCAGCGAGGCTCCGGGGCTCTCCCGCGAGCGGGTGCAGATAGAGCCGCTCAGCCTGGTACTCGACTGGCAGACGCGGGACAGGGATCTGCATATTTCCCTGGCGGCCCGCCACGGCGGGCGCCAGGCCATAGATGCCGGTGCCACCCTGGCGGTGGCGCCGATACTGGAGCAGCTGTTTGCCGAGCGCGCCGAGGGCGAGAAGATGCCGCCTCTGCCACTGAAACTGGACAGTCGCGGCAGTGCCGACCTGTCGGTGGTGGCGGAGTTTGTCGATCCGGAAATCCACGCCATGCGCGGCCAGCTGAATTTTTCCATCGATGCGGATGGCACCCTGGAACGCCCGGCACTGAATGGGCGCATCGAATTGACCAATGGTGATTACGAGCACAGGCCGAGCAACACGCGCCTGCGCCGCATCGACTTTCTCGCCCGCCTGACTCCGACGGAGTGGCGCATCGAAAGGGCGCGGGCCGAGGATGGGGAGAAAGGCAGCATCACGCTCGGCGGTGCTGTCCGCTTTGCCGCGTCAGCGCCGCCATCGATGAACTTCGAACTGCGCGCGGACAAGGCGCACCTGCTCAGCACCCCGGCGGTGCGCGGCGCCATCTCCGGCAGTATTGCGCTGACGGGGACCACCGAGGATGCGCAACTGACCGGCCGACTGACCCTGCGTCCGCTGGCGGTGCAGATAGAACAGCTGATCGGCAGCAGCGTGCCGGAAATCGAAGTGGTTGAGGTGGAGGTGGATGGCCCGGAGGTGGAGAGGGCGCCGCCGTTGCTGCAGAAGATGGACCTGGATATCGAGGTGATACTGGACAAGCAGTCCTATGTGCGCGGCCTGGGCCTGGACTCCCAGTTGCGCGGAGAGGTGCATATCGGCGGCACCGCCGCCAGGCCCAATACTTCCGGCGAGCTGCGCATCGTGCGCGGCAGCTTTGACCTGCTGGGCAAGAAGTTTGAGTTGCAGGAGGGGCAGGTTCAGTTCGAGAACAACGAGGCGGCCATCTACGTGAAGGGCCTCTACGAACACAGCGACGGCGAGATTACCGCGGAAATATCCGGCAGCCTCAATGGAACCGACGATGACCTGGATGTCACCTTCAGCTCCAGCCCCGCCGCCGCCCAGGACGAGATTTTCGCCCAGCTGCTGTTCGGCAAATCCCTGTCGGATATATCGCCACTGCAGGCGGTGCGCCTGGTCAGCGTGGTGCGCAGCCTGCAGAGCGGTGGCTCGGTATTCGACCCGGTGGCCAGGACGCGAGAGCTGTTGGGGGTGGATACACTGGATATCGAACAGGAGGAGGGGGACGAAGGCGACCAGTACGCCCTCAGCCTGGGCAAGTACATCACCAACCGCATCTATATCGAGTTGCAGCGCAGTACGGATCCGCTCAATCCCTGGCAGGCGGAAATGCAGATAGAGCTGCGCCGCAACCTGAACCTGGAGATCCAATCCGCCGACGAGGGGGAAAGCGGCGCCGGTAGTGTGGAGTTACAGTGGAAGAGGGACTATTAATTTCAGGGCCGAATCGCGCGTTTACGGTGTATTGTGCCGCGCGCGACTCAGCGGCTGCAAATTCAATAAACCGGAAACACCATGGAAGGATTCCGCCAGGATCGCCGCAACTTCATCAAGCTCTGCACTGTCGCCGGCATTACCCTCTTCGCCGCACCGTCACTGTGGCAGCTTGGCCGCGCCCGACAGGCGGGCTCTTCCACTGGTAAACTCAATTGGCGCGGTGACGGGCCCGACCCAGCCTTTCGCAGCGATGGTATCGCCAAGGTTACCGGCCAGAAAATTTTCGGGCGCGACTACCGCGCCAGGGACATGTCTGACTGGCCGCAACAGCAGCACTATGCGCTGGCATTGCGCTGCAATCGGGTGGAGCGGCGCTTTACCGGCATCGACTGGACCCAGGTGCCCGCGGATTCCCAGCCCTATGCGCGCATCACCGCCCAGAGCCTGGTAGACAGAAAACTGAAGCTGCCGCCCTTCTACGGCGAGGCGATGCTGCTGCCCGAGGGGCAGTCGCCCTACTATTACGGCCACGTGGTGGCCATGCTGCTGTTCGACGATTTCGAGAAGTACGCCATTGCCAAGCAGGCGCTGCAGTTCAACGAGCGCATCATTCGCTACGGTGAGGAGACACCGCCGGTAGAGCGGGATCCCTATGCCAGCTGGCGAATTATCCGCGTCGAAGGCAAGGGCGGGCCGACCGGGGAGGACCTCTATTCGCCGCTGCAGGACGGTCTCTTTTTTCCCCAGTATCGCGATCGCAAAGCCGAGTGGCCGACGGTCGCGAACCAGGCCGGCGATGTCAGCGAGCGGGGTATCTACTACGCGGGACAGATTCGCAATCAGGTGGAGCGGGAGTCTGCGGCCGGCAACTGGCACCTGGTGCGTGGCCAGTACGAAACCCAGATCATCGACCCGATGATGATGGAACCGGAGGCCGCCAATGGCTGGCTCGACAGCGCCCGCAGTACCCTGCACCTGGTACTCACCTCCCAGTCGCCGCAGGATTTCCAGGAAATGGCTGCGCACATGGTCGCCGAGAGCGATTTCGCCGCCGATATAAAAAATATCGTGGTGCACTCCGCTGTTGTTGGCGGCGGCTTCGGCGGCAAGGATCACTCCATCTTTCCCTACTATGGGCTGGTAGCGGCGCTTTTCGGGACGGCCCCGGTGCGCCTCGCCAACAACCGCTTCGAACAGTTCCAGGCCGGCCTCAAGCGCCACCCTTTCCGTATGCAAAACACCCTGGCGGTGGATCGTAAGAGTGGTAAATTCCAGGCGCTGGTAGCGGAAATGCAGGTGGACGGCGGCGGCCGCCAGAACTTCAGTCCCGCCATTGCCATGGTGGGCGCCAGCGCGATACAGGGAGTCTATTACCTGCCGCGCAACGACATCATATCCGTCGCCAACCAGTCGATGAATGTGGATTCGGGTTCCATGCGCGGCTTCGGCACCCTGCAGACGATGACCGCGATGGAGATGATGGTGAACCAGGCCGCCGAGGAACTCGGGATGGATCCCATTGAGCTGCGCCTGCGCAACGCCTTCGAGACCGGCTGGCGCAACACCCAGGGCGCCGTGCCCATGGTCGGTGTGCGCTACCGGGAAATGCTCGAGCGCGCCCGCCAGCACCCCATCTGGCAGGAGCGCGCGGAGCGCAAGAAGATTTTCGAGAGCAAGAATCCCGGCTACCTGTTCGGCACCGGTTACGCTATAGCGACCAAGGATTACGGCACCGGCGCCGCTGCCCCCAGTTCCGCGGTGCAGTTCGATCCCGAAGGCAGGTTGTCGCTCGCGGTGGAATTTATGGAGATGGGCACCGGAATAGGGACTTCCCAGTCCCTGCTGCTGGAAAGCGTTCTGGGTCGCGCAGCGGAGCACTGCGAAGTGGGGGTCGTAGATGCGTGGCGCGGCCTGCAGCAGTTCCAGACCGAAAGCCCCTACACCATGAGCCAGGAACACCAGGACCAGATGTCCACCAATCCCCTGTGGACCCCGGTGATAGGCATGGCCAGCGCCGCTTCCATGTCCGCCTATTTCCAGAGCCACGTCACACTGCAGGCAGCGCAGATACTCTTTCAACAGGGGCTGCTGCCGGCGGCCAGGCGCCTGTGGCAGCGGGACAACATTGATCCGGCGCAGTTGCAGTGGCAGGACGGCGAGCTCCAACTGGAGGGACTGCCGCTGCTGTCGCTGGCACGACTGGCGGCGGAAGCCCACCGCAACGGCGATGTCACCGGCGTGATGGTGCATGGTTTCAATCGCTGGGAGTGGACGGAAGCGGAATTCGATCTGGGAGGCGAGCGCCAGACCTGGGTCATCGATGGCCTGGCGCTGCGTCGCGGCGGCAGCGCCGACAGGGTCCGCGCCGAGGAATACCAGGTGGTGAAGCGCAAGGCCGTGCGCTATCCGAGAACGGCGTTGAACAACGCCATGGTCACCTACTACGCGCCCACCGCGGCGCTGGTGGAAGTGGCAGTGAATCCCGGTACCGGCGAAGTCACCATTCACGGCCTGCAGAACTATATGGATTGCGGCCGCCCCATAGTGCGCCAGCTGGTGGAGGGGCAGATAGAGGGCGGTGTGGCCATGGGGATTGGCCACGCTCTCTACGAATTCCTGCCACCGCTGGGCGAGGGTGCCGGCAACGGCAGCTGGAACCTGAACCGCTATCAGGTGCCGCTGGCGAAACATGTGCCGGTATGGAACCAGCAGCACGAAATGCTGCCGCCGGAAACGGATAAAGATCCCCACAAGGGCATTGCCGAGGTGGTGATGATCCCGATTGTCGCGGCCCTGGCAGAGGCCATCTACCAGGCCACCGGCAAGCGATTCAACGAGACGCCGATCACGCCGGAAAAACTGCGCCGTGCGCTCAATCCCCAGGTTCTGTGAGGAGATGCTGAATGGCCAGGATTCCCGTAACGATGGTAGTCAATGGCGAACAGGTGGGGCCTGTGGAGTTGGACGAGTACACCTCCATGCTCGACTTCCTGCAGGAATACCTGAATCTGACCGGCACCAAGCTGGGTTGCGGAATCGGTGTCTGTCGGGCCTGTAGCGTCATCGTTGAAGGGGCGGACGGTTCGCTGGAATCAGTGCGCAGCTGTATCAACAATGTGGGGCGCTTTGACGGTAAGAAAGTCACCACCGTCGAAGGGTTGGCGGAGCACAATGCCGAGGGCGAAATCGTGGCCCTGTCGCCGATCCAGCAGGCCTTTTTACGCAACTTTTCCTTCCAGTGTGGCTGGTGCACCGCCGGTTTCGTCAACGCCGCCACCGTGTTGCTCGACCGCCTCAGGCGCGAGCCGGTGGCAGCGGACAGGGTGGAGGACACCATCGACGAGGCGCTGGGTGAGCATATCTGCCGCTGCACCGGCTATGTGCGTTATTTCCGCGCGGTCCGGGAGGTGATCGAATCGACGCCCGGGCTGGTAAAGGAGGCGGAGTAGATGCACAGGATCATCGTCGCCCTGGCCGCGCTGCTGCTCGGCCAGACAGTAGCCGCACAGACATCCTATGAAAAAGGCCGTTACCTGGCCGCCGCCGCCGACTGTGTCGCCTGCCACACGGCGGTCAACGGGCGTCCATTTATCGGCGGCCGGCCCTTTCACACACCCTTCGGTACTCTCTACTCTACCAATATCACCCCGGACGAGAAAACCGGCATCGGCAACTACACCCTGGCAGATTTCAGGGCGTCCATGCATCGCGGCAAGGGAGTTCACGGCAATCTCTACCCGGCCATGCCCTACACCTCCTACTACCTGGTCAGTGAGGAGGACATAGAGGCGCTCTACGACTATTTCATGCAGTTGCCGCCGGTGGAGTACACGGCGCCAAGAAACCAATTGATGTTTCCCGCCAACCTGCGCTTCGGCCTGACCTTCTGGAACTGGATCTTCTTTGACCGGGAACCACTGGCGCAGCCGCAGGGCAAGAGCCCCGAGTGGCAGCGCGGCAACTACCTGGTCAACGCACTGGGCCATTGCGGCGAGTGCCACACACCGCGCAATTTCGCCCAGGCGATGCGCAGGGACCGGCATTTCGCCGGCAACCTGCTCGAGGGTTGGGATGCGGTGGACATCAGGCCCCGGGCGCTGCTGCGACAGGGTTGGGACAGGGAGCATCTGCGACAGTTGTTCACCACCGGCGCCAGCGATCGCGGCACCGCCTTCGGGGAAATGTTCCGGGTCGTGGAGCACAGCCTCAGCCATCTTTCCGGCGACGATATCAATGCAATCATCACCTATTTGCTCGACGGCAGTGACGAAACCTCGCGTGTCGAGGGCCAGCCCGAGCTGGCCGCCGAGCGCTACGCCCAGGGACGTGCGGATTTTGTCGCCTACTGTGCCGGCTGTCACGGCCGCGAGGGACGCGGCATAGTGCTCGACTTTGCGCCGCCGATGGACGGCAATGCCGGTATCCGCGGCCAGAGCCCATACAACACCATCGCGGTGATTCTGCGCGGCCTGCCGGCGCAGCGTATGGATCGCAATAATGCCCGCGCCGGCATGCAGGGGTTTCACCGGGAGCTGGACGATGCGCGCGTGGCCGCCCTGGTGAACTTTATGCGCACTGCCTGGGGTGGCTCCAAGGATGAGGTAAAGGTGCAGGAAGTGGCGGAGATCCGCCACCAGTTGCAGGAGCACGGCTACCTGGAAGCCGCGCAATAAGTCGGGCCGCGAAAACAGCCTTGAAATTTTTATGACCGTCAGGGACGAAGGTATGCAATACGCCGCGATACTACTCGCCGCCGGCTATTCGCGCCGTTTTGGCAGCGACAAACGCCTGGCCAGCATCGATGGGGAGCCCATGCTGCTGGCCAGCCTGCGCAGGCTGCAGATGGCAATGGCCGGTATGTCCAAAGTCGACCTGCAACTGGTGGTGCGTGCCAGGGACCCGCTGGTTGCGCCGATGCTGGCCGGTATGGTGTTCGAAAACCCGGACAGCCTGCTGCAGGCACCGGTCTGGCCGGTGGGTATGGGGGTGAGTATTGCCGCGGGTGTGAAGGCGCTGCTGGGCCGCGGTTGCAGGCCCGACTCGGTGGCCATCTGCCTGGCGGATATGCCCTTTGTCGAACCCGACACCCTGCGGCGCCTGATGTTTGCCGCCCGGCCCAACAGTATCTGCGTGCCCGTCTTTGAGGGGCAGCGCGGTCACCCGGTGGTATTCGGGAAAAAATATTTTGCCGAGCTGCAGAAACTGCGCGGTAGCCGCGGTGCAGAGAAAATCCTGCGCGCGCACCGGAGCTCAGTACGCGAGCTGGCCGTGGAGGATTCCGGAGTCATCCTGGATATTGACCGGCCGCAGGATTTCCACTCAGCAGTGCAGCCGGATCCAGCCGGTAGAAATTTTGCAGCTCCCGGTAGAGCCGGGGGTGCGCGGTCCGCATCGCAGTGGGGATAACAAAAAAGCTCTCTGTGGCCACGGCGAAAAACTCTGCCGGTGACTCGGCGCCATAGAGATCCAGTACTGCCGGTGCTTCCTGTTCACCTTCGTGGGCGCGGCGCTGTAAGCGCTCGAATTCCGCCCCCAGCACCTGGGCCCAGTTTTTCCCCTTTTCGGCCGCGTCGAACAGGGGGCGTCCATCGTAATAGCCATCCTCCTCGTCGATCTTGTGCGCAAACTCGTGCAGCGCCACATTGCGGCCCTGTTCCGGGTGCTGTAAATCCTCGGCGAGATCCCCCCAGGACAAAACCACCGGGCCGCGGTAGTGGGCCTCGCCCTCACGCGCGCTGTGGCCGACCGTTTCGATATAGCCATCGCGGTGGGTTTCGGTGGCGACATAGGTTTCCGGGTAGAGAAGCACCGTATAGAGATTCGGGTAGCAGCGGTTCTCGCGGCCGAGCAGCAACAGACAGGCGTGGGCAGCTACCGCCGTGCGCATTCTCTCGGTGACCTGCAGGTCCTCGCAGCCGACGAATTCCTTTTCGTGGAGGAAGAGCGCGATATTGGCCAGCAGCTCTTTTTGCTGTTGCCCGCGCAGGTGGCGGTAGAGGGGCAGGATTTCTGCAATCAGCTGTTGCTGTTCGCCGGTCAGTGGCCTGGAGCGCAGGTAGTGGCGGCGCCAGCTCTGGTAGTAGTGGGGGATCAGCCACAGCAGTATTGCCAGCAGTATGATCGCGAGGAAAGTGGTCATGGTTTTTATGGGGCGTCCGTTCGACTGAATCTATTCGGGATTCTAGGGAATTCCGTACTTGCGCGCGAGCCTGTCAATATCATCTCCGGGGCGTCGCCGCTTGGTGCACTTGACATTGAAATCCTGGGTGAGATTGCTGTCGATATCGTCGGGCAGCAGTTTTTTGACTTCCCAACAGCGGTCTCCCTGTTGAACAAAGGTGCCTGTGCTGGTCATGTGCTCGGTGTCGCGCGAGTCGAACTTCTGCACCCTCTTGCGCTCGCGAGCGAGTTTTTCGGCGAGGCGCGGATCGAATACTGTGGAGCGGGATTTGGCGCCGGGATCCGGCGCTATCGTTTGCAAAGGCTGGTCGATTGTCCCGGAGACTTCCTCTGCAGGGGCCGTGGAAACGGTTTGCTTTTCGAGGGAGAGCGCCGTATCGGCGGGGTTCACTGCCCCGACAGGAGATTCCGATTTTGTAGGTAATGCTGGCTCCCCTGGCGGGCCGACCGCCTCTGTCGGCGCCGGCGCAGACTCGGGTACCGGCGGTTGTACGATGGTGATACGGATAGGCGCGCTGTAGGGTGGCGGGTTGCGATCCGGTGAAAGGGGCAGTGTCAGCAGCATAGCGTGCAGCGCAACGGCGATCAGCAGAGCGAGGATCACGCGCCGGGATTGGAGTGTATCTAACGGTGGTTGCTGAAAAAGCTCAATGGCGTGCGACACGGTGGAGCGCTGCTTTCCGTTGCAAGAGGGGTCTGTTTCTTTGGAGTAGTGACGGGGAGGTTGGTTCCGGATGCTGGTGGGGTGAGGAAGGACTCCAAAACGCTTTGGCGTTTCTGACCCTGCGGGCTCGCTACGCTCGGTCTCATCGCGCCGGCGCGCATTGATCGAACATGAGGAGGTTCGTCCACCGCCCGAGCACGCCAAACAAAAAAGGCCCGATCCTTTCGGATCGGGCCCTTCTCGTATGGCGCGCTCGGGAGGATTCGAACCTCCGACCGCCTGGTTCGTAGCCAGGTACTCTATCCAGCTGAGCTACGAGCGCGTTGTGGTTGCGAACTATAGTGAGTTGGCTTGGCGGAGTCAACTCTTTTTTTCAGTCTTTCTAAGAAAAAAACCTTAAAAATCCGCAAGTTACCGAACTTGCTTGGCACCCGTTGGTCGCCGTTGCAGCTCGATAGGGCGCGCATTCTGCCGCGGTGGGCGGCGCTTTGCAAGCCCTTTTTGGCAGATTTCTTTTCCCCGGCCGCTACCCGCCGGATCGATCGAGCCGGCGGGCATTTGGCGGGGACAGTGGGCCGGGAAACTATACTGGTCCCAGTTGGCCCGCGACTTGGGAGAGGGGCGGGTTTCGCTCGATCCCGGGGCCCAGGGGGCCGGCGCCCGCCAATGACAGTGAACACCTATGGCAGACGAGCAGGACCAAGACCGGAGACCGCAGGAGCCGCCGCAGCGGCGGCCGCCATCCCAGCCGTCGCTGCCCTGGGGCCAGTACCTGATCTGGATCTTCTTTGTGTTCCTGATCGCCCAGTACTGGTCCAATTTCCTGCAGGAGGAGCAGAAGCAGACGCTCTCCTATACCGAATTCAAGGAAAAGGTCCGCACCGGCCAGGTCGCCAGTGTGACCCTGCACGGCGATCGTATCTCCGGTACCTATGAAAGCGAGCAGGGGCAGATACCGTCCGGCGATCCCCGCGCCAACCGCTTTGTCGCCATACTGCCGCCGGTGGAGGACCCGGAGTTGATGCCGCTGTTGGAGGAACAGCAGGTAGAGATCCGGGCCGAGTCGGAGCGGACGGATCTGTTGACACGGGTGCTGATCGGCATATTGCCCTGGATACTGATTATCGGCCTGTTTATCTGGGCCGGGCGCAGGATGCAGGAGCGAATGGGTGGCGGCGTTGGCGGTGGCGGCGCTTTTGGCTTCGGCAGCTCCAGGGCCAAGCGTTTCGAACGCGGCGAGTCGAACGTGACCTTCGAGGATGTGGCCGGGCTGGCCAACGCCAAACGCGACCTGCAGGAAATCGCCGGATACCTGAAAGACCCCGAGCACTACCGCCGGCTGGGCGCGAAGATACCCAAGGGCATACTACTGATGGGACCGCCCGGCACCGGCAAGACGCTGTTGGCCAAGGCCCTGGCCGGTGAGAGCGATGTGCCTTTCTTCAGCATAAGTGGCTCAGAGTTTATCGAGATGTTTGTCGGCGTCGGCGCCTCGCGGGTGCGGGACATGTTTGCCAGTGCCAAGAAGGAGGCGCCGTCGATCATCTTTATCGACGAAATCGACTCGGTGGGGCGCGCCCGCGGCACCGGCCTCGGTGGCGGTCACGACGAACGCGAACAGACGCTGAACCAGATACTCGGTGAGATGGACGGTTTCGATCCCCACGAGGCGGTGGTTGTCGTCGCCGCCACCAACCGCCCCGACGTGCTCGATGCCGCACTGCTGCGCCCCGGCCGTTTCGACCGCAAGATCACCCTGGACCTGCCCGACAAGAAAGCGCGCAAGGCGATACTGCAGATACACTCACGCGAGGTGCCATTGGCCGACGACGTCGATTTCGAGCGGCTGTCGGCACTGACGGTGGGCTTTGCCGGTGCCGACCTGGAAAACCTGATCAACGAGGCGGCACTGCTCGCCGGGCGCGAGGATATGGAGGCGGTGGATATGGCGTGCATGATGCAGGCGCGTGACAAGGTGGTGCTGGGCAGCGAGCGGGAAATGGTGATCGGCGATGAGGACAAGGAGATCATCGCCTACCACGAGGCCGGTCACGCGCTGGCCGCCAGCCTGCTGCCCCACGCCGATCCACTCGACAAGGCGACGATCATCCCTCGCGGGCGCAGTCTCGGTGCCACCGAACAGATTCCGGAAGAGGAGCACCACAGCCTGCGTGCCAGTTACCTGCGCGATCGCATCGGCGTGATGCTCGGCGGGCGTGTCTCCGAGCAGGTGGTGTTCAAGGAGGTCAGCTCCGGTGCTGAGGAGGACCTGAAGCAGGCCACCCGCCTGGCGCGACATATGGTGAGCCAGTGGGGTATGAGCGAAAAGCTGGGCCCGGTGGCCTTCCGTCGCGGCGAGGAACATATCTTTCTCGGCCGCGAGATGGCGCAGCAGAAAGACTTCAGCGAGCACACGGCGGAAATCATCGACGAAGAGATAGTCCAGTTGGTGTGCGGTATCGAAAAGGAAGTCCGCGCGCTGCTGGAGCAGCACCGCGACAAGCTGGATGCGCTGGCCAGGGCACTGCTGGAGAAGGAGACGCTGGAGGCGGACGAGATACAGGCAATTGTCCACGCATAACAACAACGAAGAGGGTAGGCTGGTGAACAGCATCGATTGATCCGTAAACGGGGACCAGTACGATTGTCGGTGCTCAGTTGCGTTTAAAAAGTTTCCGCAGTTTATTCAGTGGCAGGCAGTTGATCACGTCTTTCTTCTCCAGCCAGCCGCGCCGCGCCTGGTCCACGCCGAAACGCATATGTTCCAGGTCGGCGGTGCTGTGGGCGTCGGTGGCGATGGAAATCCCAACGCCCATTTTCTTTGCCAGGATGCAGCCTTCGTCGGTCAGATCCAGTCGCTTCGGCTGTGCATTCAGCTCCACGAAACAGCCGCGCTTCTTCGCCTCTTCGAGAATTTTTTCCAGATCCACCTCATAGGGATCCCGCTCGTTGATCAGGCGGCCGCTGGGGTGGGCGAGGATATTGAAATAGGGGTTATCCATCGCGCGCAGTATGCGCTCCGTCTGCTTCTTGCCCGGCAGGTCAAATTTCTGGTGAATCGCGCAGACGGAAAAATCCAGCTCTTTGAGCAGGTCGTCGGGGTAATCGAGAGAGCCGTCTGCGAGGATGTCCACCTCGCTGGATTTGAGCAGCACGATACCGTCCAGCTGCTCATTCAGTTTATCGATCTTTTTAAACTGCGCCTGCAGCTGCTTTTTATCCAGGCCGCCGGCAACGGCCAGGCTTTTCGAGTGCTCGGTTATGGCTAAATACTCATAGCCCAGGCTGGCGGCCGCCTTGGCCATTTCCCTCAGTGAGTTGTGGCCGTCACTGGCTTTGGTGTGGGCGTGCAGGTTGCCGCGGATATCGTCCAGGGTGATGAGCTTCGGCAGTTCGCCTTCTTTGGCTGCTTCCAGTTCGCCGCGGTTTTCCCGCAGTTCCGGTTCAATATACGGCAGGCCGACTTTGTCGTAGACGGACTTTTCGGTTTTTCCGGCGATGCGCTCGTCGCCCCTGAAAACCCCGTACTCGTTGATCTTGTAGCCCTTTTTGACCCCCATTTTCCGCACCGCGATATTGTGCGCCCTGGAGCCGGTGAAGTAGTGTTGTGCGGCACCGAAGCAGATTTGGGGCACTACGCGCAGGTCCACCTGCATACCCGAGCGCAGGTAGACGGTGGAGCGGGTTTTGCCTTTGGAAACCACTTCCTCTACTTCGTCGTAATCGGTGAAGTGGTCCATGATCGACGCGGTGCCAGCTTTCGCCGCGGTGATCAGAATATCCAGGTCGCCTACCGTCTCCTTGCGCCGCCGGTAGCTGCCGGCAATCACGATTTCCTTCAGGCCCTCAGCTTTTTTCAGGTATTCTAGTAGCGGCCTGGCGATATCCTCGGCCTCGATCAGCAGGGTGCGCTTCTTCTCCCCGATGAACTTTTCCGCGCGCTTCCTGATTTTCTCTTCACTCTTGTCGCCGAAGCCGGCGATCTCGTGGATCTTGCCGCTCTCCGCGGCTTCCTTTAGATCGTCGAGTGTCTTGATATTGAGTTCCAGGTAGAGAGCGCGGACCCGCTTGGGTCCCAGGCCCTCGATCTTCATCAGTTCGCTTAGCGCGGGTGGCGTGCGCTCCTCTACCTCCTCCAGCAGCGGCAGATTGCCCGTCTCCACCATGGCCTGGATTTTTTTAGCCAGGTCATCGCCGATATCCGGCAACTCGGTCAGGTCGGCACCGTCGTCCAGCAGATCGGACATGCTGCGCGGATAGCCGCGCACAGTGCGCGCGGCATTGCGGTAGGCGCGCACGCGGAAGGGGTTGGCGTCCTCGATTTCCAGCAGGTCCGCCAGGCGGTCGAATTTGTCGGCGATTTCGCTGTTGTGGACAGGCATAGAGGTGGATCAGGAGTTGCCGCGGGCAGATTCAGTATAGGGTCAGGATCCGCCGAGCATTTTCTGGAATACCTTTTCGTCGATGCACTGAGCGCCCTGTTCTTCGGCTTTTTCCGTAAGTTCATATGGATGTGCATTTGCCAACGGCAGCTGTCCGCCCCGATGCTTAGAGACTATACCTATAAAAATACACTGCTTTGCCGCAACGAGGGGCTGGTCTGGTGAGGAAAGTCGTCTACGCGATCATCATAGTGCTTTTTATACTCGCTTTCGGCCGGCTGTTTATCAGGCCGGCCAGTGCCCAGCCGCCCGCTGCGGTTGCTGCGTCCTACCAATCCGCGGGGCATACCGCGGCGCGCTGATGATTGCGGAGTCCACTCAGGCTGCTATCACGCAATGAGTTTTGCTGTGGCCGACTCGGCCGCCATCTCGCGGGCAAACTCCGCCTCTATCAGCTCCGCTTCCCGGTAGCGCTTGATGCGTTCGAAGAAAAGCTGTGCCTCGGGAAAAGCGAGTTTCAGGTAGGCCAGCCACTGCTTGATACGGTTACCCAGGTACTTGGCCGGGTAAATCTCACGGGTGGTCTGGTAGTAGTCCCACAGCAGCGTGGCCACCTGCTGCCAGTTCATGGGCTCATAGGCTTGCCCTTCACAGTAGGCCTTGATCTGCAGCCCCAGGTCCGGTCGCGCCAGCAGGCTGCGGCCGAACATAAAGGCGTCACAGCCGGTGACGTCGCGGCAGCGCCGGAATTCGTCCAGGGTCCAGATATCGCCGTTGGCGATCACCGGGATCGACAACCGCTGCCTGATCTCGCCGATATATTCCCAGTAGGCCGGTGGCCGGTAGCCGTCCACCTTGGAGCGGGCATGCACCGCCAGCTCGCTGGCACCGCCAGTCTCGGCGGCACGGGCATTGTCCAGATAACTGGACCTGTCCATATAGCCGAGGCGGATCTTGGCCGTTACCGGGATACTGTCGGGGACTGCACGGCGCACGGCAGCGATAATGGCCTCCACCCGCTGTGGGCTCTGTAACAGGCAGGCGCCGCCATCGCTGTTGTTCACGGTCTTGGCCGGACAGCCGAAGTTCAGGTCTATAGCCCGCGCGCCCACCTCCACCGCCTTGGCCGCGTTGCGGGCCATGGCCTCGGGATTGCCGCCCAGCAGTTGCAGGCGCACCGGGGTGCCGCTGGCGGTGGCGGCGCCGGCTTCCAGTTCCGGGCACAGGCGGGTGAAGACCCGCCGCGGTAGTCGGGTATCGGTGACGCGCACGAATTCGGTGACACAGATATCCAGGCCTCCCAGCGCGGAGAGCAGGGCGCGCACATGGTGGTCTATCACGCCCTCCATCGGTGCCTGGTAGATCCTGGGAATGGAGATATTGGTCTCAGTGGTCATATATCGGTGGTCGGTGCCGGAATCGGGCGCGTATTCTAACAGTTTGCGGCAGGTTTGGTGTAAAAATGATCAGGCTGGAACTGGGAGTCAATACGGTCGTTATTGCCGATACGGAGGGGATATCCGGTCGCTGACCAGCGTCTGTTTTACTGCTTCATCTATGGTCTTTTCGTTGCGGCTGAAACTAATAAGTATTTGATTTTAAAGGGAAGTTGTATTGATAATAGCGCCCGCTTTGCGCGAATACCTGTCATAACAATTTGTTAGGGAATTTAATTGGTTTGGGTATTGCCGCAGTCGGCTGCGGGCCGGTAAGTAACCGCAATACGAAAATATAATCGCGTATCTACGCCACCGTATTGCGGGCGCTGATAAAACCGTTCAGGATGGCCGGTTTTATTGCCTGAATAATTAGGGGAATAAACAGTGCAAGACACGCTACTACAACAGGGGCTGGACATCACGCTGTTCGGCATGGGGATCGTCTTTTCATTCCTGCTGCTGCTGGTGATCGGCACCGCCATCATGTCCCGAATTATTACCCGCAACTTTCCCGACGCGGAGCCGGTGGCTCCAGCACCCAGCAGTGCAGCCGGTGACGACGCGCGCCTGCGCGCGATTATCAAGGCTGCCATAGACCAGCATCGCAAAAGACGCTAACCAAAAAATACTGCTGAACCATCTCCAATAAATTTGCCGAGAGAGACGACCCATGACTGAGCTTAAAAAGCCACTGGGCATAACCGATGTAGTCCTGCGCGACGCGCACCAGTCACTGTTTGCGACCCGCATGCGGCTGGACGATATGCTGCCGATTGCAGAGAAACTCGACAAAGTCGGATTCTGGTCGCTGGAATCCTGGGGCGGTGCCACTTTCGATGCCTGCATCCGCTATCTCGGTGAGGATCCCTGGGAACGCATTCGCGAGCTGAAAAAAGCCATGCCGAATACGCCGCAGCAGATGCTGTTCCGCGGCCAGAATATTCTCGGTTACCGCCACTACGCCGACGACGTAGTGGAAAAATTCGTCGAGCGCGCGGCGGAGAACGGCGTGGATGTATTCCGCGTGTTCGACGCCATGAATGATATGCGCAACCTGCAGACGGCGCTCAAGGCGGTGAAAAAGCAGGGCAAACACGCCCAAGGCACCATCTCCTACACCGTCAGCCCGGTGCATACCATGGACCTGTGGGTGGACCTGGGGCGCCAGATCGAGGATATGGGCGCCGACTCCATCGCCATCAAGGATATGGCCGGCCTGCTGCGCCCCTACGAGGGCTATGAGCTGGTGAAAAAATTGAAGGCCGCGGTGGATATCCCCATCCATATGCAGTGCCACGCCACCACCGGTCTCTCCACCGCCACCGCGCTGAAATGTATCGAGGCGGGTATCGACAATGTGGACACGGCCATCTCGTCCATGTCCATGACCTACGGCCACAGCCCCACCGAGGCGCTGGTGGCGATCCTCGAGGGCACCGACCGCGACACCGGCCTGGATATCAACCTGCTGGAAGAGATAGCGGCCTACTTCCGCGAGGTGCGCAAGAAGTACGCCAGGTTCGAGGGCTCGCTACGCGGTGTCGACTCGCGCATCCTGGTGGCCCAGGTACCCGGCGGCATGTTGACCAATATGGAAAACCAGCTGCGCGAACAGGGCGCCGGCGACAAACTGGACCAGGTTCTGGAGGAGATCCCGCGGGTGCGCGAGGATCTGGGCTTTATTCCGCTGGTAACCCCGACTTCGCAGATCGTCGGCACCCAGGCGGTGCTGAATGTGCTCACCGGTGAGCGCTACAAGTCAATCTCCAAGGAGACGGCCGCGGTATTGAAAGGCGAGTACGGCGCAACGCCGGCAGATGTGAATATGGAGCTGCAGGCGCGGGTGCTGGAGGGCGCCGAGCCGGTTACCTGTCGCCCGGCGGACCTGCTGCAGCCGGAACTGGACAAGCTGACTGCGGAGCTGAAACAGAAAGCCGCAGAAGAAAACGTGGCGCTGGTCGAAGGCGATGGTGAGATAGACGATGTGCTTACCTACGCACTCTTCCCGCAGATTGGCCTCAAGTTCCTGAAGAACCGCGACAACCCGGATGCCTTCGAGCCTGTGCCCACCGGCAACGAGGGCAGTGCGGTGAAGAACGAGCAGGGCGAGGAAGTCTACACGGTGACCGTCGAGGGGCAGAAGTACACGGTGAGCGTTGCCGACGGCGGCGACCTGAGCGCTGTTGCGCCTGTTGCTGGCGGTGCCGCGGTCTCTTCACCGGCCGCAGGCGCTGCACCGGCGGCCGGCGGCGGCGAGCCGGTCAAGGCACCGCTGGCCGGCAATATCTTCAAGGTAATGGTCAAGCCGGGCGACCAGGTGGCCGAGGGTCAGACCATCGTCGTGCTGGAAGCCATGAAAATGGAAACTGCCGTCAGCGCCCCCCGCGCCGGCAGCGTCACCAGCGTGGCGATCAAAGAGGGCGATTCCGTGGCGGTGGGCGATGCCCTGCTGTCCATCGCGTAACGCAGGCTAGGAGTCGCACGTGGATAATCTTGTAAATCTTTGGCAGTCGTCCGGCGCCTACCAGATGGCGTCGGGCCAGTTTGTGATGATTCTCGTCGGGCTGGGGCTGCTGTTCCTCGCCATCCGCAAGAACTTCGAGCCGCTGCTGCTGGTACCCATCGGTTTCGGCGGCCTGCTGGCCAATATTCCCGGCGCTGACCTGGCGCTGTCGGCGGCGGAGACGGCGCTGGCTTCCGGCGATGCGGCGGTACTGGCACAGCTGGCCCAGCTCCTCGGTGTCGAGTATACCGGTGACCTCTACGCGCTGAAGGAGGCATTGTCCAATGCGCCGGCGGCGGTGCAGACGCAGGTGACCCAATTCGCGCTGGATGCCGGCTTCAACAACGGCATGCTGTACAACTTCTATAACGTCGCCATCGCCTCCGGCGTTGCGCCGCTGGTGATCTTTATGGGCGTCGGCGCCATGACCGACTTCGGTCCGCTGCTGGCCAACCCGCGCACCCTGTTCCTCGGCGCGGCGGCGCAGTTCGGCATCTTTGCCACCGTATTGGGCGCTGTCGGGCTGTCGGTGGCCGGCATCATGGATTTCTCCATCGCCGACGCCGCCGCCATCGGTATTATCGGCGGTGCCGACGGCCCCACGGCCATCTACGTTTCCAGTCTGCTGGCTCCGGACCTGCTCGGCGCCATCGCGGTCGCGGCCTATTCCTATATGGCCCTGGTGCCCCTGATTCAGCCGCCGATCATGCGCGCCCTGACCACGCCGGAGGAGCGCAGGATCGAGATGGTGCAGCTGCGCCATGTGAGCAAGCGCGAGAAAATCACCTTCCCGCTGCTGCTGTTGATCCTGGTCGCGCTATTCCTGCCGGACGCGGCGCCGCTGCTGGGTATGTTCTGCTTCGGCAACCTGATGCGCGAGTGCGGCGTGGTGTCGCGGCTTTCCGACACAGCGCAGAATGCGCTGATCAATATCACCACCATCTTCCTCGGTCTGTCTGTGGGCTCGAAACTGGCCGCGGACAAGTTCCTGGATCCCAAGACCCTCGGCATCCTGGCACTGGGTATCGTCGCCTTTGCCATCGGCACTGCCGCCGGTGTACTGATGGCGAAGCTGCTGAACCTGGTGAGCAAGAACAAGATCAACCCGCTGATCGGCTCCGCCGGCGTCTCCGCGGTGCCCATGGCCGCGCGGGTGTCGAACAAGGTCGGCCTGGAGGCCAACCCGCACAACTTCCTGCTGATGCACGCCATGGGGCCCAATGTGGCCGGTGTTATCGGCTCGGCGGTGGCGGCGGGTGTGATGATCACCATGGTGCGGGCCATGACCGGTTGATGGAATTGTTCGGGTACTGAACCTGTGGGGCGGACCTTGTGTTCGCCCATTTTATTTAGGGTAAGCGAAGAATTTGGAACCTGGCCGGCCCGTGCGGGCGAACACTAGGTGCGTTCCAGCCGCTCCAGGTACTTGCGACGCCTTCGGCCCCTACAGATCGGCTTTCTCGTCATACCGGCCTGCACCGGTATGACAGGACAGTGATGGCTTGACTTGAAACAGGGAATCTACAGGTCCGGGTGGTGTGCTTTGCGGAATGCTCGCGGCGGACCTATCAGCGGCGTCTTAACCGGTTTGGCTGCGCCGGGAACTATGACGAATGAGTTGCCGCCCGGATTGGTGTCGTAAAACAGCGGCCCGTCCTTCCTCCAGTTATTCAACAGCCAGATATTACCCGACGGATCCACGGCACCGGCAGTGATGCGTTCCAGGGCATCGCTGGTATAGCCGGTATGCGGCGATATGGGGTCACCCGGTTTCAGGCCCGGCGGGCAATTGCCGACGCCGCAGAAGCGCGCGATACCGGTGTCGGGCCATTCGTAGTCTTCGTCTGCATCCTCCATCGGCGTGTGGCCAAAATTAAATACCCACACGGTATCGTCACCGTCGACGGCGTTGCCCCAGGGCACACTCAAGCCGCCCACTTTGGTGTACTGCTTCGGCGTGCCGCCGTCGGCCGGGTAAAAAATTAGCGACGGCATACCGCCCGCCTGGGAGTCCAGGGGCGTAGTGCAGACGATATTGACGGTATCGGAACTCGATACCCACATATTGCCCTGGCTGTCGCCGGCAATACCCATCGGCCAGGACACGGATACCGCGGAGGAGTCCACTGTCTCGACGCTGCCGTCGGCGGAAACGATATAGACTTCCTGCGCCTCGTTGCCGGTTACCCAGGCGCGCCCTTTGGGGTCTATGGCGATGGCAAAGGGTTTCAGCAATGGGGTTTCCGCACCGGTATTGGTGATGCCGCCGGGCAGGGGGATATTGCGCGCCCGCAGTGGATTTCCCCTGGGAATGAAGGTGACACTGTCATTGCCGCAGTTGGCGCTCCAGATATTCCCCTTCCTGTCTGACACAACTCCCTGTGGCCAGGAAATGTTGCCGCGGGTGAAGCCGCTCGGAGGCGACAGGGGGGTGCCGCTGGGGTGAAACAGGGACACGCTGTTGTGGGTTGCTGGAATTTCCTTGGCCGGATCCGGGGGTACTGTGCCGTCTGCGCAGTCGGGTGCCTCAAAGCCGAAGTTGCCCACCCAGAGATTGCCGTGCGGGTCGAAAGTTATCCCGAAACCGGCGCCGCTGAGACCGCCACCGAAATAGGGCGACCCGGGGAAAGACTCTCCCCAGGGGTAAAACTTCATCAGCCGCAATCCCGCGCAGGCGACTTCGCTCGGCGCCGCGGGTTCATAGTTGGCGTTGATCCAGCCGAAGCCGCGCTCGTCGATGGCGACATTGCCCGGGCCATCCATCAGGTTGAACCTGTCCTGCTGAGAGTAAAAACCGCCGGTGAACTTTAGAAACAGCAGCCAGTTGGTGGGCCTGTCCGTCAGCGCCGGCTGGTAAATAGGCGAGAGCAGGGAGAGCAGGAACAGCGGGTCGCCTGCATTCAGTGGGTAGTTGGGGTAGGCGGGAAATTTGGCGATATTGGCTATGGCCTGCAGCACATTGTGCGGCGCCGACCCGCCGCCCGAAGTGGCCGCGAAAAGGTCGTGGCAGTTGGCGGCGCTGGCAATACAGGCGGCGACGACATTGGTCAGGGAATTGAACGTGGTCAGGGTCGAAGTCTCGGAGCCGTTTGGTGTCCGGGCCAGTACTTCGCCGATATGGCCGTTTGCCGGGTTGGCCATATTCTCGGCCATCTTTACCGCATTCCGCATGCCGTTAGTGTTGCCGCGAATCTTGCGGCCCTCGATAAACTGGGCGAAGGAAGTACCAGTAGCGACAGTAGTGCGCTCGTTGATAACCACTTTTTCCAGTACTTTTGAACCGGCGCCCACGGCGCCAGCGAGCATCGCCGGGCGTTTCTCCGCAATGACAAAATAAACCGGCTTGAGCCATGGGGACAGTTTGCCCGGCAGCCGATAGCGGATTTCAAATTCACCGGCAGCGTCAGTGGTGGAAATCCCGAGGACATGATCGACGGGGAAGTTGCCCGCGTAGCTGACACGGAGGGAGACCCTGTAACCGGGCAGGGGGCCGCCATTGCCCTCCACCCGGCCGCGGATTTTTTTTACCCGCGGCAGCCAGGGATCATTCGGAGCAAACTGCTGCAACGCACTGTCGGTTGGCGAGCCGGCTTCCGGGTTCCTGTCGATGTCGCCCTGCGCCCTTGCCAATAGTCCGCCCAGCGAAAGCAGGGCCGCGACGGCGATCAGGGTTGGGAGTCTGGGGTGAAAGGAGAGGTATCCGGCCGGGCCTGCAATCTTCATGAACTTCTACTTCCTTACTGCCAGTTCACGACTTGGAGAAAATCCATTTCGAAGAAGTATGGCACAAGCCGTCGCCGGCGAAGTGAATACGCCTGAGCTCTAATGAACCGATAGGAAGGAATTGGTGAGAGAGCTTGGGGCCTTCACCGGGGCAGGCTGGACCGCCCCGGTAGCTTTGCGTATCAACCCTGCAACCGCTGGGCGAATCCGAGCAGTGAAATTGGCGGCCGCTGTTTTATATGGGCACTGGTGAGTGTATCAAAGTGGTTGTCGAGAATCTGGAACAGAGCGCGACGGCTCGCCTCGTGGAAGATTTCCGGCGAGCCGTACCGCGCGTAATACTCGGGAAACAGTTGCGCAATATCCTCCGCTGACCACTCGAGGTGGAATTGCAGGCCGAGAATATGCGCGCCGGCGGAAAAGGCCTGGTGCGGGCACAGCTTGGATTCGGCCAGGCATCTGGCGCCTTCGGGAATAGCGAAGCGGTATTTGTGCGCGTGGAACACCAGCCCTGTGCCAAATTGCCAGTCCCGCTTCGGAGTCACCGGCAGCCAGCCCAGTTCTTCCTGCGGCATTTCGATCACTTCTGCGCCCAGCGCGTGGGCCAGCAGTTGGGAGCCGAGACAGATGCCGAGTATCGGCACGGATGTGCGCGTCGCGCGGCTGATCCAGTCAATCTCCCAGGCGAGCCACGGCAGTTCCCTGTGGTCGCGCACGTCCATCAGACCGCCCAGTACCACCAGGCCGTCGAAACCGCAGTCCGGCAGTAGCTGCTGGCGTGGGTCGATGATTTCGAGTTCCACGCCGCGCGCCGCAGCCCAGTCGGCGATATAGCCGGGGCCCTCGTGTTTTTCATGCTGAATTACCAGCAGCCGGTTACTCATGGTTGCTGAAAGTCCCTCGTCTCCAGGTAGAGCACTCGTTTGAATCGAATACCCGCATCACTTATCGCCGCGGGCCAGTTGTCCTTCGACAGCGGCTGTTTGCTGCCGCTGTGTATGCGCGAGGGCGCTTCGGCGTCGGACTCCACCTCGAGAATCTGGTCAAAACTGGGCGGGGTGCCGATTTCGTGCACCAGCAGGGCGGTGTTGCCAAAATGCAGGAGGCGGTAGTGGCCGTTCTTCTGCTCGACCAGTGGCCTGTCGAGGAGCTTCTGCACAATCTGTAACTGCACTCCATCGGCATGGGGCGCACCGCCGCGCTCGAAGTGCCCGCGATAAATACGCGCGCTGAATGCGCCAATTTCACCCTTCTGCAGTGCCTTCAGGGAAAAGCGCTCCGGCTCGGCGGATACCAGTACACCGTCTTGTATCAGGGAGCGCAGGCCGGTACCCGCTGCGGACGACACTTCGAGCAGTATCTGGTGCCCGTGGCGCCCGCCGTGCAGTGGCATATGGGACGCGATCAGCCGCTCGCCGACGGGCAGCAGCGCCATACCGTGCACGCCGACGGATTCGTCTTCCGCCATCGCAACCGGTGCGAGTAGCAGCCAGCTGGCAAACAGCCTGAGCCAGCCGCTGTGGGCAAAGCTTCTGCTGCCTCGGCGCCGGCCGTGGTGCCGACGTGGATTTTGTAGTGCACTCATAGAGGTATCGCAATTGGCTGACGCGCTTGTCACGGCGAAATTCTAGCCATACATTAGTGCCCAATCGATTCTGATATGGAGACTATTGATTCCAGAATGGAAATAGATGATCTGGAGAAGTTCCTGGTGATCGCCGCCACCGAGAACCTGCAGCGCGCCGCGGATCGACTGGATACCAGCGCCGGGGGCCTGAGCAAGTCCCTGCGCCGGCTGGAGACGGCACTGGATACACGCCTGTTCGACCGTGTCGGCAAGCAGATTCGCGTCAACGACGCAGGGCGCCGCTTACAGAGGCGCGCGGCGGAGATAGTGGCCATGGCACAGCAGACCCGCGCCGAGTTCGGCGGCCTGGCCCGCGGCCTCGAGTGCCGGGTGGCGGCGCCGGCGATGTTGCAGCTGGAGTGGTCGCGGCGTATCCAGCAGTGCCTGGCGCTGCAGCAGCCCGACGCGCGCCTGTCCATGACTTCCGCCTACGAGGCGCTGGCGCTGCGGATGCTGGTGCGCGGCGAAGTGGATTTCGCCCTGGTGACCGATGCGGTGGCCGCGCAGATACCCGATGACATGTCAGTGCGCTCGGTCGGCTCGACCACCATGCGCGTCGCCGCGGCACCATCGCACCCGCTGGTGCAGGGGCGGCGGGAGAGGCCGGTGGAGGTGACGACGGAGACGATACTGCGGTATCCCTTCGCCGCACCCAGGATCTCCCCCTTCTGTGGCGAGGAGCGCGGTATCGGCAGCGACGGCTGGCGCGAGGACGCGCTGCCGCGCAAGATCAGTGTGGTGGTGAACGACTACGGCGTGCTCTGCAGCCTGGTGCAGGGTGGCCAGTTGCTGGCCTACCTGCCAGAACAGCTGCTCAATGAAATAGGCGCTGTGCGGGTGAAGGTGGTGGATTGTCCCTACCAGTGTACCGAGGAATTGATCGTGGTCTGGCGGGGTGGGGGCGAGAGCTGGCTCGACAGCTTGCTGCAGGCACTTTGACCTGGGGGAATCCCCCCCTGTAGGAGCGGCGGGGCGGCCATCCGCCCGTGGCCGCGATCGATTGCGCTACGTAGTGAGACCGATCGCGGCCATGGGCGGATGGCCGCCCCGCCGCTCCTACAAGAGGGGCTCCCTCAGGCCTTGAGGCTGAACGGCATGGCGTACATCCGCTTGCCGGTGGCCGCGGCTATCGCATTGCCCACTGCCGGCGCCAGCGGCGGCACGCCGGGTTCGCCGATACCGCTGGGGGGCTCCGCCGACTGCACTATATGCACCTCCACCGCCGGCATTTCCCGTATACGCGTCGGTTCGTAGTTGTGGAAATTGCTCTGCTGCACCCTGCCGTCTTTCAGGGTGATGCGGTTGCGCAACAGGGTGGACAGGGCAAAACCGATGGCGCCCTCTATCTGTGCGGTCACCACGTCGGGGTTGATCGCCACACCGCAATCCACGGCGGCGGTGATCTTGTCCACCGTGAAATCGCCCTCGTCTATGGACACATCCGCCACCATTGCCACCCGGGTGCCGAAGGACTTGTGGAAGGCGATGCCGCGCCCCCGGTTCTCCCCGGTGGAACCGCCCCAACCGGACTTGCCTGCAACCAGTTGCAGCACCTCTCTGTCGCGAGCCTCGGGCAGCAACTCGAGGCGGTATTGCAGCGGATCCCGGCCGGCCATACGCGCCAGTTCGTCGATCACGGTTTCCATCACATGGGCGGTGTGGGTGTGGCCCACCGAGCGCCACCAGAGCACCGGCACCGGCGACTCGGCGTTGTATACGCGCACGTTGAAGTTGTCGATCTGGTAGGGCGTGTCTGCCAGGCCTTCGACGCTGCTGTGGTCCACGCCATCTTTGACCATCAGTGCGGCGAAGGGGGTGCCGGTGAACAGGGACTGTGTGACCACCTTGTGCTGCCAGCCGGCAATATTGCCGCTGTCGTCCAGGCCGGCTTCCAGTTGATGCAAAACGATTGGTCGGTAATAGCCGCCGCGAATATCGTCCTCCCGACTCCACAGCAGGTGTACCGGTGCGCGACTTTTCATCGCCTTACCGATCTGCGCCAGCTCTGCGACCCAGTCGCCGAGCGGATTGCCGCGGCGACCGAAGCTGCCACCGCCGAGCAGGGTGTGGATTCTGATTCGTTTGGATTCAATACCCAGTACTTCCGAGAGTACATGCTCGTCGATACTCTGCAGCTGGCAGCCGGACCACATCTCCGCCTTGTCGCCGTCGAAATCCAATATGCAGTTGAGGGGTTCCATCGGTGTATGTGCCAGGAAGGGGAAGGTAAATTCCGCCGTCAATTTCTGCGCCGCGGAAGGCAGCGCTTTGCCCGCGTCGCCGCGCTTTGTTGCGACCAGTCCCTCGCCCTGTGCCTGCTGGCGGTATTCCGCAAAGATCTGCTCGTCAGAGCGGGTTTCGGCGCCGCTGGTGTCCCACTCGACTTTCAAAGCATCACGCCCGCGCAGCGCGCTCCAGCTGTCTTTTGCCAATACGGCCACACCGGCGGGAATCTGCACCACCTCCTCGACCCCGGGGATGGCCTCGCTGGCCGTGGCGTCGAAACTTTTCACTTTGGCGCCGAAAAGTGGCGGGTGGGCGATAGCAGCGGTGAGCATGCCGGGCCGCTTGACGTCCATGGCAAACAGGGCCTTGCCGTCGGTTTTCTCCGCGGAGTCGAGCCGTGGGACATTTTTGCCGATCAGCTTCCAGTCCGCGGGGTCTTTCAGCGGTGCGTCCTGCGGCACCGGCAACTGCATGGCATCTGCGGCCAGCTCGGCGTAGGTGGCACTCTTTCCGGAAGTGTGCACCACTGTGCTGTTTTCCGCGCGCAGTTCGGCTTCGGGGACTTTCCACTTTTTCGCCGCCGCCTCGATCATCATGGTACGCGCGGCCGCACCGACTTTGCGCATCTGCATCCAGGAGCCGGCCATGGAGGCGGAGCCACCGGTAACCATTACCGGGCCGAAAACCAGGTTGTTGTAGGTAGCCACGTCGTTGGGGGCGAACTCGAAGCGCAGTTTCGACCAGTCCGCTTCCAGCTCTTCCGCCAACAGCGTCGCCACGCCGGTGACCACGCCCTGGCCCATTTCGAAATACTTGCTGATGACGGTGATGATGTTGTCGCTATCGATTTTCAGGAAAAGGTTCGGTGCCGGTGTCTCCGAAGGTGGTGTTTGTGCACTGGCGGTTCGGCGACCCAGTGGCACATAGAAGCCGAGTATAAAGACCGTCGAGGCGGCGGCCTTGAGAAAGCGGCGCCGGGACAGGGATTCGGGTGCGTCCGTGTGCCTGGTCACTGGTCACCTCCGATTTTCTTCGCGCTCTCGAGAATGGCCGCGCGGATCCGTTGGTAGGTGCCACAGCGGCAGATATTGCCCTCCATACTGGCATCGATATCTTCGTCGCTGGGCTTGCGATTTTTCGACAGCAGGGTGATAGCGGACATGATCTGGCCGGACTGGCAGTAGCCGCACTGCACCACATCCAGTTCCCGCCAGGCGCCGACCACCGCATCCGCCACCGGGCCGGAAACGCCCTCGATGGTGGTGATCTCCCGGCCCTGGGCCTCCCCCAGCATTATCGAACAGGAGCGCGCTGCCTCGCCGTCGATATGTACCGTGCAGGCCCCGCAGAGGGCGCGGCCGCAGCCGTACTTGGTACCGGTCATATCCAGCAGGTCGCGCAGGGCCCAGAGCAGTGGCATCTGCGGGTCCGCGTCCAGTTGCCGGTCTTGCCCGTTGATCTTCAACTCGATTCTGGCCATTAGATCACTCCTTGGGGCAGGGCATGCCTGCCGCCACCCAGGTGGTCAGCAGTTGCAAAAAGGATGCATGGTCGACAGGGACAGGTTCGCGTCCGGCACCAGGCTCCCAGCCCCAGAGCACCAGCTTGTCCTCTCCCATATGCTTTTTCAGGTCTTCCGCCGACCTGCCGCCATTGCGCTTCGGGTCTTTCAGCGATTCGCAGAGTGCGGCGGAAGAGAGGTCGGCCCAGGACATGGACAGCGGCGCCAGTGACCAGTGGGGCGCGCCGGGCACGCCGGAACTGGGATTGTTGCCTTTCTGGTTGTGGCAATTGGTGCAGCGCATGGCGGCGACCCCCAGGTTGTCCGGCCCCCTGGTTACCCGGGGGTTGTGCGGGTGGCCGTCGTCACCCTGCAGCGGGGTATCGACCTGGTGGCAGTTGAGGCAGCGGGGGTGCTGCAGCACCGTGGCGATCTGTTCCCAGGCCCGCAGCGCCCCGGGGTCCGCCTCGGGCCGGGCCATGGACTTTTTCTCCCTGCCATCGCAAGCGGCCAGGGCCGACAGCAGTGCGATAGAGGTCACCGTTGAGCGCAATAGCGCAACCGTTCGCCGCATTCCCATTTTGCGTTTCTCTTCGTGAAAGGAAGAATGCAGCAACCATAATCGCGGTGTGGCACCGGCGACAGGCGGCGAGGGCGTAAGGGGTGTGTTGCAGCGACAAAAGATGCGCTGTGGCGTCCAAAGTGTTTACACTTTTCTGACTGGTTAGTCAGGCGGGTGCCGTAGCGCGGCGGGGCGCGTGCTATGATAGGCGCGTTTTTTTGTATGCAGGGGCGCAGCTGGGCGCCCGGAGGAGAGTCTATGTCCTGGTTGGGCGCGGGAATTGGAGCCGGTATCGGCTTGATGTTTGGTGGCCCCATCGGCGCGGCGCTGGGTGCCTGGATCGGCAGTTCTTTCGGCTCCGGTCTGCAGCGCGTCGGCGGTGCCGCCGCCGGCCTCAACCGCGACGGCGCCCAGACGGTGTTTATCGTCACGCTGTTTTCCATGCTGGCGAAGATGGCCAAGGCAGATGGGCAGGTCTCCAAGGCGGAAGTCCAGTTTATCGAGGACTTTATGCGGACCAACCTGCGCCTCGGTGCCGAGGACCGCGCTCAGGCGATCAAGATTTTCCAGAACGCCAAGAGCGATAACTACAGCATCTACGACTATGCGCAACAGTACCGGCAACTGGTGCGCAACCAGGCCATGCGCGAAATGGTCTACCGACTGCTGTTTGCCGTGGCATTTGCAGATGGCGAACTGCACGCGGCGGAAGAGGCAATACTGCGCCGCATTCCCGCCGAGCTGGGACTGCACGAGTCTATTTTCTCCGCCATGTGGGGCGAGTTCGACCAGCGAGCACCGGCGTCCGGCGCCAGCCTGCAGCAGCACTACGATGTGCTGGAGTGCACACCGGAGACCAGCGACCGCGACCTGAAACTCGCCTACCGCCGCAAGGCGGCCGAATTCCACCCGGACAAGATTGCCTCCAAGGGGTTGCCGGAAGAGTTTATGCGCCATGCGGAAGACCAGATGAAAAGCATCACCGTGGCCTACGACACTATTGTCGAGTCGCGCAAACGCGAGGCGAGTGCAACGGCATAGGGTGTTCTTCACCCAGAGTTGAATTTTCTGAATCACCGAGGTATTTGATGAGCCTTGCCAATAAAATTGAAGAAAAACTGAGTGCGGCCTTTGCGCCAGAGCATATCGACGTGCAGTGCGAAAGCCATATGCACAATGTACCGGCGGGCTCGGAAATGCATTTTCGCGTAGTACTGGTGAGCGACACCTTCACTTCGCTGCGCAAGGTACAGCGACACCAGAAAGTGTATGCAGTACTGGCCGAGGAGATGGCCGGTCCGATACATGCGCTGGCTCTGCATACCTACAGCCCGCAGGAGTGGCAGGGTGCGGCGCCGCAGAGCCCGGAATGTCTCGGTGGCGGAAAAAAGTAACCTGTTTTCCCCGCGATTCTTTGAACGTCTCCAGTTATTTCTTACCACCGCGCAGCAGTTCTTTTCGAACTGCTGCGGCGCGTAAAAACTTTTACTGACCTCAATTCCATTCCCTCTCCTGCGCCAAAAGCTCTGCGCGACAGGCGCAAAGTGGGAATGATTTTCCGTCAAAAAAAATACTTCTCCGCCTAATTCGCAGGAATTTTCTTTTTTGGCGCCAGAATTTGGTCAATTTTTCTACGGCCGTGTTTTCACGCGACTAGACTGACCATTGATTGGGCTGATTGCTGTTTTAATCTGCTGAATATCAATGGAGTTACCTCAAATGAAGATGACGCGTATTTTGATCCCCTCTCTGGCGCCTCTGGCACTGGCAGTTTCTGGTGTGGCCTCTGCAGGGCCTTCCGGATATGCACCGCCCCCGCCGCCGCCGGATAAACAGGAGTTTATCGTTCGTGTGGGTGCGTCCTACGTCACTCCGAATTCCGACCGGATGACCTTTGTCGATTCATCCCTGGTGTTCTTCGACGCATTTCGCGCGACCATGGACCCGGAAGATGAGTGGGGCTGGAATATCAGTGGTGCCTGGAAGGCGACGGATCACTTCAGTTTCGAGCTGATGTATATCGATGGCGATGAACATGTCGGTGGCAACACCCATGGCTTTATCGAGCTTTCCGGGTTCGACGTCGACCGGATTCGCAATCTTGCGAAATTCGAGCCGGAAATGAGCACCGCGATGGCCAACTGGTATCCGCTGGATCCGTCCTGCATGTTCCAGCCCTATGTCGGCTTCGGTATCAACTACACCGACTTCGGTAGCGAAAGCTTCAGGGGTATTGTGCGTGAAGACCTGCAGGACTTCGGGCTCAGGGGCAGAATGTCAATGGGCAATTCCTGGGGATACACCTGGCAGATAGGTGCCGATTTCAATTTCGGTCACGACAGCGCCTGGCTGGTGAACGTTGCGGCGCTCTACCTGGATTCCGAGACCGACGTCCGGTTCGATATCATCGAGGACAGCACCTCGCCCAATCCCGGTCGCGTGGTGGAGTCCTACTCCGGTGACTATCTCTACAACCCCTGGGTATTCAATCTGTCTGTGGGCTACAAGTTCGCATTCTGATTGCCCCGGCAGATAAAGACTTGTGAGGGCGCTTCGGCGCCCTTTTTTATTTTGGGCGGCGCCAGTTTTTCTGCGGCCAGCGGCGTAAGAATATTCTTGTGAAAATCTGGTCAGATTTAAGTGGAAAAACAGGCGCCAATTGATACTGGATCCCCGCTCACAAGCTGTCGTTGATCTCCTCTTCGGCACGCATTCGCACGCAGTTAAATTTCACGCCATAAAAGTATTTTTCACGCCAAGTTTGATCAAAAGTTCCAATAGTCAATCGGATATCGGGGCGTTTTTTCTAGCGGTGTTTATTTTCGTGTCTAGACTGAAAATTGATTGGGTGGATTGCTGTTGAATTTGCCGAATATCAACGGAGTTTTTACTGATGAAAATGACGCGCATTCTGACACCTCTGGCTCTCGCAGTTTCGGCCGCGGTAGGAGCGCAAAATGCATTGGCCGGCCCCTCCGGTTACGCCCCGCCGCCTCCCGGGCCACAACCGCTGTACCACGCCGGAACCACAGTGGTTCGTGTCGGCGGCGGCTACTTCGACCCGGATAGTACGTCTGGAAAACTGGTCAATCCGCAGTTTTTCCCGGAGTTTGAGCGGTTCGATTACGATCTGTCGGATGAGTGGACCTGGCAGTTCAGCGCCATGTTCATGCCGGTCGACCATTTCGGTATCGAGTACAACTACCAGGGCGAGTCCGATCACGACCACAAGGTGCGGGTCAACGGGACCTTTATGGGTGAGTCCTTCTCGGACAAGTTCAAGGTCAGCAGCCTGGACAGGAACACCAGCGTGCTGACGTTCAACTGGTTCCCGGTCTGCCCGGAATCCTGGATACAGCCCTACGTTGGTGTCGGCACCAGCTATACGGAATTCGATAGCGCCAATGTGAAAGAGGGATTTAACGAATTCCTGGCGGACTTCGGCGATGCCATAGGTCCAGCCCGTTTCTCCGTCAAGGATTCCTGGGGCTGGGTCGGCCAGATTGGCATCGACATGCTCTTCGGGCGCGACAGCAACTGGCTGGTGAATGCCGCTGTCCAGTACCACGATGTCGACTTCAGCTCGGCTCTTTACTATCCGGTCGAGGGCCTGACCAACCTGGGGTCCACCCGCACCTTCGAAAATGCGGTCAGGGCCAGTTTCGAACCGGATCCATGGATCTGGAATGTGGGTGTCGGCTACAAGTTCTGATACCTCTATTCCTTGGGAAAAAGGCGCTTCGGCGCCTTTTTTTCATCGGTTCTGTGGGCGGCGATAGAAGTTGAGTCAATGTTCCAATTGACGAATCCAGGTTGGATGTTTTTTCTACAGCGGTGTCTTCTCGTGTCTAGACTAAAAAGGTGATCGGGCAGCTTGCAATGGATTCTGCCGCAATCAATGGAGTGATCAGTTATGGAATTGACGCGAATCTTGGCGCCAGTGGCGCTGGCCGTTAGCACCGCGACAGTGTCCGTCGCAGCCTCGGCAGGACCTGCCGATTACACGCCACCGCCCCCCGCTGCGCCGCCGGCCATCTACGAGGCCGGAACAGTAATGGTTCGCGTCGGCGCCTCCTATGTGGATCCCGACGATGACAATGGCAAGTGGCGTTTCAACCGGGATCTGTATCCCTACCTGGATGGACTCAGGTACGAACTCGACAGCGAAACCACCTGGAATTTCAGTATCGGCTTTATGCCCGTGGACCACTTTTCGGTGGAGTTCATCTACGTCGGCGAGTCGGAACTCGACCTGGACCTGAGGGGCCTGTTGCGTCCATTTGAGAATGAAAAAATCCGGGCCGGCAGTGTCGATCGCCGCACCGGTGAACTGATGGTCAACTGGTTCCCGGTCTGTAAGGAATCCTGGGTACAACCCTACGTTGGGCTCGGCGGCCACTACACGGACTTTGACAATTCGAGTTTCCGCGTCGATGCCAATGATTACCTGGCGTCGGTAGCCAATGCCGTAGGCCCGGCCACACTTTTCCTGGAAGACGACTGGGGTTGGGCGGCACAGGTCGGTGTCGACATCATGTTCGGTCGCGACAGCAACTGGCTGGTGAACGTCGCGGTGCAATACCTGGATATGGAAGTGGCGGCCGACTTGCACTACGCGGTCCCCGCGATTTTCGATCCCGGTGTCTCTGTCAATGCGGCGAGAACCGATATCGAGGTGGATCCCTGGATTTACAACCTGGGGATCGGCTACCGTTTCTGAGTCGGCAGCTACAGCTGAAAAGGCGCTTCGGCGCCTTTTCAACTATTTCCGCATTTTCCCTCACCGATTCCTCTCACCAGTCAATGATTCAGGTGTCGCCCTTGCAGGCTGGTTCTCAATCTCGCTGCAAACCCCGGTGGATTTCTGGCAGATACGGGGGGCAAACCTAGACTTCTAGCGGGTATCAGCCCCGGATAATAAGCCTCTCCCGATTCAATAATTCCTGCAGATAAATACCCGGAGAACACAATGAGACTTCCAGTGAAACTGCTTTCGATCATTTTAATCGCCGTAGCGCCCGGTCTGTCCCTCGCCTATGAGACCGGCAGCAAGATACTGCGATTCGGCAACGCCACCGTCAGCCCCGATGTCAGTTCCAGTCCGCTGTCGCTCACCACTGACAGCACCGCTGAAATCGAGGGCACCAGTGTGAGGGTAGGGGATAACGGCACCCTCGGCCTCACCGGTGTCTATATGTTCAGCGATCACTGGGGCGTGGAAGTGGTGGCCGCGCTACCCTTCCAGCACGACCTGGAGGTCTCCGGATTGACCGCGCAGAAGCTCGACCTCGGCCAGACCAAACACCTGCCGCCGACGGTGCTGCTGCAGTGGTACCCGATGCAGAACGCCTCCTCGGTACAGCCCTACGTCGGCCTCGGGCTGAACTACACGGTTTTCTTCGACGAGGAGCTCTCAAACGGCGCCGACGACCTGTTTGCGACACTGGGGGCGACAGATGACGCGAAGATGTCCATAGATTCCTCGATCGGCATAGCTGCCGAGGCCGGCATCGATATGGCGTTCGGATCCAAAAACCAGTGGATGTTCAATCTCGCCGTCTGGTGGGTGGATCTGGATACCACCGCCGAGATAGACGTGCCCGGTGTCGGCAGTGTCTCGGCCGATGTGGAACTGGATCCGCTGGTCTACATGGCGGGTCTCGGCTATCGTTTTTAGAAGGCGCTTCCACAGCGATTTCGCGGGGGGGGGCCCCTGGGCCCGCCGCCGTTGTTTCCACCCATAACCACAATGGCTGGCCCCCTCGTCGCCAACCACCCCCCCCAGCGCGTTCACCTGGAAGCGGGTGAGACCTACTTCTTCTGCGTCTGCGGCCGCTCTGCCACACAGCCCTTCTGCGACGGCAGCCACAAGGTCACTGACCTGAAACCGCTGAAATTCACCGTGCAGGAGAGTGGAGACTTCTGGCTCTGCTGCTGCAAGCACACCCACAATCGCCCCTTCTGCGACGGTCACCACAAACAGTTCACACCCGCAGATGTGGGGCGGGAGCGGGAACTGTAAATCCGGACGATCCGGCGCACCCGTTGGCCGCGTTGCATGCAACGGGTATCCTGCCTTTTATAGCCATGTGTAAAAGGAAGGAAGATATGGAAATCATCCCGCCTGAATCCCGCGTCTGCTGCTTCAGATCCCGACTCGGACATTACCTGTCGAATGTCGTGGCCGCGGGCCTCCTGTTGTTTTGCTGCAGCTTTGCTGTGGCGCAGTCTGCGGACTGCCCGGCATGGTCCGGTGCGCAGGCCCGGGCGGAAATAGCCCAGTTGCAGCAAAAAATCATCCAGTGGGACAGGGCCTACTATCTTCAGCACCGCTCCCTGGTAGAGGACTCGGTATACGACAGCGCGCGGGAGAAACTGGCGCGCTGGAATCACTGTTTTCCCCGCCATGCGCGCGAAGTTGCGCGGTCGCATCCATCGGCCGGGCACACCCTGGCGCACCCGGTGCCGCAGACGGGACTGCACAAACTGAAGGGCGACGGGGCCGTCGCCGAGTGGCTGGCGGGGCGCAGGGATATCTGGATACAGCCGAAGGTGGATGGCGTGGCGGTGACGCTGGTCTATCGCGACGGCGGGCTAGCGCAGATGATCAGTCGCGGCGACGGCGTGCGCGGACAGGACTGGACTCACCACGCGCGCAATATCCCGGCCATACTTGCGGAAATTCCCGACAGGCGGCCGCAGCTGGTTTTACAGGGCGAAATCTACTGGCGTTTCGACGGCCATGTGCAGCGCAACGGCAGCAGCAATGGCCGCGGGCTTGCCAGCGGCGCCATGGCATCGCGGCAACTGTCGGCCGAGCAGGCGCGGTCGTTGGCGGTCTTTATCTGGGACTGGCCGCAGGGACCCGAGACCATGGAGGAGCGGCTGCGGGCCTTGACGGCGATGGGCTACAACACCGCGATTTTTACCCGCCGGATAGAGACTGTGCAAGAGGTGCGCCGCTGGCGCGAGCACTGGTACGGGGAACCGCAACCCTTTGCTACCGATGGCATTGTCCTGCGGCAGGGTGAAAGGCCGGTCGTGGAGCGCCGGCCCCCGCAGCCGCCCGGCTGGGCGGCGGCCTGGAAGCACCCGGCGGAGACGGCACTGGCGGAGGTGGTGGGCGTGGATTTTCCGGTCGGCCGCACCGGCAAAATCGTGCCGGTGGTGGAGATAAGGCCGCTAAGCCTCGACGGCCGGCGCATCCGACGGCTCAGCAGCGGTTCCTTTGCCCAGTGGGAGGCCTGGGATATCCGCCCCGGCGATCAACTGCAGGTAACCCTGGCGGGCCAGACAATCCCGAAAATCCTTGATGTCACCCTGCCGGCCACTGCGCGGGCGGCGCTGGATATACCCGACCCCGATGCCTATCACCACTTGAGCTGCTGGAGACCGACGGAAAACTGCGAGGCGCAGTTCCTGGCGCGGGCGCAGTGGCTGGGGGAGAAACTGGGCTTTCGCGCCATGGGGGAAGCGCGCTGGCGCTCGCTGCTGGAGGCCGGCCAGCTTCCCGACCTGGTGGCCTGGGCAGCACTGTCGCAGCGGGATCTTACCGATATTCCCGGAATCGGCGAACTGCGGGCGGAAAAGCTACTGGGGAATTTCCGGCAGGCCCGGGGGCGCAGCTTCCGCGCGTGGATGCTCGCACTCGGCATGCCCGCGGCGACCCGCCTGCCGGGGGACTTCTGGCGCGACGAATCCTTCGCCAGCCTGTCGGAGCGCAGCGTCGCTGACTGGCGACAGCTGCCGAATATAGGCCCGCAGCGCGCGGCGGATATCGCCCGTTTTATGCGGCACCCGGAGGTCCTGGCGCTGGGGGAAAAGCTGGCCGCGCTGGATATCCAAGGGTTTTAGCAGTCGGGTAAATGCCGATCGAAGCGGACTCTCCGGCAGAAACCCGTAATGACGACGATGGAGGGGCGCCACACCCGTGGGCGATGGGCGATGGGCCTGTGTTAAACTCCGCGTTCAATAGCCGCCAGGGGGACTGCGGCCGGCGCATTCTAAAAATGACAGGTCGCTAATAGAAATAATGGCCATCAAGTGGGCCCCTTTACTCTGGATTCTTCTCGCGATCTGCCTCTCCGGCGGTGCCCATGCGGGCGCCCTGACAGTGGCACCGGATCTGCAACCCACATCGCTGACTTCCCACCTGCGCCTGCTGGAAGATACCTCCGGCCAACTGGCATTCGAGCAGCTGCAGACACCCGAGTACCGGGCGCAGCTGCAGCCCTGGACCAGATCCTCCGCCAACTTTGGCTTCAGCCGCTCCGCCTACTGGGCGGCCTTCTCCCTGCGCAACCCCGGCGACCGGCCGCTGCCGCTGGTGATTCGCCAGGACTACCTGCTGATCGACCACCTGGATTTCTGGGCGCAGGACGACGGCGGCCGCTGGCAAAAGCTGTCCACCGGAGATCGATTGCCGTTTGACAGCCGCGGCCTGGCGCTGCGGGATTTCGTCTTCCCGGTGACCCTGCCGGCACAGAGCGAACGCACCTACTACTTGCGCTATGCCACCCAGGGTTCGCTCAATATCGGCCTGTCCGTCAGCAGTGAGACCGCCTTCCTGCCACGGCTGAGCCTGGAGCAGCTGTTGCTGGGCATCTACTACGGCGGCTTCCTGGTACTGGTGATCTACAACCTGTTCCTGTTTTTGGCGGTGCGCGACAAGGCCTATGTCTACTACATGGGTTATGCGCTCAGTTACGGCTTCTATTTCAGTATCCACAACGGTATCTCCTTCCAGTTTCTCTGGCCCGGCAATCCCTGGCTGGCGAATGAAAGCCTGGTGATACTGCTGGGGCTGTCCACCATCTTCGGCACCCAGTTCGCCCGCGAGGTCTGCGCCGGCCCGCAACTGGCACCACGCACCGACTGGGTCGCGCGCACGCTGATGTATTCCATGGTGCCGCTGACGCTGGCGGCGCCCTTCTTCGAGTATCGCCCGATGATCCTGATCTTCGCGGGCATCACCCTGGCGCTCTGCGTGGTACTGCTCGCACTCGGTACCATCAGCCTGCTGCGAGGTTCTATCTCCGCGCGCTACTTTATGGTGGCCTGGGTCGCGCTGCTGTCCAGCGTGATCGTCTACCTGCTCAAGGCCTTCGGCCTGCTGCCGCACAACGACCTGACCCATAATGCCTTCCAGGTGGGCGCGCTGGTCGAGATGGTATTGCTGTCCCTGGCGCTGGGCGCCCGGGTCAGCGAGATCCAGAAGCGCGGCTATACCGATGAGCTCTCCCGCCTCTACAACCGCCGCCACTTCGACGAACAGCTGCCGCGGGAATTCAACTTCGCCGCCCGCTCCGGCACACCGCTGTCGCTGCTGGTACTGGACCTGGATCACTTCAAGAGCATCAACGACCGCTACGGCCATCGCCGTGGCGACCAGGCCATCCACGCCGTCGGCCAACTGATCCAGAGAAAGGTGCGCAAACCGGTACTGGCCTGCCGCTACGGCGGTGAGGAATTCGCGATACTGCTGCCGCGCACCAGCGGCGAACAGGCCGCGGTGCTGGCAGAGCGGCTGGTGCTCAGGGTGGCGGAGCTGGAGCTGGACGGCATGTCGCTGACCACCAGTATCGGGGTGGCCAGTTTTGAGGGAGGCAACTTCGGCGCGGCGGTGCAGCTGTTCGAGGCCGCGGATGCGGCGCTGTATCGGGCCAAACAAGAGGGGCGGAACAGGGTAGTGGTGTGCTGCCCAATTGCGAAGACGGAGAGTAGCGTCGAATCAGTTGGGGAAAGCGAGGCAATATCTCCGTAATCGCGCTGAACAAAGGTGCCAAATAGGCCGCTGTCGATTATGGGCTTTGTGCGCGAGCTATCCGCCCGCTGATGGGTGGGAGATTCGGTTGCGGCGGTGCGAGTGCGATTTGAAGTGCGAGGTGTCTATATCTGGGCATTTGTGGCTAGATATAGGCGTGTCCATATACAGACACAGTGTGTATATTTACACAAGCCTATGAATAAACTGTTCGCCGAAGAGGAAAGCAATGAAGTTCATCCAAAAAATAACTGTTTATTGGAAAAATAGAAAAAAATATCCGACGTTCAAAGATATGCCATCTTGGATGCTGTGTATATTGGGTGGGCCTTCATTGCTGGTTTCATACTACTTCGGAAAGCACCTCGCCATCCCTGCTGGTGATGAAATTATAAAAGTAGCAAATGAACATGGTTTTAATACACTCGGTATCACTCTTAGTATCCTTGTGTTGGTTATTGGCTTGTATTCCATGGCTTTCGGTGCCATTGCTACTCGTTGCGGACAGTTGCTATTCCAACGCCATTTCGTGTAGATGGGTGGTGGCTAACCAGCGACTGTGATGTTTGTGTCCGGCAGAGTTCGCACGTGCTGATGGCATGTGATCATCTATGTCCCCTTGCCATCCCCAATGAACCAGAACCCTGTATCCGAGAAGTAGCGCAATATCCATGGAAGGTTTTCGCGCCAATCCTTTCTTTACGGGGGTGATAGGGGTGGAATTAAACACGTTAGGCGGTGATAGTTGTACCGCCTGTGTCGGTATTATGAGTTTGTTTAATAGCCGAAAATTTTTTGCTTCAGATACAGGTTATCAGTAACAGACAATCGCTCAAGTAAACCAACCAGAGGTAAACGGAAGTGCCAATTTTTGCCTATCAGTCCCTGAACTCCACTAGCAGCACCCGCCACGGGATCAGCGCCTCGAATTCGCAGGGATTCACTATCGACACGCACAACAGGATCGCCCAGAACAGCGACAACTGGATGCTGAGCATGCCCACCGCCGAAGGGGTGGAGCCCCATCTTCCAATACAGGGCCCCGCCGAGCTGGTGCGCTCCGCCCCTGTAGGAACCATGGATAAAGTCGTAAAGCAGGGGAAGAAGGTCCCCAAAGTCGACGATAAACGATTTCTCAGGATGGTCGAGGGCAAGGCACGGCAGGCGCATCAGCATATCTACCGCGAGTTCCAGGGATCCTGTGATGTGCTTGTCTACGGCGAGCTCGACGGTTCTAACAGTGAGTGGAGCAGCATGCAGCAGAATGCCGGCAGCCTGTTTGCCGCCTCATCGGTTCAGCGGGCCTGCAACTGTTTCAGCATTCATACCCATAACGCAAATTCGATCACATATCTCGGCGAGGGGGAGGGCTGGGTTGCGATCAAGAGTTACGGCGTGATCGCTGTCTTTGTCCATGTGCCCAACAAGTACGCGACGGATGAGAGCAAGGCGGCGAACTTTTACGGCAGGATCAGGAGCAGCCTCCTGCAGGCGCAGGGTGGTGGGGTTATCGATGTCATCATGGGGGATACCAACCAGCCGAGTAACGGATTTACCGAGCGGGTTTTAAAGACGGCACTGGGCCAGGATTTCGCGGATGCGCACCCGGATACCAATATCGTGCCCCTCGATTCCTACAAGCGGAGCTTCGGTGGTACCAACAGCTCGGCCAAGAAGAAATACGATATAGCGGTTTACAACACCGAGACAGTATCTCTGAACCAGATGGTGTACCTGTCCCAGTGTGCGCCGGAGGGGCGTGAGGCCGTCGCCGTAACCGACCATATGGGTGTCGCGATTGAGGTAAAGAAAGTTCCTTTTGCCTAAATGGCGGCACCGGCATCGGCCGGGCACCTATTACCGATTGGTGCCCGGTATCTCTGCCCAACAAAAATCAATTCTATACTTCCGCCCACTTTACCGTTCTGGTGTTGTTGTTCGTATCCGTAGCATGGGCATAGAACTTCCAGTTGCCGCCTCTCAGGCGCCCGAATACAAAGCCCATACCGTGGTAGTGTGTCTGGTACTCGCACAGGCGCACGGCCCTCATGGGGATGTTGGGGTTGGGCAGCGACTGCTGGATGGATGTTCGCTGGGTTGCGCGCGCTGCTGCGCCGTTGCCGACGTTGTCATTGGAGTGGAATACATAGAGGGATCCGTTGTAGCGGATGGTCCCCACGGTGCAACCGGTCAGGGGACCGGTGATAAAGAAGGTGGCATTTGGATCCAGGATCATGCTGGTGCAGTGATTGGCGCGGAAGGGCAGGTAGCGAAAGCCCACATCTCCGTTGGCGGCCAGGGGCTGGAACACCCGGTAGATGCGGTTGGAGATACCGGTTACCGCCTTGAACTGTGTCCAGTTGGATGAGTGTATCGGCTGGTTGATGCCGACTGTGTGAATCATTGAGATGAAGTTGTTAGGGGACTGGGTGAAGAGCATTGCCTGCTTGCCATTGGGCAGGGGCGCCGCCGGACCGGCGACCGAGGCTAGGGCGGAGGCGGGCGCGTCCCGCACTTCTACCCGGTGGTGTCCGAGGTAGGCCTTGGGGTCGGCCATAAAGGATTGGAAGCCCATTGTTACTCTCCTTAGCGGTATTGGAATTTATTTGATGTCTGCTTCGATCGGGTCCTGATATTTAGTTTTATAAGCCTTTATAACTCTATGTTTCTTTTGGCTTTTATTTCCTGTACCGGATCCGGAAAGCTACTATTTATTCTACTCAATTTTATTTTGATAGCTTGGGCGTGCCTGGATTTTCTCCGGACAGGATTATAGATGAAATCGGTTCACGGTGAGACAGGGGAGTGGTAGCTATAGCGAGGCAATTGGCAGCCGCTATAAAACATATGGCGGGAATTTGAGCGAGTAATTGATTGGTCGATTTTATTAAGTAACTAAATTTTGCCCTGCGTATGGGTGTTTGATAGGTTCGCCTTGTGTATGTGGTACGGCTGTTGAAGAGCGCCGCTGGAGGTTTGGTGAGCGGCGTGAAAATCTCTCTAGAAAAAGGAATTGCACCATGATCTCCAAAGGCGTTGATGTTTACGGTTATCTCGGCTCGAGTTCTTACTCCGTAACCCACACTTTTCCCAATGACTTCGGAAGCGGCACCAAGGGCTGCACTTTTGATGCAGTAGAGGTAATGCAGAATGCAAATGACCAGATTGAAGAGTCGGATATCGGCCTGACGGATCACTACGGGCATTACCAGTGGTTCGCGGAGAAGAACGGCTCCGTCATTGCGTCCAAGTATGCGGAGATAGCGCCTTCGACAGGCAATATGGGGAGCAGCAATATGGGAGACATGCTGAATACCCCGTCCATCGTCACCTCGGACCATGCCATTTCCTACGGCTTCTATGACGCGGGGCCAGGCTGGGGCTCGCTGACCAACCAGGATCAGTCCTATGTCTATGTGACTTCCAATCATTCCACCTGGATGGGGGATCTGGCGGGGTCCACCGCCGCGTCCAGCAAACCTTTCGCCCGCTTTGCACTGCCGGGTGTACACGACGCGGGCATGTTCGATCCGTCGTTTATCCACGAGCTGGTGCGCAACAGTGATTACCTTGCCGCGCTCCTCGAGTTGGGCGCCCTGACGCCGTTTGCCGGCACCCTCGCCGGGATCACGGTGGCGGAACTGCAGGCCCTTTCCGCGGGCGAGATCGAGAAGCTGATTATCGGTTTCTCCTTCACCCAGAAGGACAACATTGCGACGATGCTGGATCTCGGTATTCGCTATTTCGATTTCCGCCCGGGGTACTGTGTCCCATTCTATGAGGGTGGAATCTATCACCAGCACGCCCTGATCCCGGGCTATCCCTACAACTCCTTCCTGCGGGATGTGCTGGGCTGGCTCGAGGCGCACCCCAGCGAGATCGTTGTGTTAAACATCAATGACCAGGGGTTTGTCGCCGATGATATGACGCCGTCCACTGAGGTCCTCGAGGAATATTTCTCGTCCGCTGTTGCGAGTTCGGGTGCGTCAAATATCGCAATCGGGGATAAGGACAGCCTGTCCCAGACCTACGGGCAGCTGATAGCGCAGAACAAGCGCCTGATCTTCCTGAACCAGATAGGGAGTGATTACTACCACGCGAGCAAGTATGACTCCTATAATTCCGGCACCTATACAACGACCGACCCCGCCGATGTGATTGGGGCGCTGAACGGCATGTCGCGCAGTCACCAGGGCGGCCACGACTACACAGTGCTCCAGCTCCAGGCGACGCCCGAGGGAACCGATGGGGGAATTCTCTCCAATCTCACAACGCTGAGCGATGCCTCCTCCCCGATTCTCTCGACCAAGGCGATGTTCGACCGGCAGACCTACACCTGGCTCCGCCAGCATGTCGCCAGTCGTTTCGATCCGGACCAGACCATCGTTTTCCTGAATGACTTTGGTGACAACGCTCTGGTCGATATTGCCAAGGATATCTCACGGGATCGTATCAACGCCTGACGGGTGCGGAAATCGCGGCTTGAAAAGCCGTCTTTCTCCTGGCACGAAAAAGCCCCGCCTTTTATGGCGGGGCTTTTTCGTTCTGGTATCGATGAGTGTTGAATGCCGGATCTCTAATCGGGGAAGCCCGGAAATTCTCGCGCCCTGATACCGGCCTTGTTCCAGTCGGTCTGCTCTGCGCAGAATATCTGCGCATCCGGCAGCTTCGAGGGCTCTGTATCGAGGCTGCCGGCCGGGACTATCAGGGATTTTCCGCTCTGGGAGAGGTAGGGCAATCCGGAGCCGCACTTTGCGCAGAATGCCTGGGAGAATGTGCGGGTCGGGTGGTCATAGCGAACTGTGCTTTCCTCGCCTTGTTCCCAGGCGATGTTTGTCGGGCTGGTAAAGAGGTTGGACGCGTGCGCCGAGCCCGTAAGCTTGCGGCACTGCTCGCAGTGGCAGAAATAGAAGTTGCTGAAGTTGTCTTCCACCGTGAACTTAACTTCGCCACAAAGGCATCCGCCGGTTATTCTGTTGGCCATGAGCATTCCCTATAGATTCTTGTGCAAAGATTCTATCAGGTTGCCGGTTTCTGTCCTTTTTTTGTTCTTCCTATATTCATGTCGTTTTACGCAATAAAAAAGGCAGCCACATAGACTGCCTTTTTAATTTGATAACTTCTGTAGGAGCGGCCGGTGGCCGCGATCGGTCTGTCAGCCGCTCCTACAGTTTCTGTGGTTAGCCGTTGCTGGGGAAGTTGAACTGGGCACCCTCGCGCACACCGCTGGCCGGCCAGCGCTGGGTCACCGTCTTGCGCTTGGTGTAGAAGCGCACGGCGTCCGGGCCGTAGGCGTGCAGGTCGCCGAACAGGGAGCGCTTCCAGCCGCCGAAGCTGTGGAAGGCCACGGGTACCGGCAGGGGTACGTTGATGCCGACCATGCCGACCTTGATATTGTCGGAGAAGTAACGCGCGGCCTCGCCATCGCGGGTGAAGAGGCAGGTACCGTTGCCGTACTCGTGGGCGTCGATGATCTCCATGGCTTCCTGCATGCTGTCCACACGCATGACGCAGAGCACCGGGCCAAAGATTTCTTCGGCGTGGATGACCATGCCTTCTTTCACTTTATCGAACAGGCAGGCGCCCAGGTAATTGCCGTCCTCGAAACCGGGGACTTTCAGGCCGCGGCCATCGACCACCAGCTCCGCGCCTTCCTCGATGCCCTTGGCGATATAGCCCTCGATTTTCTCCAGCTGCTGGCGGGTGACCACAGGACCCATATCGTTACTGTTGTCCATGCCGTCGCCGATCTTCAATGCGGCGATGCGCTCTTTGAGTTTTTCGATCAGCGCCTCGGCGGTGTCATCACCCACGGCCACGGCCACGGAAATGGCCATGCAGCGTTCGCCGCAGGAGCCGTAGGCGGCGCCCATCAGGGCGCTGACGGCGTTGTCCAGGTCCGCGTCGGGCATGATGATGGCGTGGTTCTTGGCACCGCCGAAGGCCTGGACTCTTTTGCCGTTGGCGTTACCGGTGGTGTAGACATACTCGGCGATGGGTGTGGAGCCGACGAAGCTGACCGCTTGCACGCGTTTGTCGGTCAGCAGCGTATCCACCGCTTCCTTGTCGCCGTTGACCACGTTCAGTATGCCGGCGGGGATGCCCGCTTCGATACCCAGTTCGGCGATGTACAGGGCGGAGCTCGGATCGCGCTCGGACGGCTTGAGGATAAAGGCGTTGCCACAGGCTACGGCCATCGGCCACATCCACAGGGGTACCATGGCGGGGAAGTTGAACGGGGTGATACCGGCGACCACACCCAGGGGCTGGAATTCGCTCCAGGAGTCGATGGCCGGGCCGACGTTCTTGCTGTGCTCGCCTTTGAGCAGTTCCGGCACGCCGCAGGCGTACTCGACGTTTTCGATACCGCGTTGCAGCTCGCCCATGGCATCGTTCAGTACCTTGCCGTGCTCGCGGGTGATCATCTCGCAGATCTTGTCGGCGTTCTGTTCCAGCAGGTCCTTGAAGCGGTACATGATGCGCGCGCGCTTGATCGGCGGCAGGTCGCGCCAGGCGGGGTAGGCGGCCTCGGCTGCGGCGATGGCCTCCTCGACGGTGGCTTGGCTGGCCAGGGAGACCCTGCCGATGACTTCGTTGGTGGACGGGTTGATCACGTCCTGCTGGCGCGGGTCATTGGCAACTGTTTTGCCGTTGATCAGGTGGCCGATGGTGTTCATTGTTGTGCTCCTTCGGATGGCTCCGATATCGATTCTTTATTTCGTCATACCGGCGCAGGCCGGTATCCCGTGTTGCGGTACCTGGGTTCCGGTACCGGATCAAGCCCGGCACAGGCTCTGCGCCGGAACGATGAGTGTGCGTTGTTGTAGAAGCGGCGGGGCGGCCGTCCGCCGTTGGCCGCGATCGATGTGAGGTAAATCTACCATTGATCGCAGCCACCGGCTGCTCCTACAAGTGGGTTATGCGACTGTCTGCAGGATTTCTCTCAGCGTCTGCGCTATCTGGTCAATCTGCGCGGTCTCGATGATAAACGGCGGCGCCACGGCAATGGTATCGCCGGTCCAGCGCAGCAGAACACCGCGCTTGTAGGCTTCCAGAACCACTTCCATGGCGCGCTTGCCCGGCTCGCCGTCGCGGGGTTGCAGCTGGATGGCGCCGGCCAGGCCGTAATTGCGGATATCGATCACGTTCGGGCAGTCCTTGAGGCCGTGCAGCGCCTCCTCGAAGTGCGGCGAGATCTCCCTGACGCGATCAAACAGCTTTTCGCTTTCGTAGATATCCAGGGTGGCCATGGCCGCGGCGCAGGCTACCGGGTGTGCGGAGTAGGTGTAGCCGTGGGCCAGCTCCGGGATATGCTCCGGGCCCTGCATAAAGGTGTCGTAGATACCCTCGCGGGCGAAGACGGCGCCCAGCGGAATGGCGCCGTTGGAGATGCCCTTGGCGGTGGTCAGGATATCCGGCAGCACGCCGAACTCCTCGGCGGCGAAGGCGGAGCCGGTGCGGCCGAAGCCAGTGATCACCTCGTCGAAGATCAACAGTATATCGTGCTGGTCGCACAGCTCGCGCAGTCGTTTGAGGTAGCCCTTGGGCGGCAATATCACACCGGCGGAACCGGCGAAGGGTTCCACCATCACCGCGGCGATATTCTCGGCGCCCTGCAGCTCGATGATATCCAGCAGTCGCTCGGCCATGGCCTCGCCGCCGTGGTCCGGCAGGCCGCGGGAGAAGCGGTTTTCCGGCAGCAGGGTATGGGGCAGGTGGTCCACGTCCAGGGCCGGGCCGAAGGTCTTGCGATTGCCGACCATGCCGCCGACGGAGATGCCGCCGAAGTTGACGCCGTGGTAGCCCTGGGCGCGGCCCACCAGGCGGATCTTCTCCGGGCGGCCGTTGGCGCGCCAGTAGGCGCGGGCGATTTTCAGCGCGGTATCCGCGGCCTCGGAGCCGGAGCCGCAGAAGAAGATGCGGTTCAGGTCACCGGGGGCCATGTCGGCGAGGCGCTTGGCCAGTTTGAACGACAACGGGTGGCCGAACTGGAAGGCCGGGGAGTAGTCCAGGCTGGTCAGCTGCTGCGCCACCGCGTCGGCGATTTCCCTGCGGCCGTGGCCCAGGTTGCTGCACCAGAGGCCGGAGAAGCCGTCCAGCACCGAGCGGCCGTCGGCGGTCGTGTAGTGCATGCCCTCGGCGCTGACAAACAGGCGCGGGTCGGCCTTGAATTGGCGGTTACCGGTAAACGGCATCCAGTGGGCGTTGAGTTCGTCGCTGCTCAGACCGGCGAGGCTGTCGATCTCGGCCATGGTTCACCTCATGCAGAGTTGGGTTTGTTATCGGGTTTATTGTCGTATCGAGGTGAGTCTAGGGGTGGTTAATAAAATTTACAATAGTTGAATGATTGTTCGGTTACTGTTTCGGGTGGGCATTGGCTGGATCCTCGGGGGGTGAACCTTGTGTTCGCCCCTGGCCGTGGTGGAGCCGGAGAGGTGAGGGCGAACACAAGGTTCGCCCCTACAAAAGGTTTTTCTCGTCATTCCGGCGCAGGCCGGACCGCGCAGGCATGGATGCCGTAGCGAGCATTCGCGAAGCGAATGGCCCGAAGGGCATGGTGCAGGAGCACCATCTAATCCAGGTGCCGAGGAACTGGATACCGGCCTGCGCCGGTATGACGAGCAATGAGTAATCGATTTGAGGTAGGGTATCAGCAGGACGGGTTTTGAGGGTCGGTGTTAATTATATTAATCAGAGGTGACGGTTTCGTAGTCCCGCAGAACCGCCAGGAACGCCTCCCCGAACCGCTCCAGCTTGCTGTCGCCGACGCCGGAAACCGCCAGCAGTTGCTCGCGGCTCTGGGGTTTGAGCTCGACCATGCCGCGCAGTGTTGCATCGTGGAAGACCACATAGGGCGGCACGCCCTGTGCATCCGCCAGCTGCTTGCGGCAGGCGCGCAGCGCGTCCCAGAGCGGTTCGTCGGCGGGGAGCAGCTCCGCCGGCGCAGCACTCTTGCGACCCTCGGCGCGACTCGATTTTGCCTTTGGCGGCAGCTTGCGCAGCTGGATGCTCTCCTCGCCGCGCAGCAGCGGGCGGCAGGCTTCGGTCAGGCGCAGACTCTGGAATTCACCCTCCACCTCTATGTAGGCACGCACCACCAGCTGGCGCACAACCCCGCGCCACTCGTTGGCGGACAGGTCCTTACCTATGCCGTAGGTAGTGACCCTGTCGTGGCCGAACTTGCGCACTTTCTCGTTTTCCGAGCCGCGCAGCACGTCGATCACATGGGCGGCGCCGAAGCGCTGGCCGGTGCGATAGACACAGGACAGCAGCTTGGCCGCGGCCTGGGTACCATCCCAGGTCTGCGGCGGCTCCAGGCAGGTATCGCAGTTGCCGCAGGGTTCCGCCAGCTCCTCGCCGAAATAGCGCAGCAGCGACTGGCGCCGGCAGCTGGTGATCTCGCACAGGCCCAGCATGGCATTCAGGCGCGCGCGCTCCTGGCGCTTGTGCTCCTCGCTGCCGTCCGAGCTGTCCGCCATCTGTCCCAGCTTGACCACATCCTCGAGACCGTAGAGCAGCAGGGCGGTGGAGGCCTCGCCGTCGCGCCCGGCGCGACCCGTCTCCTGGTAGTAGGCCTCGACGCTCTTGGGTAGGTCCAGGTGGGCGACGAAACGCACGTCCGGCTTGTCGATGCCCATGCCGAAGGCGATGGTGGCGACGACGATCACGCCCTCCTCGCGCAGGAAGCGGCGCTGGTGCTCGGCGCGCACCTGGGCCGGCAGCCCGGCGTGGTAGGGCAGGGCGTTGAAACCCTGCTGGCGCAGCCACTCGGCGGTGCTCTCCACCTTGGCCCGCGACAGGCAGTAGACGACGCCGGCGTTGCCCTGCTGCTCGGCGCGCAGGAACTGCAGCAGCTGGCGGCGCGGGTTGTCCTTCTGCGCTATGCGGTACTGGATATTGGGTCTGTCGAAGCTGCTGACGAAGTGTTCGGCTGCCTGCAGGTCCAGGCGCTGGGCTATCTCGGCGCGGGTGCGCTGGTCGGCAGTGGCGGTCAGCGCTATGCGCGGCACAGTCGGGAACTGTTCGTGCAGGCAGTTCAGCTGCAGGTAGTCGGCGCGGAAGTCGTGACCCCACTGGGACACGCAGTGGGCCTCATCGATCGCGAACAGGGACAGTTGGATCCGGGACAGCAGGTCCAGGCTGCGCGGTTGCAACAGTCGTTCCGGTGCCATGTAGAGCAGGTCCAGCTCGCCGCGCAGCAGGGCGCCCTCGATGTTCTGGACTTGGTCAAACGGCAGCGAGGAATTCAGGAAGGCGGCCTTCACTCCTGCGGCCTGCAGGGCCTCCACCTGGTCCTGCATCAGCGCGATCAGCGGCGATATCACCACCCCGCAGCCGGGGCGCGCCAGGGCCGGAATCTGGTAGCAGAGGGATTTGCCGCCGCCGGTGGGCATCAGTACCAGGGCGTCGCGGTCGGACATCAGTGTGTCGATCACCTCCGCCTGGGCGCCGCGGAATTCGGTGTAGCCGAAGACGTGCTCGAGTATTTCCTGTGGGTCTTGGGGGATCTGTTGCATAGGGGCGGAGTATACCGTCTTGTCATTGTCACTGTGGCCGCGATTGGCGAAACTCTGCCTCCTGATTCCATCCGGGAGAGACTTATGTGTGCCTTGCCTGCCGCCATTGCACTTGGCCTGATTTCCGATACAGCCATTGGTGGCGGAAATCTGGCTGGATTGCGGCGCGCTTGCCGGAAGGGTGTCGGCGGCGGTATCGGTATCGGTGCCGGGCCGTGACCGAGTTCTGGCGAGATCCTGCGCTGCCATTTGTCGAAAGCCGCCGGGCCAGCGACAGCAGGGCCTGCTATCGGCCACACAGCCACCCGACGCTTTCCATTGGCGCGGTGGATGGCGGTCGCAGCCACTTCCAGTGCGGCGACCTGCAGGCGCCTTTGGCGGCCGGTAGCCTGGTAACTGTGCCGGCCTGCCTGGTGCATGCCTGTAACCCTTTGCCGGCGCTTAGCTGGAGCTACCAGATGCTGCACCTGGATCAGGCCTGGGTGGCCGCGGTGCTGGCAGAGACGGGCCCCGGTTTTGAGGTGCCGGGCGAGGCCATTGTCAGCCGGGATCCCGCTGGCTACCGGGCCTTCTGCCAGCTCAACGCGCTGCTGTTCTCCGCTGCTCCCGCCGCCGACAAGGAGGCGGCACTGATCGAATTTCTGGGTCAACGGCTGTGGTGTAGTGGCCTGCCGCTGGCTCGTGTCCCGGAACCTGCGCCTGATCTGGAATCGCTCAAGGAGCGTCTGCTGGCAAACCTGGATGCGCCACCATCATTGCCCGAACTCGCCCGTGAATACGGTATCAGCCGTTATCAGCTGATCCGCCAGTTTCGCCGTGAAACCGGCCTGACACCGCATGCCTGGCTACTCGACCAGAGGGTGCAGCAGGCCCGCCGGCGACTGCGCCAGGGGGCTGGGCTGGCCGACCTGGCCCAGGACCTGGGATTTGCCGACCAGGGGCATTTCCAGCGGGTGTTCAAGGCCCATGTGGCGGCCACGCCCGGCCGCTATCGCCGCAACTGAGCGCACTTTTGTTCAATACCCGAATCTCTTGCGGCGCGACACTGACAGCTCCCGACATTTGGAGTAATTGTCATGTTGCAACAGTTCCTGCTGGTGGCCGGAGCGCATTTTCTCGCCCTGCTCAGCCCCGGCCCGGATTTCTTCCTGATACTGCGCTACGCCATCGCCCAGGGGCGCGCCCGGGCGGCCCTGGTCTGTGCAGGCGTGACCCTGGCCAATGCCCTGTTTATCGGGCTGGCCTGGTTTGGCCTGATGGCGCTGGATGGCCTCACCGGGCTCTTCGCTGTATTGCAGTGGGCCGGCTGCGGCTTCCTGCTCTACATGGGGTGGTTGTTCATCCGCCACGCCGGAAACCGGCAGCTTGTCACCGGGGGCGACACCGGGCCGGCGCCCGGCCAGCCCCTCGGCGCTTTCGGCGCCGGCCTGGCTTCCGGGTTGCTGAACCCGAAGAACGGGCTCTTCTATGCCAGCCTGTTCGCCGTGCTCAACAGCCAGGGCACGCCGGAATCTGTACAAGGGCTCTATGCGCTGTGGATGGTCGGCGTGGTGCTGGGCTGGGACCTGCTGGTTGTGTGGCTCGCCAGCCAGCAGGCGTTGATGCGCCGCTTCGGCAACAAGCTCGCGCATATCGAGCGACTGGCAGGTGTCCTGCTGGTACTGCTGGCGTTCGGCGTGATCGCGTCCCAGCTGCCCCATTGAAAGGAGACCCGATGCCACAGCGTTGACGCATTCCATAGTCCGCCAGTCAGAAGCAATTCGCAATTTTGTCGCCTGTTTGGTTTTGTGACGGGGTTCTCAGGTCTATAATCGCGGCACCACAGACGTAGACGACCGCCACGGAAGGCGGAAGTGCAAATTTGCTAGGGAACAATAATTTGCCAAAGGATAAGGCTATGGGTGTTGCCAGAATGACGCCTCTGCTGTTGGCGATGGGCTTTTCGGTACTGGCCGGATGCACCGCAACCGCCCCGCAGACACTGGTGCAGTCGGCCCTGGCCGATACCCATCTCGGCTGGCAGCCGTCCCCGTCCAATCAGCTCGCCTTCTCGCTCGCAACCGCCTCCGGAATCGCCCGGGTGGAGCTGCAACCGCTACCGGAGCACCTGGATACCCTGACCCTGGAACTGCCGGGTATGCGCAAGGTCGAGGGTGTGCAGTGGCGCGGTGAGGACGGTGGGCATGCGATGTTGTTCGACGGCGCCGGCGGCCCGGAGGGTGTCAGCCTGCAGAGCCGTGGCCACGGTTTCCGCCTCGAGATCAGTGGTGCAGCACTGGACCTGGTGCGCGGAGGCGGCGTGCTGACGGTGATCGATTACTACCGCGGGTAGGGTGCGCCGCGCGCACCGGGAACTTTAATGGTGCGCATGGCGCACCCTAAGCAATCCGCTTATTCTTCGAATCCCAATCCCCGCGGCCGGATCAGGTAGAGCTTCGGCCAGAATTTCCCTGTTACCCAGAGACCGTTCCTGCCCTGGTCCCAGGCAATGCCGTTGGCGACCACATCCGGGTGCCTGCTGGCTGGCACCAGTGCTTCCACATCGATCAAGCCGCGCACCTCGCCACTCTGCGGGTCTATGGCGATGATGCGGGTGTCCTGCCAGATATTGGCCCAGATAAGCCCCTGGGCGAACTCCAGCTCATTCAGGTTCGACCAGTCTTCAGCGCCGCCGCGAACCTGCAGCCGGCGTTTGACTGCGAATGTCTGCGGGTCGCGGAAGGTCAGCTCGCCGCTGCCGTTGCTCATGATCAGTTGCTCGCCGTCGCTGGTCAGTCCCCAGCCCTCGCCGGCGTAGTGGCGCAGGCCCAGGGGCGACAGGTCGCTGGCGCGGTAGACCTGCAGCTCGCCGGCCTTGTAAGTGAGCAGGTAGAGCCTGCCGTCGAGCACCGTCAATCCCTCTGCGAAGCGGTTCTCAGCCAGCCACTTGCGCCTTAGGGGATTGGCGGCGGGATCGTTATACTCGGCGAGCCAGGAACGCCGGTAGAGGCCGCTGCTCTCCCACCAGCGCTGGCCGTCGAAGTAGAGTCCCTGGGTAAAGTGGTCCGCCGGGCGACTGCGCTCCTCCAGGACGGAAAAGGGTGTCGCTGCGATTCCCTCCGCAAGAGCGGCGAATGGGAGCAGGGCCAACAGCAGTATTGAGAATTTGCGCATCAGAAAATAACTATGACCAGAGTAAAGACGTTTATTACCTTGACCCTTCTGGGTGGATTGGCGGTGGTTCTGCCCATCGCCATATTTATCCTGTTGTTCCAGTGGCTGTTCGGCCAGATCAGCGAACTGGTGGCGCCGGCCGTGGTGTGGCTGGAGGCGCATACCGACTTCAAGGATACTCTCGCCAAGCTGGCGGTGATAGCGCTGATACTGGGCGGCTGCTTCCTGATCGGCCTGCTGGTAAAGACCAGCGTCGGTCGCTGGATGCACCGGCACGTGGACCATTGGTTGGGGCGGCTGGCGCCGGGTTACAACACCATCAAGGACCTGGTGTTGCAGTTTATCGGCGGCGGCGCCGGGGAGGGAGTGTTGTCCGGCCCGGTGGCGCGGGTGCGCATCCACGGCGCTGACAACCCGCTGTCGGTTACCGCGATAGTGACTTCCCAACACGCCAATGGTGATTTCACCGTCTATGTGCCCACGGCGCCGGTGCCGACGTCGGGTTTTGTCTTCCATGTGCCGGCCGAGTGTGTGGAGATACTGCCGAATGTGACGGTGGAAGCGGCGATGAAGTCCATTGTTGCCTGTGGTTCCGGCAGTGGTGCGCTGCTGGCGCCCGCCGCGCGGTCGTAATAGGGCACTTACTTTGTAGGAGCGGCCGGTGGCCGCGAAAAGTCTTGGCTGCGTAGCCGAACCTGATCGCGGCCACCGGCCACTCCTACAGGGGCGCTCGCTTTTTAGTTCTTGCGATTCTTACCCAGATCGCGAATCGCAAAGCGCGCCGGATGCAGCGCCTTGGTCAGCTCGTTGGAAACCGGCATCTCTTCCCAGCAGATCCACGCGGCGAGCACTTCCGCCGCCAGCGGCGCATAGGTAAAGCCCCGCGAGCCGAGACCGCCGAGCACGTACAATTGCGACTGGTAATCGGCCCTCTGCGGAATCAGGAATTTGCGGTTTTTGCGCAGGTCGGCGTAGGTCGAATCGAGGGAGTCCCAATCGGGTACCGGGCCGGCCATCGGCAGATAATCCGGCGTCGCCGCGCGCAGGGCGGCGCGGCCACTGAGGGGCTGTGATGAAAATTCCGCGGCAATCTCCGGCAGCAGTCCCGCCAGTGTTTCAAGGTTTTCCCGGTGCTCCTCTTCGCGCAATTCCGTTGCCGTTTCCTTGAGTTTGAAGGTGGCGCCGAAGCTGTGGCGCCCGCGATGCGCCGGGGCAATATAGCCCTCGCCACAGAGGGTGGTGTTCAATTTTTGGGATTGTTCACCGGTCGCGACGCTGGACACCTGGCCGCGAATGGGGCGCAGGGGCAGGGCGGCTGTCTGCGGGAACTGGCGGATGCCGTTGGCGGTGCAGATGATTGCGGCATCGGCAAAAAAGTCTCCGTTTCCAGTGCGGGGATGTAGTCGCCAGCCGCCCTCCCGTGCAGTCAGTTCTTCGATTTCGGTTTCGAAATGCAGCCGGATATTGTCGTGCTGCAGAAGTGTTGTGCAGACTTTCTGCGGTTGCAGCCAGCCCGCTTGTGGAAAATAGAGACCGTCGTAATCCAGCGACAGCCCGGCGATGGCGCTGGCCTCTTCAGCGCTAACCGCGCGGGCCAGTGCTTCCGCCTTGTTGCGCTCCAGCCACTGGCCTATCTGGTGCTGCAGCCGCTGCTCCTTTTCGCCCTGCGCCAGCTGCAGCAGGCCGCAGAAATGTGCTGCCTCGGCGCATTTCTCACGATAGAAGCGCAGGGCGAAGATCAGTGCGTGCAGGTTGAAATCGCCGTTGGGGCCGGGTTTCGGGGACAGCTTTGCGTAGAGGATGCCCTGGTCGTTGCCGGAGGCGCCGGCGCCTGGCTGTGGGCCCTTGTCAAAGACGTGAACGTCCAAGCCGCGTTCGGCCAGGGCGCGGGCCGTGGTGGCGCCGGATATTCCGGCGCCTATTACGGCTACCTTTTTGACCTGCTTGCGAGATTGATCGCGGCCATGGGCCGCTCCTACAGGAGCTGAGTCAAACCCTTCTAGGAGCGGCGGGGCGGCCATCCGCCCATGGCCGCGATAGATCTGTCCTTCTGGCAGATGCCAGGGTGTCGAAGTGACTTGTGCGGGCTCAATCCGCTCCAGCTCCCCCCGCAACATCTCCCGCTTGCGCCCGAACCCGGGCACCTTCTTCAGTACGAAACCGGCATCCTTTAACCCGCGCTTGACCAGCCCGGCGCAGGTAAAAGTCGCAAAGGTGGCTCCGGGTCGGCTGAGCGCGGCGATATTCTCGAACAGTTCCGGCGTCCACATGGCCGGATTCTTGGCCGGGGCAAAGCCGTCCAGAAACCAGGCGTCGACGAGGCGATCGCGGCTATCGTCCTCAAGGCGCAGGGATTGAAAGGCCTCGCTGGCCTCGCCGATTACCAGTGTCAGGCTGACGGGGCCGAAATGCAGTCGGTGTACGCCCGGTGCCAACAGTGGCGGATACCTGGCTATTAACTGTTCGGCCAACGGCTGCAGCTCTGGCCACAGTGCCAGCGCCCGCTCCAGGTCCTGGGAATGCAGTGGGAATTTTTCCACCGAGATAAAATGCAGCTGCGCCTTGGCGGGCGCCGCCTGTTGCCACAGTGCCCAGGCGGCGAGGAAGTTGAGTCCGGTACCGAAGCCGGTTTCGCCGATGGTGAACTTCTCCCCGGCGCCCAGCTCCGTCCATCTTGAGGGCAGGGCGTTTTGCTGCAGGAAGACGTAGCGGGTCTCCTCCAGCCCCGACACGCTGGAAAAATAGATGTCGTCGAAGGCGCGGGACAGCGGTTGGCCGTCGTCGCGCCACTCGATATCTGCGTGGAGACTTTTATCGGTCACTGCTCTCTTCTATCCGCTCAGGTCTGCTTTCTGTTCGCTCAGGGCTGCAAGCCGAACTCGCGCATTACCTGTGCGCACCACTTGTCCAGGCGCCCCTCGCTGAGGTCGAATTCGTTCTCGTCGTCCAGCGCCAGGCCGACGAAATGGGAGCCGTCGTCGGTCAATCCCTTGGATTCCTCGAATTCATAACCCTCCGCCGGCCAGTAACCGACCAGGCGTGCGCCGCAGGCCAGCAGTTGCGCGTGCAGGTAGCCGAGGGCGTCCTGGTACCACTGCGGATAGCCTTCCTGGTCCCCTTGTCCGTAGAGGGCTGCGGTTTTGCCCTGCAGACTCAGCTGTGCCAGCTGGTCCCAGATGTTTTCCCAGTCCTCCTGCAATTCGCCGTAGTCCCAGGTGGGAATACCGAAAATCAGGAAATCGTACTGCTCCGCCAGGGCGATATCGCCGTCTGCCACATTGTGAATATCTATCCAGTCGGCGCCGATGCGCTCGCGGATCTTCTCCGCGGTCATCTCCGTGTAGCAGGTGCTGGAACCGTAAAACAAACCGATGGGTGCATTCATAATCGATAAAACTAGTGTCTCTGTGTCCTGGCAAAATCCAGTTTTCGCAGGATGGGCAAAGCGTAGCCTGCCCATCTGCGGGCAGCCTGATGGGCACGTCGCTGCGCTCCTTTGTCCATCCTGCAAAGCTATTGTGTCAGGGCGCCGGCAAAATCCAGCTGGCGCCAGGCTTCATAGATGACCACCGCGGCGGCGTTGGACAGGTTGATACTGCGGCACTCGGGGCGCATCGGGATACGCAGCGTGTGTTCTGCACCCACCTGCTCGAGGAAATCCGCGGGCAGACCGCGGGTCTCGGGGCCGAAGACGATGGCATCGCCCGGCCGGTAGTCGATCTCCGTGTGCCTGCGGCTGCCCTTGGTGGACAGCGCCAGCACCCGCGCCGGCTGCTCCGCCTCGACGAAGGCCTGCCAGTCCCGATGGCGCACCACGCGGCTGTACTCGCTGTAGTCGAGCCCGGCGCGGCGCAGGCGTTTGTCATCCATCGCGAACCCCAGTGGCTCGATCAAATGCAACTCGGCGCCGGTATTGGCGCAGAGGCGGATGATATTGCCGGTGTTGGGGGCGATTTCCGGTTGGTAGAGGACAATTTTGAACATGGAATCTGCAAGTTATGCCGGATCGGGTAGTGGGCGGAAGTGAAGGCCCTGCTACCGGGTGCCGCCTTGCGAGACTGTTGGCGAGAGGGGCCTCGCCGACTAGCTCCCAGGGATGGGTTAACGGCGTGTCTCGCCAGGCGGCACCCGGTAGCAGGGCCGCCCGAGGCTTGAATTCGTGTGATTCGCTTCGGGCCAGCCAGCTAATAATGGCGCGGATTATAGCGTGGCGGACGCTTCTTCGCAGTCGATCTCCACGCCCAGCTCGTCGGCGATCTCGTCCAGCTCGTCGCGCAGGCCGTCCAGGTCCATGTCCTCTGCCACGCTGATGGTGCACTGGGCGGTAAACAGCGGCTCGCCGCTCCAGGGCGTGCTGTCGTAGCCTGTTTCCAGCTGTTCCATATTGAGTTGGCGCGCGGCCAGTGCGCGGGAGATCTCGCGCACGATCCCCGGTCGGTCGTTGCCGACCAGTTTCAGGATCACCGTTTGCTGCGGACCCGCGGCCACCGCCAGCGACTCCTCCACCTGCAACTTGAAACCCTCGCCAGCCAGCGCTGCGAGGGCGTCCTTCAGGCCCTGGCAGGCATCACTCGGCACGCTGACCCGCAGGATGCCGGCGAACTTGCCGGCAAAGTGCGCCATGCGGCTGTCTTCCCAGTTGCCGCCGCTTTCCGCCACCACGGCGGAAAGTTTCTCCACTACGCCGGGCTTGTCGTCGCTGATCAGGGAAATCACGAGGTGCTGTTGCATGGGGTATTCCTTTGCTCCAGGGGGGACAGTTAAACTGCATTGTATCTGATAACTCTATCAGCTGGTCGTAAAGCCGTTATCTCCAGTGTGATTGCCGGGTAATTTGCGGAGGCTGTCGATGAAAGTGCACGCGGATTTGTGTGTTATCCCCATAGGGTCTGGGGTTTCTGTTGCGGAATATATAGCGGAGTGCCAGCGGGTGCTGGAAGAGGCGGGCCTGGAACACAGGATGCACGCCTACGGCACCAATGTCGAGGGTGAGTGGGACGAGGTGATGGCGGCGGTGAAGCGCTGTCACGAGCGGGTCCACGCACTGGGCGCACCGCGCATCAGCACCAGCCTCAAATTGGGAACTCGAACAGACCGCGAGCAGTCCTTACAGGATAAGATCGACAGCGTGCGAGATCGATTGGATAAGAAATAACAAACTGGAGACACTATGAAGATCCAAAAACTGCTGGCGGCAGTCGCCTGTACCGCTGCCTTTGTCGGCACCGCTCAGGCCGCTGACCTCAAATCGGTTATCGAGGGGGATCACCGTACCGAGGCCTATGCCGCGCGCGACCAGTACCGCCGCCCGGCGGAAACTCTCGAGTTCCTCGGGATAAAGCCGCATATGACCGTGGTGGAAATCACCCCCGGCGGTGGCTGGTACACCGAAATCCTGGCCCCTTACCTGAAGGAAGAGGGTACTTTCTACGCGGCGCACTTCCCCGAAGACAGCGGCTCCAGCTACTACCAGCGATCCCTGGACGGTTTCAAGAAAAAGCTGGCAGCGGACAAGGACAGCTACGGCAAGGTGAAACTGACCGCCTTCGATCCGGCCAGTGGCAGTGAAATCGCCCCCGCCGCCAGCGCCGATGCGGTGGTGACTTTCCGCAATGTGCACAACTGGATGCGCGGCGACAACGACCAGAAAGCGTTCGACCAGTTTTTTGCCGCACTCAAGCCGGGTGGTGTGCTGGGTGTCGTCGAGCATCGGGCCAAGCCGGGTACCAGCCGCGACGACATGATCAAGAGCGGCTATGTCACCCAGGACTATGTGATCGAGCTGGCCAAGAAGGCGGGTTTCGAGCTGGAGGAAGCCAGCGAGGTGAACGCCAACCCGAAGGACACCGCCGTACACCCGAAGGGCGTCTGGACGCTGCCACCGGTGCTGCGTCTCGGTGACGAGGACAAGGACAAGTACCTGGCGATCGGCGAGAGCGATCGCATGACACTGCGCTTCCGCAAACCCAAGTCTTAAGTTGTTTGTAGGAGCGGGGGGGGGGGGGGGGGCCCCGCCCCCCCCCCCCCCTCTCCTGTTGAACCTAGAGCGAACCCCCTCCC
>NZ_JACZFR010000045.1 GCF_014904815.1 Microbulbifer taiwanensis
CCCCCCCCCACAACCAGAAGTTTGGTGTTGGGGGGGGGGGGGGGGGGGGGGGGCCCCCCCCCCCCGCTCCTACATTGTCAGATGTAAAACCGATGATCATCCCATTCCGACAACTGGACCCCGACACCCTGCAGAACCTGCTGGAGGAGTACGCCACCCGCGACGGCACCGATTACGGCGAGCGCGAGGTGAGCCTGGAAGACAAGGTGGCCAGCCTGCGCCGCCAGCTGCAATCCGGCGAGGTGGTGATCTGGTTTGAGCCTGGGGAGGAGTCGGTCAATCTGCTGCTGGCAGAGGACCTGCCGAAAGATGCCTGAAGTATTGATCGAGCGGCCGGAGCAGCCCAGGGCCCGCTTCCTGTTCGCCCACGGTGCCGGCGCGCCCATGGACAGCGAATTCATGCAGGCTATTGCCGCCGGTCTCTGCGCGCGCGGCATAGAGGTGATCCGCTTCGAATTCCCCTATATGGCCGAGCGGCGCAGCGGCGGCAGCAGGCGCCCGCCGAACCGAATGCCGCAATTACAGGACTGCTTTCGTGAGCGGATCGACCAGGCTGTGAAGGAGGGGGATAAGCTGCCACTGGCGATCGGTGGCAAGTCCATGGGTGGTAGGGTGGCGAGCCTGCTGGCCCAGGAATATTTCGACAGGGAGCTTGTGGCGGGGCTGGTGTGCCTGGGCTACCCCTTCCACCCGCGCGGCAAGCCGGACAAACTGCGCACCGGGCACCTGCTGACGCTGACCTGCCCGACCCTGATAGTGCAGGGCAGCCGAGATCCGCTGGGTAGCGCCGGGGAAGTGGCCGGTTACGGCTTGCCGGAAGCGATTCGCGTCGAGTGGCTGGAAGACGGCGACCACGATCTCAAGCCGCGCCGCGCCAGCGGTTTCACACGGGAGCAGCACTGGCAGGCGGCGGTGGATGCGGTGGCAGGATTTATCCTGCGGCCTCCAGAATCGTAATCTTCTCCTCGTTCTGCAGCACCGGCGCCAGCAGGGACATCTGCGCGCGGCGGTCTTCACTGGTGTACCAGTGCTGCCAGTGCAGCTCCGACTGCCACTTGGACAGGGTGAAGCGGCGCAGCGGATTGTCTTTTTCGATATAGGTCTGCCCCTCCACAAAGCCCACCGTGCGGTAGGCGTGGGTCAGTATCTTGCGCGCCGCGTCCTCGTAGGTGCTCTGCATGTCCGGGGCGATTTCCCGTTCAATCAAAACGTAAATCATCTGTTGCTCTTGATTAACCCATGATCTGTGTGGATTCTAGCGCGGGCGCGCAAATTGAGGATAGACGCTAAGGGGGGCAATTTGGCCGACCAGTCAGGCAAACTTGCAGATGACGACAGGCAGCAAATCCCGGAAAATGGCGCAATGAAGTCAGATCCCATGAAACCAGAACACAGTCTCGATGCCCGCGGCCTGCTGTGCCCGGAACCTGTCATGATGCTGCACGCGGCCGTGCGCAAGGTGGCTCCCGGCGAAGTGCTGCAAATGATCGCCACCGATCCCTCCACCCAGCGGGACGTGCCCAAGTTCTGCCAGTTCCTCGGCTACGAGCTGGTTCGGCACGCCGAGGAGAAGGACGAGTTTATCTACTGGATCAGAAAGGCCGCTAGTTGACCTCGTCATACCGGCGAAGGCCGGTATCCAGTCTGAGGCTCCTGGATTCCGGCCTTCGCCGGAATGACGAGAGTGGTAGGGGCGAACCAAGCGGTTCGCCCCGAGGGCTTCTGTCAACGGCCTGCCAACCGGGCCCTAAGGCGAAGTCACCAGCGCCGCAATGGCCGCCAGCGCCTCCGGATCCTCGGATTTGATCTTGTTGGCGATATGGTGCTGAAAGAAATAGCGGAAGCCCTCAGCCTCCTGCGCCGGGTAGAGGCACAAGTCGCCCGGCAGCACCGGTGTGGTCTCCACTATGTCGTGATCGATCAGCATGCCGTGAATCTCCCCGCTGGCATACAGCCGCCAGCTCACGACTTCGGTGAGTGTCAGGTTCTCCCGCTGTGCATCCATAAACACCCCGTGGGTGCCGATGGTGTCGGGAATCTCCTGCATCACCTCTTCGGCCTTGCTGCTCTCGTACTCGAAATATTCTGCCGCCGTCTCCAACTCGACGATTTTGTGGATGGGGGGCTCGTGGAATATTTCCTCGATGCCCGGGTCGTAGTAGCCCTCAAAGCGTCCGTCTAAAGGGTCCTTGATGTCCGGACAGGCCACGATGGAGTTTAACCAGGGGACGAGGCCGACGACCTCGCCATTTGCCTTGAGGCCCCAGCACAGAATTTTCAGGCTGTAGAGGTCAGTGCCGCTGGAGCTGTTGGAGTAGAGCATTTCCAAGCCGTCTAGCTCCGGCGACAGGCGAATAAAACGCCTGCTCGCAGAAGTTTCGATCGGCTCGCCGGTGAAGAGGTCAACCACGTTGGTGTAACTGTGGTCGGTCATGGAGCACCTCCTTGCAGGGCCGGTTATATACCGTCTCCATTCAGAAGATGTAGCGTACCGCGAGTGCCCTATCTCTGAACGAAGACTGGGGCAGGAGGGCATTTGACTGCTTATCCCCCCCTGGGGGAATCCGGTCAAAGGGCAGGGGCCCCTTTCCGGTGTCCCTGTCTCTAAAGGTATATGCTGATTTGCCGAAATACAACCAGCGTTTTAGATCAGTTGGTTATCCCGTTGGTGGCATTGCATGACTTTGCTCCCGGCGGTGGCATTGATATAGTCCCCGCCTTTGCGCCCCCGGGAGAGCTCCTTGTCTGTATCCAGTCTCGAACAGGCCCAGATCGCGACGGCAGAACCCCTGTCCGATCGTATAGCGGCGGTCTTCAACCGTTGCTTTGCCGGTCCCGGCGGTCTGAATACCCGCCTGTGCGGCGGCTTCGAGGAGCCCTACTACAGGCCTGTGGGGGAGGCGTTGCGCTACCACCGGGTGGAGTTCACTCGCGACTACCCGGCCAGCGCTTTGCACGAGGCCGCCCACTGGTGTGTGGCCGGCCCCACGCGCCGGCAGCTGCCGGACTACGGCTACTGGTATGCGCCGGACGGGCGCAGCGAGGCGCAGCAGGTGGAGTTCGAGCGGGTGGAGGTCAAGCCCCAGGCGCTGGAGTGGATCTTTGCCCGTGCCTGCGGTCTGCCCTTCCGGGTCAGCGCCGATAACCTGGAGAGTGCCCTGGGGCCCAGCTGCGCCTTCAAGCGCGCCATCTGGCTGCAGGTACAGGACTACTGTAACGGGGGTGTGAACGAGCGCGCCGGGGCCTTTGCCCTAGCCCTGGCACTGGAATTCGGGCGCCCGGACCCGCTGAATCCGTCCCTCTACCGATTGGCGGAGCTGGCGTGACAAGGCAAGCGACCTACCTGATAGACGCCTCCGTCTATATCTTCCGCTACTACTTCGCCCTGCCGCCCAACTGGACCAGCCGCTGCGGCTACGCCACCGAGGCGGTGTACGGCTTTACCAACTTCCTGCTGGATATGCTGGCGAGGCAACCGCGCCATATCGCCTGTGCCTTCGACGAGTCCCTCGGCAGCTGTTTCCGTAACGACCTCTACCCGGACTACAAGTGCAGTCGCGCCCTGCCGGACGAGGCCCTGGCCTACCAGCTGGCCGCCTGCCGGGAGATGGCCGAGGCCCTGGGCATCGCCAGTTTCGCCAGCGAGCGCTACGAGGCGGACGATATCCTCGCCACCCTGACCCGCCTCTGCCGCGAGCAGGGCCCGATTATCGTCAGCCGCGACAAGGACCTGGGTCAGCTGCTCGAGCGCGGCGCCACCAGTCTGTGGGACTTCGCGGCCGACAAGCACTCCGATGCTGCCGCGATTCAGGCCAAGTTCGGCGTGCGCCCGGGCCAGATTGCCGACTACCTGGCCCTGGTGGGTGACAGCAGTGACGATATTCCCGGTGTGCCCGGCATAGGCGCCAAGACGGCCGCGCGGCTGCTGGCGGAATTCGACGATATCGAAACTCTGCTGCAGGGAACCGAGCGGGTGGCCGGATTGAAATTGCGTGGCGCGGCCGGAATCGCGGCACGACTCGAGGAATACGCGGATCAGATAGAGCTGGCCAAGCGCCTGGCGAGCCTGGAGGAACAGATAGATCTGAATATCGAGCTGGCCGAGCTGCAACCGCAGCCCGCCGATGCAGAGGTGGCCCAGGCCCTGGCAGAGGAATTCGGCATCGGTGGCCTCAAGGCTAAAATCGGGCGGACACTGGCCGTCGACAACAGGGAAACAGTGTGACAAAGGCAGAGTTGACGATCGTCGCCGACGAAAATATCCCCGCGCTGGAAGACTGCTTCGGCGATCTGGGTACCCTGGTGCGCCTGCCCGGGCGTGACATGACCCGCGAGCAGCTGCGGGATGCGGATATCCTGCTGGTGCGCTCCGTCACCCGGGTCAACGAGGCGCTGCTGGCCGGCACGCCGGTGCGCTTTGTGGGCAGCTGTACCATCGGTACCGATCACCTGGATACCGGCTGGTTGGAAAGGCAGGGCATACACTGGAGCGCTGCCCCCGGCTGCAACGCCAATTCGGTGGTGGAATATGTCTTCAGTGCTCTGGCGGCGCTGAATCACGACTGGAATGGCCGTCGTTTCGGTATTGTCGGCTGCGGCAATGTCGGCGGCCTGCTGCAGAAGCGGCTGCGCGCCCTGGATATTCCCTGTGCCGTCTATGACCCCTGGCTGCCGGACAACCCGGACGCGGCGGATCTCGACAGGGTATTGCAGCAGGATGTGATCTGCCTGCATGCGCCGCTGGTCAAGGGCGGTCCTCATCCAAGCCTGCATATGCTCGGCGCCGAACAGCTGGCACGGATAAAGGACGGCGCCGTGCTGATCAGCGCTGGCCGCGGTGCCGTGGTGGACAACCGCGCACTGCTGGAATTGCTGCGCCGGGGCAGGCAATTCACTACCGTGTTGGATGTGTGGGAAAACGAGCCGGATATTGATACCGAATTATTGGAGCTGGTGGATATAGGCACGCCGCATATCGCCGGCTACAGCCTGGATGGCAAGCTGGCGGGGACACGGATGATCCGCGAGGCATTGGATAAATCGGGACTCGGTGTCGCTGTAGGAGCGGTGGGGCGGCCATCCGCCGGTGGCCGCGATCAATGTCAGTTGCCTTGGAGAGATCTATCGCGGCCACCGGCCGCCCCCCGCCGGGCCGCTCCTCCGGGCGGGTCTTCCGGTTTCGCTGCAATGGCCGCACTGCTGCTGCTGATCTACGACCCGCGCAAAGACGACCAGCGCCTGCGCGTGGCCGCAGAAGGCGAGCTGCCGATGGCCAGGGCGTTCGACCAGTTGCGCCGCGATTACCCCGAGCGCCTGGAGTTCTCCCACTACCGTATCGACGGCGCCGTGCTGACTGAGTTGCAGCGCAGTCAATTGAAAATATTGGGCCTGGAGTGAAGAGCGACGTGCAACTGAAAAAACTCGGACTCATCATCAATCCCTGGGCCGGTGTCGGTGGCCCGGCGGGCCTGAAGGGCAGTGACGGTGCGGAGACAGTTGAGCAGGCCCTGGCGGCGGGCATAGAGCCCCAGTCCCACAGGCGTGCAGCCATTGCTCTCGAGGCGCTGAAGCCGTTTTCGCAGCAACTGGAAATCCTGTGCTTTGCCGGTGATATGGGTGAGGACATAGCGAAATCGTTCGAGTTTCGCACCGAGGTTGTCGGCCGGGCCGGAAGCAGTCCGTCCACGCCGGCGGATACCGAAAGCGCGGCCAGGGCGATCCGCGACGCAGGCTCCGACCTGATCGTTTTTGTCGGCGGCGACGGTACCGCGCGCAATCTCGTCAATGCCCTCGGTGACGATTTTCCGGTGCTCGGCATACCTGCCGGGGTAAAGATGCACTCCGCCTGTTTTGCGATATCCCCCAGGGCCGCCGGTGAAATTCTGCGGCGGCTGATGGCGGGGCAGCTGGTGGACCTGCACCAGCGCGAAGTGCGCGATATCGACGAGAAGTCCTTTCGCGAGGGGCGCGTCAGCACCCGCTACTACGGCGAGCTGCTGGTACCGGAGGAGGGCCATTTCCTGCAGGCGGTAAAAAATGCCGGGCGCGAGGTGGAAGAGCTGGCGGTGGCAGATATCGCCGCCGACCTGGTCGAGGAGCTGGATCCGGACACCCTCTATATCGTCGGCCCCGGCTCCACCACCCTGGCAGTGCTGAATGAAGTAGGCTGCGAGGGCACGCTGCTGGGCGTGGACCTGCTGCGCGATGGCGAGCTGGTCGCCGCGGATGTCAATGCGCCGCAGATTGAACAGGCGATCAAAGCACACGGTGGCCCGGTAAAAATCGTCCTCACCGCCATCGGTGGCCAGGGCCACCTGATCGGCCGCGGCAACCAGCAGTTCTCGCCCGGGGTGCTGCGCGCCGTGGGGCGCGACAACCTGGTCGTCGTCGCCACCAAGACCAAAATTACCGAACTCGGCGGCCGGCCGCTGCTGGTGGACAGCGGCGATCTGCAGCTGGACGAGGAGTGGAGCGGTTTTATTCGCGTGATCACCGGTTACCGGGATGCGATCCTGTATCCGCTCAGTAACGGAGGCGTGTGATGAATCGAATTCGTAGGATGGGCAAAGGGTTGCGGGCCCATGAACCCCCGCTGGGAGGGACGCTGCGGTTTGCCCATCCCTCC
>NZ_JACZFR010000046.1 GCF_014904815.1 Microbulbifer taiwanensis
GGATGGCCAAGCGGAGGCGCGCCCTCCATCCCCGGTGGTTGGGCAGGCTCCCCTTTCCCCATCCTACAGATTGAGAAAAGATGTCTACGGATTGGAGTGCCCTGCTGGAGCAGGTCGAGAAAAAACTGGATGAAAACTGTCCGGACAGCCGGCGCCTGTTTCACGGCCGCGGCCGCTGTTACGCGGGGCTGGAACAGGTCTGCGTGGACAGCTTCTTCCCGGCGCTGCTGGTGACTTTTTTCGAGGAGTCCCCGGGTGAAGAGGTGCTGTGCGAGCGGTTGTGGCAACTGGCGGAACCCTTCGGATACCTGGGCGTGGCCGCACAGCGCCGCTATAGGCAGGGCGCACCGGTGGAGTGGCATTGCGGCCAGCCAGTGGCGGCGCCGCTGGCGCGTCGCGGCGGGCTGAAATTTCCGCTGACCTTCGAGCGGCAGAATGTGGGCTTCTTTCTCGATATAGAACCCGGTCGTCGCTGGCTGGAGGAGCGGGTCAGGGCCCACGCCGGCACGCAACCCCTGAAACTGCTAAACCTCTTCGCCTTTACCTGTGCCTTTTCCGCCATTGCCCGCGCGGCCGGCGAGCTGGAAGTCCTGAATATCGATGTGAATCGGGGCGTGCTGAACCGCGGCCGCGAGAATCACGAGTTCAATAAGCTGCCGTTAAAGGGCATCAAGTTCCTGCAGTTGGATGCGTTGCGGGACTTCAATCGCTTCGACCGCCGCGGCCCCTTCCAACTGGCGGTGGTGGATCCGCCCACACGGCAGAAAGGAAGCTTCGATGTCAGCCACAATTACGAAAAGCTGCTGCAATTGTTGCCCGGCTGCCTGGCGGACGAGGCGGACCTGCTGATGGTAATCAACTCGCCGCGCTACAGTGAGGGGCAGTTCCGCGAGTTGATCGAGAGTGCGGACAGCCGCTACCAGGTGGTGGAGCGCCTGCCGCAGAACCCGGATTTCCCCGACCATGATCCGGATGCGGCGCTGAAGATGCTGCACGTAAAATTTCGCAGGTAGCGGAAAGGCCGCTCCCACAATGCTTTTTGTGTTGCGTAGGGTGCGCCGTGCGCACCATTGCGGCGTGATGGTGCGCGCGGCGCACCCTACAGTGTGGAAAACTCCCGCATCAACCGCTCCATCAATTCCTGCAGCTGCGGCGAGGAGCCGTTGCGCACGGTGTTATCCAGTAGCCGTGCATTGCTCTCGCCATCCCCGCTGTTATTCACCAGCAACAGAAACCCCCGGTGGCTCAAGGCCGCTTCCTCCACCGCCTCCTGGCGCACCAGTTGGGTGAAGTGGATATAACCACTCTGCTTCAGCCACGACATGGCGCCCAGGCAGGCCAGGTGGCGCGGCGAGTGCAGGCCGAACTCGTCCGGGGTGTCGGGTCCGGCGATATCCTCCACATAGACGGTGGCCGGTGCCGGGAACTGGTTGAACAGCGCCAGCAGTGTCCTGCCGGCGTCGCGGTAGAAATCGTGTATATGCAGGTCGTCGAGCATTATTTTGTATAGCGGTCCAGGAAAACGCCCAGCCGTTCAATCGCGTGGGAGAGGTCGTCGGCGCGGGGCAGGAAGACGATGCGCAGGTGGTCCGGGGCATCCCAGTGGAAGGCGCTGCCCTGCACCAGCAGGATTTTTTCCTGGCGCAGGAATTCCAGAACCAGGCGCTCGTCGTTGTCGATCCTGTGGTGATCGAGGCACAGTTTCGGGAAAAGGTAGATGGCGCCCCTGGGTTTGACGCAGCTGACCCCGGGAATATCGTTCAGCATCCTGTGGGCCAGGTCCCGCTGCTGGCGCAGGCGCCCGCCGGGCAGCACCAGGTCATTGATACTCTGGTAGCCGCCCAGTGCCGTCTGCACCGCGAACATTGCCGGCACATTGCCGCACAGTCGCATCGACGACAGGATATCCATGCCCTCGATAAAGCCCCTGGCGCGCTCCTTGGCGCCGCTGACGATCATCCAGCCGGAGCGGAAGCCCGCCAGGCGATAGGACTTGGACAGGCCGTTGAAGCTCAGGCAGAGCACGTCCCCGGCCAGCTTGGCCATGGGGGTGAATTCGGCGTCGTCGTAGAGGATTTTGCTGTAGATCTCGTCGGCGAAAATCACCAGGCCGTGGCTGCGGGCAACTTCTACAATTTGCTCCAGCAAAGCGCGCGGGTAGACGGCGCCGGTGGGGTTGTTGGGGTTGATGACCACAATACCGCGGGTGCGCGGGGTAATCTTGGCCTTGATATCCTCGATATCCGGCAGCCAGCCGGCCCCCTCGTCGCAGCGGTAGAGCACCGGGTGGGCCCCGGTCAGGTTGGCGGCGGCCATCCACAGCGGGTAATTGGGCATCGGCAACAGCAGCTCGTCACCGTCATTCAGCAGCGCCTGGGTGGCCATGGAGATCAGCTCGGAGACACCGTTGCCGAGGTAGATATCGTCTATATCCACCCCCTCGATGCCGAGGGTCTGGCTCTCCTGCATAATGGCCTTGCGCGCGGCGAACAGGCCCTTGGATTCCACATAGCCCTGGGCGCCGGACAGGTTGTGGATCACATCCTGGATTATCTCGTCCGGGGCGTCGAAACCGAAAGGAGCCGGGTTACCTATATTGAGTTTGAGGATGCGGTGGCCTTCCTCCTCCATACGGTAGGCCTGATCCATCACCGGGCCGCGGATTTCGTAGCAGACGCCGTGCAGCTTTTCCGACTTGAGAATGTCCTTCATGGTGGTGATCCTGGGGCACTTCTTGTAGGAGCGCTCCTACAGCATGGTGTTGACAGAGGGAAGAGTATGTCAAAAGAAAAAGACGATAACTACTGGCGCGACAGGCTGACTCCGGAAGAATTTCACGTTTGCCGCGAGGCGGGTACCGAGCGGCCCTTTACCGGCGAGTACTGGAATGTCTTCGAGGACGGGCTCTACCGCTGCCGCTGCTGCGGCGAGGTGCTGTTCAATTCGGGCGCCAAGTTCGAGGCCCACTGCGGCTGGCCCAGTTTTGACACCGAGGCGAAGGAGGGCGCAGTCGGGGAGGTTCCGGATAACAGCCTGGGCATGCAGCGCACCGAGATAGTCTGTGCTAACTGCGGCTGTCACCTGGGGCATGTTTTCCCCGACGGCCCCACCGAAACGGGATTGCGTTACTGTGTGAATTCACTGTCGATCAAACTGGATACGGATGCCGGGGGAGAGGACAAGTGAGAGATCCGGAGAGATTCAGCCATTGGAGCCGCTGGCTGCTGCGGCTCCAGTGGCTGCTGCTGGCAGCCATATTCTTCGCCGGCCTGGCGCTGCGGCTGGAGCTGGTGCACTTCCAGCCGGTATTCCAGATATTCAAATATGCCGGGCTGGCGGCGCTGGGTGTGGCCCTGGTCAGTATGCTGGTGTTTATCTGGGGGCTGGTGAAAAGGCATCCGCAGAGCCGCCACAACACCCTCTGGGCCGTGGTGCTGGGCCTGCTGCCGGTGGCGGTGCCGCTGCTGACCGTGGGCAAGAGCAATTTCGACGTGCCCCGGATTCACGATATCAGCACCGATATGAAGGACCCGCCCCAGTACCGGGCGGCTCTGTCCCTGCGTAGTGCGGATGACAACAGCCTGGAATACGCCGGTGAAGAGGTGGCGAAGCTGCAGCGGGAGGCGGATATCTATTCAGATATCATGCCGCTGCAACTGGAAATGCCGGTGGTGCGGGCCACCGAGGTGGCGGCGGACGTGGCCGAGGAGCTGGGCTGGCGACTGGTGGCCCTGGATCCACAGCGCGGTCACCTGGAGGCCGTTGACCGGACGCCGCTGCTCGGTTTCAGCGACGACATAGTGGTGCGGGTACGGGCCGAGAACGGCGGGTCACGGGTGGATATCCGCTCCAGCTCCCGCGTCGGTATCAGCGACCTGGGCGCCAACGCCAAGCGAATACGCAGCTTCCTCAGCGAACTCCAGGCCCGCGCAGCAGAGGTGGAGTAGGGCGTGACTGCCGCAATCTTGCAGATTCGGTAAGTGCCTGAGTATAAAAGAAAAAAATACAAAGAAAGTTCGCATAGGGGTGTTGACAGGTCCCCGGGTGCTCCATAGAATGCGCCCCACTTCTGACGCAGTGCTGATCTTTAAGGCGACAGTCTTCAAGGTTTCAGGGCGAAAAGAAGTAAGTCCGGGGTCCCCTTCGTCTAGAGGCCTAGGACACCGCCCTTTCACGGCGGTAACAGGGGTTCGACTCCCCTAGGGGACGCCATTGCGGGAATAGCTCAGTTGGTAGAGCGCAACCTTGCCAAGGTTGAGGTCGCCGGTTCGAACCCGGTTTCCCGCTCCAGATTTTCTACTCTCTGTAGAGTGACGCCTAGATAGCACTATAGAGAGATGCCCCTGAATTTTTCAGTGGCGATGCCACCGGCAGTGTGGCAGCATTGGCTTCCCCGGTTTCCAATCGAGGGGCCAAGTGCAAGTTTTCTGTCCCCATCGTCTAGAGGCCTAGGACACCGCCCTTTCACGGCGGTAACAGGGGTTCGACTCCCCTTGGGGATGCCATATTCGAGGGGCTGCTCAGGTAGCCCCGACAATAGGTTTGCGGGAATAGCTCAGTTGGTAGAGCGCAACCTTGCCAAGGTTGAGGTCGCCGGTTCGAACCCGGTTTCCCGCTCCAAATAAAAAAGCCGCTCCATCGAGCGGCTTTTTTATTTTTCGGAATCGTAACCCCCCGCGCACGCCCTTTCATTGGTCGTCATACCGGCGCAGGCCGGTATCCAGTCCTGTGGCACTTAGTTTCCGGCCTGCGCCGGAATGACGAGCAGAGACTGTGGAGTCGGCGGGGTGGCCATCCGCCCATGGCTGCGACCGATATAGACGAGATTACGGGCTGCAGATTTCCCCCACACTCCGTCCGGTTGAAATAATCCGCCCAAGCGCGTTGAATAGCGCCCTCAAATTCATCGGAGGCAGTAATGACCGCCGCGCTCTCCATCCGCAATCTCCAGAAAACCTACGATAACGGCTTTCAGGCCCTGAAAGGCATCAGCTTCGAGGTGCAGCCGGGGGACTTTTTTGCCCTGCTGGGCCCGAACGGTGCCGGCAAGTCCACCACCATCGGCATCATCTGCTCGCTGGTGCGCAAGACCGGCGGCAGTGTGTCCATCTTCGGTATCGATATCGATAAAGACTTCCCGGCGGCCAAGCAGATGCTGGGCGTGGTGCCGCAGGAATTCAATTTCAGCCAGTTTGAGAAGGTCTACGACATCGTCTGCACCCAGGGCGGTTTCTACGGCATGCCGCGCTCGCTCGCGGAGGAGCGCACGGAGAAATACCTGAAACAGCTGGGCCTGTGGGACAAGCGCAGCACCCAGGCGCGCATGCTGTCCGGCGGCATGAAGCGTCGCCTGATGATCGCCCGCGCACTGATCCACGAGCCGAAGTTGCTGATTCTCGACGAGCCCACCGCCGGCGTGGATATCGAACTGCGTCGCTCCATGTGGACCTTCCTGCAGGAGATCAATTCCCAGGGCACCACCATCATCCTCACCACCCACTACCTGGAGGAGGCGGAGAGCCTGTGTCGCAATATTGCCATCATCGATAAGGGTGAAATCGTCGAGAACACCTCGATCAAGTCCCTGCTGAAAACCCTGAACCGGGAGACCTTTATTCTCGACACGCGCGAAGCGCTCGATGAATGCCCGAAGCTGCAGGGTTTTGAAGGCAGGCTGATTGACGATCACAGTCTGGAAGTCACCGTAGAGAAGGGCCAGTCGCTGACAGAAGTCTTTACCGCATTGGGCGAGCAGGACGTGACCATCACCAGTATGCGCAATCGCGCCAACCGCCTGGAGGAGCTGTTTGTCTCCCTGCTGGCAGAGGAAAAACAGGAGGAGACAAAATAGTGAACTCCAACGCGATCTGGACTTCCTTCTCCACCATACTGCGGCGCGAAGTGCGGCGTTTTACCCGTATCTGGCCGCAGACGCTGGTACCGCCGGTGATCACCATGTCGCTCTATTTCGTGATCTTCGGCTCCCTGATCGGCAGTCGTATCGGCGAAATGGGCGGCTTTTCCTATATGGAGTTCGTGGTGCCGGGCCTGATCATGATGGCGGTGATCACCAATTCCTACGCCAATGTCGCCTCTTCTTTCTACAGCGCCAAGTTCCAGCGCAATGTGGAAGAGCTGCTGGTCTCGCCCACGCCCAACTGGGTGATCATGGCCGGCTATGTGCTGGGCGGTGTGAGCCGCGGCCTGATTGTCGGTTTCGTCGTCACGCTGATCGCGCTCTTCTTTACCGCACTCAGCGTCGAGCACCTGGCGATTACCATCGCCATCGTCTTCCTGACGGCGGTGCTTTTCTCCCTGGCGGGTTTTATCAATGCGATCTATGCCAACAGCTTCGACGATATCTCGATTATCCCGACCTTTATTCTGACGCCGCTCACATACCTGGGCGGTGTCTTTTACTCGATTGGCCTGCTGTCACCCTTCTGGCAGGGGTTGTCCAAGTTGAATCCGGTACTCTATATGGTGAATGCCTTCCGTTACGGCGTGCTGGGTGTCTCCGATATCAATGTGGTCTGGGCTTTCGTCGGCGTGCTGGGGTTTATCGCGCTGCTGTTTGCCTGGGGTATGCACCTGATGACCCACGGCAAGCGATTGCGGCACTAAACTAGTCGCCTGGCCCTCTCCCCCGGCCCCTCTCCCGCAAGCGGGAGAGGGGAGCGTTACCACCAAGTGTGATAAATCCTATGAACCGCAAAGACTGGCAAAACCTCCCACTGGGCAAGGAAACCCGCTACGAGTCCACCTACAATCCCCAGCTGCTGCACCCGATCGAGCGGGATATTTCCCGCGCTCACCTGGGACTCGCGGGCAAAAAGCTGCCGTTTTTTGGCGGAGACGATTGGTGGGGATTCGAGCTCTCTTGGCTGAACCCCAGGGGCGTGCCGCAGGTGGCCGTGGGCAGATTCACCTTTCCGGCCGAGAGCCCACATATGGTGGAGTCCAAGTCGTTCAAGCTGTACCTGAACTCCTTCAACCAGACGGAGTTCGAGTCCCGGGATGCGGTGCGCGAGACACTGGCCAAAGACCTGAGTGCTGCGGCTGGCGCCCAAGTTTCAGTGACCCTGTTCGATGTGGAGGATGCCGCACTGGCGGTGGCAAAGCCCCAAGGCTTCTGTCTCGACCGGCTGGATATAGAAACCCGCCAGTACCAGCCAAATGCGGCGCTGCTCGAGCTGGAAGAGGGCGCAGAGCCGGTCGGCGAAACCCTCTACAGCCACCTGCTGCGCAGCAACTGCCCGGTTACCGGCCAGCCGGACTGGGCCACGGTCTCCATCGAGTACCGGGGCCCCGCACTCAAGCGCGAGGCGCTGCTCGCTTACATTATTTCCTTCCGCGAACACCAGGACTTCCACGAGCACTGCGTCGAGCGCATCTTCTGCGACCTGCAGCAGCTGGCGGACTTCGATGCGCTGACCGTCTGCGCGCGCTACACCCGTCGCGGCGGCCTGGATATCAACCCGCTGCGCAGCACACAAGCCGACAAGCAACTGCCGCCCAGATTTGCGCGCCAATAGTCCACTTTGCCCCCGTTACAGGCGCGTGCCGGTCGCAGTGAGGGAGCGCCGACACCGAAACTTCCCCTTTCGCTCCTCCATGAACCAGCTGGCCTACACTGAAACCGGTCGGGGCTTTCCACTTCCACTTTGGGCGTATCTTGAGCCCACAGTTTGAAGTCCCGAACCGAACTGCGGCACACGGACGTGCCGTCGCTGGCTGCTGGCCAGTGCGCTCCTCTGAAACAGAGGGGGAAATCAACCGGTTTGAATGGAATCGAAGGTGACCCTGTATGGCAAAGCAATTTGTTTCCGCACTGTTGGCCGGCCTGCTGTGTGGACTCTCCGTTTGTCACGCCTGCACGACGATTACCCTTCAGGGGGCAGATGGCACAGCCGTGATCGGACGTACCATGGAGTGGGCGGAGTTTGATCTGCAACCACAGCTGGTTATCGTGCCGCGTGGCTACACGATGGGCGTCGTCGACAGGATGCCAGATGGCAAGGATGGTGCCAGCTGGAAGGCAAAATACGGCTTTGTCGGCATCGATGTGCTGGATACTTTCAGTTTTATGGATGCCATGAACGAGAAAAGGCTGGTCGTCGAGACACTCTATCTGCCCGGCTTCGCCGAATACCAGAAATACGATCCGGGCAGGGCCGGCAATTCCATCGGCCCGATGGATGTGGCGGGGTGGATCGTCTCGCAGTTTGCGACGACCGATGAAGTGCGCCGGGCGCTGCCATCCATCCGCGTGGTACCCGTGACGATGGATGTCCTGGGCATGCCCGCGCCAGTGCACTTCCTGGTAACCGATGCCAACAAGCGGCAGATAGCGGTGGAATATGTGCGCGGTAACCTGCATATCCACGACGCCCCCCTGGGGGTCATGACCAACTCACCGGCCTACGACTGGCACATCACCAACCTGCGCAACCACATCAACCTGAAGGCCACGGGCCTGCCGACCGTTAAAGTCGCCGACATCGATCTGAAACCCATTGGCGTGGGTTCCGGTATGCTCGGGCTCCCCGGGGACTTTACGCCGCCGTCGCGTTTCGTCCGCGCCACCGCCTTCTCGCAGACGGCACGCAAGACCGAGGGTGGCTTTGATACTGTGCGCGAACTCTTCCGCATCCTCGACAACTTCAATGTCCCCATCGAAGCCGTCGCCACCAATCATCTGCCCAAGGGGACGGAGCCGCTTCGCTATAGCGGCACCCAATACACCACGGCCTGGGATATGAAGAATATGGCGCTCTATTACCATACCGATTCCGATCGCTCGATTCGTAAGGTAGACGTGAAAAAGGTGGATTTCGGCAAGCTGGGCGACAAGCCCGTCCGCCAGCCATTGCGATTCGACGAAGGGAATGCAGTGAGGGACGTGACTCCGGGAGATTGAATCAACACAGACCGCTGTTGCCGCCATGGTCTTTAATGAGGGTGTCGATAGTGGATTCTGCTTCAGCGGGAGGCGTGTATGAGAGATGCGGGTTTCGGCGGCAAGGCGATGACCAGCCTCGGTATCCTGATCATCGTCATGGGTGCACTGGCGTTGATGGCACCGGGTATTACCGGGATTTCCATCGCCATGGCGGTCGGTGTCCTGGTACTGGTCGGCGGCATACTGCGCCTGATCTGGGCCTTTCGCGCCGGCAGTTTTGCCAGGGGTATAGTGAGTGTTGCGCTCGGTCTGCTGACCATAGTGGCGGCGGTGATACTGCTCAGCCACCCGCTGCTGCTCACCAGCACACTGGTCCTGCTGCTGGCGATTTACTTTATTGTCGACGGCGCCGCCGAGTTGCTGGCCGGCTGGCGTGCCAAACCGGAAACCGGCAAAACCTGGTTGATACTGGGCGGGCTTGTGTCCATCCTGCTGGGCGTAATTCTGTGGACCCAGTATCCACTGTCGGGAAACTGGGCACTGGGTATCCTTTTCGGGGTCAAGCTGATATCCATCGGCATCATCATTGTCTCGGGGGCAAGACCGGCGGGCGACTAGCCCGCGAATGCCATGTGGGTTCGACGAATTGCCCGATTCCTGCTGCACTGTGCCCTCGGCGCCCTCCTGACCCTGGTCATCGTATTCGCGCTCTATATCCATCGCCTGCCGGAGCTGGAACTCTGGCACACGGCGAATCTGGACGCGGAATTCAGCGAAGATTCCCCCATCTCGACCTTCGAGGAATACCTGGCTCTGGAAGACCGGTTATTTGCACAACTCGATAAAGAGATTTACCAAAAGACGGGGCCGGCGGGGCGGGACAGTATCAACCGCTACCTGCGTGGCAGCCTGGCAGATCCCGATCGCTGGTCGCCCAACTGGAACAGAAGCTTTCTGTTGCAGGCGGAAAATCCCAACTCCATGGTGTTGTTGCTGCACGGCCTGACCGATGCCCCCTACAGCCTGCGCCATCTCGCCGAGCGACTGCACGCGTCCGGTGCCACGGTACTGGGGCTGCGTATTCCAGGCCATGGCACAGCACCGTCCGGGCTGGTGAATGTCAGCTGGCAGGATATGGCCGCCGCGGTGCGCCTGGCGATGCGCCACCTGGCGGAATCCGGGGCAGGGCGGCCCATCCATATCGTCGGCTATTCCAACGGCGCCGCCCTGGCTGTGCACTACGCGCTGGCAGCCATCGAGGACCCGCAACTGCCGCCGGTGCGGAGCCTGGTGCTTATCTCCCCGGAAATCGGTGTTTCACCGGTGGCGGCACTGGCCATCTGGCAGGAGCGCCTGGGGCGGCTGCTGGGGATCGAAAAGCTCCAGTGGAACAGCATCCACCGCCTCGAATACGAACCCTTCAAATACGGCTCCTTCGCGATCAACGCGGCCGCACTGACCCGCCGCCTGACGCGGGAGATACAGCGCCGCACCCGCAAACTGGCGGCGCAAGAGCGCCTGGATCGCATGCCGCCGATACTGTCATTTTCCTCCGTGGTCGATGCCACCGTGGAGGCGACGGCGGTGGTCCGGGACCTGTTCAACCTCCTGCCGGTCGGGGGCCACGAGCTGGTGCTGTTCGATATCAACCGCCAGGTCAAAATTGAGCAGTTCCTTACCTGGAACCCGGACCCGATGATTGCCGCCTTTCGCCAGGCGGCGCAACGCAATTTCGCGCTGACATTGGTGACCAATGCCGACAGTCTTTCATCCGGCGCCACAGCCGTTCGCTGGCCGGCGAACCAGCGCGCTGCCAGCAGAACGGCGCTCAACCTGTCGTGGCCGCGCGGTGTCTACTCCCTGTCCCATGTCGCACTGCCTTTCCCGCCGGACGATAGCGTCTATGGCGGCGATCCTTCCGGCCCGGGCCCGGGTATCCAGCTGGGTAACCTGGCGCTGCGCGGCGAGCGCGGTGCCGTAGTGATCAGCGCCTCGACGCAACTGCGCCTGCGCTGGAATCCTTTCTACCCCTGGCTCGAGGAGCGCGCGCTGGAGTTTCTCGGCTCAAACCGGGCTGCCGATTAATCAGCTAACCTTGTGGTCTGGTTCCTCCACCCCTTCCGGCATTTACAGCGGAAATTCGGCGCATGGTTTCCAAGGCACGACAATTTGCTGTTATCCCTGTGCTGGCGTATGCGCTGCAGGCCACGGCGTCATCAATTGCCGAGGACACCGAACCCCACGTCAGCTATCCCGGCCTGGCGGAGGCCATCGCCGACGCAGATACCGACTGGCCCGGCTCCATCCCATTGCTGGGCAGCCATACCCGCATCAGGATCAGCGGGTTTGCCGAACTGAACGCCATCCACGACACAGATGCGATAGGCACTCCGGGCGAGTTCGTGACCAGCGCTATTGTCACCCGCGATGCTACCGCCGCGGAGGGCGCCAATGGCGAGACGAATTTCAGCGTGCAGCCAAGTAGACTGGCGTTTGAAACACGCACGCCCTGGCACAACCGTCGCATCAGGACTTTTATTTCGATGGACGCTTTCGGCAGCTCGTCCAGTGCCTCGCCGGATCTGCGCCTGCGCCACGCCTACGGTGAAGCGAGCAATATACTCTTCGGCGGGAACCTGTTGATTGGCCAGGACTGGAGTACCTACACCAATCTTCTCTCGGTGCCCAACACCCTGGATTTCGAGGGGCCCAATGCGGTGTTCAGGACGCGGCACCCGCTGCTGCGCTGGACCCGCATGCTCTGCCCGGAGGTGACGCTGAAACTCGCCGCCGAAGCGCCGGACGAGCGGGTATTCGAAGATGCCGATTCGGTATCCCGCTGGCCGGATGTCGCCGTGGTGCTCAACTCCCAGAGCGAGCATTTCAACCTGCAGGGCAGCATACTGGCGCGGGACCTGCGCGCCAGCGGCGATCCCGATTCGACCGTCTCCGATTTTGGCTGGGCCGCAAGTTTTGCCGGCCGTGTGCATATGCGGGGCAACCTGAAACAGGATTTTGCCACCTTCTCAGTGACCGGCGGCGACGGTTTTGGCGGTGTTCTGAATGACGGCCCGCCGGATGCCATCTACGATGTGGAAAATAATGAATTGGAAGCGATCGAAACGTTGGCCTGGCTGGTCGGCTACCAGCACTGGTGGAGCCCCAGGCTCTACAGTGTCGTCTCCTACGGCAACGTCTGGCAGGACAACCTGGATATCCAGTTGCCGGACGCCTTCCGGGAAACCCAATACAGCAGCGCCAACCTGGTCTGGACGCCGTTTCCACAGTGGTTGCTCGGCATCGAATTCCTGTACGGCACGCGGGAGGATAAGGATGGCGATACGGGGACGGATTTCCGCACCCAGATTAGCAGTCGCTTTTCCTTTTAAACACGGAGTGCATTGTGAACAGCGTTGAACTGCGGCTTCCGGCCTGGCTGATCCTCGGCGCCTGCCTGTTGCTGGCCGCCTGCGCCAGCCCGAGCACCGTTGTCACCCATGTCTGGAGCGACCGAGACAGGGCGCCGATCACTATGGGAAAAACACTGGTGCTGGCCATTCCCTTCAACCCGGCGTCGGAAGCGGGCGTTCGTGCGGAAAATGCATGGGTCCTGCAGCTGCGCCGACTCGGGATGGATGCCCAGGCGTGGAGCCAACTGATGCCCGGCGCCCCGGTACCGGAAAAGCGCGCCGTGGCTGCCCTGGTCAGGGCGCAGGGTTTCGATACGGTACTGGTGGCGCGGGTGGTCGAGCTGAAAAAAGTGGAGCGGGACACACCGGCCTCCCAGGTCGCCGTCGTCGAGACAAAACTCTACGATGGCAGGAATGAGCAGTTACTCTGGTTCGCGCAATCAAACACCTACCTGATCAGCCATACCGGTGAGGAGATCCGCTATCCGCGGGAGAGCGTAATCCGGGAATACGTCGAGGTCGTCAGTAGTGAGATGTCCGGGAGCGGGATTTTGTAAGCAGGGTGTACCTTACTCGTATTGCTTAAATAATGACTTTGCTCTTCAGCGTCGACGCCGCCTTCTCCAGCGACTGCAAGACTTTGTCCTTGTCATAATTGCGGATCTTGTCCAGATCCAGGTGCATCGAGAAGCCGGGAGCGTGGTCCTCGAGGTAGCTCTGCTGGCCGCCTAGGTTCTTGCGCAAGTCGGTGACCTGGTAGACTTTTACCGGTGCGCTGAAGCCCTTGACCGTGATATGACCTTTGTCGCGGCACATGACCGAGTGCTTGATCATGGCCCAGGTCTCGTGGCTGATCAGGATTTCCCCCGGCTGGGCTGCGCCCTCCAGGCGTGCCGCCAGGTTCACATGGGTACCCATTACCGTGTAGGACTGGTAGTTGGCGGTGCCGAAGATACCTACGGTACAGTAGCCGGTGTTGATGCCCATGCGCACCTGCAGCGGCCGCGCTATGCCCTTGTTATACCACTCCTGCTTCATTTCGCGCACCCGCTTGCGCATCGCCAGGGCCATGGCCACGCAGCGCAGGGCGTCGGACTTGGGGCCCTTGCTGTCGTCATCGCCGAACACCACCATTACCGCGTCGCCGATGAACTTGTCGATGGTGCCACCGTACTGGCCGGCGATGCGGGCCATCTCCGACAGGTAGCTGTTGAGCAATTGGGTGAACGTCTCGGCTTCCAGCTCTTCGGTCAACTGGCTGAAATCCTTGATATCGGAGAAAAATACCGTGAGCAGCTTGCGCTCCGTTACCAACTCGCTTTCTCGCCCGGTAGTCACCGCGCGCCACAGGCGCTGGGGCAGGTACTTGGACAGCTTGTAGGTGCGCATCTTGCTCACATGCTGATCGGAAGTGAGCGCGCGGTTGGTGTCCTTGAGGTGGGCTATCTGCTTGTGGGTGTAGAAGGCCCAGGCGCAGAAATAGGTGAATACCCCGATCAGGCTGGCGGCGCTGATGGTCAGGTCTGCATTCACCACCATTGCGGGTTCGTGAATCAGGTAGCCGCCGCCGACGCCCAGCAGCAGGCCGGTATTGTGTTCGAACCAGCGGCGACCGCCGCCCTCGGTCAGAGCGTTGAACTGTACCATGGTGACGAACAGCAGCGACGGCAACAGGCTGAAATTTGCCAGGGCGAGGGAAACACCGATCAGTATGGCATCACTGAATGACAGCCAGCGCCGCACATTAGCGGCACTCTCTGCACTGGCCTTGCGGCTTATCTGGTAGGCGACCGCAGTGTAGACCAGCAGCAGTGCTGCCATGCCGAGGGGCAATATCTTGTCCAGGTTCCACGGCGAGGACCAACTGACGGCGTTCACCAGGGTGCCCGCGGCGGCAAAGCAAATCAGGGTGCGGAAGTAGAGCGGGTAACGGGGGTCGACGTTACGCCCGGTGTTCTCCTCAGGCTGGTCCTGCATTTGTGCTTATCTTTTTATCCGGTTTGAGCAGAAATTGTGCAATTAGCGAGGCGGCAATTCAGCGGTTTCTGGCCCGCTCTTATGGAGATGGTATCGCCGCGATAGACAGATGGAACCGAAGTGTACTCCGAGATGGCGCATAATGCGAAATGTCTGTGATGTGACGCAAACTACGGACTTCCCGTGGGCCCTGGAGAGCGTCTGAGGTAGAATTCGCCGACTAATATATTGACTGGAGAGCGCCATGGATGCCCTGACTGCCCTGCACAACCGAGTTTCAACCGGCCTGCTGACCGAGCCGGCGCCGAGTCATGAGCAGCGGCGGGGCATCTTCAGGGCGGCCCTGCGTGCGGCCGACCACGGTTGCCTGCGCCCCTGGCGCTTCCTGACCATTGAAGGTGAGGCGCGCAACCGCCTGGGCGAGATATTCCTGCGCGCCGCCGAACAGGCGGAGGGCGGTTCATTGAGCGATGCCCAGCGGGAGCGGACCCTGGCCATGCCCCTGCGTGCCCCCCTGATCGTCGTGGCCATCACCCGCTTGCAGGAACACCCCAAAGTGCCTCATCTCGAGCAGCATATGTCCACCGCCGGCGCCGTCCAGGCCATGCTGACCGCCGCCTACGCCGAGGGCGTGGGCGCATACTGGCGTACCGGCGCTCTGGCTTACAGCCCACTGGTGGCAGGCGAGCTGGGCCTCGCCGACAACGAGCGCCTCGACGGCTTCATCTATTGCGGCACCCCCCAGAAACCCCCGCGCCAGGCCCCGGAACTGGAGGTGGCGGACTACTTTACCGAATGGAATACTCGATAAGGGTTGCACTGGGGCCCCCGTTTCTGTAAAGTGCGCGCTCGCTGAACGGGGCTATGTCTCTGATTTAGCTAACAATTTGCGGTGAGGTGTCCGAGTGGTCGAAGGAGCACGCCTGGAAAGTGTGTATGTCGCAAGGCATCGAGGGTTCGAATCCCTCCCTCACCGCCACTATTAAGCGAAAGCCCCGATTTATCGGGGCTTTCGCGTTTTTAATACCGCCATCTTCGCCACAGTGCATACATAATGGCGAAACCCTCCAAAAGTACCCCTTCCTACCTGACGACCAACCGGGTCGGAACCTATGTGTTCCAAGTTCGAATTCCGAAGCGCATAAGGCAAAATAGCTCCAATGCAAAGTCGACCCTATGGCGGTCACTTGGCACTAAAGATAAAAGTGAAGCCATTCAGCTTGTGCCTTCCGATCGGGGAGGAAGGCGTCTAGACCTCCCTCGATAAGCCCAGAGTTGACCATCAAGGCTACCAATAATTGATCCCTTGTGAGTTCTAATGCCTCCGCCCAATCGATGAATGATTGTAGGTGGCGTTGTGGTAGACCCGTAATTACAAGATTCAACAAGGGCATCACCGAGATCGGCTGCATGGCCCATGCACGCCGGAAGTTCTACGACCTCTATACAGCAAACAAAAGCCAGATTGCTGAGCAGGCCCTGCAGCTCATCCAGCAGCTCTACGATGTTGAGAGGGAAGCCAAAGAGCTCACCGTAGAGGCGAGAAAGCAGCTCCGCGAGCAGCGATCAAAACCGTTACTGGACAGTCTCCACCAGTGGTTGATAACGCACCGACAAAAGGTGCCCAATGGATCGGCAACGGCCAAAGCTATCGATTACAGCCTAAAACGCTGGCAAGCGCTGACGCGCTACTGTGACGACGGCGCGGTGCCCATCGACAACAACCATGTGGAAAACCAGATCCGACCGTGGGCTTTGGGGCGCAGTAACTGGCTGTTCGCCGGCAGCATGCGCAGTGGCCAGCGTGCAGCAGCGATCATGAGTCTGATCCAGTCAGCCGAGCTGAATGGTCACGATCCCTATGCGTATCTGAGAGACGTCATGCAGCGCTTACCGATGCAGCGTGCCAGTGCTATCGGCGAGCTGCTGCCCCATAACTGGGTTCCGTCTGACAAGGTGTGATGCCCGGACGCTTACGCTTATCTGCCGTTCCTTCGGAACTAGGCGAACGGGTGACTTATTAGCTGAACCGTAGTTATGCATAAAGAGAAAGGGTGAGCTAATAGCCAAGCCGTTGGAAACAACCGCTTGGCTATTTTTTTGATTTTTTACCTAAGGCTGAGATGTCTACTTAGGTCTTCGCATGTCCCAGTTTGGGCGACACAATAATACGGATGAATCAAGGTAATAGATCAATTATCTCTTTTTTACAGAGAGGAGGCATTTTGATGGCGTCAATATTCATATCGGACATGCGTTTAAGATATTCCTCTGCCTCAACATTTTGATCAAAATCAAATTTACTCTCCATATATAGGGCGGTGAATCTAGAGATTCCAAGAGCCATGAGATTTAACGCATGGCGATTGCATGAGCCAAACTCTAAATAGATGTGGTAGGGCTCAATTGTTTCAAATTCCTCCTCAAGTCCTCGCTCGATAGCAACGAATTTTAAAATTTCTATATATGCTGAAAAGTACTTTACTAATCTGAAGCGGACAGCTTCTTCTAGGACGCTTAAGCAGCCTCGTATGGTTGAAGAAATGCTTGAGTTGGGCGTAATGGATTGAACGTATTCAACACGGTCAGCTAAAATTTTTCCGATTGGAATACCCCAAACCCATCGATACGCTAGGTAACTTATAAGCCCTCTATAGGGGTCTGATAGATTCCATTCAAAACAAGTCGCGAGAACCAGAAATATCTCCTCCATTCTGGCTTTGGCACCTTGAGTGTAAGGCGATAAGGGAGTTAATTCTGAAATGGATTCTTGACTGCTTAAATATTCAAATAGATTTTGTAAGTGATCTGGTCTTAAGGACTGATTGTTCTCAAGAATTTGAATAGGTAGTGAAACCTCCACCTGTTTAATTGCATTTACAGTCTCGTCAAGAGTGGCAGAATTTTCCTCGCTTCTGTAGCCTTCGATAAAACTTAGTTGAGGGTCGATCAAGTAATCGTGAAAAATCTTTCCAAAAGCCGCCTCAGCTTCATCATTGGGAGTATGCTCAGAAGACTCGGCGCTTAACAGCTTCTGTATGGCTAAGCCGCCGTCTTCCATCACTGTGCTTATAGCTGAATTTATCTCTTGTAGACGATCACCGTTGTAGCATTCACTGTTCCACTCGCTAGGTCTTATACACCAGATATTTCCATGGAACTCCTTTAGTAATCGTCCTGCCCTCCCTGCCAGATTCAAAAAGTCAGCCCTTGTCATTGGCGATTCGCCTGACATGGGGTTTTCAATCACTATATGTTTTGCGGGTAGGTTTACACCTTGTAGAAGCGTGCTAGTACAGCAAATTATTTTTATACTTCCATTTTTAAATAAATTCTCAACCCCTGATCGGACCAAAGACGGCATGTTGCCATAGTGAAAGGCAACCCCTTTAAGCACACAATCTGCTAGGGGATAATCCGGGTGAATTTCACGCCTTACAAACTCTGCGAATGATATCGCTTCATCATTCGGCTCAAATTCAGTCGATAGTTCTGCCACCCGACATGCAACTTTCTCGGCTTGAGAGGGGTTGTTAGAGAAGGAGATAACTGACTCTGTTCCATTACTGATAGATAGAGTCAAATTTGCCCTTTGTGATGTCGCGTTACCTCTAAACTTAAACGCCGCTTCGATAGTGGAAACCGGGACAATTTCGCCTCGAGTTAGAATAGAGATGTCAAGTTTTTTAGGTTTCCCCTTAACTTCAGAAACAAGAATAAGGTTCTGTGAAACGGGAGATATCTGTTCTACGAAATACTTACCATTAGAAGTTCGACTAAAAAGATTTAGGAAGTAGCCCGGATTCTTAATTAGCGGACTTGCGAATAGTACTTTGATATCGCCAAATCGAGATAAAGAAATATCTATTGCGTTTTGCAGAATTATTCCGCGCTTCCCATTTTGGATTTCATGCGCCTCATCAATGATCAAAGACGTTATGATTGGCTCGCCTTCCTGGGAGTTTATAAAGCTCATCAGCCGTTCTTGGGTGAAGATGTATACAGCGGCTTGCCCAATTTTATCTTTTGCAATAGGGAAAGGAGCCGTTCTAACTATGACGTCTTCAAGTCCTTCTGATCGTAGAGTCGTTCGTACCCTGTGAGCAACCTCAGAGATTAATGCCCTAGTCGGGACTACATAAACTATACATTGACCAGTGGAGGATTTAATTTTTCTAACCAGATCGATGTTCAATACGAAGGATTTTCCAGCGGATGTCGGTGCGGAAACGCTAAGGGATCCTTCTTCGTTTAGTGAAGTTAAGAATTTATATTGAAAATCAGTCAGAAGGGTGCTGCGTTTGTCGTCCTTTTCGTCAAGATGGAAAGTGTTTTCAGCTTCCCGAGCCAAGCATTCGAGTCGTAATTGCGCAGAGATTGTTGCGGGATTTGACTCTAGGTATCGGTCACGTAAGAGCGAGCGACCGGGAAAGTTTCCAATTCTCGACAGAATTATGTCAGCCGCTGAAATAACCTTGTTACAATTTCCCTCTGTATATTCAAGTAATCTAGTGGCGATCTCGTATGATAGGGAGACGTCTTCCGCTGTGTCTGACAGAGAAAGTATCGAAGAGTATCCAGTTAGGCTTTGTATTTCTTTGTCATCCAGTGATACCACCGTGTCAGAGATGAAGCATTCTGGAAACTGACGTAAAATACTGGCTGTATCCAACTTCCTAATTAGAGTGTCTATATTGCTTTCTGAGTGCATTTTAACTGGTTGTCCCTAGTCAAGAGCCGCATTGAAGGCGTTTCGAAATTCAACTACAGAAGGGAAGGGGAGAAAGAATACATCAAACTTTAGATGTTTTCTGTCAAAATTATCGAATCGTTTTTGGATTAGACTTGTAAGCCTATCGCCATCTGCTAGAAATCGATCCAAAAACTCTTGGGTAATGCCTTCGACACCTTTTTCATATGGAAGGTCAGCATAGCCTTTGAAATCATAGCCAATTAAGCATGCATGATTTATGCATACGTTTTCTCCGGGCTCACCATGAACAATTAACGATGTTACAGCTTCTTTTGTTTTATCGTCTGCATACTTGAAATGTTTAGTCACCATTGTGAATTCATGCTGATACATTTCAATCTCATGAAAACTGTCGATGCTTTTTATGGCTTCATCCATCGCCGATGATACGTTTTTGTATAACTTTGATTCGCCAAAGAAGAAGTCGACTAGGTCTGTTTCTGCATTGAACCTTGCATGCACGCCATCAGAGCCTTTTACTTCATCTTTGTGGTTTGTTTTTAGCTCCATTTTTGAGATGACTTGTGGCGCTTTAAGAATAGCCTCTATCAAAAAGTAGAGCAGCAGTTCTCCTGCCTCACCTGTCTGGTCTGGAGAGTCGTCGGATATTTCCGGGTGGCGGAATAGATTTCTGGCTTCTTTAGTTAAAATTGCTGATTGTCTTGTGGATAGAGGCTCAGACCGATTTCGTGCGGATATACAGTAGTCAATAATGTAACTGTAGAGCATATTCGCGAGTGCTTTTACCATCGGCTGTCCGTTTCCGTCGAACTTCAGGTAGTGCATTCTTATCTTCGCATTAATGCCATTTATCAGGTATTCATGCTCAATTTCCCCTAAGCAGCTGTCATAGTCAGAAAGCTCTATAGAGGTGTAGGCGTTTATATCTTCCACTGAACCCATTCGGTCTTATTCCTACTTATTTTTCACGAAAAATTATCGGTGAAAGGTCCTTCCAAATTCACTTTCAACTAGACGTGTGAATAGCTCACTCTTGTTCCAGTTGAGAGTAACCGTGAGTCTGTTAACTTTTTCAGCGACGGATTGCGGCACCATGACTTGGTAGCGTTTTACGCCTTCAGCATTCATTCGTTCGCGGTATCGTTTCTGGCGGTCTGCCGGTGATAACGCCATCACATCATCCTTGATTATATTTTGGTCAGTTAGTGTAGCGTTATGCTGTCACGCGGGCAATGATCGTGTATTGTTACCAGTTGGTTGTTTTTTGTTCAGACTGAATTGCTCTATCGTGTACATACAAAAGTGCATACAATTGGTGATTATTTTTTACTGGCGTTGTGGCGCGGGGATAAAGTGTCGGTTTCATATGGGGTGAGTGATGTCCGTGAGTCCTTCCCTCACCGCTACTATCAAGCGAAAGCCCCGATTTATCGGGGCTTTCGCGTTTTTGATGCTGCCATTTTCGCTACAGTGCATGCATCTTTCAGCTTCGATTTGCGCGCCATACCCGGAAAATTTCCCGGGAATAATGCCTTCCATTGGGCGATTGCTATTCATAGAGTGTTCCAGTATGGGCCGGGCTTTTGGCTAATCAGCTGTCTGGCTCTTGGTCGCTGGCAACAGGCTTCATTCCCGATAAATAATCTATTGGCGATCGGCCACTCCAGCGCTTGAATGTCCGGCTGAAGGACGCCGGGCTGGAAAAGCCGAGCTGGTGGGCGGTTTCACTCACAGTGCGCCCCAGCACCGTCAGAATATGTTTCGCCTTCCGGTAACGCAGCTTGTCACAGATGGCCTTATAGGAATTCTGCTCCTGCTTTAATTTTCGTTTCAGTGAGCTGGGGCTGACACCAATGGTGTTTGCAACTTCATTGAGGGTTGGCCAGGAATTCCATAGCCCTTTTGCGTTGAGTGCGGCATAGACCTTGTCGGTAAATCTTTTTTGGTATGCCCCCGTATGGCTGATCGAATTCACCAGTTTCAGCAGGTGGGAGTGGAGGCCTCTGTTAGGTGAATGGGTGGGAAATTGCAGAAGTTCGGTGAGTAGCGATAGCCGGTTTTCAGGGCATTCGAATTTCACCTCGCATTGAAAAATCTCTTCGTACTCCCGTATTGGTGCCGCCGGGGAGTGAGAAAACTCGACTCTGTGGCCGCGGATTTCCTCACGATCTCTCTGCAGTACGATTTGCCGCCCCAGCTGGATGATGGAAGCGAAATGGTGTTCTACCAAGTGGAAGGATGCGGGGTGGCTTGACTGACATGCCAGGGCGTAATTGCTTAGCCGTCCCTCTGCGGTAAACCTGTTCGTCAAGGCTTCATTCATGACATGCAGGTACTTGGTTACAAGCTGCAGCGCCTCGTTCAAGCTGGGACAGGTCAGTAGCAGATGGGAAAAAATCGCATAGTCCGACAGGTGGCAGTGCCCACCCGCATGCAGTCCAAACGCAGGGTCCGCGCACAGGTCGGCAGCGCCCTGCCAAGCTCCCAATACCTGGGGCAGCGGAATCTTATGACTGCCACCTTCCACGCTTTTTGGGCTGGGAAGGACGCGCTTTAGCGCCCGCTCATTGATACGTCGGCTCAGGGCATACTGCCGGGCAATATTGATGTACAGCACAGAGGCCTTGTAGTCACTGTCCACCGCATCGATACCTTTTATGAGAAATGCTGTTTTTATTGTTTTTGGCCAGCCGCCAGCCGCCAGCCGCCAGCCGCCAGCCGCCAGCCGCCAGCCGCCAGCCGAGGCTTTATTGCTTTTCCGCGCCGGCACTCCGGGAACACTTTGGTTTAGCCCTCTCGGTGCAGGCCAACATCAATACTGTATCGCTCCCTCGACACAATCCACTACTTCATTGTTGCGCGCCTGATAACTGCCGGCCTGGCTGTATTGTGCTAGCCATGAAAATTCGATCAGTGCGTAAGTGGTACGGGTAGCAATACGGGCTGAGCCCAAACGTCAAAGAATTGACCCTCGATGGTAAAGCTTCCCTACGGGGGCAACGGTACCATTGTACCGCTTCCTTTTCTGCCCCAAAAGCCGGCGGCAGTACGCGAAGCGAAATCGAAAAAAAATTCCCGATAGGGAATTGAAACAATAAAAATAACAGGAGAGAGCAATGAGAAAATCGCTTTATGCCCTATTTGCCGTCGGCGTATGGGTGTGTTCCGCCGGTAATGCCTGGGCGAGCCCGGAGGAAGACGCCGTACACGCGCTGGCGCAAGGCTGTTATTCCATACAGTCGCCGCATAACGGCAACTATATGCGGCGCTACCAGAGTGGCGGGACTGTCAACGGTGGCTGGAGTTTTGACTTCAAGGGTACAGACAAGGAGAGCGCCGCCAGGTTCTATATGAAACCCTCGGCCTTGGGACACTTTATGCCGCGGGACGAAGCCGGGCACTACCTGGATACGCGCTTCCCGGCTGATATCACCGCCGGTTGGGTCAGTGGTGATCACTCCGACTGGCGTGTGGATGCCAAGTCGGTGGATGGCGAGTATCTGTATCGCTTTACCAGTTACGCGCTGGATAAATGGTTGCGCCATAACTGGAGCAGCCAGGGAATCTATTTTATCGATCTGTTCAATCCGCATTTCTATACCAGCGAGGAGTGGTTCCGTCTTGTGCCCCGTGAGGGGTGTACGGCGGCGCCGGAAGTGGAGGTCAATATCTCGGGCGACTTCGATACGCTGAAAGGCGACGCCAGTGTGCCAGTGCGCGGTTCCGTTGATCCGCACACGCATATCACGTCCTACGAATTTATGGGCGGCACCATGATGGCGGGCTATCCGGTGCACCGCTTCGGGGTGACGAAAGCTCTGGCTGACAGTTCCAATATTCACGGCTCATGGGGTTCGCTGGACCTGATTGGCAACCTGATGGGGTTCAACGATATCAACTACCGCTACGACACCCGCGGCTGGCCCGACTTCCCCTTCTGGCCGCACCACAAGAGCCTGTCGCACTCGGGTTACTACTACAAGTGGATGGAGCGCGCCTTCAAGGGTGGCCAGCGTATGATGGTGACGCACCTGGTGGAAAACGAAGTGCTGTGCAACCTGCAGTCGACGATACTCCCGCAGAGCTGGGGGTGGAGTAACAGCTGCAATACCATGGCCAGTATTGACCTGCAGATACAGCGCCTGCACGAAATCCAGGACTATATTGACGCCCAGGAGGGCGGCCCGGGCAAGGGGTTCTTTCGCCTGGTGACGTCCCCGCAGCAGGCCCGCACCGTGATCGCCGATGGCAAGATGGCGGTGGTGATGGGGATAGAGGCATCGGAACTGTTCAATTGCGGCCTGAAGGACGGAGCCTGTTCCGAAGCCTATGTGGATGCGCAGTTGCAGAAGTACTACGACAAGGGTGTGAGGGCACTGTTCCCGATACACCGTTTTGACAACCAGTTCGGCGGTACGCGTATTGAGAACGGCCTGATCAATGCCGGCAACAATATTTCCACCGATTACTATTTTTCCACTGAGGCCTGTGACGACGATACCCAGGGCCAGATGATGACCAACGATCTCGGCTTTATGGGGCTGGAGGTATTGCTGGGCATTACCGGCAGTACCAATTACGACGAGACCAGCGACCAGTGCAACACCCGCGGTTTGACCGAACTGGGCGTCTACCTGGTGAATCGCATGATCGACAGGGGCATGATCATCGAGGTCGACCATATGTCACAGGAGTCCCACGAAGCGGTGCTGGAAATCGCCGAGGCGCGGGGCTTTTCCGGCCTTGTCTCCGGGCACAGCCATATGCACGGCGGGGCCAATGGCGGGGTGCACGAGAACTCCGCCCGAGTCGCCAGGCTCGGCGGCATACTCGCCCCCTACAACTGGGATGCCCACAGCGTCGCCGGCGGTATCGGCCGCTACCTGGATGTGGTGGAACAGGCGCCCTTCGCCAGGGGGGTACCTTTCTCCACCGATATGAGTGGGTTAGGCAACCAGCCAGGGCCCCGCGCCGATGTGGCCGCCAATCCACTGCGCTATCCGTTTACCACCGAGTTTGGCCTGGTGGTGGACCGGCAGCAGTCGGGCAACCGCACCTTCGACCTGAATGTCGATGGTATGGCTCACTACGGAATGGTGGCCGATCATATCCAGGATATCCGCGAACAGGCCCCAGGCCGTATCTACGAATCGATCATGAACTCGGCCGAAGCCTATCTGCAGATGTGGGAGCGGGCCGAAGCCAACGCAGATGACGAATATGTGAATCCGCTGCCGCCCTATATCCGCGTGTTCAATCGCGGCGTGGGGCAGTGTATGGATATTCCCGGCAATGACGACGGTGTCTACGACGGTGCCTGGGTCGGCTACTACAGTTGCCAGACCCTGTCCCAGGACCAGCGCTGGCTCTATGGCGAGGCCGGGGGCACCCTGGCCAACCGGGTACACGGCGGCGCCTACTGCCTGGATCACAACGGCACCCCCTGGAACAACGGTTATCCCAATATCCAGGCCTGCGACGGCGGCAGCAGCCAGCAGTGGACCTACAACAACCGGCGGGTGAAGTCCGTCGCCAGCGACAGTCACTCCCTGGATGCCTACAGCAGTGGTTGGGTGGGTTTCTGGTCCTCCCACGATGGCTGGAACCAACAGTGGGAATTCCGCCTGGATGGTGGCGGCGGCCGCTGGGCCGAGTATCGCAGCGTGCACTCGGGGCAGTGCCTGGAGGTAGACGGTGGTGCTGCGGTCACCGGTACCCGCCTGGTGCTGGCTGCCTGCAACGGCTCGGACGCGCAGCAGTGGCTGTGGAACCCGAGCGCCGGAAGTCTGAAGACCAAACTGGGCGGCGACCTGTGCATGACGGTTCCCGGTGGCACCTACAGCAATCACGTGCAGATCGAGGTGCATCGCTGCGATGGTGGTGCCAGCCAGCAGTTCGAGCGCCACGCCGACAGCTCCTTCCGCGCCAGCGCCAGCAACGGCTATGCCGTCGATGCGGCGGGAGACAGTGTGATCCTCTACTGGAATCACGGCGGCAACAATCAGAAGTGGCTGCCGACCCTGCAGTAAAACTGTGCAAGGCCAGAGCCCGTAAGCCCGGCGATTGCCGGGCTTTCTTGTATATGGCTTGCCAATGGGTCGTGGCAGCCTGGTTGGTGAATCGATGGCTGCACCCGATGGCCCGCGACTGGCAGATGTGCCGGACGCGAACCGCTTCAGCGGATCGCTCTTTTTTGGCGCTCAGTAAAATGTTATTAACCCGGCAATAGTATATTTCGCTCACGCTGCATAGCGGATTTTCTCGTGTTTGAAATATTTTCTGACCCGCTCTGGGCTCTTTTGC
>NZ_JACZFR010000047.1 GCF_014904815.1 Microbulbifer taiwanensis
TGGGCAGATTGAGATGGCCTGTCACCTCAAACGCCATCGGCATGTTGTATTCTGGTGAACCACCCTGCAGGTTATCGATAAACCAAAGGCGTTGTTGGGAAAAACTGAGAGGTAGGTGATTACAGTCAACAGAGTTAGGTTCGGCTCTGGTAATGGCCTGTATTGACGGCATCCTGTCTGTTGCAGATATTTCTTGTAAAAACGCAATGATGTCAGGCTTACTGCTAACAAGTTTTTCTCGAAGATCAGCAGTTAATGCTCCTTTCGGAGCCTTCACTTTGAGGTCGCCGTTCTCATGCCATAGCTCTATTCCTTTGGTATTTAATTCATTGATTAATGCAAAAGTCGTCACAGTGAAAATTCCTCGAATTCACCTTCAGTGAGCTCTGCTTTTAACGAGAGCTTTTCATGCTGCGCTTTAATAGCCTGACAAACTTCAGACACTCTAACTATGGTATTAGCGCTAAACAATGCTTTCAGGGAGACCTTTATTCCCAGTTGGCTTTGAACTTTCGAAACCACCTGAATAGCCGACAAAGACTGCCCACCTAGTTCAAAAAAGTTGTCATTTACCCCGACGTTTTCCGGGTCGAGTTTTAATACCTCACTCCATATAGCCACCAGCTGACGTTCGGTTTCATTGCGCGGTGCAACGTAGTCGGCATCCGACTCAGCACTCACTTCCATTGCTGCCAGTTTAAGCTGATCGACCTTACCATTGGGCGTCAATGGAATGGCCGCCAGGCTCAAATACAAAGCCGGTATCATATGCTCAGGTAAGTTTCTCCGAAGGTGTTCTGTCAGCTGCGCATTACTTAGTTTCACGACCTCACCCTCTTTACTGTCCTTGGCAACATAACAGGCCAATAACTGCCTCTCAGCCTCCGGCCCTTGGGCTACAATCACACAATCCCTGACGTCAGGATGGCGTTTCAGCTGACTCTCAATCTCACCAATTTCAATACGGAAGCCACGAATTTTCACCTGCGAATCAATACGGCCCAGGTACTCAATCGTTCCGTCTTCCTGCCATCGAGCCAAGTCCCCACTTCTATACAACTTACTTCCAGGCGTAAACGGATTAGCAATAAACTTCTCTGCAGTCAGCGTCGGTTGATTGAGATAGCCCCGAGCCAGACCGTCCCCGGCAATATGCAACTCCCCGGGCACTCCCACTGGTACAGGCTGTTGATACCGGTCAAGAATATAAACCTGTGTATTGGCAATCGGTGAACCTATGGGTAAGGAGCTTATTCCTTCATTTAATCCGTCTGATACCACATAACAACTGGTAAATGTAGTGTTTTCTGTTGGGCCGTAACCGTTAATAAAGATACTGTCTCGAGAGTGCTCTAAAAATTCTCTGGCGGTTTCCACCGGTACCACATCACCACCAGACAGTAACACCCGGAGACCGGCCAGCTGCGTCACATTCTCTTTTACAAGCAATTGGAAAAGTCCCGACGTTAACCATAATACGGTTACATCATGTCGGCCTATCAGTTCACCTAAACGGTTAACAGCATCCTTGCCAGGAGGTGCAACCACTAATTTCCCGCCATTTAACAGGGGCGCCCAGATTTCCAGGGTGGCAGCATCAAAGGACAATGAGGCAAACTGTAAGAAGGTATCTTCCGACGAGACAGCCATAAAGTTAGTGTTCTTCACCAGACGGTTGACCGCCTTATGGCACACCATCACCCCCTTGGGTTGGCCGGTGGAGCCAGAGGTATAAATTACATAGGCTAGGTGACCTGAATTCACGTCCTGAGCCAAAGTCACGCCTGCGACCTGAAAATCTGAAGCTCGCTGCTCAATCTCAGGCCACTGCTTATCCAGCGCTATCAGTTGCGTGTCCTTCGCCACCAGCTCTGTCAGCTTAGGTATCAGTGCTTCCTGAGTCAGCACTATTGCCGACTGACTGTCAGCCAGCATGTAGGTCAGACGGTCCTGAGGATAATCCGGATCCAACGGCACATAAGCCCCTCCGGCCAGCAATATCGCCAGTATGCCTACTATCATCTCCAGTGACCTATCAACACTCACTCCTACCGTAGCGTCGGGAGTCACACCCAGAGATTGCAGATATAGCGCGAGCGCGTGGCTTCTGTCGTAAAGCAGCTGATAGCTGATGGATTCGTCTTCAAAAACCACTGCGGTCTTATCCGGATAACGCGCTACCTGCTCCATAAAGAGGTCATGGATACACTTATCCTCAGGATATTGAGCTTGGGTGGCATTAAAATCAGCAATAACCTTTTGCTTTTGCTGTGCTGTCAACAAACTTATGTCTTTAATTAATGCATTAGGCGCTGCCAACAATTGCATTGTCAGCCTCTCAAACTGCTCTGCGAGACTACAGATAGTAGATTTGTGGTAGTAATAACTATCCCAGGTCAAGGAGATATCCAGTGTCTCACGAGAGACTGCTACTATCGATAAGGGATAACTTGGGGCTTCATTACTAATGAAATCCTTAACCAGACTGTTCGCTTCAGAGATTTTTTGTACCGGATAATTTTCGTAGACAAACAGGGTTTGGAAAAGGTCATCATTGGCAATACTTCCTAATAACTCCTGGATATGAGACAGTGGGGTAACTTCATAACTTAATTTTTCTGACTCTCTGCGCTGCATCTGCTTCAGTTGCGCCAACAAGCTATGCTCTGCTTCAAACCGAATGCATGTTGGAGTGGTATTAATACACAGTCCAACGATCTGATCACTGTGATTAATATCAAGTATGCCACTGCGCCCCGAGCTAACACTGCCAAAAGTTACCGATTTATTGCCGGTGTGAAGGTGCAATAACAAGCCCCAAATAAATTGCAAGACTGTATTCATGGTCAGCCTGTGCTTTTTGATGAACTTCTCAAGCTGAACCGTGTCTTCCCTGGATAGGCTAAAACAGGTTGTCTCAAAAAAATTCCTTTCCTTAGTCTCCGCTAAACTGCTCTGCTGAGGTGACAGGTGCTTCATCGGTAAAGGAGTTCTTTGTTCATAATGGCTTAAATAGTTGCTCCAATATAAAGTTTCCTCCTCATAGTTACGGTTGAGTAATGTTTGGACATAGGCACCATAAGCAGGGCTTTTTGGCAGATGATAACCCTGCCCACGAATCAATGCTTGATAGAGCTTAAACAGATTAGAAAGAACAATATTCTGAGACCAGCCATCCAACATAATATGGTGTTGTTCAAACAGTAAGTAACTGGTCTCATGCCCTGTGAAAAGACTCATACGCATCAATGGCCCCTGTTGTAATCTGATGCCTGAGCGCTTGCTTTCCTGCATCCAGAGTTCACAAGCAGATTTAAGTTCCGAATCTTTTTTATCAGTCCAATCCACCTCGGTGATCTCTACATCTACCTGCCTGAGAATAACCTGTAAGGGCGTATTGCTGTTGGCAACATCATCGATAACAACCCGCATCCGAAGGGCATCGTAATGGTCCACTATTAACTGCCAGGCATGTTGCAAAACCTTAGTATCCACTTGTCCATTAATACCAATTGCAACTTGCGTCAGATACATTCCTTTATTGTCTTCTGTCTGGGAAAATAATGTTTCAAATAGGATGCCGGACTGAAGAGGTGTTAATGGATACATATCCTGGATATTATCCAGCGCCAGTTGCTGTTGTTGCTCCAACACAGGCATAATTTCGTCGAGCTGCTCTAACGAGGCTTTTAATAGTGGGAAATCGTCTGGTGTATAACCAAGCCTTGGCGCATCGCCGCAGTGCTCAACTATTGCTTCCAGCATGTTGGCAAACTTGTTTTGCCACTCAGAGATGGTCTCTCCTAGCCAGGCTTGAGGATAACTAAAATTGAACGACAGTTGATCAAAGACCACCATTCCGTTTATGGTCACCAGTTTGCTGACTTCCCGGTTTCCCGAACTATTTGCGCCGGTGGGGCTTTCGCTAAAAGCAAAATGTTGTTCGGATGCTTTGGTATTCTTTGGCTGAAAATCTCCTAAAAAGTTAAATAGCACCTGTCCTTCTGGCATCTTACCGCTTGCCGGGTGCTGATTTATATAACGGAATATTGGATACCCTACACCTTTATTGGGGATGGCATGCAATGCGTACTTAACTTCCTTAATGCTTTGTCCAATATCACCCGGATTGGACAAAGCAAGGCTCACAGGATATAGGCTGGTAAACCAGCCCACTGTCCTGGTGATATCAACGCCCGGATATATTTGCTCACGGCCATGCCCTTCCACATCAATGATCAAGCTCCGGCTACCTGTACTTTGGTAGTAACTCAAAATTACTGCGGTAAGCAATAAATCATTGATGTAAGTGCCATAAGCTTGATGGCATTGTTTTAGCAATTTTTTTGTCGTCGCTTTGGACAAACGCACATTGGTGTTCTGAATATCTCGCTGACAATAGCTTTTGGAAGTAAGGAAAGGGTTAACGGAAATTTCAGCCGCTGCCTTTGTTTTTTCGCTTTGCGCAATCCAGAATGCAAGATCTTCTTGCCCCTCTTCAGTATCGTACCAGAGTGCCAGTGAATCCACCCAATTACGATAAGAGCTGCGTTTCTGCGCTAACTTTAGCGTCTGATTACTTTGCTGCTGGCTGATTAGCAGGTTTAAGTCTTCCAGCATAATTCGCCAGGAAACGCCGTCAATAATCAGGTGATGGATGATAATGGCAAGTTGATCACCTTCGTCGCTAGTAAAATACGCCCATCTTATCAAAGGACCATTTTCCAGATCCAGACTGGCCTGCAGCTGTTCACAAACTTCCGTAACATACTCTACAACCGTTGCATCACATCGGCTTTCAACTTCAAAACAGGCGATACCCAGCATATCAGTCGAAATCTGATCCTCACCGAGATACTGCTGCTGCCAACTCTGCTCATTTCGGGTAAATCGAAGTCTCAAAGCGTCGTGATGTCGCGCCAAAAAATCCACTATTTCTCGGAGGCTTTCCTCTGAAAGGCGGGTATTCAGGTTAAGTAGCACTGATTGGTTATAGTAATGGGTATCCGTATGACTATGTCCAAAGAAGTGCTGTTGAATGGGACTTAACGCTACATCGCCCACCAGAATCCCGTCTTCCTTTATAATCTCTTTTGATTTACTGGTTTCACAATTTTGTAACAGTTCAGAAATACTCTGGTAATTGAACATATCGCGGGTATCGAAGTGAATTCCCTGCTCAATGGCCTTGGCAACAATCTGAATGGTTTTAATAGAATCGCCACCCAATTCAAAGAAGTTATCACTGATCCCGATCTTCTCTATCTCGAGATCCAGTACTTCAGCCCATATAGCAACCAATTTTCTTTCAGCCGCATTACGCGGCGCAAGGTAAGCTTGGCTTGACTCCAGGCTAACTTCCATACTTGCTAATGCACGGCGATCAGCTTTACCGTTAGAGGATAGTGGAATTGCACTAAGACTCACAAAGGCTGCTGGCAGCATAAAGTCAGGCAAGGTTTGTTGAAGATGGGCTCTTAAGTCTTCGTGTGCCAGATCGACAACCTGGCCTTCATCAGTATCCCTCGCCACATAATAGGCAATGAGTTGTTTATTACCTTCCTGACCCTGAGCTATCACGACACTGTCTTTTATCGCAGGAAAACGATTCAACTGCGCTTCAATCTCACCAAGCTCAATCCTGAAACCCCGAATTTTAACTTGAGCGTCGATTCGCCCTAAGTATTCGATATTACCATCATCCAGCCAACGGGCTAAGTCTCCACTTTTATACATGCGAGAGCCTGGATTAAACGGATTTGGAATAAATTTCTCAGCCGTGAGCTCGGGGCGATTGAGATAGCCCCTGGCCAGTCCGTCACCCGCTATATGCAGCTCACCCGGGACCCCCAATGAGGTCGGGTTGTTATAGTGATCCAGGATGTAAATCTGAATATTCGATATGGGCGTACCGATGGGAACCACTGAAGACTCTAACAACGCACAATTATATGCTGTGACGTCTATTGCCGCTTCTGTTGGTCCATATAAATTATACAATAACGCCTGTGGGAATTTTTTTCTGCAATCATACACAGCCTGACTATCTAACGATTCCCCACTACAAAAAATTCGTCTAACGCTACTACAATTGGTTTCTGCATGACTCAAATAAACATGAAACATGGACGGCACAAAATGCAATGTAGTAATATTTTCTTGATTTATTAGATTCTCCAAATATTGAGCGTCTTTATGGCCTCCAGGTTTAGCAAAAACAACCGAGGTTCCCGACATCATTGGCCACAAAAACTCCCAAACAGAAACATCAAAAGTAAATGGCGTTTTCTGTAATACAGTATCTTTTATACTAAGAGGATACTGCTGTTGCATCCAGTAAATTCGATTTGTAAGTGCCTGATGCCCTACCATCACACCTTTAGGTTTACCCGTAGAGCCAGAAGTATAAATTACATAAGCCAAGTGATCGGGTTTAACCGCCTGCTGCAGTTTGACTTGTTGATCTTCCAAATTAGCAGAGCAATCAGTAATCTCTACCCATTGCGCATCTAGCGCAATGAGCTGTGTATCTTGTGACACTAAAGAAATCAGCTTCCACTTGAATTTCTCTTGAGTTAGCACAGTAGTAACATGACTGTCTTCCAGCATATAAGTCAGTCGGTCGTCTGGGTACTCCGGGTCCAGCGGAACATACGCACCTCCAGCTTGCAATATGCCCAGTATACCCACCATCATACTCGGCGACCTTTCTAAACATAATCCAACCAGACTATCCGGTTGAACACCCAGGCTTTGTAGGTAAATCGCCAACGCATGACTCTTCTCATATAGCTGCTGATAACTCAAAGATTCATCTTCATACACCACAGCAGTTCGATCAGGATGAACTGCCACTTGCTCCATAAACAGTTCATGAATACATTTTTCTCTAGGATAATCAGCTCGAGTATAATTGTAGTCTTTCAGTAATTTTTGTTTTTCTTCCTCTCTTATAAACTCTATCTCACTAATATTAGCCCCAGGCCTAGTGGAGATAATCTGGCTTATCGCTCTGAAGTTCTCAACGAGACGCTCAATAGTTTGTTGTTTGAACAGTGTGGTCCTAAATTCAATTGAGCCATCTAACCCTTCGGGTGTTTCATTAAACTGAAGAGTAATATCGAATTTACTAATAGGCATATCGAGAGGGTAAGCGCTAACTCCTTTTCCCAGCGCATCCCGAGGAGTGTTTTGTAGGATAAACATGACCTGAAATAATGGACTAATCGCAGCATTTCGGTGGGGTTGCACTAAGTCTACAATTTTTTCAAAAGGCACGTCTTGATGTTCAAAGGCTTCCAGACAGGTTTTTTTTACACTGGAAAGGAGAGAAGAAAAAGTAGCACTCCCGTCTACCTTGTTTCTTAACACCAGTGTATTAATAAAAAGGCCGATTAAACTTTCTGTTCCCTCATAGTGGCGATTAGCAACAGGCGTACCTATGCAAATATCTTCCTGATTACTGTAACGGTAGAGTAATATCTTAAAGGCAGTTAAAAGCACCATAAACAACGTGCATCCCTCTTGTTCTGCGATGCTTTTTAACTGCTTAGTAAGTTGACCATCGAAACTGAATAAATATTTGGCCCCTGAAGAGCTTTGCACAGCGGGTCTTGGAAAGTCAGTTGCAAGATTGAGGCTCTCAGGCACACCATCAAGTTTTTCTCTCCAGTAAGTCAATTGCTGCTGAAGAATGTTCTCCTCTCCTGCCTGGACATAACTCAAGTCGCTCGCGTTATGATCCGCACTTAACCATTTTCTTTGCCATATGCTGTAATCAAGATACTGAATAGGCAATGGTGGTAATTGTGGTTGCTTGCCTTGTCGAAAAGCCTCAATTATCGACACAAACTCTTTAACCATGACGCCCATAGACCAGCCATCACTGATAATGTGATGTATATTGAGTATAAGGACGTGCTCATAGGAGGTAAGCTTACAAAGCTTAACTCTGAGAAGGGGCCCTTTAGATAAATCAAAGGGAGTTCTTGCTTCTATTTGGCAAAGCCTTTGGAATTCCTGATCGCGTGCCTCCTCGGATTCAACGTGTCTCAGATCAACGCATTCCAACATGAAGGAAACGTTTTCAAGAACCAGTTGTTGCGCCTTTCCGTTACTACTGGGAAAGATAGTTCGCAAATTCTCATGACGAGTAATAATCACGTTAAACGCTTGTTCAATCTGGCTAATGTCGAGTGTCTGGCGTGCTCTATCGCCATCAACCTCGCTTCGGATGGAGACAGCAATAGGAATATTGTAGGTAGCACTATCGGGATCCAGTTGATCAATGAACCAAAGCCGTTCCTGGGCGAAGCTAAGAGGGAATTGATCTGAAGATTCATCATCCGCGACTCTGTCAACGAAACTCCCCCTTTTGACTGGCCGGATGGAGGGAGGCTGTCTTTCTCCTGAAGCCTGTTGCAAAAAAGCAATCAACTTTTCCTTATTGGCAATCAGCTCATCACGGATTTCGTCCGTCCAGGTTCCTTTAGGCGCTTTGAACTTAAGTTGCCCATCTTCAAGCCACAGTTTTATACCTAGAGTATTCATTTTTTTTATAAACGTCACCATTGGCATAATTTGAAGTCCTTAAGTTCTTATTATCTTACTCAGTGTTTATACAGGTTATATTCAACCAGGCCAGACCGGGCTCGCCTTATACTATTTTGCTATTTTCTTTTCTGGGGTCGGAACCTACATTACTTTAGGACATTGCAACCAGGATCTTACGATCTCCGGAATAGGGGGCTCGCCCATGAGCCATTAACATATTATCTATGATTAACACATCTCCTTTCCGCCACGGAAAATATACGGTCAGTTGTTTAAAGGCATTTCTAATGCTGTCTAATACCTCATCAGACATTTCACTACCATCGCCAAAGCAAGCGTGTTGTGGTAACTCATCTAGTTTCCCTCCGCACATATCTACCATGGCTGCATAATAATCAGGTGGATGATTGGAAGCATGAAACTGATCTGCTTGATTGAACCAGACCTTTTCTTTGGTTACAGGATGAGTTGCGACGCCTAAGCCCAGTTGCATGGTTCTTAAGCCTCCGTCTTTCTTCCACTCAAAATCGATATTGGATTTTTTACAAAATTCTGTGACTTCATCTTTGTCCTGAGTTTCAAAAGTATCCTGCCAGGACGCGCCAAAAAAACCAGTGCCATCGTGCAAGTTTCGGATATAGGTGACCTTACGTTGTTCGAACATCTCGACAACTTCCGGATCCAGTAGCTGCAGGATCTTACGGCCATCCGCAATCAGTGTATTCCCATATTGCTCAGGCGCTGTAACACAACAGAAAAACAGATGATCCGGCCATTGGTCAGTGTAGGAAAGCTCATTGTGCAAAGAAATGAAGTACTCTGGAGGGTATTCAGTGGAAGTATAAATTCCCGTTGATAATTTGGTCCTGGGGGAATTCCCCCCGGTATAGTCCAGCAATCCAGATGTCTTAAACTGTTGCAGGGACTCATCAAAGCGCTCCACCGTATCTACACCAAAATTACGAAGCCATACTGCGCCATGAACTAGCAATTTTTCCTTAAAGAAATCGTTATTGGCCTGCTTCCATTCTTTTAACTCGGATAACCTGAAATCGCCGGGTGGCCCTTCAGCCTCAATGATAAAAGGGGATCCTGCCAGTTCGTTGTAGATTTTCGTCGTAATTGACATTTAAACGTTCTCTATTTGATTTATCTTAATCCAGATACGGCCGTCGTGTGTTTGTTCCAGAACGGAAAGTCAAAATAAAATTTCAACTTTCCTCATCCTGGATGAGCGTCTTCACTTTAGGACTTACACTAATTGGGCTGATACTCCGTAGCGGCTATTCCCAGCGCCAACCTCAAAGAGCACCCGCAACAAACTCATCTTCATCGATCGCTTCCTCTAAGGGTTCTTCTAACTGGTTCTGAGCAGTTTCAATAAACCCTGCCGTGCCACTAATCGTTTTCAAGTTAAAAAGAGCCTGCAGTGGAAGAGAAATTCCAACTTCCCTCTTGAGCTTGGAAACCAGCAAAACAGCCAATAATGAGTGTCCACCCAGGCTAAAGAAGTCATCATTCACGCCTATCTTTTCAGGCGCCAACTGTAAGATTTCAGACCAGATGGCCACAAGTTTCTCTTCCAGCTTGTTACGTGGCGCAACATAAACCTGGCCAGATTCCAGACTGATATCCATCTGCTCTAACTTGCGCCGATCAACTTTGCCATTTGGCATCAGTGGAATAACCTCTAAGCGCACAAAAGCTGCAGGTAACATATATTCAGGCAAAGATTGCTCCAGCCAGCTTCTAAAATCATCGTTGGATACTCTGATTGCATCGTCTTTAGCTACATAATATGCAATCAGTCGCTTATGACCGTTGTCCCCTTGCGCAACAACCGCACTGTCTTTAACTTCCAGATGCTTTTCAAGGCGCGACTCAATCTCTCCTGTCTCAATACGGAAACCCCGAATTTTAACCTGGGTATCGATGCGCCCCATGTACTCAATATTACCATCATCTAACCAACGTGCTAGATCTCCAGTCTTATACATGCGAGCTCCCCCAGCGACTTGCCCTGTAACAAAGGGGTTAGGGATGAACTTCTCTTCAGTCAGTTTAGGACGATTGAGATAACCTCTAGCTAAACCATTACCAGCAATATGTAATTCGCCAGGAACCCCCATCGGAACCGGATTATTTTTGCTATCTAGGATGTAAACCTGGGTATTATTCAGTGGCTTTCCTAAATAAACACTTGTCACTTTAGCAGTATTTAAATTAGTCAACTCCGAGGATGAGATCTTCGAAATTGTCGTTTCAGTGGGCCCATAGTTGTTAAATACATTACAACCAGGGTTCAGCACGTTGACTAAATCCACGATATTCTTTGTTAAAGGTTCCCCCGCAAAAATTAGAGCTTTAGATACTGTCAGTATTTTCTCATCTGATACTTTGAACATCTCAAAATGTGATGGTGTTACTTTCATGCAATCTATCGGCTGGCGATCCATATAGCTGTGCAGTTCAATCGGATTATTGACATATTCATTAGAGAATAGATGCAACGTTTTGCTAAATAGCATCGGAACATACAATGCCAAATTGCCTAAATCTGAGGAAAAGCTGGACACCGCACCAAAGGTGTTGCAATGATGCAAATTCATTCTCTCAACGACTGAATAGCAATAGTCAACAACCATTCTATGTTCAATCATTACTCCTTTGGGTTTCCCTGTAGAACCCGAGGTATAAATGACATAGGCTAAATTAGCCGGCCCAACGTCTTCCCGTAATTTTATGTCCTTAGCAATTAATTCAATAGTGTGATCTGCGCCGAGGCTACCATTATCATCTAGCGCGATGATCTGAGTGTGTTCGTTGACTAATGCCTTTACTTTGCCTTTAATACAATCTTGAGTAATGACTATGCCCGCTTGGCTATCTTCAAGCATGTAAGCCAGCCTGTCTTCCGGGTAGTCCGGGTCTAGCGGCACATAAGCGCCACCAGCCTGCAATATTCCCATTATTCCCACAATCATTTCCAGAGACCTTTGTGCACAGAGCCCAATTAAGGTATCTGGTTTCACTCCCTTCGATTGCAAATATAAAGCTAGCTGACAACTTTGATCATAGAGTTGTTGGAAAGTAAGCTGCTTAAATTCATGTTCACATGCGTTTCCAGGTAGTAATGCTTCTACAACAGCTATTTGATTAGGATTCTTCACTACCTGTTCAGCAAATAGCTGGTGAATAGTTTTTTGATTAGGGTATCCTGACTGGTTGTCATTATATTCTACTAACAGCCTATGCTTCTCTTCCGCTCCCAGAAAATCCAGATAGCAGATCTTAGTCTCTGGCTCGGCAACGATAGAGTTACATAACGCGATAAAGTGGGTCACCATACGCTCTATTGTCTGCTGCTTATATAGTGCCGTTTTGTAGACAATCATGCCCTCCAATCCTTTGGGGGTTTCTGTGAAATGTACGATTAGATCAAACCGACTCGAATTGACTTTCAGTGGATAGTCTTGGATATCTTCTTCGGATAGATCCATTGGCACATTATGTAAGACAAACATAACCTGGAATAGCGGACTAATACCGACAGTTCTTTCCGGCTGCACGAGATCAACTATTTTCTCAAAAGGCGTATCTTGATGTTCATAGGCTTCTAAACATGTTTTCTTTACCTGTGCCAGTAGAGACGTAAAAGAATCTTCGCCTTCTATTCTGTCCCTAAAAACAAGTGTGTTGGCGAACATCCCAATCAGGCCTTCGGTTTCTTCATTCTGCCGATTTGCAATGGAACCACCGAAACAAATATCCTCCTGTCCTGTGTATCGATAGAGCAACGACTTAAATGCTGCTTGTAGGGTCATATAGAGCGTACAACCCTGTTTTTCAGTTAACAACTTCAGCTCATTGGTTAGTCCAGCATCGAGCCTAAACACTTCAGTGGCGCCGGCAAAGTTTGGTGTATCCGGTCTTGGGTAATCAGTTGCCAGATTAAGTCGTTCTTCAACACCAGTCAGTTTGTCTTGCCAATAGTCCATCTGCTTCTGGAGTAGCCCGCTTTCTTCCATATACTTTCTCTGCCAGATACTATAATCCAGATATTGGATAGGTAACGGTGGCAGAGCAGGCGTTATCCCTTGCTCAAAGGCTGCCATTATTAGCCGGAACTCTTTAATCATGACGCCCATTGACCAGTTATCACTGATAATATGATGCATATTGAGCATAAAAATATGCTCATTCTCGCAGAGCTTTATCAATTTACCTCTAATCAGCGGTCCCTGGCTTAGATTAAATGGAGTAGAGGCTTCATTTTGACAAAGCTCTTGAGCTTCCTGATTACGTGCTTCTTGGTTTTCAATCCAACTCAAATCAACGGATTCAAGTTTGAAATCCAATTGGTCTAAAATCACTTGCTGAACGTTACCATCAACACTAGGGAACACTGTACGTAGATTATCATGTCGGGCAACAATTAAATTAATTGCCTCCTCTACCCTGTCGATTGTCAAGGGATGCTTTGCATCACTTTTGATAGTAACCGCACCAGGATTATTGTAGTTAGCACTACCGGGGTCTAGTTGATCAATGAACCACAAACGTTCCTGTACATAGCTGAGAGGTAGAGATTCTTTCCCCTGCTCCACCAATTCAGCTCGATCAGCAGGCAATATCTTTGGCAGCTTACCTTTTTCTGAATTTCGAATTAACTCAGCTAGGCCGGCGATACTATCCTTTTCAAAAAGCGATCTCAGATGCAAGTCTACTTTAATTTGGCTTCGGACCTTGGTAACAACTTGAGTCGCCAACAAGGAATGTCCACCAAGCTCAAAAAAGCTGTCATTTATCCCTATTTTTTCAGATTCCAGTGTCAATACTTCAGCCCAGATCCGGATAAGCTGTTTCTCTATGTCGTTGCGCGGAGCAACGTAGGCTCGAACTGATTCCAGATTCACGTACGTATTTTCCAGCGCGAGACGATTCACTTTTCCGTTTGGCGTCAACGGGATTAAATCTAGTCTGACGAAGGTTGCCGGCAACATATACTCAGGTAAAACCTGCTGAAGATCTGATTTAAGATCATTGTGATTTATCTCTACAGGCCTACCGCCATTGGCATCCTTAGGCAGATAGAAGGCAACAAGCTTTTTGTTCCCCTCCTCTCCATGAGCAACAACCACACTTTCCTTGATTTCAGGATTTCTATTTAGTCGGGCTTCAATCTCACCAAGTTCAATACGGTAACCCCGAATCTTTACTTGGTGATCAATACGGCCGATATACTCCAAACTACCATTGGAGCCATCAATCACTGCAGACCAGCGCACTAAATCGCCAGTTTTATACAAACGTGACTCACCGTCGACCGCGAATGGGTTATTAATAAACCTTTCAGCCGTTAGCTCTGGTTTATTGAAATAGCCTCTGGCCACACCCGCGCCACCGATATAAAGCTCCCCTGCAACACCGACAGGAACCTGATTCAGGTGCCTGTCCAAAACATAGAACTTAGTATTTGCAATGGGTGCCCCCAGAGAAATCCTGCTTTCAATTCTTTGGGTGGCGGACCACACTGTCGTCTCGGTGGGGCCATACATATTCCAAAGTTCAACGGACTTAAGCCCCATTAAAGCATCTTTTAGATCCTCAGTTATCGCCTCACCACCACAAAGTACTTTCACCTTTTTTTGCGGCTGCCAGCCGTTATTTACCAACATTTTCCAGGTAGCAGGGGTTGCCTGCATGATAGTGATACTATGTTCTTGTAGCAAAGCCTCCAAATCATCCGGTGACGTTACCGCTTCATTTGCGGTGATCACCACACGTCCACCAAAAGATAATGGTAGATACAATTCCAGCACATGAATATCAAATGACAGTGACGTTACCGCCAGTAAAGTATCTTCAGAGGTCATCCCTGGCGCTTTTTGCATAGAGAACAGGAAGTTAGTAGCGTTCCGATGCTCAACCATGACACCTTTTGGATTCCCCGTTGAACCCGAGGTGTAAATCAGATAAGCCAGATTGCAGGATGTGAGCGCCAAACCCGCCTTCGGCAGATTGCTATCCTGTAATTGGCTTAGTTTAGAAGCGAAAACTGCATCATCCAGACAAATGGCCTGCTCAACCGCAAGCAAAGATCGCATGTTTTTATGGGTAATGACCCATTTAACCCCTGAGTTTTCCACCATGTGGTCTAAGCGAGCTTTTGGATAAGCTGGGTCCATTGGCAGATATGCCCCTCCCGCTTTCATAACGGCAAGGGTTGCCAACAACGTATCCATTGAGCGCTCAATACAAACGCCAACTACAGAATCAGGCTTAACTCCCTGAGCCACCAGATAGTGAGCTAACTGATTAGCGCGGCAGTTTAACTGTGCATAAGTAACCTGTTCCTGTCCAAATATTGCTGCGACAGCATCAGGTTGTTGTTGTACCTGTTGCTCGAACAATTCATGGAGACATTTCTCGTGTGGGTAATCAGAATCTGTATCGTTCCAGACAGACAGCCGGTGTTCATGATCTGGACTGAGCACTGCCAACTCACCAACAGACTGCGTGAATTGGCCTGACAGCATCTTTAAAATCAACTCAAACTGCAATAGAAAACTGGCGACTGTATCTGAGTCAAACTGTTCATGGCGATAGCCAAGTTCAAAACTGAGTTGGCCATTTAAGTTCTTGCCTTCTGGCAACACCATCAAGGTTAATGCGTAGTTTGTTCTTTCTTCATTCTTGATATCAGAAACAATTAAATCTGAACCTGCAACTATGTTCTGGATCTCCTTATCCACAGGATAATTTTCAAAGACGACCAGGGTATCAAAGAGATTACGCTCCTTGCCACCAGATTGACCTAACGGGCTCAGACTTTGGATTTCAGAAAGCGGCAAGTATCCATTTTCAGCTCGGTCAATGCTGGCCTGATGTAAGTCGCGTAACCAGGTACCTATATCTTGTGCCGGGTCAATATTCACCACAACCGGAAGACTGTTGATAAAGAGCCCTACGATTTGGTCAACGTCTTTGAGTTCTGGAGGGCGCCCTGAAACCGTCTCGCCGAAGACCACTTGCTGGTCACCATTGTGTTGGTGAATTGCATACGCCCATGCAGCCTGGACCAGGGTATTTAGCGTCACCTGATGTTGTCTTGCCAGAGATTGTAGCTCCGCAGTCATTACTGACGTCAGGCTTAAAGTTTGTTTAGCTGGTCCAGCTACTTCACCATCAAATACGTACTCGAGATGAATTTGGGTAGGCGATTCGATGCCCGCCAGAGTGTCTTTCCAGAAAGCCCGCGCTTTTTCTTTGTCCTGCTGTTGCAACCAGGCAATATAGCTTTCATAGGCAGGTGCTGCAGGCAACACCGAGGCCAGTGAGCCCATATTTGAATTATTGTAAGCCACCTTGTAGATGGACATCACTTCCTTCATCACCAGCGGCAATGACCAGCCATCAGATAAGGCATGATGGTTTGACCAGATTAAACAATGGTGTTGCTCAGAGAAAGCAATCAGGGCAACCCGCGTCAATGGCACTTGATGCAGGTCGAAACCTGATGCTCTGTCCTCCTGTAGAAAACGGGTTAATTTTGTCTGCTGTTCTGGTTCACTGAATTCAGACCAGTCGAAATGGGTAAAGGGCAGTGCCACTTCTGGTAGCACGATTTGATGGCTATGATCTTTAACAAACACAGTACGAAAAACGTCATGACGACTGATCACCGCTTGCCATGCCTGTTGCATAGCAACAGCATTCAGCGGGCCTTCGATATCAACAGACAACTGGGTCAAATAGGCAGAAATATCCATGCTGCTGTGGAACAGCATGCCTTGCTGCATGCCGGTTGTCGTATAGAGCTTTTCCATATCAGGCCATGCCTGATACCACTCATCTAATTGCCCCTGATTAACCCGGCTTAACGGGAAATCCACCGGCGTGACACCACCGGCTTCTTCGCTCTGGCAATACTCGATGATTTCGTATAGCGCTGATTCGATACCCTGCACCAGAGACGCCATTGTTTCGTGCTGATATTGCAAAGTATTAAATCGTAATGAGAAGCTTAGCTTTCCTCCCTTCACCATGCCATTCAGCTCAATCATATGGTCACGCTGACGAGCTAAGCTGACATCGTCTCCAGAAGACTCAGGTGCTTCCTGGAACGGACTTTCATTGCCAACAACCTGATCAAATTGCCCCAGGTAGTTAAACAGGATCTGCGATACGCCTTTAGTCTGATTATAGGCTACCCGTTGGGTATCGTCTTCTAGCACCCGTTGTAGCAGACCGAAACCAATACCATTGTTTGGTACGCTTCTTAACTGCTGTTTGACAGACTTGATCACAACGCCTAATGAGGCAGCTGAGGGTGAGGATAACGTTATCGGGAACACGCTACTGAACCAGCCTATAGTCTGGGTTAAATCTAACGTATTTGTTAGCTCTTCACGACCATGACTTTCCAGATCTATGCGGAAGACATTGCTACCCGTCCATTTATGCAACGCTAAATAAAGTGCCGACAACAACAGGTCATTAACCCCGGTACGATACGCCGCATTACAGGAGTTCAACAAAGCCTGGGTTTCTGTTTCTCTTAATTGGAACTTAAGGATGTCAGCGCTAGCTAAACGATTATCGACAATACCTTCATGATCGACAGGTATGGCCGGCACCGGCTCCTGAGATTGCGCCAGCCAATAGTCTTTCTCTGATTGCAAAATCTCGCTGTTGGCATATTCCAATAAGAAGTCGCCCCACTGTTGGAAAGACGAGGTTTTTGGCGCCAGCACCATAGGTTGCTGTTGTTGCCACAGCTCAAATGCTGAAGCCATATCCTGGAGCAAGATACGCCAGGAGACACCATCTACAACCATATGGTGCATCGTCAGCAACAGACGGCGATGTTCAGCCTTGCCGTCAAACAATACCGCTCGAAAAACGTCAGCATCAGTAAGGGATAAGCCTGCCTTCTCCTCAGTACCACGTTTTACCAGCTCAGCCTCCCAGGCATCACCATCTAACTGACTGAGATCAACTTTCTTAACAGCACGCTCTGCAAGCTGCTCACTAAATGGGATATACGTCGCGCTACTTCCTGCTACGCATAAACGCAGCACGTCATGGCGTTGATATATTGAGGAGACGATGCTCTGCAAAGCATCTATCGAGAACGCTTTCGGTAATGTTAGGAGAACAGATTGGTTATAATGATGTTGGTCAACCAAATCGCTGGACAAAAACTCCCTCTGAATCGGAATTAAGGTCTGCTCACCAGAAATAGCCTGCTGTGGTGCCACAACCTGAATTTCTGAATTTACCAAAGGGGCAAGCTTTTCTATCGTCTGGCTTTCGAAAATCTGCCTAGTTGTCAGCACCAGGCCCTGTCTACCAGCCTGAGTTACTACCTGAATAGCGAGGATAGAATCACCACCAATGGCAAAGAAGTTTTCTGTAATACCTACTTTTCTAAGCTTCAGAAGGTTTTGCCAAATTTCACATAGTTGCTTTTCAATATCCGTTTTAGGAGCAATATACTTCTGTGACAATTGTGTCGGTACGGCCCTGGCCTGTAAAACTGCACGATCAACCTTGCCGTTCGGCGTTTTTGGTAGTTTATCCAGAAGCACGAACGCCGAAGGTATCTTGTGATTCAATAGCGTCTTTGTCAGTGCAGTTTGTAATGCCTCGCGGAACTCTGATTCATCAAGACCTTTCTCGTTGTAAAAACTTTCGCAGCTTGCTTCATTAGCCACCACATAAGCCACTAAGTGTTGCGTAATTTGAGCAGGATCAAGGGCTTTTGCCAGTACCACTACTTCAGACACCAGTTCACTAGCCACAATAGCCGATTCAATCTCGCCTAACTCAATCCTAAAGCCACGAATTTTAATTTGATGATCAAGACGTCCGATATACTCCAAGACACTAGGTTTGCCATCTTTTTTAGCAAGGCAACGCACAAGATCGCCCGTTTTATAAAGGCGTTGTCCCTGTTGGAAAGGACTCTCAATGAATTTTTCTCTGGTGAGCGCCGGAGCATTATGATAACCGCGGGCCAGGTTTTCACCGCCAACGTAAAGCTCACCGATTACACCTGGGGAACAGAGCTGTAAATTATTGTCCAGTACGTATAATTCGGCATGGGGAACAGTCGTGCCAATTGGAACCGTGCCACCTGCGTGATGTGTACATTCGTAAAAACTACTCCAGACGCAGGCTTCAGTAGGGCCATATTCATTGAACAATCGACAATGTTGCCAAGCTGAATTTACTTGGTGTCGTTCTACCAGACTCTGCTCACAGGATTCGCCCGCAACAATCACAGTTTTCAGGGCGTCCCCCGGCTGCAGTTCTGCCATCAGTATGGTTTTATAGACGCTGGGTAAAGTTAAGAAGTGGCTGATCCGCTCCTCTGTCAGCAAGGTCTCGAAGGATTTAAGGTCAAGGCCCTGTTTAATGTCCAGAATGCAAAGCTTGCCGCCTGCCACCAAGGTCCAGAAAATACCTGCAATAGAGCTATCAAAAGCAAAAGAAGAGAACAGCGCAAAGCCTTCCGGAGACTCCTGATAAACCTCAAAGCGAGATAATGTTGATTGTGCCAGTGCTTTGTGTTCAACAGTTACCCCTTTTGGTAATCCTGTAGACCCTGAGGTATAGATCACATAGGCCAAATTATGTAACGTTAAACCAAGTATCTCTCTGTCAAGGTTTTCCTCATCATAATCCCCTAAGAAGCGGTCCCACAATTCTTCATCAAGAAGTAGGATTTGCAGATCCTCAAATGGTAATTCCGAAAGTAACTCTGCACTGGTAAGCACGATGTCAATTCCAGAGTCATCCAGAATATGTTCGATGTGCTTTTCCGGATAATCCGGATCAATTGGCACATAGGCCGCACCTGCTTTTAAGATTCCCCAGATTCCAATCACCATTTCGAGGGAACGCTCTATACAGAGCCCCACCAGCGTATCAGGCTTGACCCCTTTTTCCACTAGACAGTTAGCCAACTGATTGGCTTTGGCATTTAACGCGTGATAGCTGATTTTTTCGCTAAACTGCCCAGACTGTTCAATGACAGCAGCAATACTATCCGGATTCTTTGCAACCTGCTGCTCGAACAATTCGAGGATAGAAATGTCTTTCTTATCTACCGTTTGCGGGGACCATTTTGACCAGGTTAACAGCTCATCAATTTCTTCATAGGATAAAGACGGAAGTTCGCTCACCTTCGCTTCTGGCGTTTTGATAATGCCTTTTAGCAACACCTCAAAGTGAGTAGACATACGCTCTACTGTTCCAGCATCAAACAAAGCTGTCGCGTATTCCCAGTCCAGTTTAAGTCCGCCAGCCTGACCGTCTTGCTCCAATTCGTAGATATCGACACTTAAGTCATGCAATGCCACTGAATGAGATTGCTCAATTTTATGAGCGGATATTCCCGGCAAATCGAACCAGCCTTGTTGGTTATTCTGCAAGGCGAATTTAACTTGAAATAATGGTGAATAAGCGAGATTACGTTCCTGCTTCAGTTCATCTACTAGCTTCTCAAAAGGTAACTCTGTATGTTCGTAAACATCTAGCAAATCATGTTTACTGCGTCGCAATAAATCCGAAAAACAGGGGTTACCAGAGAGGTTGGTCTGTAACACAACACTGTTAGTGAAAAAACCCACCAGGGGGGCTAGCTCTGCCTGCTTACGATTGGCGACAGGTGATCCGATGACAACATTCTCAGAATCCTCAGTGTTATCGCCGTTGTGAGAATGCCTGGCTAATAAAATAGCAAGTGCAGTTTGCAGCACCATAAAAGGCGTGGTATCCGTTTCTCTTGCGAGATTATATATGCCTTCCTGGACCTCTGCGCTGATAGTCTGGAGATGATGGGCGCCTTCATAGTTTTGCACTGGTGGTCTTGGACGATCCGTCGCCAAACTATGAACTTCCGGTAAATTCCGTAAGCGTGTTTTCCAGAAAGTAAGATGGCGATTCAACACCTTGCCCTGGAACTCATCTTTTTGCCATTGCGCATAATCACCGTATTGAACCGTAATCTCTGGTAATTCCTGTTCCGGTGAACGATATAAGCGGTTAAATTCATCAAATATAATACTGACTGACCAACCATCAACAGCAATGTGATGCATAGTTACCAGCAGAACATGGGCATCATCAGCCAGTTTCAGTAACTTTACCCTAATCATGAGATCGCGGCTGAGGTCAAAAGGTCGCGACGATTCTTCCGCAATGTTATCGGAAATGGCATCATCTTGTTCAGATTCTGACAAATCGGTTAAATCCAGACATAGCATCGCAAAATCCCAGTCTTTAGAAACCTGCTGAATGGCTTCCCCAGAAACTTTGGTCTGAATGGTAGTTCGCAGTACGAGATGACGCTTAATAATGGATTTAAAAGCTGCGCTCACGGCAACAGTATCCAGCTCACCTGAAAGCCGGAACGCCTGGCACATATTGTATTGGTTAGTGCCACTTTCAATCTGTTCTATCAGCCACAAACGCTGTTGTGCAAAAGACAAAGGCGTTGGATTATCGCCGACAGCTGGAAGAATCTCGGACACATCCTGCCTGACGGATTCGTCAACAATACTCGCCAGTTTTCTAACCGTTTGCGAAGAAAACAAGTCGCGGATGGGGACTTCTACCTGCCATCGTTTGCGGATCATAGACACCAATCGAGCCGCCAACAGAGAATGACCGCCTAAATGGAAGAAATTACTCTTGACACTGATATACTGATTTTGTTCTACCTCCAAGTTTAATAGGTGCTGCCACATTTGGCATAGTTGCTTTTCAGTTTCCGTGATAGGTGCGACGTACTCCGATCCCACTGTAACTTGTGGTTTAGGCAGAGCATTACGGTTAATTTTACCATTTGGCGTAAGTGGGATTTTTTCCAGAGTCATAAAGACCTCTGGCACCATATATGCCGGCAAGATCGCTTCAACGTGTTCGGTTAGTTTTTGCTGTAGGCGTTCTTCAATATCAGTACTGTTGCTGGTCACGTATGCTACCAGAATAGAAGTACTATCTTCTGTCCAAACCTGCGCTACGGCATCAATAACGTCTGATTGCTGTTTTAATGCTGATTCAATTTCTTCAAGTTCTATTCGATGGCCCCGTACTTTTACCTGAAGGTCAGCGCGGTGCAGGTACTCTAAGGTTCCGTCATGCAACCAACGAACCAGATCGCCAGTTTTGTATAGTCGAGTATCTGAGAATGGACTCTGTACAAATCTTTCCGCAGTCAACTCAGAACGATTTAAATAGCCTCTCGCAACACCCTCACCGCCGATATATAATTCTCCGGCAACGCCAACAGGCACCGGGTTGAGGTGACTGTCCAATACGTAAAACAAGGTATTAGCGATTGGCCCACCTAAGGAGATCGTATTATCAATCTTGCGGGTTGCTGACCAGACTGCGGTTTCGGTGGGGCCATACATATTCCAAAGCTCAAGCGATTTTCGCGCTAATAAGGACTTTTTAAGATCTTCACTTAGCGCTTCGCCACCACACAAAGCTTTTATATTACTATGTGGTTGCCAGCCATTATTTACCAGCATTTTCCAAGTGGCGGGTGTCGCCTGCATCACTGTCACTTCATGCTCAACCATTAAGGTTGCTAGTTGCTCAGGAGACATCACATCGTCGGATGATGCGAGCACCACTTGGCCACCAACTGTTAACGGCAGATACAACTCCAGAACGTGGATATCAAAAGACAGCGACGTTACGGCTAGTAAAATATCTTGCTGTGCCAAACCTGGTTCAGTTTGCATCGATTTCAGGAAGTTCACAGCATTTCGGTGTTCCAGCATAACGCCCTTTGGCTCGCCGGAAGAACCCGAGGTATAAATCAAATAGGCAAGATTTTTCGACGTCAAACCGAGGCTTTCTTTAGAGAAATTGGTATGCTCCTGTTGCATTACCTCGGCAGATAGAGTTTCCTCATCTAAGCAAATGCTTTGCTTTAGCTTAAGTTGCTCTGCCAAATGCTTTTGTGAAATGATCCACTGCACGCCAGAGTCTTCAATCATATAATCTAATCGCGCCTTGGGATAGCCTGGATCCATTGGGAGATAAGCACCACCTGCTTTCATAATAGCAAGCGTCCCTACCAGCATTTCCAGAGAACGCTCAACACAAATGCCCACTACGGCATCTGGTTTGACCCCCAGTTGTACCAGGTAACGTGCCAATCGGTTAGCGCGCTGATTTAACTGTTCGTAAGTTACAACTTCGTCGCCAAATGCCACAGCGACCGCATCAGGTTGTGCTTCTACCTGCTGTTCAAAAAGTTCGTGGATACAGTCGTCTTGCGGAAATTCTGTAGCTGTATCATTCCAGCCATTTAGTATCTGTGAAGACTCTTCCTTCCCAAGCAGTGGTAACTGGCTCACTTTGGTGTCAGGTGCTTTGATAATACCCTGAAGCATCACTTCAAAATACCTGACCATGCTTTCAATGGTGGACTGCTTAAAGATGTCTGTAGCGTACTGCCATTCCATTTCCAGCCCGTTATCGCTCTCCTGCAATGTTAGTGTAAGGTCATACTGGGTAGAGGAACTAGTTGGTATCAGATGTCTCACTTCAAGGTCGGGCAGGCTCAATGTATCTATTTCCCGACTTTGCAGGACCAACATCACCTGGAATAACGGACTGTGGCTTAGATTTCGCTCGGGTTTTAGCTCATCGACCAACTTTTCAAAAGGTAATTGCTGATGCTCATACGCGGCAAATGTCCGCTCTTTGCTTTGTTTCAATACGTCGATAAAGGCAGGATCACCGGACACATCGGTACGGAGTACAAGGTTATTGATAAATAGACCAATTAATGGCGCGACCTCTGCCTGTTCTCTATTGGCACTAGGCGAGCCTATTACGATATCGGTATCACCTGAATAACGGCTTAGGAAGCTGGCAAATGCTGCATTTAACAACATAAATAACGTCGCCTCGTGCTTTCTAGCGAGGCTGCGCAATCCTTCCTGAAGCTCTCCAGGAAGAGTATGGTAAACTGAGGCTCCTTTAAAAGTCTGTACAGCAGGTCTGGCATGGTCTAAGGGTAAACCATGGACAACAGGTAAATCACTTAAATGGGCTCTCCAATAATTTAAGTCCTTTTGTTGCAGACCATCCGTCAGCCATTCACGTTGCCAGTGGGCGTAATCTGCGTATTGAATTTCGAGTTCGGCAAGCGGGCTGCTCGAGCCATAAATCTGTGCTGTGTACAGCGCGTTAAGCTCCTTGGTCAATACACCCAAAGACCAACCATCTGCAGCAATATGATGCACAGTCAGTAGCATAATATGAGACTGGGGATTGAGCTTTAATAACGAGACTCTTAGCATTAAATCTTCGGCAAGATTGAAGCCTCTTGAAGCTTCGTCGTTACTAAGAGCATTAATTCGACTTTCCTGTTCATCCTTAGGGAGGTTCGTCAGGTCAATAGTAGGTATATTGAACGCAACGGTTTCCTGAACTTTCTGGTACACCTGCCCATCATGCTCATTGAAGGTGGTTCTTAGTGCCTGATGGCGGGAAATAATATCTGTGAAAGCCTGGCATAGGTAACTTTCATTGAGCTCACCGTAAAGGCTTAAGGAGAATGAAAGATTATATTGGGCTTGCTCGGGTTCGAATTGATTCACAAACCACATTCTTTCTTGGGCAAAAGAAGGTAATGAGGTAACAGCCTTAGCAACAGGATTAATCTCCGGAATCTCTCTGGTAGAGGCTTTCTCAACAACCTTTGCCAGCCTACGGATTGTACTAGCCGTGAAGAACTCGCTGATAGACACTTCCACCAGCCATTTTTTTTGGATCTGAGCGATTAACGTGGTGGCCAGCAGGGAGTGGCCGCCAAGGTTTAGAAAGTTGTCTTCCACACCAATGCTATCCAGTCCAAATACTTCCTGCCATAAAACACAGAGTTCTGCTTCCAGTTTCGAAACAGGCACTGTAGTTTTACCATACTGCTGATTGCTTTGTGGCTCTCCTTTTTGGGCACAGTACAGGCAGTCAATATCTTTAGCTAGATAACGATCTTTCGATAACGAACGTTGAATTTTTCCGCTGGATGTTCTGTTTATTCTCCCCGTTTTTAGAAAAAGAATATCTTCCAGCACTACTTCAAATTGTTCGAAAACGGCTGCCTTAATGATTTCACTGGCGTTCGCATAATCAAAGTCTCTCGTTTCATTACGACTGACTTCCAGCAGTAAAACGGCATTACCATTCACTTCAAATGCCGCCGCGCCATTTTGATTTAATCCCGGATAGACGTTGTAAGCCAATTTTTCAAAATCCTGCGGATGGAAATTTCGGCCCTTAATAATGAGTACATCTTTTATCCGCCCTGAGATATACAACTCACCGTCAAGAGTAAAACCCAGATCACCGGTACGAAGATAACTCTGATCGTCATTTTCCAATTTAAAACCAAAATTGGCTTTTGTTTTCTCCTCATCATTCCAGTAACCTTGAGCGAGGCTTGGACCAGCAAACCAGATTTCACCCACCTGACCATCCGGTACCGCTGTCAGAGTCTCAGGGGAAACAATCTTAAGCTGATGTTCCGCCTGAACATGACCATGACCTACAAGGATTTGTTGTTTTTCTAGGTCTTCCCGGACTTCCGCCTTGCCTTTTTGTAGCTCGTCACTACCGAATGGGTTAGCGGTATATGGCGCATTGTGAGTACCACCACAAATGAAGACTGTCGCTTCTGCCATTCCATAAGCCGGGAAAATGGCTGATTCTTTAAAGCCAACTCGCGCATAGCGGTCACAGAAACGCATCAACGTATCGGCGTCAACAGGTTCCGCCGCATTAAACGCAATGCGCCAGGTTGAGAGATTTATCCCTGATAACTGATGTGACTTAATGCGCTCAAGGCAGTGATCAAAAGCAAAGTTCGGTGCGCCACAAATGCTGGCTTTGAACTCAGTAATAGCCTTAAACCAAGCTAAAGGATTCTTAATAAATCGCACAGGAGCCATTAAGACGGAATGTGCCCCCAGGAAAATAGGTAACAACAGGGTATTAACCAGTCCTAAATCGTGGAATAAGGGTAACCAGTTGCAGAAAACATCCTGTTCATTGCAAAGGGTGGCCTGTTGTAATGTCCTCAGGTTAGCGATGATATTACCGTGAGAGACCACAACTCCTTTCGGTGTACCTGTGGAGCCTGATGTGTATTGTAAAAACGCAATCTGATCTGCTGTAGGCTGGATAAGGGGGATGCTTGTATCAGGGTTTAAGAGTTTTTCAAATCCCCTGACAGAAAATGGCGATATTTCTGCTTCCAGTCGCTGTTTTAGCGTATCGTTAGTAAGTACCAAACCCGCTTGGCAATCATCAATCACCGCTAACACGCGACCTGCGTGTTTTTTACTTTGAGGTGGGTATAAAGGCACAGCGACAACACCTGCATACAAACAGCCCAAGAAGGCTTGAATATATTCAAGACCAGGTGGGTACAACAAAACTACTCGAGAGCCTGCTTCCGCCTCTGCCGACAGGGACTGCGCGATTGCCCAGGCTCTTTGGTGCAGCTCCTTAAAGCTTATCTGCGATTGTTCATCATTATCTTCAATGAACGTGAATGCGAGGCTGTCTGTTTTAGAGTTAGCGTGAGCTTCAAGAAAGTCCTGAATAGTTTTCATCGGTATACCTTAGCTACAATTATTTTTATTTTTTGTGTTATTTAAGATGGATGGTTTTTTTACAAAACAGCATTTCTGCTGGAACATCGATCTGTTTACAGGCCTCGAGGAACTTTGTTGATTCCTGAACCTGTCTGGAATCTTCTTCATGCTCAAGTCCGTTGAAGTATTTAAAACATTTTTCCAGCCCAATCGCATAAACACAAACGTGCTTTGCATTGAAGGCTTCTACCATCGGCACAGCCTGGTCGCAATCAGAGCCGTCTAAGCGTCTTGAATTTTTAATAGCTTTAGGCACCTTTTTGGTATGCAAAGCACCATAAGCCCATGTGTATGGCGCACCAACACATTCCATACCAATGGCCAGCACGTCCAGGTTATTAAATATTTTGCCCAATTGCTCGTATAGATTGCCGTCCGGATTAGATGAGTCAGCGCCAAAAAAGCACTTCTTGCCATAGGCTTCCACATACCAGGCGGTTTTTGAGCGAATATTCAGATCGCCATGTTCACCCAGAAAAGGCAAGCTGACAATTCGGCCGTCAGGAATTTCAATTTCTTCAAGATCATCCACTTCCATCACGTCAAAATTCAGTTGCTGCAACATCAGACGCAATGAAGGATCTGCCAGCGTTCCACCATTGTTTTTTGGCACGACGACCTTTTTCGTTTTGTAGCGTAACTGCAATAGCGTTTCGATGTTGGCGTGATCCATATGAGTGTGAGTGATGAGAATATAATCTATGGTTTCAGGCAACTCGCTATAGCCAATCATAGTATCGTCATCATTGTATTCACGGGAGGCAATGATGGGATCTACCATGATGCTCACATCTTTTGTTTCGATTAGAAACCCAGCATGTCCGGTATAGGTCAACCTGACGCCTTGCCTTACCGGGACATGGTTTAAGATTGGTTTTTCCGTGGTAAACAAATCTCTGTAAAACAAACCTCCAGACTGCTCATAGTCTTTTAATAATTCGTCGATCTCTGCAGATGAGATTGGCTTTTCCCTGGCACGAAAAATCGTATCAACAATTGGCGCATTGAAATCAGCCTTTACCTGTAGGTGATTTTCGTCAGGTAAACGCGGAGTGCTCAGCACAAATGGTCGCTCCCCAACTTTGGAAAGCAGTCCAAAAGAGAGGCTTTGCAATGTAGGTTTGTAATAGGAACTTTTATACATCAAAGGTTCAATGATGCGATATGAAGGGCGGTGCTCCATATCCATAAAAAGCTCAACACAACCTTTGAGTGGGTCAGGTACTTCCGCGTAAAGATACTCGATACTTTCGCCACTGGTATGATTGTAGAGCAACTCATCCAGATGTTTGACTGCATCTGATAGCTCAATTAAGTCACCGCATTTGTTATCAAGTTCATCTATCAATTCCTGGATGTCGCTGACCTGATCTTCCGTACAATTCAAAAATTCACCACCAGTTAGTACCGACTCCTTTGAGGCAACGATATGTAATTTGTAATTTTTGACAAACGATTGCATGATTCGTCGATGAGTATTAACTATATGCCTCGCGCCGGTAACCGGAGGCAGTAAATATGGCCATGCATACCAATTATTCAATAAAGGCTCAAAGTATACTTCTGATTTAAGATAAAACTTTTCACTCTTCATTTTTAACTATTCTCTATGCATTCAAAAATAGGTAAACCCGATACCCCCTGGAAGCGGGCACCTGCTTGTTTATTACCAGTCGAATTCAAACCCTATTAACTTAAATAATTTTTTATTGTAAGGTTGATAAAACTTTGCAAGCTTTGATTTGGTTTTTGGATCTGGAGGCGGCAACTTAATTGGATTCTCGTTTGTTTTTTTGCCGTACTCTGGAATACTAATAACCGGAATCCCTAGAAATTTCTGAATTTTCTCGAGTACTGGTTGTCTATCCTGAAAGTATTCAGCGACATCCAGAACCAGTACATTTTTCCTGCCGAAGCGATTGATCCATTGTTCAACGGCTTTGTAGTAGATTCCACTTTCCAAGACCTGCGGTCCACAAACAGTTTCCATCTTAATACTTGGGAATAAATCAAGAGCACGTTCAATATACTTTGAATAATCTTGAAAATACGCCATTTTCTTGTTCTGTTTGAGCCGGCTTCCCCCAACAAAAATCTCCCACTTCCAATATGAATATGCTCTAGCAACGGGGTCTCTTAGAGTGATGATGACTTTACAATCTGGGTTTACATCGTGAAGTCTTTCTAAGACCTTTAGATTACTCAGCGTCGGTTCGAGATAACCACACCTTGCTGGCCCGACAATATTCCTCTCTAGATTTTTTTTCTCTTTCACAGTCGGATAGTACAAACGCCAATCTTTGTTCGCGTACAACCTTAGCTCTTTTGCCAGAGGATGCAGAATATTTGGATGAAGCAATAGATGACTTACCAAATCACTAGATCCACTTTTACTGGGGCCGGTCATCACATAGTCTGGCGCAATACGCTTCGCCGAAAGAAGTTTTCGCGCCAACACTCTCCATTTAGGCACAGAGCCAAAGTAATACGAAAGGAACTGATACTCGATTCCGGCTTTTATCAATCGTGGAAGGTGATGGAATAACGATTTATCGGAAAACTTAATCCTTCTAAATTCCGTAGAAAGTTCAAATGCCTTAAAGTATTTGGCCAGTTCTAAATCACTTTTTAGTTCTTCTTTATTAGATAACACCATCTGCTTCCTGGCCATGGTTCTCGATAGATGACTCTGAAGTTCCAGCACCAACTGCTGAATGTGCCTGCGATAATTGCACATTTTCCCCGGTGACTTCCTCTAGTATTTTCCCGTTTTCCATTTTCACCAACTTGTCGGCCAAATGAAAATAGCGATCGTCATGAGTGATCACGATAACCATCTTGTTGCGCTTTTTTAACTCGGGCAGAATGTTGTAATAAAATATCTCTTTAAAGCCAGGATCCTGGTCAGCCGCCCACTCGTCAAAAACATAGATAGACCGATCTTCAAGGTATGTGACTAACAATGCTAAACGTTTTTTCTGTCCCGCAGATAGATCGGTACTAGAAAATTCTCCATCCTTAATAGTCACTTTTCCCTCTAAACCTAATTGTTTCAGGCTGAGCACCGCTCGAGCATCCAATTCTTCGGATGAAAGACCAAATAGCTTAGTAAAAAGATAGAAATCAGAGTAAATGGCAGAGATTTGCTGGCGACAAGCTTGCCGATTGTCATCATTCACAACTTGATCGTCAAAATAGACATGGCCTTTCTCTGGTATGTAATGGAGGGATAATAGTTTTGCCAAAGTGGTTTTTCCTGATCCGTTGCCACCTACCAAATAAGTCACATCTCCGCGATGAATCGTTAAATCAATGGGGCCAAGATGAAACGCATGATCCTCACTTTTTAAACCGGAATAAGTATATTCCACGCCTGTCACCCTCAACTGCTGACAATCAGCCACCTCAGTTACTTTTCCTGAGGCCTCAATTGGCATTTCACTTAACAAGGCGTCTAATTTTCTTGCGCCAACGCGTGCCATTATTATGGAGCTCATTAAGTTCATAACTGTCGAAACAGGGCCCGTAAGATAAAGCAACACCATTACCACGCCTAATAAGCTTTGCTGGGAAAGCACATAATAATTAGCCATTACGTAAGTCACTATCCCGATAGCAAAAAAACTTATCAGAGTCCCGTAATTCATACCTAAACTCAAAAGAGTTCGTCCGTGTTTTTGCGCAACACTAAACCTATGTTCAAAGCTGTGGATATTCTCTGTCAGGTAAGCGTGTTGTCTGTGTTGATTTAGCTTCAACTCTTTAGCACCATACACGAGCCCTCTCATTCCTTCCTGTATACCATCAAAACTATTTCGGGCCTTGGACATATACTTCCGTCCAAATAGTAAAGGAATTCTGTATGTTAGTGCTCCGAATACAATAACCCAGATAATGAATAGGAATACTTCCAACTTTAAATAAATTAAAAAACCAAACATTCCAAATATCGTGGTAGAAGCAACCAAGATATTCGGCATTACCGAAGCACCCACTGATATCTGGCCAATATCATTATTTAAAGCTGTCAATAAACGTGATGGCCCAATCTGTTCCAACTTTTGAATAGGCAGCTGTATAATTCTCGCATAGAGCATCTTTCTTAGCCCTACAGTTGCATCTATAGAGCTTTGGGCAATCAATGATTCAGATATTACCCGGCAAAGGAGGACAAACATAACAACAGAGAAAAAGAATAAAGCCTGAGCGGGATTCGATATTTCAAATACGCCTAATAGCCAATAAGAAGACGAAAATTCAGGTTGCATCAATCGACTGAGTTCGGGCTGTAAAGACAATAGTATTAGCGGGACTATGATCGCGTATGCCAACCCGGCAAGAGAACCAAGTAGAATGGCAAAAAAGATTTTATTCGGGGATGTCGAACTTAGGAGACCAAACAATCGTATCGATGACTTCGTATTGTTTTCGACCACTTTATGGCTCCTTCTTCTCACGCGTCTGCTTTGCTGGCTCTAGTTTCAGTATTGACAGTGACTCCGAATCTTCAATAGCCTTGATATGCATTGGCCATAACTTTAGCTCCTTAAAGGGCAAAATATTATCGTCGTAATGCCTACTTATGATATTGCCACTCTGACCTGTATCGTTAATGAAGCCACTATTACTCCAATCATTTAAGTCGATTACCTGTCGAAAGTTGGCTGTTGTGTTTACTTGATATCCTTCATCGTCTAAGTAGGCCCAATTAGCACTATTTATGGAGAAACGATCCCCTCCTTTGCCGATAGATCGATTAAAAATAAAGTCTAAAAATTGGATATTAGTAAATGCCTGATGCGTGTAATTAACTGTGAGCACCTCGCCCCATGAGGTATCGGTTCCAATTTTTCGATCTATTTCCTTTATAGCTTCATCTAATGCACTCAAAGCTAGATCTTCGCATGTCTCATGTATGTTTGTATCAATCCTATCGCACCAATCGAACTGAAGGTCCTCGGCTTGATTGATAACACGCGAAATAAACTTTGGATTTCGAAGGCCAGTGAGAAATTGCAGTCGATTTGCACGTTCTTCATGTAATACACTCCCTCTTAAATCATCTCCGATTAATAATCCACGGAAATGCCTCAACCAAACCAAATAAATAACAGCTTCCGTGCTGTCAATGGATAGTGATCCTTCCCACTCTTTCAATCGGGTGATCGTAGCTCGCTGTGCCGATGTTGTAGGAGTTAAGTTTTGTAGGAATGTAAGTAATTCTTTTACTTGTAAACTTTCGGTATTCCCTTGTAGTTCGATAAAATCTTGAGCCGTCAGCTTCCGGCCATTTTGTATATGGTCTTCTAATTTTTGACTAATACCCTCGAATCGATAAGGAGCAGCCCAGAGATGCGAGACCATAAAAGGATAGTCTTCAGAATGGTTTTTGTTATTCGAGTTAGCAATGTATCCTTTATCAGGGTTTATGGTCTGCGGCGTTAATTCCAATGGAATATATCCTTCCCAGTCATAGTTTGACTGCCAGCCAGGTACGGGTAACCTGCCATCACTACTAGTTCGAATGGGAATCTTACCTCCCGCAAATAAACCTATATCTCCATGTACATCAGCATAAATGAAATTACTCGCTGGAACCGCATAGCCTTTAAAAGCTGACTTAAAGCTTGACCAATTTTCTGCATAATTAATCTTGAGAAAACTCTGATACGATTTGTCCGAGTCATCAAAACCAGTCCACCTTAGCGCTAAAGGATGCTCAACTCGCCCAATAGCATCACTTACTAATGGACCGTGTGTGGTTCTACGAACTTGCCACTTAATCGGTGGAATTGGATCAGTTAAAAACCCAGGAAAATCGGATTTTACATGAATTAGCTCCTCTTCAACCTTCATGTCTAACCACTGGCCATCTACTTCATATTGATTGTCATCTAACGGATTTGTGCGTACAACATAAATATCTTGCACATCTGCGATCATATTAGTGGTACCCCATGCTATGGATTCATTCCGTCCAGCCAGCACTACAGGAATTCCAGGAAAAGTAGCTCCAGAAACATGTAGCCGATCCCCCTGAATTTCAGCCAAATAAAACATTGTCGGAATTTGAACGAGTAGATGAGGATCACTTCCCAAAAGCGGCCGACCGCTTTCAGTAAATCGACCTGAAACGGCCCAAGCATTACTACCTAACGCGTTGTCAATAAATCCAAATCTACGCTGAAGTTGATCATTTTGTGCCAATAGCCCTAGCTGGGTTTGCCTCTCTACGAGTCCTGTAACTTTTATAGTAGAGTTGGCTTTCGCATTGACGTCCGGGAACATTTCAAACGCTTTAGCTACTCCAATCTCTTTAACTAATAAATCGAGCGCGACTTCAAAATTTAAATTGTTTCGCCCTAGATTAAAGGCCATCCATTTTGAGATTAGAAGCGAATCTGACGGCTGCCAAAGTTCGGGTTCCGTATCATGTATATAAAATTCGATCGGTAGTATATTACCTTCATTTATCCACGCATTGACGCCATTCGAATAAGACATCAAAGCTTCACGCGCGGCCAGATCTAAAGATTGCAAATCGGATTGGGCAGCATGTGAAAAACCAAGCGTTCTCATAAACTTATCACTTTCCAGTGACTCTCGCCCCTGAATCTCACTTAAGCGGCCCTGAGCTAATCGGCGATTGAAGTTCATTTGCCAGAGGCGGTCTTGTGCGTGTACGTATCCTAATGCAAAGAAGGCATCCTGATCCGTATCTGCAACAATGTGTGGAATCGCTCGCTTATCACGAACGATTTTTACAGGCGCGGTCAGTCCTTCATGATAAATTGATCCACTTGATTTGGGTAGACTTTGCAACAGAATTCCATATCCCACACCACAAGCGAGCATGATTGGGAGGAAAATCCAAGTTAGTAAACGTGATATAGTTGGGTAAGAACGCGCTAACATTTCGTGTGTTCCTTGTTGCTACTGGTTCTATTTTCGAACAATTTCTTAAATATTATTAGAGAAATTTATGCGTTCTTGATTTCAAGTTATGATCTGAAATAATTTGAGCTATATTCCAAGAAAAGAAACCAGTTCATCAAGTGATAGATAAAATCTTTCGATCTCTTCTTTCGTATTATAGATATAGGAAGAAATCCGTAGTATTTCTCCACCCATTTGGTTATCGACTACAGGCTGAGCACACATATGGCCGGTTCGGCACATGATGCCGTATGAGTCGCTCAGCGCTCGCGCGATATCGGACAAGTCATCGCAACCTTTGATTCTCAGGCTACCAATAGCACACCGATTCTCAGTTGTTTTTGGTCCTAAAATCTGAAGGTAGTCCCTATCCATAGCGCCTCTGATAATGGCTGCTGCTAACTCTTTTGTGTGTTCACGGGAGTCCTGTTCACTGATCTGATTCAAATAGGATAGAGCTGCCCCCAAACCCAACGTGGCGGCAATAGGAGGCGTTCCAGCTTCAAACTTATGTGGTATTTTGCGCTCTTGAGAACCTTCAATATCCACCCAGTCAACCATGCCTCCGCCTAACATAAGTGGACGTAGCTGATCGAGCATCTCACTTTTTCCATACAAGCATCCCACACCTGTGGGCCCTAACATTTTATGTCCTGAAAATGCTAGAAAATCGACTGGAATCTTTGATACATCTATGGATAGGTGTGGATGGGGTATAGACTGAGCGGCATCGACAATGACAATAGCGTCACAAGCTTCTTTCGCAGCTATCGCCATTTGTTTAATGGGTGCAATGTTTCCCGTAACATTTGAACAATGAGTAAGTACTACAGCTTTCGGCTTCAACTTCAACAATTCGAAATAGTGCTCAAGATTGATTCCACCATCACTATTGAGGCTGACAAGTTTCACATCAGAAACTCTTCTCCAGGGAAGTAACTGAGCGTGGTGAGAGTCAAGAAAACCAACTACAACATCTTCCGACTTTAGATTTAGGCCCTGAGCTACCAGGTTTAATGCTTCAGTGGTTCCTTTAGTGAAGACGATTTCGTTACCATAAGCTCCCAGATACTGGGCGATCGAATATCTAACTCGTTCATAGGCATCAGACGCCTCCTCTGAAAGATAATATTTTCCTCTGTGGATATTCACACCGTTCTGGGAGTAATATTCTGAAATGGCGTCTATCACCGAATGTGGCTTTAACGAGGTTGCAGCACTGTCGAGATAAGTAATACTCTGCCCGTCAATCTTACGAGCCAGCACAGGAAAATCTGCTCTACATTCCGCTATACCCATGACAATTCTCTCCTTTTCTCTTCTAGAACAGCGACACTCGACATACAAGAGATAAATTTTCCTCCTCGATCAGCAGGAAGGTACTGTGTTGCAGAGCATATAACGTTTTTGGTCTTCAATACTTCCTGAAGATCTCGAGTAAGGTTAATTTCCTGTTGCTGTGTCCATGCCTCATTACGTAAATATCGAAACACAAACTCACCTTCTTTGATCTGATTCATCTGATACATATCAATCCATGGTGCTGGTCCGACAACTTCATCGATTTCTCTCGGGGTCACCACTGAATGGTCCGACAACCAAAGCACATTTTTTACTCGACCTTCAGCGCGTGCCGATGGAGCTGGATTACCACATGGACACTCACTTCCACTCAATCGATACAGGTCTCCAGTTGCATAACGAATATGTGGAGATAATTCATCGCCAAGTGTGGTAATGACCAACTCTGCAAGCTCTCCCGGCTCAGCCGGTCGACCATCACAAATAAACTCAAGGTAATAGTCTTCGTTATTCATATGTTGATGCCCATGTGGACATTCAAAGCCGAGGTATCCTAACTCTGACATTCCGAGCATATCGGCAAAAGCTACATCCTCTCCAAAACATTCTTTTATCTGGCGTCTGGCGACCTGGGTACAAAGGGTATAGCCAGACATGATGCAGAAACCTTCTGTTTTATGAGGTGAGCGACCAGCCTTCTTCATGGCTCTTATCAAAAACGCAAAGTGGGTAGGGTCAACAAACAATAAATGAGGGTCATATTCTTCAATTTCGTCTAGCGCCATATTTACCATGTGTTCAGGTGTTGTGAGCAAATCGTGGTAAACAGGAAGTACCAGTGTTCCATCTGGTAGCATCCGGCTTTCCATTGTGCTATTTGGATTAGCACATTCAACGTCGGAACAGTTGGGGGCGGCAAATCGACAGGTTCGTAATTTTAATCCGGGCTTCCAGAGCGATGAAAATTTTGGATTTACAGATATACAACTAGCCTGACGACGGGCGAGATCATATGAAAGAACAACACTAACCAGTCTATCTCCTTCTGTGCCGGAGCTTTGGAAACGCATAACATATGGGCTTTTAAGATTGTATCCAGAAGCGATAACTCCGGCAGGGAAGGTCTGGCGGTAATCCTTTTTAACTGTTGGTGGAATTCGGGCTACGTCTGTGAGTGTTGCTATATCTTTAGGATTCAGCCCGGCCTTCTCAAGGTGCTTACGGAAAAAACGAGTGTTCTCGTAAGCATAAATTATTTCATTTTTTACTTGTTCAAACTTCCAGTTCATTACCTAAATCCAATATGCCCGAATACTTTTTTGAGATATAACTTACCCTCTGCACTTACCTCAGTGCAAAGAACATACGTGTTTACAAGGAAATTGCATGGTAAATCACGACTACCATGCGATAGTGAGTAATTAAGTACTAGTATTGAGTATCATTGTTTGTACCAAGGCAGCGATAATTTAGTTTTCATATCATTTAACGCTTGAATTGAGAAAACAGTGATATCACGCATTCAATAGATGCTTACTTTCTTGTTGTATCGGAGTTGATGATATTTCACCATCCAATAGCTTTAGCTGTGTACGGGCTCTACATGCATATTGTGATTCATGTGTCACCATGCAGATGGTTGTACCCTTTCGGTTCAGCTCATCCAAGAGGTCCATGATTTGGTCACCTGTGGTTGAATCTAGGTTTCCAGTCGCTTCGTCAACCAGCAAGATCGCTGGATCAGCAACTAGTGCACGTGCGATGGCAACACGTTGCTGTTGCCCACCAGAAAGTTGATTAGGTTTGTGTTGAATACGATGACTCATGTTAACTTTGTCCAAGCAATTTTTGACACGTTGCTCAATTTCTTTTACGCTGAGCTTGTCACTTCTGTATCGAAGGGGAAGTGCAACATTGTCAAAGACTGATATATCATCAATAAGATTAAAAGACTGAAAGACAAAACCAATCTTTTTGCATCTGATTTCAGCCGCCTCATCAAGTGATAGATTAGCTACATTCATGTCTTCAATTATATATTCACCTCTAGAAGGCATGTCCAGTAGGCCAAGGATCGATAATAGGGTAGATTTTCCACACCCGGAAGGCCCTGAAATTGAAACATAGTCACCGGTTGAAATAACCAAGCTTACGTTCTTTAGTGCGTAAGTTTCCATTTCTTCAGTTTCAAAAACTTTAGATATGTTTTCCATTTTAATTTTTATATCGGCCATGGTGCGTTTCTCCCCTACATATAATCGATTAAGTTTTCTTAAGGTTTGATAGCCAGCGTAGATTCGGTATTCGTTAAATTAGATAAATCTGAAATAATAAACACATCATTCGTACTCGCACCGGATAAAATTTCTATATAATGACCTGATTGCCGGCCAAATTCTAGTGTCTGGAGTTGTGCAGTGGAGTTTGTGTTATCCAAGCGGTATAGAGACATCTCACTGTATGGTTGAACGTTGGCAGGACGCTTGATGTAAAAAATTTGCTTTAACGTGTCTGCACTAATTGTTGCATCTACATTTAGCTGCGGTCTCGCACTAACCGGTAAATTAGCCGGCAATGAAATTTCGACCTCGACAGTATTATCCTGCACGATAGGATCAATGCGCGTAACCGTACCCGGAATTCGGTCTTGCCGGGTGTCAATCATGGCAACTTGGCCGACTGCCACCTGTTGTACCTTACGCTGAGGAACTCTGATTAGGGCAATCAGATCAGTTGAACTACCTATCAAGGCAATTTCCTGCCCAGGCGCTAGACTTTGACCAAGCCCCACAGACAATCGCTGCAACACACCTGTGAAGCTCGCTTTGACGACAAGACTATCTAAACGAGACTGGGCAATATTCAACTCGCCTTGCTGTTGCTTAAGCCGCTCCTGCTGGATATTGACAGACTCTTCATGCACAAGCTTCAGCTGCTCAATGCCTCGTTCAAGTATCTCGATACGCTTTGCCAGCTGATGTTCTTCCAAAAGCGACTCCTGATACACGAGCTGAGGGACGATGCCTTTTTTAACCAGCTTTTCTTCCGCTTCACGTTTTAGTATTGCCGCCTCATAACGAGCGTTCATTTCCGCAAGAACTGCAGTTTCGCCCAGAATCTCACGTTGATTATTTAACTTTAATTGACGTAAATTAGCATTAGCCTGAACTAGCCCCTGCTGTGCACTTTCTAATTCCTGCATCAGCTCAGGATTTTCCAAACGTACGATAACGCTTCCACTAGTGACCTCGGCCCCCGGCTTCAGTAAAATCTCCTTTACTGTGGCCGGAGTTAATGACGTTAAAAGCTGCTGTTTATTCGAGCTTAAGACCCCATAGCCCTCAGTGATAACTTCCAGATCTCCCCTCTCAACACGTTCAAACAGAATATCGCTCCGAGATACTGATACTGTACTGGAGGTAAATAGCATCCATGCAATCAAAATTATAGCAAAGACTGATACTGCTAAAAAAAACTGATACTTTCGTATGAGAAGCTTATTTTTTGACTTCTTTTTAATTACATCCATTTACCATAGGTCCCTAGTTGCCTTACTCGATCAGCAGAGGCTAAACCAATTTGAAATAGTCCAAATTTTCAAACTACTAACTTCCTCTGAGGGAATGGATTGGTCGGGCATTGATAATGGTGCGCAATGGCCAGTAGCAAGCAAAACATGTCATGAGAGTTATTAGTACAATAGTGCAAACAAACAGTGGGATAAGCTGCGCATTAATATAATTGACCAACTCTGCTGAAAAACCTAGATATAGCGCGAACACAATCACAAAACTAATAACAAAACCAATTGCCATTGACCCAACATTGTCTTTTACAACCAAATGAATCACATCCTTCCGTTGTGCACCAATGGCTAAGCGAGTCCCTAATTCAAATCTACGCATCTGGGTTGCATAGGCGAGAATGCCATACAGGCCGATTGCAGCCAGGAAGAAAGTCAACAGCGCCAATACAGAACTTGTAATTGCCGTTGTATACTGAGTGAATAATAACTTGTCGCGTTGGTCATCCAAGCTCTCTAGTTCCGATACGAAAAATTGACTACCAATATCTTGTACTATAGTTGCTGCTAACTCGCGAGATACAGACTGGTTAGATTTCAGCTTCAGTAAAAACTGTGGCCTGGAGTCTGCCATTGGCAGGTAAGCCCGCATTGGAATATCCCTTTCTGTCGGCATTTTCACACCTTTTACGACACCGCTTACGGTATACACGACATTTGCTAGCGATATTTTGGCACCAAGCACACTGCCTTCAGAAGCCAATTGTTCGGCGTAAGTCTCATTAACAATGATCAAGTTATTTTCATTTCTATAATCGGATTCGCTAAAAAAATCCCCCTGTGTCAAGGGTTGCTCTATTAATTGAAAATACCGGTCATCAATGTACTTGGTTCGCACCAACGAACGCTCTTGCGTGCCCTCAATCCCTTGATTGATGCGCCTCGCTGCACCAAGTGGAAGTACAGACTGAGACACATCATCAACTTGTGGTAATGCCAGCAATCTTTCTTTGAGTTCGAGCAAAAGTGATTTACTTTCCTCGTGCGACATATCACTTGCAGAGTTTATTTTTAAAGTGAGAGCAATGATATTTTCGGTTCGAAAACCAAGTGGTTCGTTGATTATTTTCAGTGAGTCTCGCAGCAAACCTAAATTCACAAACACAATCAACGTTACGATACTAACTTGAGAAATAATCAGCCATCGCCGAACCTTGTTTGAGACCTGAATACCGGTGCCCTTACCACTGGACTGTAAAGTATCATTAAGTGCACGATAATTGATCATACCTGCACTTATACGGGCAAAAAACAGCCCAAGTAAAAGTGCAATAAGAAGCGCACAGCTAAGAGTGAAACCATTAATTGCTACCTCATCGACACGTGGCAATCGTGATCCCAAGTAGTGCTGTAGTAATGAAAAGCCTCCACTTGCAATTAGGAGAGCAAAGATCGTAGATATAAAGACCAGCAAACCAGACTGAGCAAAGAGATTATGGAATATATGTTGCTTACGTGCTCCTAGCGCAGCCTGGATGGCCAGCTCTCGTTGCTGGTCCGCAGTGCGCGACATAAAAAGATTAGTAATATTTGCACAAGCGATAAGAACTAACCCTGCAATGCCAATCAAAAGCAACAAAACTGTATTTCTACTATCACCTAAAATAGCATCCTTGAATGGCTGTAATTCAAGCTCTAGTGTCCAGTTTTCGAAAGCAGAATCATTGACATTTTCTCTCCAGAAACTATTAAAAGGAATCGTCAGGTCTTGCTCGATCTGGGAACTGCTAAATTTACTATCAAGCCTCCCAACCAAACGTGAACTCACGCTAAACGACCCAAAACTCTCTCTACGAGGAGCATCAAGAGTATTGAAATCCCAGGGCAGAAAGATGTCAGTTTTCACTCCGATACCAGCGAGCTGGGGCTCAATGAAACTCTCAGCCAGTACACCAACAACTTTGAAGTTGGTGCCTCCTAGAGTAACAGTCTCCTGTAAGATATCGCTGTTACCGCCAAATTCATCCTGCCAAAAATCGTAGCTCAAGATTGCCACTGGGTTATAGCTATCTTTCTCTTCGGTTCCTTCAAACGTACGCCCGATGGTAACCTTACTATTCAGCAGAGAAAACCAGCCTGGCGTTACATACGTGCTTCTTACGCTAGGCTGTGTCGGCTGTGAGCTGAGGACCCCATCTTCATAGCGAACTAATGCAGACTGAGAGAACACATTTTGGTTTTCAAAAATTTGAATCAAGCTAGGATAACTATAAGCACGTGCAATCACGCCTTTATTCTTATCAACTATAACTGAGTTTAGTTGATACAAATTCTCCTGGTCGGGGTAAGGCAGAGGTTTGAAAGTCACCACATAAGCTAGAGTAATAATGCATAGCAAAGCACCCAGGGCAACTCCCAATGTGGCCACCACCGTTAGCAAAAATCCTTTCTTGCCATTAAGCCCAGCCCATGCTTGCTTGAGCAGATAGACACCATAGCTCATCGAGTTATTCCTATCTTTATTATTCAAATTAAAAACTTATAAAACCAACGTATTACAAACTGGTTTTCAGACTAACTGATCACAATAGCGACATGGGTAACTTGGGCGAATTACAGGAGCTACTCCACATTTCCGCATGACTTCCCCCCTGAAATGGCGGAGCTACTCCAGCCCTTCGGAATCTATTTAAGCGATTCATCGTGTGCGGATTCTGCTTGGTAAATTTCCACGATTCACTTGCAGCAAAGTAATGATTCCCTAACTAAATTTTTTTTATTTTTCTTAACACCATGACCCACCATGGCTGAACGTTCACGCTAGCACATAATTCATCCTCAAACAAGCCCATCAAAAACGCCCTCCATGAATTAAGTCACACTTTTTCGTTGAAAGCAGCAGGTTTGTCTGTTCTGAGAATGCCGAGCTTCTTTGTAGACAGTTGGCTCAGTGCGATTTCTTGTCCGCAACAATTAATTCGAAAATCTTCTGAATGTCAATTACACCGCATTACACTTCTGACTTTCAGTTGCTGAGGGCGATTCGCGAACACAAGACTTTTGTTACTTTGTATCTGTTAATGGCCATCTAAACTGACCCGCTTCGGCCAGTAATTTTGACCTACCCCAGGTGGCCCCCGGCCACCATATCCTGTAACCCTCCCCACCTTAAAAACAGCCAGGGGAACGATCATTGAAGGAGCGGGTTGTGATTTACAAAATCAAAGGCCTGCACGATAGGGGCCAGAGACTCTCAATCCGGGCCATTGCCCGGGAGGTGACCCCTCCTATAATACCGGCCGCAATTACCTCGCCATGGACGAGGCCGCCATCGATGTGGCTCAAGCCAATCCGCCTCGCACCAAGCGGCTGGACGAGCACTGCGACTACTGATTCATCAGCTCAAGGCTTACCCAAATTCAGTGCAGCCAAGCTGGCTCGCCATTTGCGCGACAAGGTCGGTGCCTTCCCCGCCTCCGAGGGTAGCAACTGCCGCTATGTCCACGCCCTGAAGCAGAAAGTCGCCGCCGGTCAGTGACGCTACTACGAGCCGGTGTTCGACGCCGTCCCCGGCGTACAGTGCCAGCTAGACCCCGGTGAGCTTCACGGAGTCTGGGAGGGGCGACCAGGAGCGTACGCTGCACTTCGTGTTGTTTGTACTTTCCGGCTCGCGCCTGATGTATGTCGGCCTGTCGTTCCAGCCGCTGGACACCGAGACCTTCATCCAGCTGCACGAAGAAGCCTTCCGCTACTTGCGTGGCATTATCAAGGAGTCCATCTACGACCAGACCAAACTGCTGGTGATCGATGAACAGTACCGGGAGCTGAACCTGAATCAGCGCTTCCACCGATGCGCCACCAGTGCCGGTTACTGTATCCACGCTTGCGTTGGCTACGGCCCCGTGAGCAAGGGCAAGGTGGAAGCCGGGATCAAAAACGTAAAACAGGATGCCCTCTACGGTGGGAGTTTCGCCGATAAGGTCGTCGTGTGCGCGACCTGTACGACTGGCTTGCGGCCGCCGCCAATGCTCGCGTACACGGCACCACTGAACGCACCCCCCTGGCAACAACACTTCGACACCGACGAGCGGGCGCAACTGCGCCCGCGCCTGATGCCGGACAGCCTGCTGCGCAAGCCGCCGGCCACCGACACACGACGGGCTGCCAAAACTGGGCTGATCACTTGGAAAGCCAACAAATACTCCATCCCAATGCCATGACGATAAGCGCAGGTGGGCGTCTAGGGGCGGGTCGAAGTGCTGCACCTCCACGATCTGGAAACCGGTGACGAGATCGCCCGCTATCGTCTCTGCCATGAAAAACGTCGTATCATCAAAAGCAACCACCACTACCGCGGTCCAGCACAGCGTATCACCGACCTCGAAAAGGCCTTCGGTGACCTGATCCTTGGGGAGCTGGCCACGGCGCTCTGTCGCCTGCTCAAGGAATCCTCACCGCGGATCTACAAAGACCTGTTGAAAGCCCACGGCCTCACCGATCCGGATCGCCTAGCAGATCTGCTGCAACACTCCCGGCTCAACGGCAGACCTGAGTGCGTGCGCCCAACATGGCCGCCCCAGCGGACAGGAGGTGCCCTTGCGTCTGCTTGAATGCACCACCGCACAGTACCGATCCCTACGTCTGACCGCCCCCAACGGCCTGCCGAACCTACTCGCGGAAGCGGAACAACAGGAGCTACACTACCTGGACTTCGCCCAGCGCCTGATGAATTACGAGATCGCCGTGCGCTCCGTACGCGCATCGAGCGCCACCTCAAGCAGGCCCAGTTCCCGGCGGAGAGGCCGCTAGAGAGCTTCGACTACCGGCACAGATCACCATCAACAAACGCCAGGTGGACGCCCTGGTGGACTTCAGCTCTATCGACCAGCGCCATAACCTCGTGTTCATCGGTCCAACCGGCGCAAGGCCCCTCTGGCCATTGGCATTGGCCAGAAAGCGAGCCAGGCAGGCTTCAAGTTCCTGTTCCGCACCGTCCTGGCACTGATCCATGAACTGGAGCTGGCGGAAATGAAAGGGGAGCTGAAAAAGCGCCTGACCCAGCTGGTGAAGTACGACGTACTCGTTAGCGATGAACTAGGCTACTTACCCATGACCCGCCAGGCCTGCAACAAGCTGTTCCAGCTAATCAACAGCCTGTATGAGTACAGCTCAATCATCCGGAACACCAACAAGGACTTCACCGCCTGGAGTAAATTCTTCCACGATGACAACGTGGCTGCGCCATTATCGACCTGGTCATCCACCGCTCACACACCTTTATGCTGGGAGGAGAGATCTATCGACTAAAGCAAAAAAAACCAGTTAGACCGCACCGGGAGGGTCAATTTTATTGGCCGATGGTGGGGCAAAATAGATGGCCATTGACAACAGGTAATGAACTCCCGCAGTCCGATCAAAACCGTGAACATAAGGAGGTGTGCACGATGTTTGATGTTTGAACAGCCGTCTTGCGAGTATTCGATGATGTAGATAAAGCTAGGGGTTGGGTCCGAACTGTCGTACCTGCTTTAGGGGGCGCACCAAGCACCCTGCTCCTCTCCGAACATGGGCGCTAAGAAATACTAGATGTACTAAATCGAGTCGAGCGAGCTGACTTTGCCTAAAAGGTAGTAGATCCGAAAGGGGCCCACTGAAAATCTATTGTGGCACTGGAAAGTCAATACACCAGATACTAAGTTTTTCACCGGCGTCTCCGCGGTAAGTATCCAGGAAGTGGCAATCTCCCATAACGGCAGGCATTGGCACGTAGGAATGCCCCATATACACAGAGTCAATGCCCTCGATCTTGAATGGACGAATAGCAGAGGGGTGAATTGCTGCTACGATTTCAGGTTCAGCCAATGAGGCTCCGATTGACCACGCATTATCTAAGAGATGCCAAAATCTTGATCTGACGCATCCACTCTCATATCTCGGCTTATTGCGCATCACGCGGCCGATTTCTTTGCCAGAAATATTGTATGTCGCGCACCCTTGCCCGGGCGCTCGCGCACTGTCTTGACCTCAACTTCAAAGCCGGTCTTCTTCAGTCTGTGCACGTACATGCTGTCGGGCCCAGCCGACCACACCGCCAGCATGCCACCCGGCGTCAGGCTGTTGTAGATACAGCTGGTGCCGTCGAGGGAGTAGAGCCAGTTGTTGTCGCTGTGAGTCAGCCCCTCGGGGCCGTTGTCGACATCCAGCAGCACGGCATCATAGTCACTGTCGTGCTGTTCCAGTAGCTCACGCACATCACCGATATGCACGGCGCAGCGGCTGTCGTCCAGGGGCCGACCGGCGCAGGCCCCCAGAGGCCCGCGGTTCCACTCCACCACCTCGGAGATCAGGTCGGCGACGATGACCTTTGCATCAGGCGGCAGTACTTCGAGGGCCGCGGCCAGCGTGTAACCCATGCCCATGCCGCCCACGACCACCCTGGCCTTTTTGTGCTGCTTCAGGTGGGCGCAGCCCAGCAGCGAAAGCTCCCGCTCACTGTTAAAGCGGCGACTGTTCATCAATTCGCCACGGGGGCCGGAGAGGGAGATGGAGAACTCCTGGTCGCGCTGGCGCAGTTTGAGCAGGCCGCCGTTATTGGGAATCTGGGCGGTACCGAGTTCGATCCAGGGTTTCATGACGCTTACTCGCAGTGGCGCTGGGGAAAGGGCGAGCAATGTAACATAAAGCCTCGCTGATGGAGCGGGCTCTAGGTCTACTATCATTCACTTCTAGCCACACCATTGACCTGCCCTGCTTAGAGGTGCCAGAGTAATGCCGAAAACCCCCATCAATGGCGTTGATCTCTACTACGAGTGCCACGGCAAGGGCCAACCGCTGATGCTGGTCGCCGGTCTCGCCAGCGACTCCCAGAGCTGGTTGCCGATGCTGGAAGCGCTCTCGCGACACCACCTGGTTATCGTTCCGGACAATCGCGGTGCCGGCAGAACGGTGCCGCAGGATTGCGAGAACAGCATCCGGCATATGGCCGACGATTGCATGGCGCTGCTCGACCACCTGCAGCTGCCCTCCGCAACCCTGCTCGGGCATTCAATGGGCGGCTTCGTGGCACAGGATTGTGCCATCCGCTATCCCGCGCGCGTGCCCCGGTTGATTCTGGCCGCCACCGCGCCCTGTAATTCCGAGCGGAACAATATGCTGTTTCGCGACTGGGCCCGCTACCTGAAGTCGGGTATGGACCCCGAACAGTGGTTCCGGAATCTCTATTACTGGATATTGTCCGGGCACTTTTTTGAAGACCGGGAAACATTGAAGGGGGCATTGCGGTTTGCATTGGACTACCCCTGCCCGCAGAGCGAAACGGCCTTCGAGAAGCAGGTCGAGGCCATCGCCGCATTCGACTGCCGGGACAGGCTGGAGGATATTCAGGCAGTGACGTTGATCATCTGTGGCAAGGAAGACCTGCTTTTCCCACCGGAAGTCAGCATCCGTGATTTCCAGGCGATCGGAAATAGTAGTATCAGCGTTATCGAGGATGTGGCGCACTCCATACCTATGGAGAGCCCCGGGGCGCTTGCGGATTGTATCCTGCAGTTCCTGGACGATGACTGACTGCAACGCACGGCACTGCGCTCGGTGCCACTCCAACCCCCTGGAAATACGATGGTCCCGGTTTGCGATAACTGCGGAGGTCAGTACCCGTAGGCGCTTTTCCCGAGCACCTCCGGGTGCGCTACCAAGTAAGGTGGGCGACGGGCTACTTCTACACTACCCCAGCGAAACCTCCCCGTCCGGCAGTGGCGCGCCGTCCGCGGCCTTCTCCGCCCCCTCCTCCGGCGCTATCAGGCTGACGACCTGCCAGCCGGCCTCGAGCGCAAATTCGTGCGTGACAGTACAGATATGGATCTTGCCCTGCGGGCCGAGCGCATAGAGTGGCGTGGCGCGGTTGCCGTAGGTTTCCCGGTAGTCCTCGATGGTGAAGGTCTCTGTCAGGCCCGTGGTCCTGATGGTTGCCCCCTTCGCTACCAGGCTGGCGAGGCGACTGTAGGTGGCGCTCTCGGAAAACAGTGCCAACTTCCTTGCGTATTCCTCCGATACCCGGTGGCTGGCCCGCCCCTCTTGTGCGCCCTGGCTCAGCCCGAACACCGAGCCACCGCCGAGTAGGTGCTCGAAGTGGTAGGTCACCAGCGGGTTCAGCTGCTTGTAGGGTGACAGCACCAGCACCTTGCCCACCGCGGAAAGATCCAGGGTCAGGCTGGCGTGCTCCGAGATAGGATTGCCGTAGTAGGTGGGAATGCCTTCCATGCGCGCCTCGCGTATGGCGTCCCAGTTGGTATCCGCAATGATAACGGGAACCTCCTTATCCACCAGGTCTTTTGCCAGCAGGCGCGCGAACCTGCTGCCGCCGAATATAAGGTAACCGTTGGGATAGGGAGCGCGGACGCCCAGCAGTTTGGCAATGGTCTTGGAGGTGAGGCTCTGCAGGACCACGGTGGCAATAATTACCAGAAACACCATCGGCACCAGCAGCTCGGAATTTACCAGCCCAAACGACTCCAGTTTCAGGGCAAACAGGGCGGACACCGCGGCGGCGACTATGCCCCGCGGCGCAATCCAGCTCAACATGGCCAGCTCGCGCCAGTTCAAGCCCGACCCGGGTGATGACAGGAACACGGACAGCGGCCTGGCGATAAACATGATCGCCGCCAGCACCACCAGCGCGCCCCAGCCCAACTGCGCCAGCGTGAACAGCTCCACCCGCGCCGCCAGCAGTATAAACAGTGCCGAAATCAGCAGTACGCTGAGGGTTTCCTTGAACTCGAGAATATCGTCGACATCCAGGCCCTTCATGTTCGCCATCCAGATACCCATCACGGTCACCGTGAGCAGGCCGGATTCGTGGGACATCAGGTCGGAGGCGGCGTAGGCACCGAGCATCAGGGTGAGCACCGCGGTGTTGCGCAGGTAGTGCGGTACCCAGTTGTTCCTGAGCAGCGTGCCGAGGAAATACCCCATCAGGGAGCCGAGCCCAAAGCCGATGGCCACGACCTTCAGCAGAATCACCAGCGTATGCTCGAAGGCACTCTGCGCGGCGACAACATACTCGTACACGAGGACCGCCAGCAGCGCGCCGATGGGATCGATAACAATGCCCTCCCAGCGGAGGATATTGGAGATACGGGTGTTGGGGCGCACCGAGCGCAGCATGGGCACTATGACCGTCGGCCCGGTGACCGTGACAATGGCCCCGAACAGCGCCGCCAGCTGCATGGGCATGCCGAGCACATAGTAGGCGGCGGGCGTGGCGACCAGCCAGGTCACCAGCGCGCCCAGCGTACACAGGTTGCGCACCATGGTGCCGTGCCCGGCGAGATCGGAGAGCTTGAGTGTCAGCGCTCCTTCAAACAGGATAATCGCCACCGCCAGTGAAACGAGCGGGAACAGCAGGTCGCCGAACAGGGCATCGGGGTCGAGTACGCCGCTTATGGGCCCGAGGGCGAGTCCGGCCAGGAGTAACGGCAGTATCGCCGGCAACTTGAGTCTGTACGCGAGATACTGACATGCAATCGAGACGATGCCCACCATCACCAACAGGGCCATTGGGTTAGAGAGAATCTGTTCCATAGTGATGAGCAGCCGATTGCAGTTTGTATGGGGGCGCGCGTATAAGTTAGTGAATCGCCACTGAAATTCAGCGCCTCGGGCATGGTAGCACGCGATACTTTACGAGTGCCCTCTCCCGCTTGCCACTGCACTCAAGCGCGCCTGCCCGGCAAAGCGGCGCAGACAGCTGGAAGTTGTCGTGGGCACCGGCGCCATTGCCCTGTAAGATTGCCTTTGCCAGTGGCCTCTCTGTGGGGCCGGGGCCTTCATCAAATCCCTTTGTCGGAGTCACCATGAGTCAGTCTGATCGTCGTTCCTGGCTGGACAATTTACCCGCGGCCTTCCAGGCCTACCGCAATGGCCGCAGACTGGATGAAGTGGAATGCATAGTTCCCGACCTAAACGGTATGTCCCGCGGCAAGGCAATGCCAGTGAAAAACTTCTCACCGGACAAACCCATCTTCCTGCCGATTTCCATTTTCTACCAGACCATCACCGGCCAGGATGTGGAGATGGACATAGTCAACCAGTGGGCCGAGAGCGACATGGTACTGGTGCCGGATATGTCGACGGCGATGGCGGCCCCCTGGGCCAAGCAGCCGACGCTGCAGATCATCCACGACCTGCAGGATTTCGACGGCAGGCCTGTTTCCTGTGCGCCGAGGAATATCCTCAAACACGTTATCGGCCTGTACGAACAGCGGGGCTGGAAACCGGTAGTCGCGCCCGAGCTGGAGTTCTACCTGACCCAGCCGAACACCGACCCCAACGAGCCGATACAGCCACCGGTCGGTCGCAGCGGACGTTCCGGTACGGCGCTGCAATCCTACTCCATGTCTGCCGTCGATGAATACGGACCGGTAATCGACACCATTTACGACTATGCCGAGGCCGCCGGCCTGCATATCGAATCGGTGATCCAGGAGGATGGCGCCGGGCAGGTGGAGTTCAACCTCACCCACGGCGACCCGCTGTTACTGGCCGACCAGGTCTTCTATTTCAAGCGCATCATCAAGGAGGCCGCACTCAACAACGGCATCTTCGCCACCTTTATGGCCAAGCCCATGCGCGACCAGCCCGGCAGCGCCATGCATGTGCACCAGAGCGTGGTGGATATTGCCAGCGGGCGGAATATTTTCTCCGATGAGCGCGGCAATGCGACCGACCTTTTCCGCCATTTTATCGGCGGCACCCAGAAACACCTGATCGAGGTGATGCCGTTTATTGCACCGAACGTCAATTCCTATCGGCGCTTTGAATCGGCGGCCAACTCCAGTGCGCCGACCAACCTCGCCTGGGGCCATGACAACCGCGCCACGGGATTGCGGGTGCCGCACTCGGGCGCCCAGGATCGCCGCCTTGAGAACCGCGTGATCGGCGTGGACACCAACCCCTACCTGTCGATTGCGGCGAGCCTGGTTTGCGGATACCTGGGGATGGTGAACAAAATTGAACCGGGCGCGCCGGCAGAGGGTGAGCTGGATGACGAACAGCAGGCGCAATCCTACATTCCCACCACCTTCGACGAGGCACTGCGTATTTTTGAGGATGCGGATGAGATTCACCAGGCGCTCGGCGGGGACTTCTGCCAGCTGTATGCGGAAGTCAAAAAGGAAGAGCTGCGCCAGTTCCACCGGGAGATATCACCGTGGGAACGGGAATACCTGTTGCTGAATGTGTGAGGGATTTCTTGGATACTACATTGTACCCGCAGGCCATGCCCAAGCAATACACTCGATCAATAGCATAGGCGCTTTCAGAGCGATTCTTAAACCAGACATATTTGATGCCGACTCCAAATTCATGTATGAATGGTATTACTAACGGAAGCGCCCTCAGTGATAAGGGCTCCCAAGGCGCTGTAGCCGCCAGCCATGAGAAAGGCGAACTACAGGTTTTTCAGATAGAGCGATGAGTAGTTACTGAACCGTTAAGAAGTCCAACAGGATACGCAAGCCGACAGCATAGGCATACTCAACCATTGGCCCTGCGGTCCCGGAATTTTGTATCAGCTGGCACAGAAATCTAAGAGTGACCAATTCCAACATAGAACAAATAAAATTTCTGGTAGCCAGCAACTGCTTGATGAACAATCCCATCTGAAGTCAATTAACAGATACTCTATAAATCATATGGAACAGGTTAACAGGATATTATTTCGCATGCTTCTTGCCTCATTTATGCTCGTAGCTGTTGGGGCAAAATCAGATATCTATTCATGGGTAGACGAGGACGGAAAAAAGCATTTTGGTGATAAGGTTCCGAAGAAGTACCAGAATCAAGCCAACCCTGTTGCACTGAGTGTTCACAAGCCGAGCAGTGAGGAAATAAAGGCTGCGGAAGACCGATACAGGGAATCCAGAAAGGTAACGAGAAGAATCGAGCGTGGCCGGAAAGCGGCCGATCTTCAGCGGCAGCTACCGGTACTGCCAAGCAGAAAGGCGAAAACAGAGACAGCCCCAAAAACACAATTCCAGGACGAGCACGAGCAAAAATTGGCAGAGTACAATGAAAGCGTCAAGTGCTTTGAACTCTGCCGAGTTGAAATTCCAAAATTCCCATCCGGAACTACCTTCGATATGTCCTATTGTGGACACTGCAAGGATTTACCCAAGCCGAAGAGGGATCCTGACTAACATACACTCACGCGCAGAGTATGAAGATCAATGGAATGAAGGGGGCGACAAGACGTAGAGGAATAAAGTGTGTAGCCCCCTGCCACTACTTTCTGGATGCCTTGCATGATGGTTGCCTGGAAGCAGAAGCGGTACAGAATCGTCTCTTTAACCAGGTTTTAGTCACTGCCCCGATCACATGCCTTAAGAGATCAGTGAGCGAGCACCGGCCTCTGCGCCGTTTCCCGCCCCCCGCCGACGGACATGCCGCACAGCCAGCGCAATATATTCACCCGCTGAATTACTGCGTAGCCACCGATACATCCCGCCACCGTCAGCACCAGCAACACCAGCGCCTCTAGCCCGATTGGCAGCACAAAGGGTTTCAGCCACCAGGCGAAGACGATAATCAGTGTCTGGTGCAAAATGTACCAGGGCAGTATGGCCGGGTTGCTGTAGCGCAGCACCGGGCTCGGGCGGTTCAGGTAGCGACCGGCCAAGCCCACCACGCAGAATATCCACGCCCAGTGATTCAGGGCCACCAGGGTGCCGACGATAAGCCGCGTGCCCAGGTGCGCCTCGAGATCGGCCTCCAGGTTCGGGAAGGCGCCGTTGCGTTCGGCCAGTATCAGCAGGTAGCAGGCGACACCCAGGCACAGGAAGACCCGGCGCCGGTCAATCACAAACTGCCACCAGCGCGGCTGCAGCGCGAACAGGTAGCCGAACACGAATACCAGAAAGTAGCGCCCGTGGTTGTACCAGTCGTCCAGCAACGCGTGGGTCGACGGGAAGCGTGCGCGCAGGAACAGCCACACCAGCATCAGCGCGAGTACCACCGCGGCAATGACCACCAGCGGCGGCAGTCGCTGCAAGCCCCCGCCCTGTGCCAGCCGCTGTAGGGGCCCGCTCAATAGCAACAGCAACAGGCTGTACAGCCACAGGTAGGGCAGGAACCAGAGGTGATTCCAGGTCAGCAGGCCGATGGGCGTGTGGTGCCCGGTCAGCAGGTCGGTGCGCGGGTTGATGTACTGGGCCCAGAAGCGGAAGTAGCCCGGCTCTATCAGGTCCTGGCTGAGCGCCTCGAAATACACCTGGGGCACGACTATCACGAACATGCCGAACAGCAGCGGCACCAGCAGGCGCCGGCTACGCAGCCGGGCCAGGTGCAGGCTGTTTGCGGAACCGCCGCCCCGCCGCTGTGCCAGGGCCAGCGCCATCGCCGAGATAAAGAACAGCAGCGACATGCGCCAGGGCGAGGTCAGCATCATCAGGTTCTGCAGCCACACCGAAGTCTGCTCGCTCTTGATATGCCAGCCCCAGTCGGCCACGTAATACATGCCCAGGTGGTACAGAATCAGCACCGCGAATGCCAGGGTGCGCAGCCAGTCGATATCGTATCGACGCTCAGTGCCGGGTTGTGTCATGATTTTGCTCCGTCGTTTTTACGTTGGCGGCATTCTGGCAAAGCAGTGCCCGGCGGGGCGCAAAGGAGGCCATACCGCCCGGTCCCGGGGACAAGCGGTGGCATACGGGGATGAAATTACACCGGATAAGGGAGCGGTGACAGCAGCGAGATGAGCAACGGATACCAGAATCAGGCGATTGAGCGGACGACACCACCGCTCACCCGGTGGATCGAGCGGTTTGACCGGCACCGGACGCTGTACATCTATCTGGCGCTGGCCTCCCATATTTTCATCAGCAACACCATCAATGCGCTTTCGGTCTGGGCAGATCACAACCGCGGCGGCGCTGCCGCTATCCAGTTGTGGGAGCCCTTCGCCTGGGAGTACACCAGTGCCCTCAGCGTCTTCGCCCTTTTTCCATTCCTGCTGCTCGCCTTCCGGCGCAGTCCGCCACGCCTGACCCATATCGGCCGGCAACTCGGCTGGCACCTGCTCGCAACCATCCTCTTTGCCGCGGCCCATGTCTCCCTGATGGTGCTGCTGCGGGAGCTGCTATATGCACTCGACGGCGGCAACTACGACTTCGGGCCCTGGCTGCCGGAGTTCTGGTACGAATACCGCAAGGACGCCTGGGGTTATTTCAGCTACTTCTGCGTCTACCACGTATGCCGCCTGGCCTACGGCCGCCTGAAGGGTGAAGCCAGTCTGATAACGGAAAGTGAACCAGCGGCGGGGGCGGCGACAACACAGACGGTGCCGGAACACTTCCTGGTCAGGAAGCTCGACAAGGAGTTCCTGGTGCGAGTAGCGGATATAGACTGGATCGAATCGGCCGGCAACTATGTCAACCTGCACAGCTGTGGGCGTATCTACCCCCTGCGGGGCACCTTGACCAGTATTGCCGAGCGCCTCGCCCCGGCTGGCTTCAGCCGCATTCACCGCGGGCTGGTGGTCAACCACAACGCCATCGAACATATCAGTCTCCAGTCCAGCGGCGACGGCGAGGTGCAGTTGCGCTGCGGCAAGTTGCTGAACCTGTCGCGCAGCTACCGGGATACTTTCAAGCAGGCGCTGGCCTGACCGGTGCCAGGGTAAAAGGGCGGCCGAATACAGACACCAGCAGGCAGCGTCCGCGGCTTGACCAGCCCCCAGGCAATTCCACGTTTGTGTCCCCGGACTGCCGTCCCGCCTTGCAAACGATAAACATTCTCATTAGTATCCGCACCCTAACACCAACCAGGGGGATACAGGATGTACAGCACATCACCCAATCGCGTTCCGTTTGCCCGCCGGGGTCTCGCCACCGCCATCGTTTGCGCCGCTGCCAGCCCGCTGGCCCTTGCCCAGGCTGCAGAAAACAGCAGTGTCGACAGGCAGGAGCCAATCGAGGAAGTGGTGGTGGTCAGCCGCTACATCACCAATGACCGGCTGGATACCGCTACCGGCCTGGGACTCACGCTCTACGAAACGCCGCAATCCGTGAGTGTGGTCACCGCGCAGCGCATCGCCGACCAGGACCTGGACTCCCTGACCGACGTGGTGAACAACGCAGCCGGCGTGTCCGCCCGGGCCCAGGACAGCACCCGCCACACCTATTCCTCCCGCGGCTTCGCCATCAACAATTACCAGGTCGACGGCATTCCGATTTACTGGCAACCGGGCGGCAACGCCGGCGAAACCCAGTCGGACATGAGCCTGTATGAGCGTGTGGAAATCGTGCGCGGCGCCACCGGCCTGCTCACCGGCGCGGGCAACCCGTCCGCGTCCATCAACCTGGTACGCAAGCACGCCGACAGCAAAGAATTTACCGGTTCACTGGACGTGTCTGCCGGTCGCTGGAATACCTACACCACCACGGCCGATATCAGCACGCCGCTCAATGCGTCCGGCTCGGTGCGCGGCCGCTTCGTCAGTCACTTCCAGGACGGAGAGTCCTTCCGCGACCTGGCGGAAGAGAACAAGACCGTGTTCTACGGCGTGATCGACGCCGACCTCACCGAACAGACACTGTTGCGTGTTGGCGCCAGCCGCCAGGAGAACGAGCCCAGCGCCTCCACCTGGGGCGGACTGCCCACCTGGCACGCGGACGGCAGCCGCACCGACTGGGACCGAAGCAAGACGCTCGCCGCAGACTGGACCTCCTGGTCCTCCACCGTAGAGCACTACTACCTGGATCTGGTGCACGACTTCGGCGACTGGCAGGCCAAGTTCAGCGTCAACAACAACATCAACGCCTCCGACCAGAAGCTGCTCTACCTCTACGGCACACCGGACAGGGAAACCGGCTTGGGTATGGGCGCCTCTCCCCGCAATGCGGCCACCGAGCGCGACCAGACCAGTGTCAGTTTCCAGCTGAGCGGCGCCTACACGCTGCTGGGCCGCGACCACGAATTGACCCTGGGCGTCGTGGACCACAAAGACGACAGCTTTGCGACTTCCCACGCGCGCAGCGAAATTGCCGCTGTGGGCGATTTCAATAAGTGGGATGGCAGCTACCCGCAGCCCACCTGGGGCGAAAACAATGTCGATATCGACCAGACCACCGAGCAGTTCGGCGTTTACGCCGCGACCCGCCTGAGCGTTACCGACGCCTTCAAGGTCATCCTCGGTGGGCGCGTCGCCGACTGGGAACAGAGCGGTCTCTACTACGGCACACCGCAGGAATTCGGCGATGAGGAGGTATTTATTCCCTACGCCGGTGCAGTCTATGCGATCGACGACCAGCACAGTGTCTACGCCAGCTACGCGGAAATTTTCCAGCCGCAGAACCTGCAGGATCGCTACGGCAACTTCCTCGACCCGATTACCGGCAAGAGCAAGGAGCTGGGCCTCAAGAGCCTGTTCTTCGACGGCGCCCTGCAGACCACCGTGTCCGTATTCGACATTTTGCAGGATGACCTGGGTCAGCCCGACGGCAATTTCCCGGTGCCGGGTATCGACAACAGCCAGGCCTATTACGCCGCCGAAGGCGCCGGCAGCCAGGGTTACGAACTGGAAGTGGTGGGCGAGCTGATGCCCGGCTGGGACCTGAGCTTCAGCTACACCAACTTCGACGCGGAAGACGCCAACGGCGAGGCGGTCAACACCAGCCAGCCGAGCGAATTGCTGAAATTCTTCACCACCTACCGCTTCTCCGGGGAGCTGGACGGCCTGACACTGGCCGGCGGTATCAACTGGCAGGGCCGCAACTACACGGATACCACCAACCCGGTCACCGGGCAGCCGGAGCGTCTGCAACAGGATGCCTACAGCCTGGTGAGCCTGATGGCCCGCTATCAGTTCACGGAGCAACTCTCGGGCCAGCTCAATGTGCACAACCTGCTGGACGAGGAGTACTACAGCCAGATCGGTTTCTACAACCAGCTGGAATTTGGTGAGCCGCGCAACTTCACCGCGTCTCTCAACTACCGTTTCTAAGCGGTTCCACTTCCGATCCGGTAAACGGCCCCGACACCCGGGGCCGTTTTCCATCCTTCCCCATTCAATCGAGCTGCAACCATGGGTTTACACGGTTGGCGACTGGTTTCACTGATTGGCGCCGCCCTGCTGGGCGGCTATCTGCTGGCGACCTCTGCAGGAATATTTCTCGGCAGTATCCTGCCCCATTCCCGCAGCGAGGCGACGCTGATCGCTAACCTGCTGAGCTTTGCCATCTACACCGGCGCCATCATCTGGGTATTTCATCTGCGCAAACCGGGCGTCGCCTGGCTGGCTCTTTCCCTGGCCAGCGCCGCGCTGTCGCTCGCCGGCCTGGCACTGAGAGGATAAGGATGGCCACTCAAAATAATACACCCGAACCCAGGGGCGGCTTCCGCCAGACAATGGCCTGGCTGCACACCTGGGCCGGGCTCAGCCTCGGCTGGCTGCTGTTTTTTATGTTCGCAACCGGCACCGCCGGTTATTTCGATACCGAGATCGACCGCTGGATGCAGCCGGAACTGCCGCCGGCACAGATCAACCGGGACAGCCACCGCAGCGCTGCGGTACTGCTGGAAAAGTTGCAGGCGGAAGCGCCGGGGGCCGACCAGTGGCTGCTGTCCCTGCCCACCGATCGCAACCAACCCTACGCCGGTGTTTTCTGGCGCGGTGCCGACATCGAGGCCGGGGCGAGTGCCGCTGGGGGCAGACACCTTGTCGACCTGAACAACGGCGATACCCTGCAGGCCCGCGAAACCGGCGGCGGCCAGAAGCTCTACCAGATGCACTGGCTGTTGCACTACACCAAGCGCGCCTACTCGGATTGGATTATCGGCTTCGCCACCCTGTTTATGCTGGTGGGGCTGATCACCGGCGTGATCATTCACAAAAAGATCTTCAAGGACTTCTTCACTTTCCGGCCGAACAAGGGCCAGCGCTCCTGGCTGGACGCCCACAATGTGCTCAGCGTGATCACCCTGCCCTTCCAGTTGATGATCACCTACTCCGGCCTGATTTTTATGGGCTTTTCCTTTATGCCGCTGGTCGTCGCCGCCCAGTATGGCGCCGACGGCCGCAGCCAGTTTTTTGATGAAGTGTTCAGCCCGCCGGGCCTGGTGGAAAGCGCCGGCGCGCCCGCATCCCTGGCACCATTAACGGGACCGATTGACGAAGCCGAGCGCCGCTGGGGACAGGGGCGTATCCGCAGCATCGATATCCGCCACCCGGGCCACAGCAACGCGCGCATCGTCATCTCAGAGGATACCGGCCGGAGCGTCGCCGCCGGCGCGGGGCGCCTGATCTTCGACGGCGTCAGCGGCGCTCTGCTGCACGATGCACCCTCCGCCTCCTCCACCGCCAAGGGTGTGCGCGATGTGTTCCTCGGCCTGCATGAGGGGCTATTCGCCCCGCCCGCAATGCGCTGGCTGTATTTTTTCTCCGGCCTGCTGGGCACGGGCATGGTGGCCACCGGGTTGATCATCTGGTCCGTCAAGCGCCGCCAGCAGGCCGCCCGGAAAACCGGCAGCGCCCGGCGCGGGCTGGTACTGGTGGAAAAACTCAATGTGGGGACCCTGGCCGGCCTGCCCGCTGGCATCGCCGCCTACTTCTGGGCCAACCGGCTGTTGCCGGCCGATCTGCCGACCCGCGCCGACTGGGAAGCCCACGCCCTCTTCCTTACCTGGCTGGCCCTGCTGATACACGCGGCACTGCGCCCCCGTCAAAGCGCCTGGCGCGAACAGCTCTCCCTGGCCGCGATGGCCTTTGCGGCCATACCGCTGATCAATGCGCTCACGACCGATCGGCACCTGGGGCACAGCCTCGCCTCCGGCGACTGGGTCTTTGCCGGCTTTGACCTGACCCTACTCGTCATAGGGGCACTGTTCGGCTGGGCGGCCTGGTTTGCCGGCCGCGGGGCGCGAAAGGCCCGCAAAGCCCCGGCAACGGTTTCGCCCGCGGCCATCGGAGAGGCATCGTGAGCGCGACCGCAACATCCCTGCCGTCGCTGTGCCTGCTCGCACTGGCCGCATTCGCGAGCCTGTACTTGGCCACACAGCGCCGCAATCTCCGGCTCGTCCGGGACATAGACCTGCCGCGGTGGCACACTCCATTGCGCTGCCTGGGCTGGGGCCTGCTGGCTACTGCCGCCGTCACGGCGGTAATCACTGGCGGCTGGGGCCCGGGACTGGTCGCACTATGTGGTGCACTGACCCTGGCGGCCTTTGTCGTAATCGGCCTGGCTAGCTACAGGCCCGAGGGACTGCTTTTTGTTCTGGCGATGGGATGCACCGGCGGATTCTGGGCTCTGGGAAAAATAGTGGTCAGTGGTATAGGCGCCGGTTAACTGCAGGGGGGCAGGCCAGACGCCAGCAATCAGGCATTCAGTTGCCAGTCAGGTTGAAATTGGTACTCTGCCCCTTCGACTGACTACTCGATACGCAGGCAACTGCGCCGGGCATATCGCATGAACAAGCAACTGCTGTTGATTCAAATCGTGCTCCTGGCAAGCACAGCAGCAGGCTGCAGTCTCGCCCCCTATCAGCCCACCCGGTCCACCAATGAATCCACTCTGCCTGAAACCCAGTCAGCAGAGCGCACAGATACCGACCCGGTAATGGAGCGGATCTACGCTCAGTACCGGGAATGGAAAGGCACCCGGTACGCACTGGGAGGCCTGAGCAAGCGGGGCATCGACTGCTCCGGGCTGGTATATACCACTTTCCGCGATCGGCTTGGCATTCGTCTTCCCCGCACCACCGAGTACCAAGCCAGGGCCGGCAAAGCCATCAAGCGCAGCCAGCTCCGCGCAGGGGATCTGGTGTTTTTCAAAACCAGCCGCAAAGTCAGGCATGTGGGTATCTACCTGGAAGACGACCAGTTTTTTCACGCATCAACTTCAAAAGGCGTAACCATTTCGAGGCTGACCGATTACTATTGGCGGGACAAATACTGGCATGCGAGAAGGCTGGACCTGGATACCTACCCCGCGCCGATGGAAAAATAGCGCCCCATACAGGCTGCGGCGCATGAGATCGGAGGTCCCCCGGCCATGGCGGGCACGCTCCCGGACCAAACAGAATCAAGCAATGAATAATGACGAACTACAGGCCATACTCGGCCTCGACACCGAAGACCGCTTTGAGTATTTCCTCGACCTGGTGGGTGAGGAGAGAGAGGTATGGATACTGGTAAACAGCCAGGAGCACTTCCTGAAACTCCATTCCGACGAGCACGGCGGCTTCGAGTACCTGCCGGTGTGGCCCGCGGCGGAATTCGCCGCGGCCTATGCCGGCGACGACACCGAGCTCAAGCCGAGGAGTATCCCCCTGCCCCAATTCCTGAAACGCTGGCTTCCGGGGCTGGACAGGGATGGTATCGAGATAGGGATATTCCCGGGTGGGGATAAAAGTGTGTGGATCACCGAGCCGTCAGACCTGGAGCAGGATCTCCGCGACGAGCTGTCCCGCTTCTGAAATAACTGCAACGCCCCCTCGACCAGAGGGGGCCAACGCGCAGTCCCTTTTCCTGCAGCCCCCTTTTCCTGAAGCCCCAGGCTATCGCCCCGCGGCCGCGCGCAGCTCTTCATCGAGCCTGTCACTTTCCACCGAGCGCGGCTTGTGGAAGCGCCCCAGCCCCAGGTACACCACCGGTGTCAGGTAGAGCGTAAACAGCGCCGCCAGCCCCAGGCCACCGAACATGACCCAGCCGATGGCGGAGCGCGCCTCGGCGCCGGGGCCGCTACTCAGGATCAGCGGCAGGCCGCCGAGCACGGTGGACAGCATCGTCATGGCAATGGGCCTGAGGCGCACCTGCGCCGCTTCGGTGACCGCATCGTAGACACTGTAACCGCGATCCCGCAGCTGGTCGGCAAACTCCACCAGCAGGATACCGTTCTTGGCCATCAGGCCGATCAGCATGACCAATCCTATCTGCGAGAATATATTGACCGTGGTGTCGGTGAAATACAGGGCGTAAATCGCCGCGGCGAGGCCGAAGGGCACGGTGATCATCACGATGACGGCACTGCTGATACCCTCAAACTGCGCGCACAGCACCAGGAATACCACCAGCGCCGCGATGGCATAGGTCATGGCCACTTCCTGTGAACTCTCTTCGAGGGAATCCGCCTCGCCCAGGAAGACGATGCCGATATCCCCCGGCAGTATTTCCCGGGCCAGCTGGCGCAGGTCATCCACGGCACTGGCCAGCGGGTAGCCGGGCTCCAGGCCCGCACTGATTTCGATGGCGCGACGCTGCCCGTGGCGATCCAGTTCCGCGGCGACACTCTCCTCGCGCAGGGTCACCATGCTCGACAGGGGCAGCAGCGCGCCGCTGTCGCTTTTCACGTAGAGGTTGACCAGGTCTTCCGGGGAAGACACCGTGGTGTTGGCGGTTTCCAGCATGATGGGCACCGCCTGGTCGCCCACATTCAGGTCCACCACGTCGAGCCCGTCGACCACGGTGCGCAGTGTGGTGGCGATATTGTCCAGCGACACGCCCAGGTCCGCCGCGCGGCGGCGGTCGATTTCAATCGACAGCTGAGGCTGGGTGGGGCGATAGCTGATATCCGGCTGGTGGAGATGCGGCAGGCGGTCTTCGATGGCCCGCGCCATCTGTCGGGATGCGGTGTAGATGCGCGCGTAGTCATTACCCACCAGCGCCACCTCGATACCGCCGCCACCGCCGCGCAGGGACAGGCTGTTGGGGCTGCTGACCCGAATACGCGCACCGGGAATGGATTGCAGCGGGCCGAGTATCTCCTCGGTCAGCGCCTGCTGTGAAACGGCGCGCGCATCCCAGGGCGCCAGCGGCAGTGTGACGCGGGCGCGGTTGGGGTCGTAGCGGCCTATCTCGGTGAGAATATCGCTGCCGTCGCCGCGGGCCACCAGGGGCCGCACCACGTCTTCAATATATTCCGCCTGGCGGCGGATATAGTTCTGGCCAACGCCGTCCGGGCCCGTGGCATCCACACGGATCACACCGCGATCTTCCGGGGGCAGCAGCTCCTTGCCCAGTAACAGATAGAGACCGCCCGCCCCCACGGCGAGCAGCATGGCCACGGCAAAACTCAACCAGCCGTGGCGCAGGCAGGCGACCAGACTGCGCTGGTAACCGCCGGCAATGCGCGCGCCTATCCGCGCAAGGCGATCGTACACGGGGTTCTCGCGCGCTGCGCTGTGGTCGCGGGTGATTCTCGCGGTCAGCATGGGCACCAGGGTCAGCGCCACTACCGACGACAGTGCCACCGCCGTCGCCAGTACCAGGCCGAATTCGCGGAACATGCGCCCCGCGGTGCTGGGCAGCAGGGCGATGGGTACAAATACACTCACCAGAACCGCCGTGGTGGCCAGTACGGCGAAGATCACCTGACGCGTGCCCAGTACGGCGGCGGCGCGGGCGCCCAGCCCCTGGCCGCGCAGGCGCTGGATGTTTTCCAGCACCACGATGGCATCATCCACCACCAGACCGGTGGCCAGCACTATGGCCAGCAGCGTGAGGATATTGATGGAAAAACCCATCAGCCAGATACCCGCCAGCGTGCCCACCAGGGCAATGGGGATGGCGGTGCTGGGCACCAGGGTGGTGCGGAGATTGCCGAAGAAGAGCCAGATGGCGGCGATGACGATCAGCACCGTGTAACACAGGCTGGTGACCACCTCTTTCACCGACCCCTTGATAAAGACCGCGCGATCTTCGGTGACGGTGATCGAGAGATTGTCGAATCGCTGGTTGAGGGCCTCGACGGCCCGGCGCACACCGGCGCTGATCTCGATGGTATTGCTCTGCGCCTGGCGCACGACACCCAGGCCGATCACCGGCCGGTCGTTCAGGTAGACCAGCGACTGCACATCTTCCGGACCGAAAGCCACATGGGCGATATCGCCGATGCGCACGTCGCCATCGATAATGATGTCGCGGATCTGCTCCTCAGTCACCGTCGACGCGTCGGTGCGCACCAGCAGTTGCTGGTCTTCGGAATTGAAACTGCCCGAGGGCACGTCCAGCGGCGCCTGCTCGAGCGCATCGGCGACGTCGCTGACGGAGAGCCCGAAGCTCGTCAGGCGCAGTGGGTCCAGCACCACGCGCAACACCCGCTGGCGCTGGCCGTTGATGGGCACATCGGCGACGCCGGATATCGAGATCAGCTCGGGAATGATGTCTTTTTCGATAATGTAAGTGAGTGCTTCGTCGCGCAGGCTGTCGCTGGTGACCGCCAGGTGCATGACAGGCTCTGGCCGGTCGGCCGCCTTGACCACCACCAGCTGTTCCACGTCGTCGGGCAGTTCCCGTTCGGCCTGGCTCACGGCCTCGCGCACGTCGGCCGCGGCGGTGTCCAGGTCTACATTGGAATTGAACTCGATATGGATGCGGAAATTGTTTTCCTCACTGGAGGACTCGATATGGCGAATGCCGGAGACCCGCGCCACGGCCCCCTCGACGATACTCGTCACTTCCGAGTCCATGGTCTCCGGCGATGCGCCGGGCATTTCCCCGCGCACGGACACTATCGGCACATCCACGTCCGGCAGCTCGCGCACCTCCACCGCGCTGAAAGCGGCGATACCGGCGATGGCGATCAACAGGTTCAGCACCAGCACCAGCACCGGTCGGCGGATCGCCATTGAGGCCAGGTCGGCCCGACCGGCCTGCTGCGGGGCGCTGCCTGTGGAACTGTCCGCGGAACTGGCGGCGGTATGCTTGTCACTCATGGCTTACAGCTCCGCAAGGCTGCTGACCGGCAGCCCCTCGCGCATGCGCTGGGTGCCCTCCGTCACCACAGATTGCCCCTCGCCCAGGGGCGAATCCACCAGTATCACCCCCTGCAGGCGCTGCACGACGGTGGCGGGCACCCGCTTCGCCGCGCCCTGCTCCACCGCCCATACAAAGGCACCGTCGTTACCCCACTGCAGTGCCACTTCCGGCACCACCGGATAGCGTCCGGCGACCATGGTCAGGGTGACGCGGAAGCTCATGCCCGGGCGCAGCCGGTCTTCGCTGTTGTCCACCCGCGCGCGCACGGCGAAGGTGCGTGTCCGGGGATCGACACGGCTGTCGATATCCAGCACTTCTCCCCGATGTTCAGGACTGCCGTTGGCCCAGGTGGAAACCGAGACCGCCTGTTGTTCCTCTATCTGCCCGAGAAACAGTTCCGGCACCTGGAAGGTGACCAGCAGGCTGGTGCGATCATCGATGGTGGTAATCGCCGTGGAAGGGGCCACCTGGGCACCGGGGTCTAGATCGGTGATGCCGACAAAACCGTCAAAAGGCGCCTCCACAGAGCGGTAATCCAGTGCCACCCGGGCCCGGTCGAGGTTGAGTCGGGCGCGCTCGACCGCACTGCGCGCGTCGTCCAGCGCGCTCTCGGTAATCGTGCCCGCGCCCTTGGTGCGCTGGTAGCGGCCGTGCAATCGCTCGGCGTCCTGCAACTCGACCCGCGCCAGCTCTAGGGCCAGGCGCTGGTCGCGGTCGTCCAGGCGCACAATGGTCTGGCCGGCCTCGACCCTGTCACCGGTCTTGAAGGCAACCTCCACGACTTCGCCGCTCACCTCCGGGTAGAGCGTCACGCTCTTGCCCGCCCGCGACGTACCCACCGCCTGAATCTGCACCCTGCGCGGCTGCCAGGTCACGGCCTCGGTCACCACCGCCTGCGGCGTGGACACCGAACGCGCCGAAACCGCGCTTTGCTCCGATTCGCAACCGGCGAGGAGGCTCAGGACGGCACAGACAGCGCCAAAGACCGCGCCGCGGCAGAAATGCCCGGATATTACTGCTTTCAAGGTGACTCCAGTCTACTCGAGGTGTCGATGCCAAAGGGGATGCTCCCAAGCTTACTGGTTCGCATTTGCGATTGCTATTGAGCGGGAATGCAAGACGCGTAAAGATATGTAACTTCCATTGCCATGACACTGATAACGCGCTCGATCGGCTCCAGCGCCGAAGTCGCGGCGGCCGACAGCAGGAACAATACATTGCCTCAAAAGTACCTCCGCACTGGCCCCAACCAATCCGGCGGGGGATTGAAAATCACCCTGCTCACACACCAGCGCGAACTCGACCGCAAGACCAATACCGGCGCGCTGGCCCTGCAGCTCTGCGGCGACCTGGTGGAGCGCCGGGTCTGGGCGCGCCGCGAACCGGACCGGGCACTGCTGGACAGCATTGAACGCGGCGAAGCCGCACTGGTTTACCCCACTGCGGAGTCGACACCGGCCCCGCCGGAAGACTTTGCACAGCTGATACTGATCGACGCCACCTGGCAGGAGGCGCGCAAAATCTATAACCACAGCCCCTACCTGCAGACTGCACCCCGCGTGTCCCTCGAATCCGCCGCCTCCAGCTACCGCCTGAGACGCAACCAGCCGGATGGCGGCCTGTGTACCGCCGAGTGCGTGATCGAGATATTGCGCAGCCACGGCGAGGACACTGCGGCGGAGCGGCTGGAAGCGGCCTTTATGGAGTTCAACCTGGACCCCGGACTCAAGGCTGACAAGGGTAGGCATTCACCCGAATAGCCTTCCCTGTACAATACCGCGATACCAATAAAAGCGAGCCGACCATGCGCTGCAAAACCGCTCTGGCACTGCTGCTGGCCTTCTCCTCGATTGCCCAGGCGAAAGAGCTGGCAATCACCTTCGATGATGCACCCAGGTCAGCCAATGGTTTTTTTGATGGCCCCACACGCGCAAAGACGCTGCTGGCAGAGTTGCAGAGGCACAAGATAGCGCAGGTGGCCTTTTTCTCGGTGAGCCAGAAGCTGGACCGGGAGGGCATGCAGCGACTGCAGGCCTACAGCGACGCAGGCCATATCATTGCCAACCACACCCATTCACACCCCGACTTCAACCAGCTGAGCCTGCTGGAATACACGGACAACGTCGACAGAGCCGACGAGCTGCTGAGTGACTTCCCGACTTTCAGGAAGTGGTTCCGCTACCCCTATCTGAGAGAGGGCGATACCCAAGTCAAGCGGGACGGCATGCGGGCGTATCTGCAGGAAAACGGCTACCTCAACGCCTATATCACCCTCAACAACTACGACTGGTATATCGAAACCCTGTTCCAGGAAGCGATCGAAAAGGGGCTGCATGTCGATATGGAAAAACTGAAAACTTTCTATATCGACGTAATCAGTGCGGGCGTAGACTACTACGACCAGCTGGCCGTGACTCACACCGGGCGCTCCCCCAAGCACATTTTACTCTTGCATGAGATGGATATTACCGCCCTATTCGTCGGCGACCTGGCCGATGCACTCAGGTCGAAAGGCTGGCATATCATCACCCCCGAACAGGCCTATACCGATGAGATCGCCGGCTACCGGACACAGGGCGTGATGAAATATAACCCTGGCAGAGTGGGCGAAATCGCCCGCGATAAAGGGCAGAAATCCAGGCTGTGGCACGAAACCCTGGATGAGGGCTACCTGCGCAAACGCTTTAAGGCCGAAGTTTTGGAGGAGAAAGAATCCGCGGAGTTTTGAGCCGCGCCATAGCTTGACTGATTAAGGAGACTACAAATGGAATTCATTATCCTGCTGATCGTAATCGTGGCCGTGCTGGTGCTGCCACTGAAAATGGCCGCGGCGATGCTGGGTGCACGCAATACCGGTGCCTTCCACTGCCTGTTCGCGCTGTTGTTGGCGGTCATTATCCAGCGCTTTGTCGGCGGCCTGATTCCCGGGGTGACCGAGGAATACGGCATGCTGATCACCATACCGCTGGCGGCCATCGCCTATATGCTGGTGCTGGGAACCGGCTTCCTGAAAGCCGTACTGATCGCCATAGTCCAGGGTCTGATACTGATCGGCGCGACCCTGCTGCTGGGCACTTTGCTCGCGGCGGTCTAATCACCCCTTCCCTGCCAATAATTCCAGCATCAAAAAGGAGGCACCCTTGAAAAAAAATCTCATGCTATCGCTCCTGGCACTGCTTCTCGCCGGCACTCTCGCAGGCTGCCACTCCGGCGAGAGTCCAGGCGAGAGTGCAGGCGAACAGGAACGGGGCGGCCAGATTCCGCTGGACTTCCTGCCCGCACTGTATGGGGACTACTTCAAGCTGGATTCCCGGATAGTCGGGCGCCCCTACCATATCTATGTGCGCTTTCCCGAGGGCTACGACGAGACTTCGGACAGGCGTTACCCGGTGATCTACCTGCTCGACGGCGACTCCATGTTCCCTATTCTCGCCGCCAATCATCTGTTCCTGCACTACGATGACCAGATACCCGAGGCGATAGTGGTAGGCGTCGCGTACGGCTCCTTCGATCCCAGCATCAACTATCGAGATGTCGATTTTTCCACAGTGAGTGCCGATAGAGAGCGCAGCGGCGGTGCCAAGAAATTTCATCGTTTTCTCGAGAAAGAACTGCTACCGGAGGTGGAAGATCGCTATCTCACAGACCCGGAAAGACGTATTCTTTACGGACAGAGCCGCGGCGGCTTTATGGTGCTCTACTCTGCGTTCATGTATCCGGATCTGTTCTGGGGCAGAATCGCCGGCAACCCGAGTTTCCTCCCAAACAAGGAACAGTTCTTCGACAAGCCGGCTGAGGCAACCCGCGACGACCTGACTCTGGCTGTCGCCAGTGCGTCGGACGACCGATATCAGATAAAGATAACTTACGCCCTCGACTGGCACGATAGTTGGAAAGAGCGCAGCAACGCCCCCTGGTCAATCAGGTTTTCCACCATACCTGGCGCCACTCACGCGGCCAACAGCACGGACATTTATCGCTTTGGCCTGCGGCAGATTTTCGCTGAGGAAATTCAGTCGGCTCGCGGAATGGCCGCCGAGGAAGCTTCCGCTTCCGCGCACTGAAATAATTCGTTGCGGCCGGCGTATGGCAGGGCGTATGTCCAGTGCGCATCGGGAAGCCAGCCGTTTACTCAAGGAGAGTTCATTGAAAAAGTTACTCGCGCTCCTGTTTTCAGCCGGGTCATTGGTCTCAGTGGCGGAAACCGTCCCATCGATGGCAGAGATCCCCGTCTCAGCTGAGAAGCCCTATGTATTCTTCTACCACGGCGCCATTGCGGAGGGCACCAGGGAAAACCCGGTCTCGGAAAAGTACGGCGAATACGATTTCCGCGGCCTCAAGCGGGCCCTGGATTCGGACGATAACTACCTGATCGCCGAAATCCGCGAGAAGAACGTCAGCGTCGAGAAGCATGCGAAAAAGCTGGCGGAGGTCGTATCAATGCTACTTCGCAAGGGCGTTCCAGCGGAGAATATCAGTCTCGTCGGCTTCTCTCGAGGCGGTGGCATCGTCGCCACGGCGGCCGGCCAACTCGATAATCAGGACATTCGCTACGTCCTGCTGGCCAGCTGCCCAAAGAAGACCGACACCCCACACTGGCCGCCTTTCCGGGGCAGGCTGCTTTCAATGTACGAAAAAGACGACCTGTTGGCGGGCTCCTGTGCCTTTCTCACCGAGGGACCCCGGACGGTGAACGAATTCAAGGAAATTGCACTGGAATCAGGTCTCGGCCACGGCGAGTTCTACCGCCCGCAGGAGCGCTGGCTGGAGCCCGTGCGAGCCTGGATTTCACCAGGCAATTGAAATGCACTTCTCTCGCAACAAATTAGGCGCAAATCTCTTGGAACGGCAGTCACGGTTCCGAGACAGAGTTTGTTACAGCAGCTCAAACAGTAAGCTGCGGTCAATAATCAGCTGATTGCAACAAGGAAAATGCAATATGAATAGGTTCCTTCTCGCCCTTTTGGTCGCACCATTGTCCAACCTCTGCGTTGCGACACCCGAAATAAAAGGCACACCCCAGGACCTGCGCGGCCTCCTTTATCCGACAGCCAACACCGTCACCATCCACGGCAGTGCCGAAGAGAAAGCCTATTCTGACCGCGCCATCGTCAGCCTGGTGGTCACCACCGAGGATAAACAACTGGCCGACGCCATTGCCGGCAACAGCACTTTGCGCGACAAACTGACTCGCGCCCTGAGTGGCGCCGGCATTCCGCAAGAGGACATCAGGAACTCCAAATTCTCTTCCTCCCCCCAGTACAGCTGGCTGGGCAAGGCACCGAGCAGTTACAAAGTCATCAACCGCGTGGCGATCACTATAGAAGAAGAGGGCCAGCTGGAAGCCATAGCCCGCCTGGCCGACCAGAATGAGGAAGTGGAACTGTCGGATACCTCTTTCGAGCATTCGCAGGAACAGGCATTCAACAAGAAAGTAAAATCCCAGGCCCTGGCGCGTATCATGGAGCAGAAGGCGGATTACGAGCAGGTACTGGGCGTAAAACTGAGTCCTATCGGAATCCGCACGAGCAACATAGGCCACCGGGCAACCCGAGGGGCCATGGCTCTGGAGGAGGTGATCGTTACCGGTGCGCGCAGAGCGCGGGATGACTACGCATCGCAATCACTCGAGTCATCGGCACGGGCATCGTCATTTGACGAAATCCAATACGAGGCCGAGTTGTTGGTGGACTTCAAGATCCAGCCATAAGCAACAGCCAGGTGATCATGACCGCCACCGGTCAAATTGGACATAATAACCTGCGCGCCCGTAAGGGCATGCTTCCCGCACACCTATTTACTTGCACCCGGACAGCTAAACCCGCACAGGCACCCCGATATACTCGGTGCCCATTGCCCTTTTTAGCGGCCGCACCATCAACCGCGCCCCGCCCAGGGCCGTATGCGGGTGCAGGTGGGGCTCGAAAGCATCGGTACCCTCGCCGCCGCCCAGCCACTGCTCGACAAATCCCGCATCCGCCGGCGCTATCATCGGAAAGCTCTTCTCGTGAAATTTGGCTGTGTCCGGGTGGGCGGCCAGGGTGATGATGGCACAGCTCAGCAAATCGCCCCAGGTCTTGTAGAGGCCGCAGAAAAAGAAGGGCCGGCCGAAACTGAATTCCACCGGATTGTCGCCGCGCTGGCTCTCCACCCAGGCGGTCGCCGGGATCAGGCAACGGGATTTTCTATACTCGGGGCGCTGGCCCAGCTTCTTCCAGTTGCTGTTGATGGACCAGTACTTTTTGTGGGGCTTCCACTGTCCCCCCACCTTCTCCAGGTATAGATGCCAGATGGCGCTCTCGACCTCCGGAGCCCCGTGACGGGCCGTCACTATACTGACCTGGGAGGTCGGGCGCCGGCGGCGGCCGAAAATCATACGCTGAGGGTGATGGACGCCGTACTCCTCCAGAAAACGCTCGACGCCGGCGTCGTCATTCACATCGAAGACACTGCACAAGTTTCCCCGCCTCTCATTGTTGAGGAAAGCATTGCAGAAAGAATAGCAGTGAATCTGTGACCGCCACCGACACTGGTGCACGCACCGGGAGCCTCTGCCGCCGGCCGGAGCCACGGCGAAAATACTCAATGCATCAAGCGAGATTGCGCTCGAACAACGCCAGTAACCGCTCCCAGGCGCGCTGCGCCTGCTGCGGGTGGTAAACCGCAGAATCCGTCGGGCACCAGCCGTGCACGCGTAGCACATACTCCCACCTATCGCCACCCATTCGCACATAGGTAAATTCCTTTTATTATCAGTCACTTAGCACCTATACTTGTTAGGTGGCGCCTTGTGGGGGCAGGTGGCACCATACTAAACCCATTGCACAGGCTTTGCACCGAGAGGAAAACAGCCATGGCCGACACTACACCGGCACCCGGGGGGAAGCGGGGCGCTGCCAACAAGGTAAAATTGACTGATCACTATTTACGCAACCTAAAGCCAAAAGCGTCCGGTCGGTACAAGGTATGGGACACCGACAACCCGCGCCTTGTGGTGGATGTACTAGCATCTGGGAAGAAGGTTTTCCGCGCGTACTATTTGCACAACGGCAAGCCAAAGTTCTTCACGATTGGTCCCTACGGAACCGTCACCCTTGCGCAAGCAAGAAAACATGCCGGTGAGATTCACTCCAAAACTATTAGCGGTAGTGACCCCATAGAAGAGAAGCGGCAAGCCGCGAAGCAACAAGAAGCCGCGAAGCAACAGGCCGAGCTTAGTAAACAACTTGTTCTGAAAACCTTTTTGGAAGAAGTTTATGAGCCATGGGCAAGGGAAGACCAGGGTCTAAAATCTGTAAGCCATACCCTCAAAAATATACAACGGGATTTCTCATGGCTACTAGATCAGCAGATGGATAGCCTACAACCTGAAGAAATTGATAAATGGAAAAAGAGGGAACTTGAAAGGGGGTTATCAAAGCATTCTATTAACCGCCGCCTCAACTCACTCCGGGCGCCCTACTCCATGGCATATAAGAAACGATACCTTCAATTTAACCCCCTGAGCCAAGTTGAGAATGTAAAGGCACGAGAAAATAAGCGGGTTAGACATCTATCCGTAGATGAAGAGGAAACTTTACGCAAGAAATTGAGAGAGCGCACGGAACAGCAAACCAAGAGCCCTAAGCCAAGCTTCTCCTACTATTTGGAGCCAATGGTATTATTAACCCTGAATACTGGGATGCGACTAGGGGAAGCTCTTCAGCTGGAATGGAAAAATGTAAACTTTGAGCAAGGTATAATTACCCTTACTGATGACACAACCAAATCTAAAAAGACCCGTCACATTCCAATGAACGACGAGGCGAAACAAATCCTAACGGATTGGGGTAAGAATCGTACCCGGGGTAACTTGGTATTTCCCAGCCCGAGAACAGGCAAAAGGATGAATAAGATTAATAGCTGGCTTCCGTTTATTCGAGGCACCGGGATAGAAAATTTTAGGTTTCATGATTTGCGTCATACGTTCGCCAGTAAATTAGTCATGAGGGGTGTTCCTCTCTACGACGTTAAAGAATTGCTTGGCCATGCAAAATTAGAAGAGACTGAGCGTTACGCGCACTTATCTCCGGAACACCTTAAAAAGCACGTCCAGAAGCTGAACAAAAAACAAACCCAACCGGGCGCACTGGAAAAATTATTGAAGAATGCTACGGAAGAGCAGCGGCAAATGATTGCGGCGATACTAATGGAGGGAAAATAATGGAAATTGGAATATGGAATGATATTGAATCTATCAATGTGCAGCGATTGATAGATTTATACCTACCATCGCCAGAACAAGCGTTTTTGAATAAATTCACTATTAATGGGGTTATTTATTCAGCAATGAATCCGGGTGAAACCGCAAAACTTAAAAGAATAGTTGCACATGCCTACCACAAACGAGCTGAAGCAATCTGCGAATATTTATTAAAACACTCAGGTAATCCAACAAGTGAAACTCTTCACTTTGGGCCACCAAACGATGACGACGAAGAACGAGGTTATTCAATATCAGCCACTTACCGCGCGCTTGACTTTGAATTTTATGCTGAATTCTTTAATCTTGATATTAGATATAAAAACCTTACCCAAAAACTTGTCAAAGAAAATACAAGCAATTTTATATGGGAACAGTTTATTATCGATTGCGCACACGAAATAACAAATGGATTCAAGGGGGATAAATTACCCCTAAATGGAACTGAAATAGAATGGCTGCAAAAACAATTTATTAACCGCAGAAAACAAGGATTGCCGATAAGTAAAAATCTGCAAGACTTCGTAGATGAGGATGCAATGCGCAGCTCTACCAAAGAAAAATGGCCGACTGAATCTAGGGGGGAGTTAAAACCCTATTACCTTGTTATCTACCTATTAAGCAAAGCGATAAAAGAACACAACAAAAAATATCCGAGGGATAAATTATCACTAAAAGATTTCAAGGGAAATATACCGCGAGCTAGCCCGGACGAACCGGGCACGAAATCCAAAATAGTTGATCGGATAATCCAGACCATTAACGATTGGCAAGTGACTATGAGTGTACGACGCACCAAAGGCGGCACCCACAAACCGTACGTATCTCTAAAGGACTGCGTAAAGCGCTACTTAGAGGAAACCGGCGCCACCATGCAGCAATAGTGCCCGCCGCTCTCCCGCAATTACTGGCTTTGCGGGCGCCCGGGGTAACTGTACAAAGCCCGCACAAACTGTGCCGCGCAATTTGTGCACTACCCCCATAACGCCGCACAAAAATCCAACCCCGCCCCCGCCATGCTGTACCTGTAAGCCCGCAACCCAACAGGTACACAACATGGAACCCCGCTTTCTAGACACCAAACAAGCCGCTCAATACCTGAGCCTGTCCGCTGTCTGGCTCAACGAATTACGCATCAAAGGTGGTGGCCCGAAATTCTACAAGCTCGGTCGCGCTGTCCGCTACAAGGTGGAAGACCTTGACGCGTGGGTAGAAGAACGCGAACCAGTTTCCTCACTCGCAGAGTATTACAGCAAAAATGATAAGTGAGCGCGCAGATGGATGCAGTAACTCTAAAGAAGCTGAAAAGCGAAGAGCGCTGGCTTTTATGGAAGACCATAGATGGTAAGAAAATCCCCTACTACACCAACGGAGACCCCCGGGGGCGAATAGGCAATAAGGAAATTAAAATTGACAGTCCGGAAGATCATGACCGGCTTGTTGACTTTAAGACGGCACAGAAATCCTATCGCGATAGCAAGGGTAAGTATTCCGGCATCGGCCTTGCGATATTTAAGCCGCTGATTGGCATTGACCTGGACAAATGCTATACGGAAGACGGTGAACTGATACCGCAAGCGGCAAACATTGTTGAGCGCGCCGGTAGTTATACAGAGAAATCACCCAGCGGTAAGGGAGTTCATATTCTCTGTTTTGGCTATCCCGGCGGGCATACCAAAAAGCCAACTCACGACGGCTACGAATATGAATTCTATTCTGGTGGTCGGTTCTTCACTTTCACTGGTGAACACGACAAAGCCAGCCCACCAGACCTCAAATGGGTAGACCTAAACAAATTCCCGGAGCTGTACCCAAACAGGGAGCAACCACTACCGGGCGCCCGGGGGGAGTGGAAGCCTGAGGACTACGACACCGAGGAAAACCACTACAGAGCGGAACGGACGCTTCAAATAACCTGCAATGCGGCCAGAGAGGCTAAAGCTGGCGGCGGTGGATGGCCCTACACAGAATCTCGCTCCAACACACTTAACAAATACGGGCATATCGTCGGACAGTTTATTGCAGCCGGCTTACTGGACGAAGAAGACGCCAAGCGCCAGGTAATAGAGGCAGCAAAAGAAAACGGCGAACCGCTACCCGATTCTGAAATTGAACGGAATCTAGAAAGTGGATTAAATGCTGGTAAGGCCATAGGGCCGCCCGACGACCTAGATATGAAGGGGGATAGCAGCTCTAAACGCAAGCCTTTGCGATTGATAGCAGTCAGCGACCTGATACAAAACATTCGGCCTGTGGAGTGGCTAGTGGAAGGGTTTATAGAGCAGCAGTGCCTCGCACTTATGTTCGGTGACCCCGGGTGCGGCAAGTCCTTCATCGCCGTGGATATCGCCTGCTCTGTTGCTACTGGTAGGCCGTGGTTCGGAAGGAGAGTCAGCGTACCCGGGGGTGTAATCTACATCGCCGGTGAAGGGCTCAGCGGCCTGACGCGCAGATTCAAGGCATGGGAAATCTATCGTCAGTCTCCCCTGGATACCGCGCCACTATACCGAACCGAGAGTGCGGCCGACTTAACAGATAAGAAAAATATAAGAACCCTGATTACCGAAATCCGCAATAGTGACATAAAACCCTCGCTCATCATTGTGGACACAGTAGCGCGCAACTTTGGCACTGCCGATGAGAATGACACCGCGGCGATGAACGGCTTTGTGAACAACATGGACATGCTAAAGGATGAATTCAGCTGCTCCGTGCTATTGGTACACCATAGCGGCCACAGTGAGAAAAGCCGTGGGCGCGGGTCTTCAGCGCTGAAAGCGGCGCTTGACGCAGAGTACCGAGTTGAGAAGCAACAAAATGGTTTTATCCACCTACATAACACCAAGATGAAAGAAGCTGAACTTGCACTGCCCATGACGTTTAGACTTGAAAGTGTGATTCTAGATTGGGATGGCGACGATGATGCAAGTTCGGCAGTTCTGTTAGGAAACAATGGCGGGGGGACATTTTTAGATGAGGATGGTATGAGCCTAACAGCGAAGGAAAAAGAAGTAATCGCAATTGTTGAAGAGTGTGCGGATTTTGGAGAAACGCTAACAGTAAAAGACTTGAGAGCCGAACTTAAAGAAAATGGTGGTGATAAGTCTAATATCCATAAGATTGTAAAACGCCTACTTGAAAAAGGGGTTATTGCAGAAAATTCAGATGGGAATTTAGAGTTACGGCGCCCGGGGTGAGATTTTAAAAGCAAAGGTGGTAGTGGTGGTAGTACCACCGCAATTACCACCACTACCACCGGTCATTTAGGGTGGTAGTGGTGGTAGTGCCCCTAAGGGGACTACCACCCTACCACCTGACCTGACCCAAAATTTTTATTTCTGAAAATTCACATTCTGAAATCCCCCGGGTGCCAATTGTTCGGATTGGATTTTCTGCTAATTGCGGTTGGCTCGGTTGTTCTGCCAGTCGCTCCCCTGGTCAACCCCCGGGTGCACTCACTACCCTGCGCCGCTACCGCCAGCACACAGTCCCCCACACGCCCTATTGCCTACCCCACTCCACTCCCTACCCCAGCAACCGACAGCAAGCCGACTGCGCCGATCGCTGCTGGTCGTTAGGGGGAGTGGCAATGCCTACCTACTGCCCCACCCCCTAAACCGAGCCAGCGGTCCGCATATCGGCTGGTAGGATCGTTGGGCACTGGTGGCGGGTATACCGGGCGTCGCCGTGACCGACCACAAGGCCGATACGTGGTCCGCTGTTGGCAGTTAGGGGGTAGGGGTATGCCGTAGGGCGCCCTGGTCTGTGGGCGCTGTTGTGGTGTCCCACAGGCGTCGCTTCTGTAGCACGTCGTTCTTGCAAAACTAATACGGCGGGCACAGTAGCTGCCGCCTGCCATGCCATGTAACTCCCTGCCCCGCAAGGATTAGCGCCTATCTAATGGGCGAAAACCGCCGATCGTACAAAGGGGGTGTAAAAGCCACCGGAAACCAGCTATCGGGTAATTTGTGCACTACCCCCACAACGCCGCACAAAAATCCAACCCCCGGGCGCGCACACTTACCGCACCGACATAAACCACAGGAAACCCAGATGCATTCGTTCAAGCGAGCCGAGCAGCTCATTTCCGACCAAAGGGAAAGAGCCGAGGAAATAAAGTCAATTGAAGCCGCCTTGGAATCCGCCCTCTCTCGGGTAAGGAGGCGAGCCAAGTTGGATAAACAGGAAACTGAAGAATTGCTGGAGGAGCTGAATAAAAAAGCGAACCCCGACATTATCGATAGGTATGGAAATGATGTTTCTGGTCAGGTTCAGGCGAAAAGATACATCGCTGAAATTAAAAATATTATCAGAGTCTATGGTGTGGCTCATTCTGCGAATAAGGCCGACAGCACTGTCGTGAGCCCTTCAACTCACAAGTTCATTAACAGAGGTTAAGGCATGGATATCGAACGTGAACTAGAAAGGTTGCGCAACTCAAAGGACGAGTTGACTTCATCAACGATAGAAAAACTGAGCGACCTTGAAAAGACCCACTTAAAAGGAGAGGCCGAGATTTGCGCAGATCATAACAACCTCCGGGAGCAAGTTGTTAAGCAGCTGACCGATGTTAATCAACGCATAGATGATTGGTTTTCATCTGATGAGTTTATGAAAGTTACGGACCCGGAAATGGTTCAGTACGACTCCGAAGTTCGCGCGGAACTATCTACGGATATGCAGTGGTTTCCAAAGATGGGATGTGATGTGGTTCGGTTTAGCGCATTCGATTGGAACCCCAAGAAAGCCAGAGCCGCACTTCGACAAGACCCGGATAAACATCTAAAGATTGTACATTTCATGCCCCAAGATATAGAGAGTCTGCGTGAAATCGCCATTGAGGACATGGACCTGGATAGCGAAATCAACGACCTGTGTGACGAAAGAAACAGCCTGCAAGAAGTGCTTGACACTATGGGGCCGGAGAAATCAGTCGGCGAACATGACTTTCTAGCTTTGATTCTTAAGGAGATCCAGTAATGAGTAATCAGAAATACTTTTTCACTGATCGGGGAAGGCTGATAGAAGGTGACGAGTACGACATTGATTTTACCCCACTCTTCAAAGAGCAACTGGAAGAAAAGTGTCGAGAGAAAGGTTTGACCGAGGAAGAATTTGAAGAGAAGTACGGGCACATCTTCGCAGACACCACCCCGGGCGCACCGCAACAGAACCCGTCCCAGGTCGCCCGTCAAAAATTTGTTGAGGATATGCGCAAGGCATGGCGAAAAGAGAGTTAAAACGCAACAGGGCCGGTCAGTTCGTCAAGGGTAATACCGGTGGTGGAAGGCTCCATAGAGCAAAAGTCACAAAGGACGCTGTTCTGAGAGCACTACGTCGCAAGGGTATGGATGAGAATGACTGGTATGACTTTGTTCTCAAGCAGGCTTACAACTTCAATGACAAAACCTGCCTGGACCTGATTAATGGAATCATGTTCCAGAAATACAAACCGGAACAGAAGCCAATCGCGTTCAAGATAACCGGCGAAACCCTAGTGGAAAAGGCCGAAAACATTCTGGATGAAGTTGCGCGGGGCCGCCTATCCATTGAGAACGGAACTCAACTAATCCGTAGCCTTAAAGAACTGGGTAGCCTTATAGAGTTCCACGAACTTTCAGTAAAGATAGATCAACTGGAAGAACAATTGCGGAGGTATCATGAAGAAGCGCAAAATCGTGAAGACTGGTAATCCTCCACAGAAACCAAAGCTGTATAGACCAGACCGCCACTTGAATACGGGCAAATATGGCTTACCGATGAAACAACTTCGCACTGGCGTAAAGAGGAAATAGTAATGGAACACGAGATTGATGCAACCAGAATCAACAGATATCTGAAATGCGCCAAACGTATATTTACAGCTGAACTAATCAAAGATGACGACGATATCCCATGGTCAGAATTTGAGAAACAAATCATCAAGGACGATACACCCCTAACCAGAAGGGATGAAAAGCTCATCGTTTTTGTTGCTCAGATGCTTGAGAAAGAACTTACCTTGGCGCTCTCAAGAGTTGAAGAATTAGAAAGCGCAATGGAACGGATGCACGAGCGCATTAATGAGCTGGAGCTGGCCAAGTGTCAAAAAGGCTCGCGCTAAAAAGGTTATCGGACCTTGAGTCGCAACTCTGCGAATTGAGCGCTTCCATTCCTGAAGAGGGGGAGCGCGAAATTTCCATGGAAGAGTTCCACGCTTACTATAAGTGGTCCGCCAGCAACCCGGGGGCATACTATAAAAAAGATCCAGACCTTCAATGGGACGTAGACTATTTCTTTGAGAAATTTAACAGGGACTTCTGATGGGAGATGTCATCACATTCCAGCCCAAACGACGGAGTCGCAGTCTTGCTGAATTCCATGCTTACTGTGAATGGGCCGCTAAGGAGCTTTGGACAGAGGGTAACTACAATCCCGAGACCGGGGAGTTTTATAAATTTGTGACCTACAAGAAAGACCCGCATCTACAGCAAATAGCGGAGCTGTTCTTACGCGAATTGGAAATTGGTTGATTCGCGCCCGGTGGGTGAGCCGGTCTCTTCGGTAACCTTTAATCCCCCGAAGGGATTACCAGTTAAGAGGCACCTACCGGGCGCATCCGTCACCTGGGTGAGTGGTGAGGCAGCCGGGGCAGACCGGCAACTTCCAATTGCAATTCAATATAGAACAGCCACTGCCTCGTAAACTGAAAACCCTTTCATCTCACAATATTTTTCCAGACTTTCCCTAAAGCGTATCTTGAGAATAAGGAAATCTGGAACAGCCTTTCCGTCAACCACCCCCATAGAATCTTTTAAGTCAGAGTCAAGCATTTTAAGTATCTCACCAATATTTTCCCTCCCCTTCTCAGAGGCCCAAAGGTTTTCCAAACTGGACATTACTGAAGCCAAGGCTCTTTGCTGACTATTCAGGCATCCACGGGTTAGATCAGCACTATAAGGGTATTCTGTTTTGCAGATATTAAGCAGTGCATTAGAAGCTGATAACTTGCGAAGGCTGCCTACTGTTTCTAAGTATACTTCGGAATCAGGGAGCGGGCTTTCCTTTTCCAGCTTAACCGGCTTAGAATTTTTCTGAGTAATTCTCTCTTCCCTTTCCATTGCCTCGAAAACTATTTTGTCAAGCGCCAAGTTGTAGTTTTTAAACAGCGAGTGGTTATCAGATAAGTCCCGCGCGCATTCATCGATAACTTCGTAAAATGTTTTCCTGATATAGCTAGAGCGCCTCTTCGGGTAGATTTTTGATTCGTAATCAACGGGCAATTCCCTACCGGTTTCAAGAATTATTTTGCAGGTTAATGGAAAAGCACTTACCCCATCACTCCAATGACCGTCAATAACCCCTACCCGCTGCTGTTTCTCGTGCAACCCTACAAATAGCGACTCTCTTTTTATTTCTGGATCAGCGTCAGAAAATACCGGCTCTGTACCAAATGTGAGCTTTAGGAAGTATTCTTCGTAGAGGGAATCTAGCTGCTTTTGCGCCTCTTCACGGGATGGAGTAAACAAGGCTACAGCACTGTTACAAAAAAGCAGCAGAGATAAAAGTAATAACTTTTTCATAGGAATTGTTCGAATTGGTTTGTAAGCGCCCGGGGGTAGGATATTCGATACTGAGCCAATTGTAGCCGCTTACTCGCCACCGGGCGCCAATGTAGGTCGCAGTCGTCGGACCAAAGGGGAGATTTCAGCAAAGGGGAACCCGGTCAAAACCTTTGCACAGGCTTTGCACGAGAACCACTAACCCAAGTGACGTTCGAACAGTGCCAGCGCCCTATTCCAGGCATGGCGGGCCTTTGCGGGGTTATGGACCGCGGAATCCGTCGGGCACCAGCCGTGCAGCGTTCCCTCGTAAACCTCTATTTCAGCCGGTACTCCGGCACTGTCGAAGGCCTCGCGTAAAGCGACCTTGGCCTCGGGATCCCGCTCGTCATCATTCTCCGCGATTGCAACCAGGAAGCCGGCCTTGATTTTAGGCACCAGGCGGTGTGGACTGTCTTCACCATCGGTCACCAGTCCGCCTCCGTGAAAGGAGGCGCCGGCGCCGATACGCTCCGGCATATCCGCAGACAGGCGGAACGCATAGGATCCGGTCATGCAAAAACCCATGGTGCCGATTTTCTTGCTGTTATCCACCGAGGGTTGCCGATCGAGAAACTCGACGAAAGCGCGTCCATCCACGACACTGGTTGCCGGCGACAGGGTGCCGGCCAGCTCTTTCGCCCTGGGCCAGATCTTCTTGCGCAACTCTGGATCTATCGTCTTCGCCTCGTCGGGAATCAGCTGCGCCCTGGTGGTGCGGTAATAGGGATTGACCACCAGCACCGAATAGCCGGATTCCGCCAGCCGCTTGCCCATCTGGCGAAAGGCCGGGCGCATGCCGAATATATCCGGCCACAGGATAACCCCGGGATGCCGCCCCTCAGCCGGGTGTACGAAATAACCATCGGCCTCACCATCTGGCGTCGGCACTTTTACCTTCTCTTCCACCACGGCTTCCGCCCGCGCCCCTATCGGCAATACCGCCGCCAGGGCCGCCCCCAGGCCCGCCTTACCAAAACTGCGGCGGGTTATGCCACGGCGGCGAAAATAGGATTCCACATCGTTGTTGGTCAAATCATCACACATTGTCCGGTCTCCTGAGACTCTTCCCACACGGTTAGCTTCTTTTTTTGGGGCTTCTCGCGCATGCTCCACCCCCAGCGGCTGGCCCAGTCTGTTTATAACAAGTGCTGACTGCATGGGCCAGAGCCGGCAGCAGGAATGGGCCTAGCATCGACGGTGAAATCAGGGCGCCTTTGGGCATACCGGTACCGTTTGCGGCGTTTTGGCGAATCTGACAACTGCTTTAGCTTCGGCTTTTTTAGAGGCACCAGAATGAACTCCTGCTGTCGGCAGACTCTTGGAGGCACGATTCAGATCAATTACTCTCAATGGCACCCAAAACCCGCCGGACACAGGGGCCAATATCAACAGGGACAACAGCATGGAAGAGCCGAAGACGCAATTTGATGTAGTCGGTGATGCACCCGACCTCCGCGACCGTTATTACGAGCCCCGCCTTTCCCCCCTGCCCGCGGAAATGCACCCGCCCCAGGACCTGATCATCCTCGACCAGGGAGAGGACGGGGCCTGTACCGGGTTTGGCCTGGCAGCGGTGATCAATCGGCTGTACCAGCAGCAGAGCCAGGATGCAATGGTCAGTCCATGGATGATTTATCATATGGCGCGCCGTTACGATGAGTGGCCCGGTGAGGATTACGAGGGCTCCAGTTGCCGCGGCGCCATCAAGGGCTGGCTGAATTCCGGCGTCTGCCACGACTCCCTGTACGGCAGGGACGACGGCGACACACCCAACTTTGATCAACTCGAGGATGCAAAGTCCCGCACCATCGGCGCCTATTACCGGGTGCGCCCGGAAATTACCGAGATGCACTACGCGATTCGGGAAACGGGCATCATCTACGTTTCCGCGACCATTCACGAAGGCTGGTTCAAACTCCGCAGGAACCACGCCGGTGAATTTGTCATAGCTCCCAACAAACATCAGGTGGGTGGGCACGCCTTTGCGATTGTCGGATATAACGCAGACGGCTTCTGGGTGCAGAATTCCTGGGGCAGAGACTGGGGCAGCAATGGGCTGGCGCTCTGGCCCTACGAGGACTGGCTGGATTCAGTCTACGACGCCTGGGTGGTACAGGTGGCTCTGCCCACGCCGCAGATATTCGACCGGCTGCGTCGGGCGGGCACCCAGTCCAGCGCCAATCTCGCCGCTGCCGGCACCCCGAGTCGCAATGAAATCTGGCGGCACTTCGCCCACTTCGACGACGGCAGCTTTCACGATCACGGCAAGTACTGGAGTAACGAGACTCACATCCGTGCAATAGCCGACAATTTGCGCCAGCACAGAGACAGTTTCGACCACCTGCTGCTCTACGCACACGGCGGGCTCAACAGTGTAAAGACTTCGGCGCGTCGCATCGGGGCGATGAAGGAGATCTTTCTCGAAAACCGCATCTACCCCTTTCATTTCATGTACGATACCGGCCTTCTCGAGGAATTGAAGGATGTGCTGTTTGGCAAGTTCTCCCGCGCCGAACGCATTGCCGGCGGTATCCGCGACTGGTTCGACCGCCGCATCGAGAATATGATCCGCATCCCCGGCCGGGCGGTATGGCGCGAGATGAAGCGCGGCGCTACCAGGCCCTTCGAGCGCCAGGACAGCCACGGTTCACGCACACTGAAGCTCCTGCTGGAAACCGTCGCCGACATCGGTGACAAAAAGGTACACATTGCCGGACACAGCACCGGCGCTATATTGCAGGCACACCTGCTGCAGCGCTTGTTCAAAGACAACTTATTCAACAGGGTGGCCAGCTGCTCCCTGTTCGCCCCCGCCGCCAGCTATGAGGTCTACCACCACATGTATCGGCCGCTGATCAAGAACGGTCGCGTCGCGGAGGCTACTGTCTACAACCTTTCGAGCCAGCAGGAGGAGGACGACCATGTTGCCGGCGTTTACGGTAAATCCCTGCTGTACCTGGTCTCCAATGCCTTTGAGGATCAGCGCGGCGAGGCATTGATGGGCATGAAGGTCTTCAACGACAGGTTTCCGATGGGTGACGTCACCCTGCGCTACAGTCCGTCCTCTGCTACGGCCAGCAGCTCTCACGGCGGCTTCGACAATGACCCGGTGACAATGAACCACCTACTGCGCCGGGTTCTGGGCAAGAAGCCGCGGCGACTGTTTACTGCGAGCGATCTGCAGTACTGAGTGGCAAGGATAACGGCTGCGCGAGTGCGCAATTCGCTGGAGCCGGTTACCCGATCGAAAATGCCAATATCTGACTTATCTCGTTCAGGCTGCGCCCGCTCTGTGTCTGCCAGCCAGTCATGGCCTGCTGCAGCGCGGCCCAATCCTTTTTCGACGAGGGCGACTTCTGCACTACACCCTCGCGGACCAGCGCCCGCACCATGTCGTTGGAGAAAACCAGCGTATCCACCCCCATGCGGCGCAGGAACACCTGGGCTGACTTGCCTCCCAGCCTGTCGCCGCCCTTCTGCAACCCGCGGAGATTATCGGCGTAGCTTTCACTGTTCCAAACGGCAAAATAATTGCCCAGTCCGCCGTGCTCTTCGGAAAGTCGCCAGAAAAAGTCTGCGTTCAGCTGGATGGACTTGGTCTTTTTCCAATGGCGAATCATGCCGTCCCGCTTCAGCAGTTCTTCCAGCGCCTCATCGGACAGGAAACGGCAGTAGGACAGTTCAAAGCCTTGGAAAATTTCTTCTATGCGCGGCCACTTGCTGTCTACCACCTTCCAGTTGAAGCCGGCCTGGAATACGGCCCTGGAGGCCTCGGACAACCAGCGGTTGTCGGGGACTTTGCGGAGGTTGGCGGCGGACTCTGGTCTGGTCAGGCGCGCCTGCAGTTCTGATTTCCCACCAAACCGCTCAATGACTTTTTCTTCTATTTCTTCAAAATTCCGCATGGCTTTCCTGTAACAGGTATCAATCAACCGGGCCAAATGCATAAATCACGCTGCCGGTGCACCGACGGCGAATCATAGAGGTTCAATCGTACCCGCCAGGTGCGGTTTTTTACCCGCGCCATCTTTCACCTGGAATTCAACGCGCCCGCCCTCGGTCACGCAATACTGGAACTGCACGTCAGACGGCAGCAGTATCGGCAACTTGAAGAAAACGTCTACCTTGAATGGCCCGCCGGGCAGCAGGCTGTCCAGCTGCGCCAGGCTGCGCGCCTTGGTCCACATGCCGTGGGCTATGGCGCGGCGAAAACCGAACAGCCGGGCAGTGATTGCGGACAGGTGAATCGGGTTGCTGTCGCCGGAGACGCGGGCATAGCGGCGGCCGGTATCGGCGGGCACATGCCACCGCGTCACTGAGACAGGGTTAAATTCCCCCTTTCTTCTTTTTCCGGCGACCCTGACCGCCGATCTGCTCCCCCTGCCGCGCCGCAGCATGGTGGTCACACATTCCCAGGCCAGCTCCCCTCCGATGGAGACCCGCGTGTGCAGATCGAATTCCAGCCCCTTGGGGGCGGGGCGCGGGCCGCTCAGGCTGCAGTCGATATCGAGCAGCTCTCCGCCGCCGATGCCCCGGTATTGGGTGATGCTGTTGCGCAGGTGCACCAGTCCCAATACCCGGAAGGGAAAGGCATCGGAGACCAGCAGTTCCATATGCAGGGGTGCGGCCAGCACGAATGGATAGGTGACCGGCAGGCTGTCGCCGGCGGGAAAACCGCACAATTTGCGATAGGCGCTCAGGGATTTTGCGTCGACGCGCCTGCCTTTCAGCACCACCCTGCCCAGCTCGCGCTCCTCGGCCGGCGGCTGCCCGGACTTTCTGGCGGTGAGGGCGCGCAGGTAGTAGGACGGGACTGAGGGCGCGGATTTCAGTTCAATTGTCTTGGACATGCTTTACCTTGAAACGGCAGGCTCGCTACAGAAACCAGTTGCCGGGATAAGACCGGTCGAACTGGATTCTGGCAGAAAGGTGTTGCTATTTGTACCCGGCTGCCGCCCGAGAACCCCTATTGAAACTGGGGGTTGACACAGACGATACTCAGCGTCTCACCCGGCTCCTCCCGATAGGTGTCCAGGAAGTGACAGCTGCCCACATGAATAGCCGCGGGCACATAGGTGTGCCCCATATACACGGCATCCATGTCGGAAATATGAAAGGGGCTCAGCCGCTCCGGGGATGCCCGGGCCACCCACTCCTCGCCCGGCTGGCGGGACAGCAAATGGTCGGCGAGACTCTGCCGATTCTCTTCCGACACCAGAATGTCACTGTAGAGCATGGATACCAGGCCTCTGTTCCACAGAAGCTGTTTCGCCACGCAGTCGACGGCCTGATCGGAAAGCGAAATACCGGATTGCCACAGTGCATCGATGGAATCCAATTGCTCAGTCACCCGCCCCCAGCTGCTACCGGGCACATTGGCGTGAACCAGGCCGGCGCGCCCCGCGCCGGTATCCATCTCTATCGCCCAGGGCCAGGAGCGCACCCGGTCGACTGTCTGTGCCTGCCGCTCTGCGGGCAGTCGGTAGAACCATTCGCCCCCATTCATCCGGTGCAGCAGGTCAGCGCCCGCATCTTCCAGGCCCGCGATCATCATCGCCTCGTGATTGCCGATCACGCTGAAGCAACTGCGCTGGTCGACCATTGAGAGCAGGTCCTCGCTGTCGGGCCCACGGTCTACCAGGTCGCCGAGAAAGAACAGGCGGTCGATGCCCGGATTGAACTGGATGTCCTCCAGCTGTCGCCGCAGCTGGGAGAGATGGCCGTGCAGGTCGCCGACCACAAGGTCCCTGCCCTTTGTATTCCGACGCACCTTGAGCAGTGTGGCCATCGGGCACCTCTGCAAACTTCCCGCCCTGTAACAAGCCTAGCCCTGCATGCCAATCGATAGCGAGCTCGACCTAAATTCCGGTGTCGTCGATACCACACCACGGATTGATTAATTTGCCATCCGCGCGTGATAAACGGTTGACACGCAATCGTTCCTTATATAGAACGTTCTCTATATAGAACAACCGGATACCCCCCTGTGGACAAACCCTCTCTCGATACCCTCGGGCGCCATCTCCAGAGTTTGCGGCTGGACCGCGGCCTGTCGCTGTCCCAGCTCGCCTCGGACGCGGGTATGGCCAAGTCAAACCTGTCGCGCCTGGAGCAGGGCAATGGCAATCCGACCCTCGACACCATCTGGCGGCTGGCGGCCCGCCTGAACGTGCCTTTCGGGAATCTGGTGGCGCCGATCAGTGTCCCCGTCGGGGACGAGGGGGTGCAGGTACGACTGATTGACCAGGGCAAGGACACTCCGCAAGTCGATGCCTACTGGATGTCCTGCGCCCCGGATACGCTGCGCGAGGCGGAAGCCCACTCTCCCGGCACAAGCGAATCAATCACCGTCATCAGTGGTCAACTCGAGGTCGGCACTGAGGGGAATATAAAACGTCTTTCCGCCGGGCAAAGTCATACCTTTGCCGCTGACCAGCCGCATGTTTACCGGGCCGGTGACACCTGGGCCACTCTGCTGGTTACTATCGTCTATGCAAAGGAAGGGGAAGCGCCGTGAGTTCGCAGACCGCAGTATCCAGAAATTACCCGTGGATGGTCGGGACCCGCGATGCCATTCCCCTGTTGGGCGGCTATATACCCGTTGCGATTTCCTTCGGGCTGATTGCGGTACAGGCCGGTTTCAGTATCTGGGAGACGGTCTTCATTTCGACCCTGATCTACGCCGGCGCCTCCCAGTTCCTGTTCGTGGCGATGGTCGCTTCGGGTGCACCACTGTGGTTGGTGGTGGTGATGACACTGCTGATCAATGCCCGCCATGTCGTTTACGGTCCAAACCTGGCCCCCTGGCTACCGGTGAGCCGCTGGTGGCCGTGGCTGATGCACGGGCTGACCGACCAGATCTTTGCCCTGGCCCACACCCGCCTCCCCCAGCTCGCGGCGGCGGAACGCCTGGGCTGGTTCACCGGCGCCATGCTGCTGGCCTGGTTCAGCTGGATCGGCGGCACAGCCCTGGGCGCAATAGCGGGCGAGGAGCTGACAGAGCGCTGGCCGCTGCTCGGAGACGTTATGCCATTCGCCCTGCCGACGCTGTTTCTGGTGCTGCTGGCACCGCGCTTTAGCTCCAGGCTTTGGTCCATAACACTGGGATTCACCATTGTGGTTGCACTGCTGCTCAAAGTGAATGGGCTGCCGAACGCCGCCATTCCCCTGGCTGCGCTGTGCGGAGCACTGATTTTTTACGCGATGAGAACCAATATCGCGGCGGGAGGAAGACGGGATGGATAGTGCAATCTGGATAGCCTTGCTGGCGACGGCTGCCGGGACTCTCTTTATGCGTGCACTGCCACTGTTATGGATGCAACGCCACCTCGATCGACAGAATGATAAAAGCACGGTTGAAGCCATGCCGGTCTGGCTCAGCGTGCTCGGCCCGACGATGATCGCCGCAATGTTCGGGGTGTCGCTGGTACCGACGACAGCCACTCCGGCATCCTGGCTGGCCACCGCCTGCGGTGTGCTGGTGACGCTATTTGTCTGGTATCGGACCAGGTCCCTTGGTTGGCCGGTTTTTGCGGGTGTGGGCACCTATGGTGCGGTGATATTTCTGGCGAATATCGCTTCCTGACGGGCCGCCGAAAAGTCATTGCCTGCAACCAGCTAAACCAGTAACAGCCAGCTCATTCCGGCAATGACCAGCGATGCGATCACGCTGAGCACAGCGCCCTCGCGCACCATATCCTGCATGCGCACCTTGCCGGTGCCGTAGGCAATGGCGTTCGGCGCCGTGGCCACCGGCAGCATAAAGGCGCAGCTGGCACACATGGCGGCGGGGATCATCAGCACCATGGGATCGAAGCCGGCGGAGCTCGCGGCAACGGCGAGTATCGGCATCAGCAGTGTCGCGGTGGCGGTATTGCTGGTGATCTCGGTCAGGAAGGTGACCGCCAGGCACAGCAGCACCAGCATCAGCCACAGGGGCATGGTGGTGAGGAAAGAGAGGCCGCTGCCGAGCATGTCGGAAAGCCCTGAGGCGGTGAAACCCTTGGCAATGGCGATACCGCCGGCAAACAGCAGCAGCATGCCCCAGGGAATATTCTCCGCAGTCTGCCAGTCCAGCAGGCGCCCGCCCTTACCGTTCGGTACCAGGAACATCAATACAACGGCCCCCAGGGCCACGGTGCTGTCGCCGGCGGCACCGATGCCGAGCCAGTCGCTCCAGCCGCCGAAGGGCTCGTTGCGGGTCACCCAGAAGAGTATCGCGATGGCGAAGACTGCCAGGGTGCGGATCTCCTCGGGGCGCCATGCACCGACGGTGGGCGGCTCTATGGAGCTGTCCAGGTGGACATTGCGCGTCAACCACAGGGCCATAATCGGCAGCGTCACCAGCACCACGGGCAGGCCTATTTTCATCCACGCGACAAAACTGAATTCGCGCCCGGTCACCTCCTCGTAGATGCCCATAAAGATCACATTGGGCGGCGTGCCCAGCGGGCTGCCGACGCCGCCGAGACTGGCCGCATAGGCGATACCCAGGATCAGGGCGATATTCAGGCGCTGGCTCTTTGCGCGGGACAGTATCGCCAGGGCGATGGGCAGCATCATCAGCGTGGTGGCGGTGTTGGAGATCCACATACTGAGCAGACCCGCCGCCAGCATAAAGCCCAGCACCAGACGCCGGCCACTGGAGAGACCGACCAGCTTCAGCATAAAGAGGGCCAGCCGTTCGTGCGCGCCGCTCTTCTCCAGCGCCTTCGACAGCATAAAGGCACCCATCAACAGCAGTATCACATGGCTGCCGAGTGACGAGGCCACCAGCTTGTGATCGGCCACGCCGGCGAGCGGCAACAGCACGAAGGGCACCAGCGAGGTAGCGGGAATCGGCAGCGCCTCGGTTATCCACCAGATCACCGTCAGCAACGTGATCGCCGCGGTAATGGCCGGGGGATGGGCCATGCCCAGGGCGGTCAGTGCGGCGTAGAAGGCGGCCCCAAGCAGCGGGCCCAGGACAATAAAGTGCTGCCGCGCTAACGACATCGGCGATTCCCCCGTCAGACACCGGGCCGCGAACGGCCCTTTATTATTTTGAATTCAGTTGTCAGCGCATTTTACGCAGTCGGGGAGATGTTGGAAGCGCAGTCCGAAAAACACAGGAAAAGTGCAGCGGATTTTCTTATAACTGATACCCGCAAGCACTTAACAAAGAATTATTGGTTACCTTCTGGGCGATCCCTATAATCCGTCCCCCTTTCCGCCCCAGTCTTTAGTCGAAGTTGTATCCATGACCAAAGCCTCGCCCCTGGCACTGCTGCCACTATTGCTGTTCCTGGCCCTTTTTGTCGGCAGCGGCCTCTGGTTTCAGGCCCGGGGCGTGGAGATGGCCTTCTACCAGATCTCCGCCCCGGTCGCGATACTGCCGGCCATTGCCCTGGCGCTGCTGCTGGCCCGCGGCTCGCTGAACGGCCGTATCGAGACCTTTATTCGCGGTGTGGGCGATCACACCATCGTCACCATGGTGCTGATCTACCTGCTGGCCGGCGGCTTTGCCAGTGTGGCCGGGGCCGTCGGCGGTGTTGAGGCGACGGTGAATTTCGGCCTCAGCGTGATCCCCCCCGCCCTGGTGCTGCCGGGGCTGTTTGTGATCAGCGCCTTCGTCGCCACTGCCATGGGCACCTCCATGGGCACCGTTGCCGCAATCGCACCCATCGCGGTGGGCGTCGCGGACGCGGCCGAGTTGCCGCTGCTGCTGACAATCGGCACCCTCGTCGGCGGAGCCATGTTCGGCGACAACCTGTCGATCATCTCCGACACCACCATCGCCGCCACCCGCACCCAGGGTGTGGAGATGCGGGACAAGTTCCGCATGAACTTCCGCATCGCCCTGCCGGCGGCACTGTTGACCATGGTTTGGCTCTACTACCAGGGTATCGGGCAGGACACAGCTGCCCAGGTGAATGCGCCCGGGGACTACCAGCTGATTCGCGTGCTGCCCTATATGGCAGTGCTGGGCCTGGCGGTAATGGGCGTAAATGTACTGCTGGTACTTTTTGCCGGCATACTGCTGGCCGGCGCCATAGGCCTGGGCCTGCAGCCGGACTACAGCCTCGCGCAGCTGTCGAAAGACATTTATGCCGGCTACACCGGCATGCAGGAGATACTGGTACTGTCCCTGCTGATCGGCGGCCTCGGTGCCATGATGAAATCCGGCGGCGGCCTCGCCTGGCTCGCCAGTGCGATCGATCGTCTCGGCAGCCGGGGTGAGCGGAGCCCCTGCACCGGCGAGCTGGGTATCGGTGCCGCAGTGGCCTTGACCAACGCCTGTACCGCCAACAACACCGTGGCCATATTGCTCACCGGCGGTCTGGCGAGGGATATTGCCGACCGCTACGACGTCGATCCGCGCCGCAGCGCCAGCCTGCTGGATATTTTCTCCTGCGCGGTGCAGGGCCTGCTACCCTACGGCGCCCAGGTGCTGCTGGCCTCATCCCTGGCCGGCGTGTCGCCGCTGGAGCTGGCGGGCAGTATTTACTACTGCTGGCTGTTGGGCGCCGCCGCGCTGGCATCCATCTTTGTAGGCCTGCCGCAAAATCTCGGCCGGCTTGCCGAGCGCCCCGCCACAGACCTCTCCTGATATTTTCATCGGCCCTGTACATCTCGCCGCCAATCGGCAAACTATAGCTCCGATAGTCTGATGCCGACGGGCCGAATGGATTCATGAGCAATATCCCCAACACGATAGAAGTCCTGGAAAAACTGCGCTGGAACGCCCACCTGTGCAAACACAGCCACTTCCGCGCCTCCATGAGAGGACGCAATATGCACGTGCTCTGCGGCGTACCCATTGTGGTGATCAACCTGTTCCTGGGCTCGCTGTTCTTCTCCCTGATCAATGCCGAACTGCCGGACTGGACCAAGTGGACCGGCGCCGGCCTGGCACTGGTCACTGCGCTGCTCGGCGGCGTACAGACATTTTTCAATTTCAAGAAAAACTACGAGGGCCACCGCGAGGCGGGCAACGAGTACCTGGCCATAGCCCGCGAGTGCGAGCGCCTGATCGCGCTCTACTTCGACGGCATCCTGGACCTGGAGCACCTGTCACAGAAAATCGAAGCGATGAATAGCCGCTACAGCGAAATCAACCAGCGCGCCGAGGAATATATCGTCTCCGACAAGGTCTACCGCGAGGCGCTGCGGGTACAGAACCAGAAGGCGGAGCGGGAACCATCCCTGGTGGAGCGGATGCGGACAAGAGTTACTGCGCAGAAAACCGCAGCTGCCGATGCCATCTCACCGGCGTAACCGGGCCAGCTACTGACGCCATGCAGAAAGATCACGGCCAACACAGCCCCGGTGCCGACAAGTACCCTCTGTGCCTTCTGGCAATCGATATCGGCACCCCCACCAATGTCGGCGGCCTGTTCAGGATCGCCGATGCACTGGGAGTCGAGAAGATCTACCTGACGGGTAAATCCATAACGCCGCCCAATTCCAAGCTGCGGAAAATTTCCAGGTCGACAGACAAGCTAGTGCCCTTCCACTACGAGGAGAGCGCGCTGGAAGCGGCTGAGAGATTGAAAGTCCTGGGCTACAGACTCGTATGCCTGGAAATCACATCCAACAGCGTGGATCTGGAGCGGCTCTCCGTCTGTCGCGACGACAAAATCTGCCTGGTGCTCGGTTCGGAAAAGGATGGCATTCCAGTTAATTTACTGCAGAAGGCCGACACTGTGGTCCATATTCCGATGCGCGGCACCAATTCTTCCATGAACGGGGCGGCCGCCTGCGCCATCGCCACCTACGATATCACTCAAAAGCTTCGCTGCGCAGGTTTGCCACAGTAAACCCGGGCTACGGCAGCAACCGTCGATGATTCCGGGAGATTTCATCGACCAGGGATTCTGCCACCCCCGCCCGCCCGGCAAACTCCGGCCAGCGCGCCACCGCGGCGGCCACTTCTGCAACAATTTCCTGCGGCTTCTTGATACTGATGGACCTGCCCACCGCCAGCAGATCTTCCAGCTCGAAGTGATCGCGCTTGCCGTTGATGCTCATCTGATGGCGGTTGGTCCACTGGCCGCCGGGATTGTGGGCGTAGGTGAGGTCGAAGGCCGGGGAGAGCGACCAGTTGCCGCCGCGGTCCATCAGGAAGGCGACATTTTTTGTATGATCGTCCTGGTTGCGCGCCAGCACATTGAACACCAGGCGGTGGTACTGCTGTATGGCCTCGCTCTTGGGCAGGTGCAGTTCGCGCATAACGGCAAAGATCTGCTCGTAGGCGTGGGCGCCGGCCTGATTGAAATCCAGATGTGCCATTCCGCACATGCTGAGCATATGCAGCTTGCCACTATCGGTTCGGTCGAAGCGCCGGGTCATAAAGTGCGCGCGGCCATTTTCCTCCAGCAGGCGGGATTCCATCATCCCGATACCGGCGGCCAGCGCCATCAGGTAGTAGGCGTACTCGATGCGACCGAAACCCTGGGATCTGCCCAGCTCTATATCGTCCACGCCGTCGAACTTCAGCAGCCAGTAATCGTAGCCCGCTGGCGCCGGCACCTGGCCCGAGCGCACATCGCCGGTGCCATTCATCGCGATCACCGCCTTGGCGCGGGCGCCGCCGGCGCTGGTGCCGACGCGCAGGATATCGCCCAGGGCCCCGGCGCTGTCATCGCCGCCGCCAATATTCGAGGCGAGACTCTGCTGGCGGTGGGTGACAGATTGGGCCAGCTGCACCAGCTCGGCGATTTCCACCGGCGCGGATTCCCGAAAGCGCCCATCCACCGCCGGCTGGAATTCCAGCGCACCCATTCCGCGGTTGCCGGTGTAGCAGAGGCGCTCTATGGGGCTGAAATCCCCCGGCGTGCGCCCCTGTCGCGCCAGCCAGGCATCGATGATGGCGTTGCCGAACTTGTCCGGCAGCGAGTCCGCCAGCAGGCCGGGCAGGCCTTTATAGGTCTCCCGGTTGAGACCGGGAAAGGAGAAGAGCCTGTTGCCACCGTAAATCGACATTTGGATCGGAGACAGATCCAGGCCGCGCTGCACAAACCCGGGGTCGTATTCGAATACACCGTAGCCGTCCGGGTGCCAGGATACAGCGCCCAGCCGCTCTCCCCAGAGATTGACGCTCGCCGTCTCGATACGCTCTGCCATGGTTACCAGTCCGCTTCAGGTTTCTTTTTTCTCGGGGCCGCACTCTTTTGCACCTTGCCACTGGCGCGCTGCCGCGGCCTGCCCTGCCGCTCAGCCAGCTGCAGCGGGCTGATGCCCGGGTCCGGCAGGAAGGCTTCCAGGCCATCCAACTGCTGTAACTCCCGCAATACCGCCACCAGGCTGTCCAGCCGCCCGCGGCCGGACTCCAGTCCCTTGATGGTGGAGACAGACAGGCCGGCCCTCTCCGCCAGCTGCTCCTGGGTGATATCCCTGCGTAGCCGGTGGCGGCGCAGACGCTCGCCGAGGAGCTGCAGTATCTGTTGATCTGACTTCCCGGAAACACTCATAAAGGCCTTAAAACCACCTATTAAGTTTTATTAAAACCAATTATAGCTATATTTTCACCCATTACATGAATTTTATACAATAGCTGCATTTCTATCTTTTAACAACCTGAAAAATCAATTATAGCTGCATTTCCATCTATCATAACCATAATCTGTTTTCGGAGCAGCGACCCTGCGATTCCCGACACCCCGCCGCAGATAGCCCCGGCCGGGGACACGAACCGGGCCAGCGAGCCGGGGCTCCTCGCACCGGGACTATCGCATCTCTTTATGCCATTTATGCAGGCTCCAACTTATTGGGTTAGTATCCCGACAGCGCCGAAAAATAACCGCAGAGCGAGCCCCTATGGCGAATCAGCTCCAGGCACTGCTGGAACTCTGGCACGAGCATAAAAATTCCCGCAACTGGGTACTGGGCACTGTCTACAAAACCGCCGGCCCCTGCTACCGCAAAGCCGGTGCAATGATGCTGTTTGACGATTTGGGCAGGCACTACGGCCTCTTGAGTGGCGGCTGCCTCGAGGCGGACATCCAGCGACACGCACAGCAGGTGCTCAACGCAAAGCAATCCAAAATCCTCTGCTACGACGGCAGCGACGAGGACGACTTCTCCTTCCAATTGGGTATCGGCTGCGGCGGCACCGTGCATATCCTTCTGCAACCGATTCTCGAGGAGAATGATTACCTGCAGCTGGTGCAGCTGCGCGACCACCTCCTCGAGCGCCGGCCCTGCCACTACTTGCAGAAAATCCCCCAAACCGGCGAAACCCTGGCACAGATCTCATCATTGAAAACTGCGGATTTCCACTCCAGGGCCCGCCTGCTTCGCCTCGATGGCGGCGACTGGCTACAGACGCCGATCGCACCCGCACCGCACGTCCTGATCCTGGGGGCCGGAGTCGACGCACGCCCCATGGCACAGCTGTTCCGCACCCAGGGCTGGAAAGTCAGCCTGTGCGATCCCCGCCCCGCCAATGCCCGCGCGGCCTATTTTCCCGGCTGCGACTGCTACCCGCTTCACCCCGACGGGCTCTCCACTCGGCTCGACTTACAGCAGGTCGATGCCGCCATTGTGATGGGGCACAATCTGGAGCTGGACGCCGCCGCTTTGCGGGCACTCTATTTGCAACCGCTGCAATACCTGGGCCTGCTCGGGCCATTAAGCCGCAGGGACAGGGTGCTGAAACTTGCCGGCCTGACGCTGGAACAACTGAACACAGCCCTGCCGACACCGCTGCGCGCGCCGGTCGGACTGGACCTGGGCGGCGAGCTGCCGGAGAGTATCGCCCTGGCCACCTGCGCCGAACTGCACGCAGTACTGCACGGCGCCGAGGGGCGCAGCCTCAGCCCCGATACTGAACAAAAAATAAATGCGGACGAACTCGCATAAGCCACAGATGGCAGACATTCAGCCCATTATTCTCGCCGCCGGCGCCTCCAGCCGCTTCGGCGCCTGCAAATTGCTGTTGGAGCACGGCGGCAGAACACTGCTGCAACACTGCGTCGATAAGCTGGTTTCTCTGGACCTGCCGACGCCACTGATCGTCAGCGGCGCCTGGCACGCACCGTTGGTCGACGCGCACCCGGGGCTGGACCTGCGACAGAATCGCGACTGGCGGGCGGGCATGGGCAGCTCGCTGGCCTTCGGTATCCGGCAACTACAGGCAGACTGTGAAGCGGCGCTGATTGTGCTGGCGGATCAACCGGCGGTAACCGGGGCGGATATCCGCAGCCTGCTGGATACCTGGAAAGAAAATAGGAATATTGTCTGCAGTTTCTACGAAAACCGGCGGGGTGTCCCGGCAATTTTTCCCCGCAGTGTTTTTGCCCAGCTGGCAATTCTGGACGGCGACAGGGGAGCGCGCGAGCTACTGCGCGGCCCGCGCGACGATATCACCAGCGTACCCTTGGCCAGCGCCGTCATCGATATAGATACACCACAGGATTGGAAAAACTTCGGAGAGAGCCGATGAAAATAAATGTAAACGGCACCGCACACCAGATCGAAGTGGAAGAGGATATGCCGCTGCTCTGGGTCCTGCGCGATGAACTCAGGCTGACCGGCACCAAATTCGGTTGCGGTGGCGGCTTCTGCGGCGCCTGCACCATACACCTGGACGGCCAGCCGATGCGTGCCTGCCTGACACCGGTCAGTCTTGCCAAAGGCAAACAGATCACCACCATCGAAGGCCTCTCCGAAAATGGCGACCACCCGTTGCAGCAGGCCTGGATAGAGCACAATGTGCCCCAGTGCGGCTACTGCCAGAGCGGCCAGCTGATGTCCGCCGCCGCATTGCTGGCACATAATGCCAGCCCCAGCGACGGGGAAATCGATCAGGCGATGACCGGCAACCTGTGCCGCTGCGGCACCTACCCGCGCATCAGGTCGGCGATAAAGACAGCCGCTGTTAAATCCGCGACATTTGAAAATGCCGCAGCCAGGGAAGGAGAAAATTGATGAGCGATCGCAGCGTAGAAAATATCGACCGCCGCCGCTTTCTCAAGCTCACCGGCCTCAGCGCCGGCGGCCTGGTGTTGGGCGCCACCCTGCCCGGCTGGCAGCCATCCTGGGCCGCGGGATTGGATAAAGGCGGCGAGCTGAACCTGTTTGTCAGCATCGACGGCGACGACACAGTGTCGATCGTCTGCCACCGCTCGGAAATGGGCCAGGGTATCCGCACCGGCCTGCCGCAGGTGGTGGCCGACGAACTGGAAGCGGACTGGCAGAAAGTAAAGGTCGTCCAGGGTCTCGGCGACAAGCGTTACGGCAGCCAGAACACCGACGGCTCGCGCAGCGTGCGCCGCTTCTACGACACCATGCGCCGCATGGGTGCCAGCGCCAGGACCATGCTGGAGCGGGCCGCGGCTGAGCGCTGGAATGTGCCGGCAAAAGAGTGCGCGGCCAGGAACCACGTGATAATCCATATTCCGACCGATCGCCGCCTGGGTTTCGGAGAACTGGCGGCTGCCGCGGCGAAACAGGCGGTGCCGGATGAAAAAGACCTGCGCCTGAAGGACAGTGCGCAGTTCAATTATATCGGCAAGCCGGTGGACACAGTCGACACGCCGGATATGGTCACGGGCCGGGCCAACTACGGCCAGGATGTGCACCTCGACAATATGCTGATCGCCAGCATCGAGCGGGCACCGGTGCTGGGCAGCGGAATAGCAAAACTCGATGACAGCGCCGCGCGCAAGGTCAGGGGCCTGGTGGCCGTGGAGCGACTGGATGGCGGCGCCGAGCCGCCGCTGTTCAAGCCCCTGAGCGGCGTGGCCGTACTGGCTCACAATACCTGGACGGCACTCAAGGCCCGCAAGCTGTTGAATATTGAGTGGACCGAAAGCCCGCACGAGCAGCACGATAGCGACGATTATCTGGAAACTTTGAAGGACAATGTGCGGCAAACCGGGAAGACAGCAGTCGCCGAGGGCGATGTGGATATCGCCCTGGAGACTGCCAGTCGCCAGCACAGCGCCATCTACACCCTGCCCTACCTGGCCCATGCCACCATGGAGCCGCCCAGCGCCACCGCCGTGGTGGGCGAGGAGGGCTGCGAGATATGGTCCTGCGTGCAGGATCCGCAGTCGGTGCAGCAGCATGTGGGCCAGGCCCTGGGACTGCCGCCGGAAAAGGTGAAGGTCAATGTCACCTTCCTCGGCGGCGGCTTCGGGCGCAAGTCCAAGCCGGACTTTGTCGTCGAGGCGGCGCTACTGGCGAAAAAAATGCAGCGGCCGGTCAAGGTGGTCTGGAGCCGCGAGGACGATATTCGCCACGACTACTACCACGCTGCCAGCGCCGCCTACTTCCAGGCCGGACTCGACGAACACGGCAAGGTGGACGGCTGGCTGCAGCGCACCGCCTTCCCCTCCATCGGCGGCACCTTCCAGCCCGGCGTCGATCACCCGGCCAATTTTGAGCTGGACCTGGGCCTGACCGACCTGCCCTTCGCCATTGCCAACCGCCGCACCGAAACCCAACAGGCGGACTACCACGCGCGTATCGGCTGGCTCAGGTCCGTGTCCAATATCCAGAATGCCTTTGGCGTGTGCAGCTTTGCCGACGAACTCGCCCATATCAATGGCCGGCGCCCGGACGAATTCCTGCTCGACCTGATAGGCCCGGACCGCAAGATCGATCCCAGCCAGGGGGATTACAAGTACGGCAACTACGGCGAAACACTGGAAAAATTCCCGATAGATACCGCGCGCCTGAAGAATGTATTGCGACGCACGGCCGCCAGGGCAGACTTCGATACAGACGGCGGCGAGGGTTGGGGTATCGCAGTGCACCGCAGCTTCCTGTCCTATGTGGGCATCGCCACCCGGGTGCAGGTGCGGGACGAACAACTGAAAATCCTGCAGATGCACTGTGTCGCCGACGTGGGCCTGGCGGTCAACCCGGACAGGGTGAAGTCGCAGATGGAGGGCGCCATGATTTTCGGTATGAGCCTGGCGCTGATGGGCGAAATCAAGATGCAGAATGGCGCCGTGGCAAACAGCAACTTCCACGACTACCCGCTGCTGCGCATGCACCAGTGCCCTTCCCTGACCGTTGAGCTGGTCGCCTCGGGCGAACCGCCGGCGGGCGTCGGTGAACCGGGTGTGCCACCGGTGGCGCCGAGTATTACCAACGCGATATTTGCTGCGAGCGGGCAGCGGATTCGGGAACTGCCGATTAACAAACATCTGAAGATCGGTTAAGTTGCGTCCCCTCGATTGCCCCGGTACCCGGACTGCCGGGGCAATCCACTCCCGCAGTTTGTGAGTTTTCAGATTTATGGAATTAAGCAGCAAATGGATTGCCGGCCTGCTGTTCGGCCTCTACGCAACCGCCTCCGCCGCCAACTACCAGCCTCTCCCCGATAAATTCTGCGACGGCCTGCCCGGACTCCCGGTGGGTACCATGGCCGGTACCTGCCTCGGACTGGTGGCCAGCGCAGACAGCGGTATCGGCTTTCGCAAACCCCGCAAGGCGCTGGAAATTGCCGCCGACAACCGGATCCTGGTCACGGATATGGGCGGCTGGGGTGCCGGCCGGGGTATCCTGTGGCTGCTGGAATTTGGCGACGACCGCTACAGTGAGCTGCGCAGTGTCAGCAAACTGGCCACCGGCCTGAACCTGCCCCACGATATCAAGCTCGGCCCCGGGGGCTATATCTATCTGGGCGAAGCGCACAGGATCACCCGCTTCCGGCTGCAGGGCGGGCGGATAACGGCACCGCAGACGGTGGCCGACGGCCTGCCATTTGCCCCGGGAAATCACCTGCACCCGCTGACCAGCTTCGTCTTCCTGCCCAATAATGACCTGCTGGTAAACGCCGGCTCCAAAACCGACGACTGCGGGCGCGCCGCCGGCCGCACTCGGTGCGATGAGATCGGCTCCACCGGACTGAGACGCTACGAATACCTGCCCGGGGAAAAGCGCTGGAAGGATACATTCGAACTCTATGCCAGCGGGCTGCGCAACTCGATGGCACTGGCGATCCATTCGAGCGGCACCGTTTTGCAGGGCGAGAACAGCACCGACCTGAAAGACGCCGAAGAACCCTATGAGGAAATCAATGTGATCCGGCGCGGCGGCTTCTACGGCTGGCCCTATTGCGCCAATCGCGCACTCGATACCGGCTATATCGAAAACGGCTGCGACCGCCCCGACTATGTCGAGCCCTACAGCCTGATGCCGCCCCATGTGGCGCCACTGGATATGATTTATTACAGCGGCGATCGGCTGCCCGGACTGCGGGGCCAATTGCTGGTCAGCTGGCACGGATACCGGGTGGTGGGCAACCGGCTGGTGAGCTATCCGACATCGGGCGAGGGACTGCCGCTGCTATCCGAAGACGTCGTTTTCAGGCGCGATCCCATTCCGCCGGCCACAGATTTTACCGATCACACCATGGCACCCCGCGGCGGTTCCGCCGCCGATGCACAGCATGCGGAAGTCATAGGGCGCTGGAACAAGGTAGAGGGCCTGAGACCGGAAGGGGCGCCGGTGGGACTGCTGCAATTGCGCGATGGTTCGCTGCTGATTGTCGACGACAAGAACAGGGCCCTGCTGCGTCTGTCCCGCGGCGAGGCCTACGCAGACGAGGCCTTATCCTTCGCCTCTGCGGCAGTCGACGGCTTTGACTTCGGCGGCGAGGCCCGCCACCTGCTGCTGGATAATTGCGCCGACTGCCACCGGGAACTGCACAGCAACCCGGGCGAACTGCTGAACCGGGGCAGCGGCTGGCTGCAGCGCAAGGACGGCGTCACCCTGCTGGAGCAGAGGCTCACCAGCCAGTCCGGGTTTATGCCGCCGATGGGCAAATTGGAAGAACAGTCGATCGATCTGATTCTGGGGGCTCTCAAAGCCCCCGAATAATCTCCGTCTCAATCAACTGCAGTGGGCGCTTCGCGGAATCCTTTTTGATATTGGCAAACGGCCTGAAGGTACCGGGCGAAGCCCTGCGACAGGCCGGGCCTTTGTGCACCGGCAAAGGCTGTCATTTCGGTGGCAGGGAGCCGGCAAACTCCGCACCGCGGCTGACCCAATCGCCCAGGTCTGCGGCCACCGCATCCTCCTCCACATATACCATGCCCTTCAGCGGCCTGCCGGTGTAATCCATCGGCCGCGTATAGCGCTCGGCCAGCGCATCCTGGTAGTTATCCGGGCCGACGCGCACCATCAGCTCCTCACCCACCACACCGCAGGCCATGTTGCCGTTCAGCATAAAGGCGAGGCCGCCAAACATCTGCTTTTCGGTCAGTCCCTCGTTTACCTGCAACAGCTCGCGCACTTTTTCTGCCAGTTCTTCGTTGTATGTCATAACAACCTCCTCAGTGACCTTTGCTGAATGCGGACGCGAGCACCGGTTCCAGATCCGCCCAGGCGATCTCATCGCCATCGCGGAAGTTCAGGCAACCGGTGCCGCATTTAACCTTGGGGTGACTATCGATATAGGGTTGGATATGTTCCCTCGCGCAGGTGTAGAGGGAGACGTAGTTTTTCTGGTTCGCGATTGCGACCCAGCCCTTGTCCACCTCGTAGGTGGGCATTTTGTATTTCAGGGAAAGCTGCGCCCGGGGATAACGCTCGACGATAAAATGATGCAGTGACTGAAGCCGCTCACTGCGCTGTGGGGGGAGCGGGCTGGTGTATTCGGCGACTGGTTCCGGAAGCTGCACCATATTTAAAAAGTTATTGTGAGTAACTTTTTAAGTGTAGCAGGAAATATCGATTTTTCCTTAGCGCCCGAGATAGAAGTGCGCACCGCACCGTCCAAAGGAAACTTCAATCCAGCAATTCCAGCCGGCCGTCTCCCAGGTGGTAGATGGCGCCGACAATTCTCAGGTTTCCATCTTTTTCCAGCTTCGCAAGCACTTCACTGTCTTCCCGGATCTGCGCCATGGAGTGCCGTACATTGTTGGCCGCCACCAGGTCGACAAACTCCGCGTTCTCACCACTGCGCTCGCCGGTATATTCTGTGGCCCTGATTGCGGGCTTGATCTCCGCCAGCAATCCGGTGAGCTGGCCCAGCTCGACACCGTCGATAGCCCCCCTCACCGCCCCACAGGCGGTGTGGCCCATTACCAGAATAACCTTGACGCCGGCCACCGCAGCGGAGAATTCGAGACTGCCGACAATATCGTCGTTGCAGATATTCCCGGCGATGCGGGTATTGAACACCTCGCCCAGGCCGGTATCCAGCAATATCTCCGCCGGTGTTCGCGAGTCGATACAGCTCAATACTGCCGCCGCCGGAAATTGTCCCGAAGCACTGGCGCGCTTCTGTGCCAGATAGTCGTGGCGTTGCATCTCGCCGCTGCGAAAACGCCGGTTGCCGGCTTCGAGCATCTCGATAATCTGGTCCGCACTCATCGTGTCGCGCTCGGCCCTGGTCAGGGCAGCTGCATAGCTCGCGCAGCTAAAGCGCATAGCGCCACCTCCCAAGAGCCCCCCGGCGAGCGCGCCTTTCAACAGGGCGCGACGGCTGAATATACGGTTGCCGGATTGATCGCACATATACTGACTCCTCAAGACCACGGGTGGAACTATCACTGTCAGTCTAGCGGGGACTGCCTGAGCGCAGAACTACACGCCAAAGGTGGGAGTGCTCTGAGGGAAGGAGGCATCGTCGGAAACGGCGCCGGAACGGAACCCCGGCGTTGCACCGGGGTTCCAGAGCGGTTATCAGTCGACAAACACCCGCGCATTGCGGAACAGCCGCATCCAGCCGGAGTCCTCCTGCCAGTCGTCCGGGTGCCAGCTGTTGCTGACGGCGCGGGCGACCCGCTCCGGGTGCGGCATCATGATGGTCACGCGACCGTCCTCGGAACAGAGTGAGGTGATACCGTTGACCGAGCCGTTGGGGTTGGCCGGGTAGGTCTGGCTGATTTCGCGGTCGTTGTTCAGGTAGCGCATGGCGATGGTGCCGGACTGCTCGCAGGTCTCCAGCGCCTTCTGGTCCGCGAACTCCACCCGCCCCTCGCCGTGGGCCACCGCCACCGGCATGTAGCTGCCGGCCATGCCCTTGAACAGCACCGACGGGGAATCCTCGATACCCACAAGCGCGAAGCGCGCCTCGTACTGCTCGGACAGGTTGCGTACGAATCGCGGCCAGTGGCCGGCGCCGGGAATCAGCTCCTTGATCACCGAGAACATCTGGCAGCCATTGCAGACGCCGAGGCCGAAGGTTTCTTTCCTGTTGAAGAAGGCCTCGAACTGGTCGCGGGCGCGGTCGTTGAACAGGATGGTCTTGGCCCAGCCCTCGCCGGCGCCGAGTACGTCGCCATAAGAGAAGCCACCGCAGCCCACCAGGCCCTTGAAGTCGTCCAGCACAACGCGACCGGCGAGGATATCGCTCATGTGCACGTCGACGGCATTAAAGCCGGCGCGATGAAAGGCATGCGCCATCTCCACCTGGCTGTTGACGCCCTGCTCGCGCAGTACCGCCACCTTGGGGCGCACACCTTTCTTAATGTAGGGCGCGCTAATGTCCTCGTTGATGTCGTAGGTCAGCTGCACCGACAGGCCCGGATCTTCCTTGGCGATGGCGGCGAACTCCTGCGCCGCGCAGTCGGCGTTGTCGCGCAGGGACTGGATGCGGTAGCTGGTCTCGGACCAGATCTGCTGCAGCTCGGCGCGGGAGCGCCTGAAGATCTCCACACCGTTGTTGGTGATGCACAAATTCTCGCTGTTGTTCAGGTAACCGATCTGGTGCGCCGGTACGCCGACGGCGGCGAAGCGCTGCACCAGCATTTCCGCGTCGCAGGCCGGCACCTGCAATACCGCGCCCAGCTCCTCGCTGAACAGGGCCGCGATCGGGTCCTCGCCCAGCTCGTAGACCTCGATATCCATGCCCACGCGACCGGCAAAGCTCATCTCCGCCAGGGCGACGAAGAGGCCGCCGTCGGAGCGGTCGTGGTAGGCGATGATCTGGTCTTCGTGCAGCGTCTGCTGCACCACCTCGAAGAAGCCCTTCAGGCGTTTCGGGTCGTCCAGGTCCGCCGGCGTACTGCCCAGCTGGTTGTACACCTGCGCCAGACAGGAGCCGCCGAGGCGGTTTTTGCCGGCGCCGAGATCTACCAGGATCAACTCGCTCTCGCCCTTCCTGGTGCGGCGCAGCTGCGGCGTGGCGGTCTTGCGCACGTCGGTGACCGGGGTGAAGGCGGAGATGATCAGCGACAGGGGCGCGGTCACCGACTTGTCCTCGCCGCCGTCGCTCCAGGCGGTGCGCATGGACATGGAGTCCTTGCCCACCGGGATGGTGATACCCAGCGCCGGGCACAGCTCCATACCGATGGCCTCGACAGTGCGGTAGAGCTTTTCCTCCTCGCCCGGGTGGCCGGCGGCGCACATCCAGTTGGCGGACAGCTTGATATCGGACAGCTTCCCAATCGGCGTACAGGCGATATTGGTGATGGCCTCACCCACCGCCAGGCGGCCGGAGGCGGGCGCGTCCAGCAGCGCCACCGGTGTGCGTTCGCCCATGGCCATGGCCTCACCGGCAGTGCTGTCGTAGGCGACGGTGGTCACGGCGCAGTCCGCCACCGGCACCTGCCAGGGGCCCACCATCTGGTCGCGGGACACCTGCCCGGTCACGGTGCGGTCGCCGATGGTGATCAGGAAGCTCTTGCTGGCCACGGTGGGCAGGCGCAGCACCCGCTCGGCAGCCTCGTTCAGGTCTATACCCCTGGTGGTGAATTCTTTCGTTTCCACCACGCGCTTCTCCGCCTCGCGGTGCATCTTCGGCGGCTTGCCGAACAGCACCGACATGGGCAGGTCCACCGGTTTGGCGTCAAATTTCTTGTCGTTCAGCAGCAGGTGCTTGTCCTCGGTGGCCTCGCCGACCACCGCGAAGGGCGCCCTCTCGCGCGCGCAGATCTTCTCGAAGCGCGCCAGGTCCTTCGGCATCACCGCCAGCACGTAGCGCTCCTGGGATTCGTTACACCAGATCTCCAGCGGACTCATACCCGGCTCGTCGCAGGGCACATTGCGCAGCTCAAATTTACCGCCGGTACCGCCATCCTTGACCAGTTCCGGGAAGGCGTTGGACAGGCCGCCGGCGCCGACGTCGTGGATAAAGGCGATCGGGTTCCTGTCGCCCAGCTGCCAGCACTGGTCGATCACCTCCTGGCAGCGGCGCTCGATTTCCGGATTCTGGCGCTGCACCGAGGCGAAATCCAGGTCCTCGGAACTGGAACCACTGGCCATAGAGGAGGCGGCGCCGCCACCGAGGCCGATCAGCATGGCCGGGCCGCCGAGCACAACCAGCTTGGCCCCGGGCTTGAATTCCGGCTTCTCGATATGCTCCTCGCGGATATTGCCGTAGCCACCCGCGATCATGATCGGCTTGTGGTAGCCGCGGCGCTCGTCGCCGAAATTTTCCTCGAAGGTGCGGAAGTAGCCGCAGATATTCGGGCGGCCGAATTCGTTGTTGAAGGCGGCGCCACCGATGGGACCTTCGATCATGATGTCCAGCGCAGTGACGATGCGCTCCGGCTTTCCATAGTCCGCCTCCCAGGGCTGCTCGTAGCCGGGGATCTGCAGGTTGGAAACGGTGAAGCCGGTCAGGCCCACCTTGGGCTTGGAGCCGCGGCCCACGGCGCCCTCGTCGCGGATCTCGCCGCCGGCGCCGGTGCCCGCGCCCGGGAAGGGGGCAATGGCGGTCGGGTGGTTGTGGGTCTCCACCTTCATTAACAAGTGGATGGCCTCGTTGCTGAAGCCGTATTCCCTGGTTTCCGGATCCGGGTAGAAGCGGCCCGCCTCGCTGCCCACCACCACGGCGGCGTTGTCCGCATAGGCAGACAGCACATTGTCGCCGCCCTTCTGGTAGGTGTTCTTGATCATGCCGAACAGGGAGTGCGGCATCTCTTCGCCGTCGATGGCCCAGCTGGCGTTGAAGATCTTGTGGCGGCAGTGCTCCGAGTTCGCCTGGGCGAACATCATCAGCTCCACGTCGGTGGGATTGCGCTCCAGCTCCTGGAAGCTGGTGAGCAGGTAGTCGATTTCATCTTCCGCCAGGGCCAGGCCCAGAGTCACATTGGCATCTGCCAGCGCTTCACGGCCACCGTCGAGAACGTTGACCGCGGTCAGCTGGCGCGGCTTCTCCTCGACGAACAGCTGCTCGGCCTCATCGAAGTCGGAGAACACCGCCTCCACCATGCGATCGTGCAGCTGGCTGGCGAGTGCCTGCCGTTCAGCCTGGGTTAATTCGACACCGGCAACATAGTAGGCAATACCGCGCTCCAGGCGGTGAATCTGTGTCAGGCCGGCGTTGTGGGCGATGTCGGTGGCCTTGGAGGACCAGGGCGAAATGGTGCCCGGACGTGGCACCACCAGCAGAAACTCGCCCTCGGGGCGGTGCTTTTCCTCGGTGGGGCCGTACTGCAGCAGCCGTTCGAGCAGCGCCTGCTCCTTCTTGTTCAACTTGGGAGCATCGGCGAAGTGGACATACTCGGCGTAGATATCGCCGATCGCCGGCTGCAGCGCGCGCAGTTGGTTGAGCAGTTTTTGATGGCGGAATTTCGACAGTGCGGGAGCACCACGCAGAACTAGCATCGCGGGAGTTTGCCTCTTGTCTGAATGTAAACCTGAATCAGGTTGGGGACCCCGCGCGGCAGAAGTTCGCGCAAAGCCCCGGGAATTGGAGAGGGCGCAATTGTACCTGAAGCATCGCGACTCCAACACTGTCCTGCGGCACTTGTGCCCCCATTGTGTGGTCCAAAATTTCATGCCGCCCCGAGGCGCAGAAATTGGCGCAGGATTGATGCCAGCGCCAACCCAGCCTAGCGGGCCCTACTAGAATTACCGCATAGATGCAACTCCAGAAGTCACATCGTCAAACCGCAAAATTGGGCAATCTGTCACCAAATACGGTAAAATTGGCGATCTTTTGCCGGCCCCGCCGCTCAGGATGAGCAATGCCGGTATCCGCTGAGATAAAAGCGACAAAAAGCTAATGGACTAGAGGGGACTGTCTATATGATCATGAAAAGCCGACTGCTGCGCTACAGCCGCCGCCTGGCCAAGGGCCTGGTGCTGGCCTGTTGTGCCTCGCTGATGGTGGCGAGCAAGACGCCGGATATGCTGGAGCGGGTCAAGACCTCCGGCAAGCTGGTCGTACTGTCCCAGAACGGTCCCACCACCTATTACGAAGACGCCTCAGGCCACCATACCGGCTTCGAATACGGCATGCTGAAAGCCTTCGCCGACGAGCTGGGCGTGGAACTGAAGATCCGCGATGCCCACGACCTGAACGAAATGTTCACCCGCCTGCGGGATCCCCAGGAAGGCGCCCACCTGGCCGCCGCCGGTCTCACTGTCACCCCGGCCCGTCGCGAGCAGGTGCGCTTCACCCCCTCCTACTTCGAGATTCGCCAACAGGTCATCTACCGCCTCGGTGAAGAGCGCCCCCGCAAGGCCAGCGACCTGGAAGGCAAAAAGGTGGCGGTAATTGCCGGCAGCGCCCACGCCGAGGAAATGCGCGAACTGGCCCGGCGCTATCCCGACCTGATGTGGGAGGAGATTTCCGACGTCGACGCCATGGAGCTGGTGGAGATGGTGGACCAGGGCAAGCTCCATTACGCAGTCGTCGATTCCAACGCCTATGCGGTACACCGCGGCCTCTACCCCAACACGGGCATCGCGTTCAACCTGACCCAGTTTCAGCCGGTCGCCTGGGCCCTCCCCCAGGGCAGTGACGACAGCCTCTACCGGGCCGCACGCCGCTTTATGCTGCGCGCCAATACCAACGGAATGGTTGCGGAGCTGCGCGAGGAATTCTTTGGCCATGTCAGCAAGCTGAATGCCGGCGGCGCCCAGGCCTTTGCCAAGAGCAGCCGCGAGCGCCTGCCCCGGTGGCGTGAGACGATGCAGAAAGTGGCGGACGACTACCAGCTCGACTGGCACCTGCTGGCGGCGCTCAGTTACCAGGAATCCCACTGGAATCCCCGCGCCAAATCCCGCACCGGCGTGCGCGGCCTGATGATGCTGACCCGCAGCACTGCGCGCGACCTGGGCGTCAACCGCCTGGATCCGGAGGAGAGTATCGAGGGCGGCGCCCGCTATATAGTGCAGATCCGCGACAAGATCCCCGAGCGCATTCGCGAACCAGACCGTACCTGGATGGCACTGGCGGCCTACAACGTCGGATACGGCCACCTGGAGGACGCGCGCGTGTTGACCGAGAAGATGGGCGGCAATCCGGATCGCTGGACCGACGTGCGCGATCACCTGCCGCTGCTGGCCAAGCGCCAGTATCACAAGAACACCAAACACGGCTACGCCCGCGGCTGGGAGCCGGTCACCTATGTTCAGAACATTCGTCACTACCAGGCGCTGCTGAGCTGGAGCAGCCGCATCGAGGAGCAGCGCCTGGCTGCGGCCGATGCGGAAGCGGCTCAGGAACTGGCGGACAGCACGCAGATTGATGTGGAGGCGGCCGCAGCCTCGGCGCTGTAATGGGACTGGGGACTTTCGTAGAGTGCGCCGTGCGCACCGCCCGACCAATGGCGCGAGGCCGCCATTGGCCGCTCCTACAGGGTGCAGTCGTCATTCCGGCGGAGGCCGGAAGCCAGGGGCCTCCCAACCGGAGAGCGGCCCTCGCCGGTATGACGCGACAATA
>NZ_JACZFR010000048.1 GCF_014904815.1 Microbulbifer taiwanensis
GGGGAAGCATAAAAAGGTCGCGCTGACGGCCGCAATGAGGAAGTTTTTGACGATTCTGAATGCCATGGTACGGGATGACCGGGAGTGGGCGCACTAAATATTTTCGCTAGCGCTTGAACCACAGTCGCTTGTTAGGCAGGGCTACTTCAGGAGGTCATTTAGAACCTCTATCTCCTGATTTGCTTCATCAGTTAAACGCGTAGTCCTACTGCATACGCTAGTTGAAAAATAGCCCTCTTCATTTGGGCCATATAAATACAGAAGATATTCCTTACCTTCCTCGAAATGAAATCCACACATACAGCAAGCCACAACGATATCCGTATAAAATTGCTTTCCGTGCTCACCCTTCCATGATTTTATTTCTGAAAAGTGCGTTTTGTGGCGATTGTATGATGTTTCCTTTTTCGATGAACCAATTTCAACCTGATACTCGTATGGTTCAAGCTTCTCAATTGACTCAACTTTCGCTAGAACTACCGCACTAGCATTTTCAAAAGCTTGCTTTACTTGATCCTCTAACTCACCGCTTCCGAATGCACAGCTACATGAATACGCTTTCACAGCCATGAGCTGGAGGAACAGCAAGAAAATTATATTTTTCATCGAGTGATCTCTGAAATTATGCCTAACGCCCAGCGCAGGCGCAGCCAGCGCGGGGCGCATTTTGTGTTAATGTTTGAGCGCCAGCGAGTAACACAAAAGGTGCGTAGCGTTGGCTGTCGCTCTGCCGCTGCTTGTTATCTTCTTCGCACGCTAATGTCGATTCCGTTGGCATAAGGATCTAGCCACATAAATTTGGAACCATTTACGTCCGGAACCGTTACTCTTACCCAAAGTTTGGCTCGGTTATATTCATCAACGCGAATTTGATCGATAATTTCAGAAAGTTTCCCAACGCATAAAAATCCATCAAACTTCAATAGGTACCAGCCTGGGCTATTCTTTTGCTCGCCGAGATGAAAGAAAGTGCTTCCTTTTATCAGTGCAATGTCATCATGATCTTCTTCAGCCAGATTTAGCCCCCCAACACCCAAGCAGCTCTTCAGAGAAGTATCATTTTTTACTTCCACTAAGTTGGGAGGTGACAACCACAGAAGTCCATCAGGCCAAACTCTATCTCCATGTTTCTCCAATGGATACATGCCGCAGTCGAAAGAAGTATCTGGCTGACTACAGACAGTGAAGACATCTTTTTCAGAATAAAGCCACTGTGCATTCGCGATTTGCGGCAAGAAAATAATCAACAACCCCAGGAATTTCATCAAATTTGCCTAACTATACAGGGTGTCTACTAAACGTGGGTAAGTCTTGAAGATAACGCCCGCAACAGGGGCGACCAACGCTGTGCACATTTTGTGCGAAAATGGGAGCACAGCGACCCGCACAAAATGTGCATAGCGTTGGGCGTCCCGCGGAGGGCCGAAGGCCCGGAGCATCCTGCTTGCGCTTGTTAGCAGTTTTATCTGGCACCACACTTTGGCAGTGTACCTAAGTCTTCACTACTCAAATGAAGAGCATTGCATCCGTTCCCCCAGCCCTTATATCCCTCGCCATTTCCTAAATACCAGCAAGAGCACTCTTCATCTATTAAGTTTCTTTCTGGCCTTAAAGGGAAGTCACAAATGACTCCATCATCCAGCACGATGAATTTCATATCTCTAGATGCATCCTTCCCCTGCGCCCCCGAAAGTTCAGACATTAAGAGAAAGAGTAAAAACGTGGAGCAACAACCTAATATAAAGCTCAACACCAATTTTTTCTTCATCGTATACTCGAACTGCTAACGCCGTGCTCAGCGGCGGCTTACTTTATGCGCATTTTGCGCGAAACTGGGAGCGAAGCGACCGCGCAAGACGTGCATAAAGTAAGACGTCGGCTGCAGCACTTTGTTAGCGCGGTGCTTGCTCATAACTGTATAGCTCGCTAGGATCTGGAAGCTCTGAGGGAGTTTCAGCTCCGTCGACTGACCATACTTCTATTCCGGCCAAATGACCATCAGCCATAAACAGAAAGCAACCCATTTGGCTATTGCTTTTCGATTTGTACAAATAATCAGCTATTACGGTCATCCCGTTTTTGACTGAAATTGGATTGCCTTCTAGAGAAAAATCAATACTCGCGCAACCGCACTTGCATGTAGAGGCAACTTCTAAATTTGGTACTTCTTTTAGAGGAGCCGGCACCGACGTAGTTAAGTTATTTGCAAGCCAAACTAAAAGATCACGCTCTTTTTCATGTAGTGGGCGGCAAACTTCTAAATTTATATGTGCCATTACCGGACTTCCGTTTTTGCATGCGCTAACGCCGCCAGCAGGGGCGGCCGTAGCGTTTTTTGCGCGAAGCGCATTGCGTAGGCCGTCCCGCGGAGGCGCGTAGCGCCGGAGCGTACTGCCTGGCCTAGTTATGAGTTCTACCACGGTGCTAGCCCTGATAACACCACCGCGTGCTCCGTTTTGTAGTAATGAGATCCATCAAAGTGGCCGTAAATATGCCCACCTTTACTCTGGATTATCTCCTTAGCTCTATTGAATATGTTTTTTCCTTCTCTTATTTCTTGAATTTCCGAATCTGTAACTGGAGCCCAGTATGACAAGACGTCATCGTATGCTTGTACAGTGACCCCGACGTGCTTGGACCCACAACCTTTACAGTTGTGAAGGGACACACCCTGGTTTTCATAAGGATTACTCAAGATGACTTCCTCTATTTCAAGAGGAAAGTCCATCGGTGAGTTTTCATTTCTTCTGCAGATTACACAACTCATGCGGTTGACTCATAACGCCGCAATCAGCCGCGGCTTACTTTGTGTGCTTTTTGCACGAAAATGGGAGCGCAGCGACCGTGCGAAAAGTGCACAAAGTAAGACGTCGGCTGCATTGCTTGGTTAAGCGCATCGGACTGCGCCGCTCTCCATAAGCCACTTAAATTTCCTGAGATTGAACGATTCCGCATATGTATGTGTGGACTTTGGTGATTCTGTTAGCTCTTTAATGAGTTCAATCTCGCTCTTTTCCCATGCGACATCGCCTGAACGCAAGTAAACTCTCAGAGAAGCGAATTTGCTGAGGCACTTGCTATATTGTTCGAAACCTATGCCAGGAACTTTTCTACCGCCATCACCGAAGCCATAAGCTTCAGCCAGAATATCAAATTGGCCTTTAGCAAGCTCACTTTCAGCGTCCGCTTTGGCAGAGTCCGAAACCTCATTTTTGAGCTGGGCGTAATTTTTGCCACCTTGCTGAATATTGACAACGCTAAATGCCAATATCAGAAATATCGTTATAGCTCCTAGTATTACTATAGATTTACTCATATCTCTCTAGACGCTTAACGCCGCCAGCAGGGGCGGCCTACTTTGTGCGCTTTGTTGCGCGAAAATGGGAGCGCAGCGACCCGCGCAACAAAGTGCACAAAGTAGGGCGTCCCGCGGAGGGCCGAAGGCCCGGAGCGTACTGCCTGGCTTGGTTATGCGTGCCGTAGGTCAAGGTTCAGCGCCCCACAAAGTGAGCAATTTTTAACGAATGAATCGTCTGAATCCAGAGCCGAATCACATGAAAAACAATGCCCGCCAATTCTTGTTGCATGATCAGCTAGTAATTTTGTAGTTACCATTGGCAGATCAATAACCTCTTTCAGGGATTTTATAAACTCAGCTCCTAACCTTTCTCCGGGATGCTCACGAAAAAGTGCCTGGATCTCTGGAAGAGCCGAATCTTTAAACTCCCAGATTTGACCACAATGTTCACAGACTATGAGCATAATTCAGTCAATTAATCTTTTCTCGCATAACGCCGCCAGCAGGGGCAGCTTACCTTGTGCGCATTTTGCGCGAAAATGGGAGCGCAGCGACTCGCGCAAAATGTGCACAAGGTAAGCTGTCCCGCGGAGGGCCGAAGGCCCGGAGCTTCACTGCCTGGCTTTGTTAAAGCCGTTGCCAGCAGTATACCTCCAAAGGTGCAAAAGGGCGTACACAACTACAACCTGAAAAATAAGCCAAGGAACGAACAAAGATGACAGATTATTCGCGATTGCTATGTATACAAAATATACAACTGGACTGACAGCAATATAACCAAGCGCAGGATCTTCTTTTGTCCTTATAAAAAGGTAAGCAACAAATGCTACCAAGTGGAAACCAGGATTTAAGAACAACGTGGCGCCTACCCAGCCCTTAACAAATGCACCATAAATTCCGCTACCGCCTTCCCCCCAAACTCGTACAAGCCGCTCCCATTGCGGAATGTAGCCGAAGAACCCTTGTAGGCTAATCGAAAGTAAAAATAGCAATATCAGCAGACTAAATATTTGTTTTGTAGTTTTCATGCTTTAACAGTTTATTCAAAAGCCATTGGCTCTATATCATTTTGGCTCTTGTTCACCGCGACCTTCGTTGACTTGGTTCTAGAAAATTTAATTAAATCAATTAGATAGGTAAATATCATCAACTTCTTATACAGTGAAAACGAGCCAGTGGCTTGTTATTTCGGATACCGGAATGGCTTCAGATCATATGGTGAACCCTTTAAAAGTCAATGAGTTACAGCCCCATTCTCCGTGTTCAGAAGCCAGTGGCTTCTGAATACGGAATAGTTGATTGGTTTTTGATCGCATGGATCCGCAATCTGGCTGACGTTTATGTAGCAATTGACGTCGATTTCATTACTGCTCCTGGTTCGTTTCTCAGTCGTTTCTTCGGTCGGTTGGCAGCCTATGTGCCAGGTGCAATTCCCTCAGCATCGATTGCTTCTTGGCCTGGTGGGCCTGCATCCGCCGCAGTATGTCGTCCAGCACCTGCACGGCGCTGACTATATGTGGTCCCTTGTTGAGCATGACGCACTCGGCCCTGTGCCCCATGGCGGCGTCGGTGATCTCGGCGCGCGACGGTATTCCCACCTTGGCAAGGGATTCCAGTACCTGGGTGGCCCAGATTACGGGGACATGGGCGGCCTCGCAGATCCACAGGATCTCTTCCTGTACTTCGGCCAGACGCTCAAAACCGCACTCTACCGCCAGGTCGCCGCGCGCGATCATCACGCCGCAGCGGGGCGCGCGCATGGCGGTCAGCAGCATGTCCGGCAGGGATTCGAAGCCACGCCTTGTCTCTATTTTCAGCACTACCGCCGGCTGCCGCCCGCCGAGTTGCTCCAGCTGCTGTTGCAGCAATTCCACATCGCGGGCGCTGTTGGCGAAGGACAGTTGCACCACATCGGCATGGCGGGCAACGAACGCGAGATCCTCCAGATCCCTGGCGGTCAGGGCAGGCAGTTGCAGCGGGCTGTCCGGCAGGTTGATGCCCTTGTCGGCGCGCAGTTTGGCTCCTCCCGGGTGGGCGTGAGTGATGTGAATGAGAGCCCGGTCAATCTCTATTTTCTCGACGACACCGCCGATCCTGCCGTCGTCGAACCAGATATTGTCGCCGGCGCGGACATCGTCGAACACTCCGGGAATGGTGCACCCGATCCTGGCCGGGGTCAGTAACTTTCCGGCACTGTCGGTCACAGCGGCGCGGCCCGGCTCCATACCGCGGGTGATTACCAGGCGATCTCCCTGCCGCAGGCATATGGCGTTCCGGTGTGGGGGCAGGTCGCCGATCCTGGCTTCCCCCGCGCGCTCCTGGTGCAGGGTGGTGCCGGGAATGACATAGGTCGTCTTGTTTGCCTCCGCCCAGCAGCCGCGGTCAGAGACAGCGGTAACCGTAAAGATCCGTCTGGAGTTGCGCGCGTCAGTGAGGGTGACTCTGTCGTCCGGTCGAAGGCGGCTCAGCCATGCCGGCGGTAGCGGCAAGCAGGCGTCTGCCGGTGATGGGGGAGGGTGCCGGCTGCCCTGATCTGCCAGCCAGACACGCGCGGGGGCGGTGACTCTTCCCAATGGGTCGCGACGGGGGCGAATCCGCACCACCGCCGGACCCGGCTCGATAGGGCCGGTGCGCAGCTTGGGACCGGCCAGGTCCATCACCACCCGGCAGGAGCGACCCAGTGCCCGCTCGGCCCGCCTGAGGTGTTCGATCATATGCCGCCAGGTGGCAGGATCGTCGTGGGCACAGTTGATACGCATACAGTCCATGCCCCGCTTGAGCAGGGCTTGCACCAGAGTGTAATCCTCCCCGGCCTCGGTGGGCATGGTGACCATAATGCGTACGTCGCGCCCGGGCGTCGCCGGGCCGAGCAGGGCTTCGGTGTGCTCGGCCAGCAGTCGTTGGCCGGTGGCGAAATCGACGCGCTGCTGTTCCGGAGCCGGCGGCCGCCAGGCTCGTCCGGCCAGGTGGTGCAGTGCCTCCAAAACGGCGTCCACTGTGGCCAGGACATGCGATTCCGCCCGGCCGAGCGAGGACAGCCCCAGGGAGGCCAGGCGGAATTGCAGCGGGCGCAGGTCGTGGCGGCGTAGGGCCAGGTAATGTAGGAGGTTGCGGGCGCTGTCGCGGTAGTTGGGGTGCGTCCGCTGCAGCAGCTGTTGCAGTGTGGCCGGGCCGGAAATCATATCTGCGCGTATCGCCGATACTTCCCGCAACAGGTCTTCGACGTCGCGGTGATTCCGGTGAATGCGGCTGTCCGAATTACTCCCGCTCAAGTGTACTCTCTCGACAGGTCACACATCTTCGCCGGTGAATTGCTCGCGTTCTCGAAGCGGCAGCTGGCGAGTGTGAGCTCTTTTCTCAAGGCGCGATAAATTTGAACGGCTCGGCGGATGTCAGTTTCCCGGAAACTTCTCCGCCCGCGTCGTCCGGCGCATTGAGCCTGAGGGTCAATACCTTCCCATTCGGGCTGAGTTCGAGCTTGTCCAGGTCTACCCACAGGACGGCCGGATTGATCACAGAGTCGAAGTAGTAGCGCTTGGATTCGTGGTCGGTGACCGAGCGCCACAGGGTTGGGGCGATATTGGGCTTGTCCGGGTCGCTCATGCCGAGCGGCGTGCTGACCCCGCGCATCTGGGAAAAAATGGAGGCGACCGCCGCGCGCCTATCCTTGAATTTCGGGCTGGTTTTCAGGGCGTAGCTGGCGCGCACATAGCGGTCGGGCGCGGAGATGGTGCCGGGCAGGAAGTTCTCGCCGCCGATCAGGTCCCAGTAGCTATTGATTGCCATCTGCTGATCGTACACGGGTGAGTTGGCCATCACCTGGTATTGCCGGCCGTGATGGATATTCAGCTTGCCGTCGATAAACTCGAGAATGGCCGAATCGCCGCTGGGGTCTGACAGGGAGAGGTGCACCAGGGCGGGGGCGCCGTTCGGCGCCTTGGCGGGGACAACGGTCAGCGGGTCCGAGCCCATGGCCGCTACGGCTTCGGCAACAGAGCCGTAGTTGTCGAGCATATACTGCAGCCAGGCGCCGACGGAGATCAGTGGTTTGCCGCGCTTCTTGGCGCCGCCATAGTCCGACTCCGCCAGGTAGAGCATATTACCGGCCAGTCCCGCCTCGTTGACGCCGTCGGACGTCAGGCTGTCGTAGACACTGATAATCACCGAGCCGTATTTCGAGGTCCAGGTAGCGGAGCCCTTGCCGACACCGCCGTTGCGTTGCATCCCGCGGGGAAAGACCCACAGGTCCATCTGCGCCTTCATATCACTCCAGTCCATATTGCGGCCGGTCATATAGTTCCCGGTGCCCGTCTCATAGAGCACCCGGGTACAGGCATCCGCCTGTAAAGCAATGGCGCTGGCCAACACGGCTATGCCGGCTGCGGCACGGCGGCTTCTCGCCCGACCCGCTGCCCGGCCCTGGTGGCGATGTTCCATTCGATGGACTCCTGTAAGTTGCTGGGGCCAGCCCCGGTGACAAGCCATTGGGGCCTGACGCCATTAAGACTAGCAGTTTGGGTTCAGGCCAAACTGGTCTGTGCGGGAGTCCGCTTCGGCGCTATCTGGATGAGGGGGAGGGGAGGCGGCGAATACGCGCAGCGCCGGGGTGGATTAGTTCAGGGAAATCTATTTGTATTCACCCAAGTCAAGACTGCACTTTTATTTTTAACTCATTAGAATGCGCGCCCTTTTAGCCTTTCAGAGTGTTCTGAACAGGTGGTCCAGTGTTGATCTCCAATGAGTTGTTTAAGGTTCTATGATCGTATTTACCCTTGTCAATGAGGCTACGGATGATGTCTGGGTTGGCACCGCGCGCGAGGGCGTGTCGCCGGAAGCCAGATTCAAGCAGTTCCAGGACGCGCTTGGACTCGGCATTGCCCATCCGTTTTATAAGGAGCTGAAGACATTTGGTCCAGACGCCTTCTCGGTGAACCTGTTTGCAGCTGCCGAAGACCCGGCTGAGCTGAAGATGCTGTTTGAGGAAGCGCTCGAGGCCCATGACGGCAAGAGTCTCGCGGGTATCAAAACCGTCCGGCCTGGCACTACCAAGGCGGCCCTGGCGCCCAAGCCAAAGTCCAGATCGGCGGCCGCTTCGGCCAGGAAGGCCTCCTTGGGGGGGGAATCGCCCGTTGCCAGCAAGCCAGTCAGGGAGAAGCTGTCGAACGGTCGCACCGGCAGTGCCGTCAAAGAGCGCAAGATCAAGGAAGCCATTGAGGCTGAAAAGGCGGCCATCGCAGCTGCCAAGGCAAAGCGGGCGGCGGAAGAGGCCGCCGAAATGAAGGCCATTCTGGCGGGCCTGGATGCCCGCGGTTCAACCCTGAGAAAGCGTTGATATTCAGCCGGCGGCCGTAACGCTTCCTGTGTCGCCGCCGTCGCCGGGAGACGCTAGCTATCCAATACAAAAAGCCCGCCGGTAAGGGTGGGGCTCTTCGAGTTGAGAATACCCGCCGCCTGGAATGCGGCGCTGCCAAGTTCGGTGGCTGCGGGCGCAGATTCTATTTCGGGAAGAGTACGCCGGAAACACTACAGAAGACCTCGCCGATGCCGGTGGTCCCGTTTCGAGATGCAGTCAGCGTCAATAGGTCGTCGATCGCCGGGGCGCCGGCGGCCGGCGATGGAATATTGACGTAGGCGTGAACCGGTGCCGAGACGACGGCGCGATCGGAAAACTGACCCTCGAAGATCGCGGTGGGCACCAGTGAGACCACAGAGTCGGGCAGAGGCTGGTCGGCACCTTCAAACAGGTGATCTGCTCGGAGGCTGATTACAAATTGGTGTGTTTCGTTTGCCTGCCGGGTTGCTGTGCAATTGACATACTTGATCAGCAGGCTTTTCCTTCCCGGAACGGTGAACAAGCGGGGAGTAAAGCCGGCGGCTTCCGTTAGAAACGGATTTCCATCCAGGAATACCCCTCTAAAGCTCAGTTGAATCGGCGTACCCTCGCTCACCGGCAGCGGCTGTTGCAGGAAAGGTGGCTTGGCCGTTACCGACCCTGTGGCGAACAGGCCTACCAGTGCCACTATGGCAATAGCGGTGGCCAAGTGTAAATATCCCGCTTTCATGATCGATACCTCCGTGTGATTTTCGATGATAAAGCACCGGAGCTAAATATGGCAGTGGAATACAGCAGGCGCAGTTGCACGGGAAGCCTGAACCGACTTTTTTTAATTCGGCAGAATAAGCCACCGCAGTGACCGTTTAGGTGCCTTCCCGAAACGGTAGCTGCATGGGCGATTCTGGCTCGATGCGCGGCTTGCGGATTAAGCTGCCGCATCTGGGAGAGGAAAGATATAAAAAAGCCCCGCGGTCGCGGGGCTCAATCGATGTCAGATCAGTCTGTCGGCTTAAACAGCGACATCCTGAATCTCAGTAGCGGCAATGCGCTTGCCCTCTTCGGCAGATTTCTGGAATTCCTCAATCTGGTCGAAGTTCATGTAGCGGTAGATTTCCGCAGACATGGAGTTGAGGTTCTGCGCATATTCCTGGTACTCGGCCGGGGTGGGCAGTTTGCCGAGGATGGCGCCCACGGAGGCCAGTTCCGCAGAGGTCAGGTAGACATTGGCACCGTCGCCCAGGCGGTTGGGGAAGTTGCGGGTGGAGGTGGACAGCACGGTGCTGTTCGGGGCCACGCGCGCCTGGTTGCCCATGCACAGGGAGCATCCGGGCATCTCGGTGCGGGCACCGGCTGCGCCGTAGATGTTGTAGTAGCCTTCTTCCATCAGCTGGTGCTCGTCCATCTTGGTGGGAGGCGCAATCCACATGCGGGTGGAGATACCGCCCTTGTGCTGGGACAGCAGCTTGCCCGCGGCGCGGAAGTGACCGATGTTGGTCATGCAGGAACCGAGGAATACCTCGTCCACCTTGTCGCCGGCTACTTCGGACAGCAGTCTGGCGTCGTCCGGGTCGTTCGGGCAGCAGACGATCGGCTCCTTCACTTCCGCCAGATCGATCTCGATCACCGCGGAGTACTCGGCGTCCTTGTCGGCTTCCATCAGTTCCGGATTTTCCAGCCAGGCTTCCATGGCGCGCGCGCGGCGCTCCAGGGTGCGCTTGGAGCCGTAACCTTCCGCGATCATCCAGCGCAGCAGGGTGATATTGGAACGCAGATATTCGGCGATGGCCTCTTCCGGCAGCTTGATGGTACAGCCGGCGGCGGAGCGCTCGGCGGAGGCGTCGGACAGCTCGAACGCCTGCTCGACGGTCAGCTTGTCCAGGCCCTCGATTTCGAGGATGCGGCCGGAGAAGATGTTCTTCTTGCCCTTCTTTTCCACGGTCAGCAGACCCTGCTGGATCGCGTAGTAGGGGATGGCGTGGACCAGGTCGCGCAGGGTGATACCGGGCTGCATCTCGCCCTTGAAGCGCACCAGTACCGACTCCGGCATATCCAGCGGCATTACGCCGGTGGCAGCGGCAAAGGCCACCAGGCCGGAGCCCGCCGGGAAGGAGATGCCCATCGGGAAGCGGGTGTGGGAGTCGCCGCCGGTACCCACAGTGTCGGGCAGCAGCATGCGGTTCAGCCAGCTGTGGATGATGCCGTCACCCGGGCGCAGGGATACGCCGCCGCGGTTCATGATGAAGTCGGGCAGTGTGTGCTGGGTGTCGATGTCCACAGGCTTCGGGTAGGCCGCGGTGTGACAGAAGGACTGCATGGTGAGGTCCGCGGAGAAGCCCAGGCAGGCCAGGTCTTTCAGTTCGTCGCGGGTCATAGGGCCAGTGGTGTCCTGGGAGCCGACGGTGGTCATCTTCGGCTCGCAGTAGGTACCGGGGCGAATACCGTCGACGCCGCAGGCCACACCGACCATCTTCTGTGCCAGGGTGTAGCCCTTGCCGGTGTCGGTCGGCTGCTCCGGCTTGCGGAAGAGGTCCGATGCTTCCAGGCCGAGGGATTCACGGGCCTTGCCGGTGAGGCCGCGGCCGATGATCAGGTTGATGCGGCCGCCGGCCTGCACTTCGTCCAGCAGTACCTGGGATTTCAGTTCGAACTCGGACAGCACCTTGCCGTCCTCGGCCAGGATCTTGCCGTCGTAGGGGCGCACCTCGATGATGTCGCCCATTTCCAGCTCGTCCACCGGCGCTTCGAATACCAGTGCGCCGGCGTCTTCCATGGTGTTGTAGAAAATCGGGGCCACCTTGCCGCCGATGCAGATGCCGCCGCCTTTCTTGTTGGGCACGCCCGGCAGGTCCTCACCGAAGTACCAGAGTACGGAGTTGGTGGCGGACTTGCGCGAGGAGCCGGTGCCGACCACGTCGCCGACGAAGGCGACCGGCAGGCCCTTGGCCTTCACTTCCTCGATCTGCTTCAGCGGGCCCTTGACGCCGTGCTCTTCCGGCGTGAGGCCGTCGCGGGTCATCTTGTACATGGCCAGCGCGTGCAGGGGGATATCCGGGCGGGACCAGGCGTCCGGGGCGGGGGACAGGTCGTCGGTGTTGGTTTCGCCGGTCACCTTGAACACGGCAACCTTGATGCTTTCCGGCACCTTGTCGCGCTTGGTGAACCACTCGGCGTCGGCCCAGGACTGGATCACCGCCTTGGCGTGGGCATTGCCGGCCTTGGCCTTCTCTTCCACGTCGTGGAAGGCGTCAAACATCAGCAGAGTGCCTTTCAGCTGTTCTGCAGCCAGTTCGCCCAGGTCCTTGTCATCGAGCAGTTCGACCAGGGTGGCGATGTTGTAGCCGCCCAGCATCCGGCCCAGCAGTTTGGTGGCATGCTCGCGATCGATCAGCGGGGACTCTGCTTCGCCCTTGACGATGGCGGACAGGAAGCCGGCCTTGACGTAGGCGGCCTCGTCCACACCCGGCGGTACGCGGTGGGTGAGCAGCTCAACCAGTTCCTGTTCCTCGCCGGCGGGGGGATTCTTCAGCAGTTCTACCAGACCGGCCACTTGTTCGGCATCTAGTGGCTTGGGCGGAATACCCTGTTCGGCGCGTTCGGCGACGTGTTTGCGATAGGCTTCAAGCACGGATATGTCCCTCTTGGTGTGTGGGGTGGCACCAACAGCGGATGGAACTCCCGATCGTTTTTGTCTAGTGCCGGGATTGGTTGCATTCGTGCCGCTGGAGGCGGGTGGCGAATTCTACAGTAAAGCCTTAATGCTGTTAAGTTTATTGAAAAATCAATAACTTACGCGAATTACCATTATTTGTTTGGTGAATTTTGGTCAATTCGTGGACTGCGAACTTCCTTTCAGAATCCAAACAAAATAGTCTACGCGGCAGATTTTTCAGGCCGGTTTCAATCGCCACAGACTGTTTGGTTAATTGATGTACAAGAAAGTCCGCACTCCCTGCATCGGTGTCTGCTCCACCGGTATCGGCGACGATGTCTGCCGCGGCTGCAAGCGCTTCGCCCACGAGGTGATCGACTGGAATGCCTACACCGAGGAGCAGCGGCGCATTATCGCCGAGCGCCGCGAGGGTTACCTGGTCAATGCGGTGCGCAGCCAGTTGGAGATAGTGGACCAGAAGCTGCTGCTGGCACAGCTGCGCCACCAGCAGATCCGTTTCAACGAGGAGCAGAATCCCTACTGCTGGGTGTTCGAATTGCTGCGCGCCGGCGCCAGCCAGATCGCCAACCCGGCGGAATACGGGCTGCAACCCACGCCCCAGGCACGCGGTGTTGCCCTGGTGGAATTGCGCCGGCGCATCGACGAGGACTTCTACGCGCTGTCGGTGGCCTACTACCAGCGCTTCGTGGCCCCGGGCCTGCAGCCGGCCTGATGGATCCACTCAACCCGGTTTGTGGTGAAAACCTTCTGCCAACTGTGGGATCAGTGATATCCCCCTGGCGTTCACAGCAAAGCATCACCGGTTGATCGAGTGTCGGTCTCCCGGGTGTCCGGCGATTTATTCCCTTAAATAGACGCGCAGGGCCGGCAGGAATGCCTCACTGGACAGCGCCAGGTCCCGCCGCTGTCGCCGCCGGCCCTGACTCGGCTGGTGATCGACTCTGGTGAAATCCGGCAGCCGGCCGCCGTAGTCCGTCACTACCAGCACCGGCGTGGCCGAGTAGCCCACCTGTCGATAGGTCTCACCATCCCGGGTGCGGAATATCTCCGCCACCTGCAGGTTGGGGCGGCTCTGCACCTGCACCTGGCGCAGATCTTCGTACTGGCTCCTGTGCAGGCCGGCCAGCAGCTGCAGTTGGTACTGGATACCCGGATCCGCTCCCTGCGGATCCAGTTGCACCAGCTTCTTCTCACACCACTGGACCGTCACCTTGCGGATCGACTTGCGCGCCTTGATCCAGGACAGCGCTATCGCGTCCGGCGGCTCGGGGCACAGCAACACCTGGCGATAGCACTGGCGCAGGTGCGCGCGCGGGTGACCGGCATCGGCGAGCAGATCGCGCAGGTTGCGATCCCGCTCGGGGGCAGGGCGCTCGCTCAGGGCGGCTTTGTAGTCGGCCACCGCTTTGGCGAAGGCCACCTTGTGCGTGTTCAGCTGTTGCGCCAGCGCGATGCTGGCGGCGGGTACCGCCAGCAGGCCGGGAATCTGCAGGGTGGCGCGGGCGTCGCCGGCGGCGTCGAGCGGGTCGCAGTAGTCCAGCTGCGCAAACAGGGCGCCGGCGAGTGCGAAGGGGTGCTCGAAATCGCACTCCAGGCGCTCGGCCGCATCGCGGGCGAAGGGCGGCTGCAGCAGGTAGTGCTGCCAGTGCCTGGGGGAATCCTGCAATCGCTCCAGGGACTGGCGCAGGGTCGCCGCGCCGGCATGCAGTCGCTCCAGCAGCGGCGGTATGGCCGCCGCCAATTTCCGGTGATTTGCCATAGAGGAGTGCTTTCTGCGCAGTAGATTGGCAAATATTAATCCACTTAATAAGCCGTTATCAATTCTGAGAGTTCAATCCACCACCTCACTGCCACGCTCTGAATGTCGATCAGTAGCGGGGGGAGCTACTGTGCGGCCGCTGACCTTCCTACCATTGCCTGGTATGAATCGCTGTGAATTCAAAGAGGGACTGCTGCGGGTGATGGAGCGCAAGGTGCACTGGGCCTGGTCGGCGTTTACCCGGGGCCAGGTGCCGAAAGAGCTGCTGCACATTCACCTGGAGCAGGAGTACGGCACCTATGTGCGCGACTTCCCGGTGATGATCGGGCGCGCCTATATCCAGTGCCCGGTCGCCGCGGTGCGGAGGGAGCTGGCGGAGAATATCTACGAGGAGGAGACCGGTGGCCTGAGTGGCGGTGTGCCGCACGCGGAGCTGTTCCTCGAATATCCGCGCGGGCTGGGGATGAACCTCGATCGCTTCAGGCATGTGGAGTTGCTGCCGGCGGCAAAGGCATACCGCGTGCTGCTGGACGATGCCACCAGCGGCCACGGCTGGGAGGTGGCCGCAGCGGTCACGACCCTTTTTCTCGAGGGGACCGAATACGAGCGCGGCGAACTGGAGCCGGGGCAGCCGCGGCGGCCGCAGTTCGCACCCTCGGAACACCCGCTGGTAAAGCACTACGGCCTGCCGGTGAAAAACCTGGCCCTGAGCCGCGTGCACCACCAGGTGGAGGGGGGGCACCGCAAGGCCGCCTGGCACCTGATGCTGGATTATGTGGATGAGTCGGCGCGCCCGCAGGTGCTGCACTGGATGGGGTTGGTGCTGCACGCCTGGCTCAAGTACCGCGACCAGGTGGCGGAGCACTGCGGCCTGGTGAAAGCGGCGCAGCCGGGGCACTGAACATTCGCGCCCCGGGCGGCTATAATCCCGCGCTTTCCCCAACCGCAGATCCCTGAGCAGTATGAACGCCCAAGTGCCCGACCTTTCCGCCATCCACGAATTCCTGCTGTGCCCGACTCCGGATGCCTGGGTGGGGGCGGCGTTGGCCGAGCCAGAGCTGATGCTGGTGGATCACGCCAACTGCGAGAAGAAGGCCGCGGGTACGGCGCTGAACCTGATGTTCCGCTACCTGGACAATTTCGAGCTGCTGAACAAGATGTCGCGGCTGGCGCGGGAGGAACTGCGGCATTTCGAGCAGGTGCTGGCGATCATGCACAAGCGCGGCATCGACTACCCGCATATCAGCGCCTCGCGCTACGCGGCGGGGCTGCGGGAACAGGTGCGCCCCAACGAGCCGGCGCGCCTGGTGGATACATTGATCTGCGGCGCCATTATCGAGGCCCGCTCCTGCGAGCGTTTCGCGCGTATAGCGCCGCACCTGGACGAGGAGCTGCAGAAATTCTACCTGTCACTGCTGAAATCGGAGGCGCGTCACTTTCGCGACTACCTGACCCTGGCGCAGAAGGCGACTGTAGAGGACATAGCGCCGCGGGTGCGGCAACTGCTGGAAGTGGAGCGGGGACTGGTCGAGGGGGATGATGGCGAGTTCCGTTTTCACAGCGGTGTGCCGGGCACAGCTTCCAGGTGAGGCGTAGGATGGGCAAAGTGCAGCGTGCCCATCGTATCCCTGAACGATGGGCAGGTCGCTGCGCTCCTTTGCCCATCCTACTCAAATCGTGATCAATCCCGATCCAGTTTCGCCAAGAGATCGACAAACTCCTGCAGGTCGTGCGCGTTCTGGTAGTCGACCGTGTATTTGTTGTGAAAGAAGACCGTCAGCTGCACCTTGGCTGAATTGATAAATACTGTGTAGCCGTCGAAATCCGTACTGACGGTCAGGCCGCGGTAGTGCCAGCCGTCCTTTTCTTTGATGCCTTCCTTGGTAGCCCTGTCGAATACGCGCAGCGCCTGCTTGACGTCTATTTTGTGCTCTTGTTCCATACTGGCGATCCCCTGTTTCCAACTGATGTCGTTCGCCGTAGGGCACACCCTACGGCAGTATCTGTTTTTTCCGCAGACGCCAATGTCGAAAATGCCCGCCTGCACACTATAGTGTCAATCTGCTACTGACAATGTCTGCAGGGAGATGGTCATGGGCGAGTTTCTATCCGATACCGCGCTGAAACAGTTGTTTAGCGAGGCGCGAACCCACAGTCACTGGCTCGACAGGCCGGTGAGTGATGAAATTCTGCAGCGGCTTTACGACCTGACAAAAATGGGGCCGACCAGCGCCAACTGCTGCCCGCTGCGTATCGTGTTTGTGAAAACGAAGGAGGGCAAGGAGCGGCTGCGCCCGGCCCTGAACGAGGGCAATGTGGACAAGACCATGTCCGCTCCGGTCACCGCGATCATCGCCCACGATATGAAATTCTTTGAATACCTGCCGAAGCTTTTCCCCCACGCCCCGGCGCGGGACTGGTATGTCGACAACTCCGAACTGGCTGCCACTACCGCCTTCCGCAACGGATCGCTGCAGGGCGGTTACTTTATCCTCGCCGCGCGCGCCCTGGGGCTGGACTGCGGCCCCATGTCCGGATTCGACAACGCAATGGTGGATCACGAGTTCTTCAGCGAGCAGGGCAACACGCCGGCCTTCCAGCAGGAGCACTGCCCGGATAGCCATATCAAGTCGAATTTCCTCTGCAATCTCGGTTACGGCGACCCGAAGATGCTGCACCCGCGCGGTCCCCGCTTTGCGTTTGACGAGGTGTGCAAGATTCTCTGATTAGAGAATCTTGTGATCGCGCTTCACCGCCTGCGGGTGAACGCAAGGTTCGCCCCTAAAGAGTACTGTCGTCATTCCGGCGCAGGCCGGAATCCAGGTGCCACCGAACTGGATGCCGGCCTGCGCCGGCATGACGAGCCAATGAAGACTTGTTTTGCAGCAGGGTATGTAGACATCAGCTCCATCTCTCGCCCAACCGGACCTGTCGGGTTACACTGTATATCTGAACAGTAATCCCGGTAACTCTCCGATGCGCCTGTTTATCGCCGAAAAGCCCAGCCTGGGGCGCGCCATTGCCGCGGCGCTACCCAGGCCACATCGCAAGGAGGAGGGCTGTATCCGCGCCGCCAGTGGCGATGTGGTGAGCTGGTGTATCGGGCACCTGCTGGAACAGGCGGAACCTGAAGCCTATGGCCCGTCGTACAAGCGCTGGCGCCTGGACGTATTGCCGATAGTGCCAGAGCAATGGCAGTTGCAGCCGAAAAGCGGCGGCCGCAAGCAGCTGGCGCTGCTGCGCAAACTGGTGAAGCAGGCCGATCAGCTGGTGCATGCCGGCGACCCGGATCGCGAGGGCCAGTTACTGGTCGACGAGGTGGTCGATTACCTCAAGGTGCCGGCGGCAAAGCGGCGGGCGATGCTGCGCCTGCTGGTCAGCGACCTGAACCCGCGGGCGGTGGAGCGGGCGCTGCAGCAGATGCGCTCCAATCGGGAATTCGTGCCGCTGTCGGTATCGGCACTGGCGCGCAGCCGCGCCGACTGGCTTTACGGCATCAACCTGACCCGCGCCTGCACCGTCAAGGGCCAGCAGGGCGGGCTGAAGCAGGTCCTGTCGGTGGGGCGGGTGCAGACGCCAGTACTGGGCCTGGTGGTGCGCCGCGACGAGGAAATAGAGCGCTTTGTCAGCAGACCCTATTACGAAGTGCGTGCGGCCATTCACATGAACGCGTCGCAGCCGGTTTGTTTTTACGCCTTCTGGCAACCCAGCGAAGCCTGCGCGCCGCATCAGGATGAGGAAGGCAGGGTGCTCAATCCCAGGCTGGCGGCCAATGTGGCCGGCCGCATCCGCCAGCAGGTCGCCACCGTCACCCGGGTGCAGAAGCAGCAGAAAACCCAGGCACCGCCGCTGCCGTATAATCTGTCGGCACTGCAGATCGACGCGGCCAAGGCTTTTGGCCTGAGTGCAAAGCAGGTGCTGGATGCCTGCCAGGCGCTGTACGAGAAGCACCAGCTGATCACCTATCCGCGCTCCGACTGCCGCTACCTGCCGGCGGACCACTTCGCCGAGCGCCGACAGGTAGGCCGGGCCATCGCCGCTGGCTGCGACCCGCTGCAATCGGTGCACGAGGGCGCCGACTGGTCGCTGCGTAGCAAGGCCTGGAACGATACAAAGGTGGATGCCCACCACGCGATTATTCCCACGGCCAGGCAGGCCCCCTGGAAGCGCCTCGGCAGGGCCGAGCAACAGCTCTACCAGATGATTGCGCGGCAGTATCTGCTGCAGTTCTACCCGCGCCACGAATATCTCGAGATTCGTATCGAACTGGACATCGCCGGTGGCCACTTTGTCGCCAAGGAGCGCCGAACGCTGGTCCCAGGCTGGAAGCAGGCTGTGCCCGCCGTCTCCCCTGAGAAGGCGTCCCCGCCGCTGCCCGAGGTAGAGAAAGGGCGGGCGTTGTGGAGTGGTGAGCCGCAGGTGGACGAAAAGCACACCCAGCCACCAAAGCCCTTCGGCGACGCCAGCCTGCTGGCGGCGATGACGGGGATCAATCGCTTCGTGCGCGATGCATCGCTCAAAAAAATCCTGAAAGACACCGACGGCCTCGGTACCGAAGCCACGCGGGCGGGCATTATCGAACTGCTGTTCAAGCGCGGTTTTTTACGGCGCCAGGGCAAGAGCATCCACGCCACCGACCTGGGCAAAGCCCTGATCCACGCACTGCCCGAAAGTACCTCGGTGCCGGATATGACTGCGCAGTGGGAGCGCCAGCTGAACGATATCAGCCAGCGGCAGCTGGGCTATGAAGGCTTTATGCAGCCGCTGCTGCGACAACTGCAGTCACTGGTCGGCGAGGCCTGTGCGCTGGACAGCCGCGCCTTTGCCGGTATCAAAGTGCCGGCTTCATCCGCCGGCTTCAGGTCGGGCAGGAAGAGGACCGCCGGAAAGCGTGCGAGCAAAAGCCGCACTGGCACTCGTCGCCGGGCCAGTGGGCGCCGCTCAAAGGTCGAGGTGGGTGAGATTTAACCGCGCGGTATGCTGCGTTCCCTCAGTAACTATTGAGTGATCTACAGGGCACTTGCGCACCAATCGGACCTGTCGGTGCGCACGGCGCACCCTGCGGGAGTTGGATCTAGATACCCGGCTTGACCACCATCAGGTAGACAATGGCGATCATCAAGGGGAAGGCGATTGCTCCGAGCGTGCACCAGATTTTCATGGCCCGGTGAATCTCCCGCTCGCTGGCTTCGTGCGCGTGCAGCCGCAGCCGGTACTGCAAAAACACCACTGGCAACCACAGCAGGAAAACGGCTCCAGTCAGCGCAATCGCCATTTGCAGCCAAGGTTGCTGCAGCCAGCCCGGATTGATCGCGAGCATACCGGCGGCACTGCCCAGCAGCGTCACGATTGCGCTGCTGGTAAAAATCCAGTCTGCAGCCACTGTCTCGCGACTGATCCAGCGAAACACCTGCAGGTCCCCGGAAAGCCAGCCGCGCAGTGTGTACCAGGCGATGCCGATGCCGGTGCCCAGAACAACCATAGCGCTGAGTACATGCAGGGCCTTGAGCGTCAGGTAAGTATTCATGTAGCGGTGGCCGGTCGCGGCGCCGCCCCGGATTGCGATTCCAGTGGCTCCATCGTGGTGACAACGGAATAGGGGGTCAGCTCGGCGAGAATTTCGTCGAGGGTCAGCAGCTGCCAACAGGCCAGTGCCCCATTCCTGGCAGCGGCGCCGCGCAGTAGCTTGCGGGCCATGGCCGCCGCCGGCGCGGCCGGTATCCAGGGGCCGTCGCCATTGAGGCCGAGTATCTGCCACTGCAGAGCGCCGGGCTCGCCGCGCCGGTTTTCGCCATCGGCGCGGATCAGCATGCCGCCGTGGCTGCTGCCACCGGGCCAGTGGTCGGCCAGTTTGTGGCCGAGTCGGGCGAGTCTCGGGTTGGTGGCGGGCAGGTCCAGGCGGGCCAGGTGGGCGCACAGGGTCAGCCCTGTCTGCAGCAACCGCGGTTCCAGTCCTGTCGCGAAGCGGACGTCGCGCGCCCGCGGCAGATGGCGCGGGCAGAGTTCCAGGTCCGGCACATCGAAGTCACACAGCCAGCGCTCGCCCACCGGGTGTGCCAGCTGGACGCGGCGCAGATGGTTGCCGGCGAAGGACTCCCGCCATTCGCCGTCCTGCAACTGTGGAAAGCCCTCGCCGAGGGATTCAAATCCGGCGCGCACTGTGGCCAGGCCGCGCTCTATGCGGTGCGCCGGTGCTATGGCGATGTCCACCGCGCGAATGGTCGGCAGATCGCGCTGGATCTCTTTCAGTACAGTGGAACTGAGCGCCGGCAGGCTGCTGGCGCCGGAGATCATGGTGATGCCGGCGGTCTCGGCGGCGGGGGAGAGGCGGTGGAAGTCGCACACATAGCGGCGCGCGTCGGCGATATCGATATAGGGCGTGCGGGATTCGATACAGGCGCGGGCGACACGGTAGTCGGTCTCTTTCTGGAAGGGACCGGCGCAGTGAATCAGCAGGTCCAGGTGCAGTGCCGCGAGCTGCGCAGCCAGGTTGATCGAGTCCCGCTCCAGGCGCAGGCCCTCGGCCAGGCCGGGCAGTTTGGAGGCGCAGAGCTCCGCCTTGAATCTGTCGCGCCCGGCGATGATCAGCTGTACATCGGCTTCACTGCTGAGCATCCGCGCGATACGCGCGCCGAAGGTGCCGTAGCCGCCGAGAATCAGTACGCGCTTGTTGAGATTCTTCACCCTGCGGCCTCCACTCCTTGCTGCCTTGTAGGGTGCGCCGTGCGCACCGCCGGGCCTCGATGGTGCGTACGGCACACCCTACGTCCGAGGTCTGCAAATCATGCTATGGGCCAGCGGATCAGTTCAAGGGAATCTTTATCCGCCTTGACGCACCAGCCTGACTCGCCCCAGTCGCCCAGCACTATGCGCTCGGCCGGATTGCCGTCGACAGTCAATTGGTGGCGTGCGGGCCTGTGGGTGTGGCCGTGAATCAGGGTGCGCGCACCCTGTTCGCGCATCACCTTTTCCACTTCCTCCGGTGTCACGTCCATGATGTCCTCTGCCTTGCGGCTGTTCATGGACTTGGACACGGCGCGGATCTGTGCGGCTATGGCACGGCGCTCCTCGAGCGGCTTGGCCAGCAGGGCCTCCTGCCAGTTGGGATCGCGGGCCTGTTGGCGGAAGGCCATATATTCGCTGTCGCGGGTGCAGAGGCTGTCGCCGTGCATCAGCAGAACTGACTGTCCGCCGAGTGTCACCAGGCTGGGGTCCGACAGCAGTATGGCGCCGGCGCGGTGGGCGAAGTCCTGGCCGATCAGGAAGTCGCGGTTGCCGTGCATCAGGTAAAGCTCGGCGCCGCCGTTGCTGTAGCGGGCCAGTTCAGCGGCCACTTCGGCAGCCAGTGGGGCATCGTCGTCGTCGCCGATCCACACCTCGAAGAAGTCGCCAAGGATATACAGTGCCTCGGCACCGGCGGCGCGGTCGCGCAGGAAGTCAAAGAAGGCTTCGGTGATTTCGGGGCGGCTCTCGTCCAGGTGCAGGTCGGAGATCAGGTAGCTGGTCACGGTGCTCGCTTCCTCGGAGTGGGATTGACCCCTGTAGGAGCGGCGGGGCGGATGGCTGCCCCGCCGCTCCTACAGGGGGGAGTGGATCAGTCCTCGGCGACAGTCACGCCGGTGGTCTCGATGGTCTCCACCGGGACGTCCTGGGGGGAGCCCCTGCTGCCGGTCTTGGCGCCCTTGATCTTGTTGACCACGTCCATGCCCTCGACCACCTTGCCGAACACACAGTAGCCCCAGCCCTGCGGATCCTTGCTGCGGAAGTTCAGGAAGTCGTTGTCCTTCACGTTGATAAAGAACTGGGAGCTGGCAGAGTGGGGGTCCATGGTGCGGGCCATGGCCAGGGTGCCGGTGTCGTTCTTGAGGCCGTTGTCCGCCTCGTTCTCGATCTGTTCGCGGGTCTCTTTCTGCTGCATGTCCGGGGTCATGCCGCCACCCTGGACCATGAAGTTGTCGATCACCCGGTGAAAAATGGTGCCGGTGTAAAAATCGTCGCGGCAGTACTGCAGGAAGTTGGCCGCGGTCTTGGGGGCCTTTTCGAAGTCCAGTTCGATGGCGATATCGCCGTGGGTGGTATGCAGGGTGATCATAAAACATCCTATTTGGGGTGAGTCTGGACGCGGATGATACCCGCTGGCCACAGTAGTGCAAAAGGTTCCCTTTGCTGAGCTATAATCCGCCGCTTACATTCGCACAGCTGTAATAGAGAATCCTATGACATCCGAGAGCAAGCCCGCTCACTTTTTACAGAACATCATTCGCGAAGACCTGGCCGAGGGCCGGGTATCCAAGCTGGCGACCCGCTTTCCGCCGGAGCCCAACGGCTACCTGCATATCGGCCACGCCAAGTCCATCTGCCTCAACTTCGGCCTGGCGCAGGAGTTCGACGGCACCTGCAACCTGCGCTTCGACGACACCAACCCGGCGAAGGAAGAGGAAGAGTATGTAGACGCGATCAAGCGCGACGTCTCCTGGCTCGGCTTCGAGTGGAACGGTGAAGCCAGATACACCTCGGATTACTTCGACCAGCTGCACGAGTGGGCCCTGTACCTGATTCGCGAGGGAAAGGCTTATGTCTGCCACCTGTCCCCGGAGGATGCGCGCCACTACCGCGGTACCCTGACCGAGCCGGGCAGGAACAGCCCCTATCGCGACCGCTCGGTGGAGGAGAACCTGGCGCTGTTCGAGCAGATGAAGAACGGAGAGATGGCGGAGGGCGAGTGCAGCCTGCGCGCCAAGATCGATATGGCCGCGCCCAATATCAACCTGCGCGACCCGATCATCTACCGCATCAAGAAGATGGCCCACCACCAGACCGGCGACAAATGGTGCATCTACCCCAGTTACGACTTTGCCCACGGCCAGTCGGATGCGCTTGAGGGTATCAGCCATTCCATCTGCACTCTGGAGTTCGAGGATCACAAGCCGCTGTACGACTGGTTTATTGGAAACCTGCCGGTACCGGCGCGCCCGCGCCAGTACGAGTTCGCGCGCCTGCACCTGAACTACACGGTGGTGTCCAAGCGCAAACTGAAACAGCTGGTGGATGAGAAGCACGTGGACGGCTGGGATGACCCGCGCATGCCGACCCTGTCCGGCCAGCGCCGCCGCGGTGTGCCACCCAGGGCCATCCGCAACTTCTGCGAAATGATCGGCGTGACCCGCTCCGACTCGGTGGTGGACGTCGGCATGCTCGAATACTGCATCCGCGACGAACTGGACAAGAACGCCCCGCGCGCCATGTGCGTGATGGAGCCGCTCAAGGTCACCCTGAGCAACTACCCGGAAGGCCGGGAGGAAACCCTCAGCGCCCCGGGTCATCCGGTGCGCGACGACCTGCCGGCGCGGGAACTGCCGTTCACCCGCACCCTCTATATTGAAAGAGAGGACTTCCGCGAGGAGGCCAACAAGAAGTACAAACGCCTGGTGCTGGGTAAGAAGGTGCGCCTGCGCAACGCCTATGTGATTCAGGCGGAAGAGGTGGTCAAAAACGATGCCGGTGAGATTGTCGAGGTCATCTGCTCCGTGGACCTGGATACCCTGGGCAAGGACCCGGCAGACGGCGTCAAGCCTAAGGGTGTGATCCATTGGGTCTCGGCGGAAAAGAATGTGGACTGTGAGGTGCGCCTCTACGACCGCCTGTTCAGCGACCCGGCCCCGGATTCCGGCGACAAGAACTTCCTCGATTTCGTCAACCCGGACAACCTGAAAATCCTCCAGGGTTGCAAGGCCGAAATCGGCCTAGCCCGGGCGGAACCGGAGCAGAGCTACCAGTTCGAGCGCAACGGCTACTTCTGTCGCGACAGCAGGTACGGCACAGCGGAAAAGCCGGTGTTCAACCGCACCATCGGCCTGCGCGACAGCTGGGCCAAGGAACAGAACAAGTAGCTGCGGAGAAACTGGATACCGGCCTGCGCCGGCATGACGATAGTTCGATACCGTCATTCCGGCGTCGGCCGGAATCCAGCGACTCGGAACCTGCCGAAAGGCACCGAAACACATTCAATCGCAATCGGATTCTATGGCCTTACAGCTCCACAACACCTTTACAGGACAGAAAGAAACCTTCAAACCCCTGGTTGAAGACCGGGTGCGCATGTACGTCTGCGGCCCCACCGTTTACAACCGCGTGCATATCGGCAACGCGCGCCCGGTGGTGGTCTTCGACACCCTCTACCGCCTGCTGAAGAAAAATTTCAGCGAAGTGATCTACGCGCGCAATATCACCGATATCGACGACAAGATCATGAAAGCCGCGCGGGACAGCGGCGAGGAGATAGGCGCACTGTCGGCGCGCTTCGCCGAGGCCTTTTTCGAAGATATGGCTGCGCTCAACAACCTGGAGCCGGATGTCATTCCCTACGCGACCCAGCACCTGCCGGAAATGATCGATATGATCGAACGGCTGGTCGAGAAGGGCCACGCCTACGCGGCAGAGGGGCATGTGCTCTTCGCGGTCGACTCCATGCCCGAATATGGCCAGCTGTCCAAGCGCTCCCTGGACGATATGCTCGCCGGTGCCCGCGTCGAGGTGGCCCCCTACAAGAAATATGCGGGCGACTTCGTGCTGTGGAAACCGTCGAGGGAAGACGAGCCCGGCTGGGACAGTCCCTGGGGCCGCGGCCGCCCGGGCTGGCACCTGGAGTGCTCGGCGATGATCAAGAAACACCTGGGCGAGACTATCGATATCCACGGTGGCGGCCGCGACCTGACCTTCCCGCACCACGAGAACGAGCGCGCCCAGAGCTGTTGCGCCAACGGCGTCGACTTCGTGCGCTACTGGATGCACAACGGCTACGTCAATATCGACGGAGAGAAGATGTCCAAGTCCCTGGGCAACTTCCGCCTGGTCAGGGACCTGCTCACCCAGTACCCGGGCGAAGTGCTGCGCTTCGCGCTGTTGTCTGCCCACTATCGCTCGGAGCTGAACTTCAGCGCCGACCTGCTGGACCAGGCCCAACGCAGCCTCGATTCCCTCTACGGTGCCCTGCGCGAAACTGCAGAAGTGGAAGCTGTGCCGGCGGACCTGGACGGCTCTGCCTTTATGACCGCGCTGGAGGACGACCTGAACACGCCCATCGCGATCAGTGAACTGCACCAGCTGGCAAAGGAGCTGAACAAGGCCGACGCCGGCGACAAGCCGCGCCTGAAGGGCGCGCTGCGGTCCGCCGGTGAAATGCTCGGCATACTGCAGCAGGACGCCGAGGCCTGGTTCAAGCAGACCCGCGGTGGCGAGGAGGGAGTCTCGGAAGAGGAGGTCGAACAGCTGATCGCCGAGCGCGCCCAGAGCAAGAAAGACAGAAACTTCGCCCGCGCCGACGAGATTCGTGAGGAACTGAAAGCCAAGGGCGTGGTGCTGGAAGACAGCCGCGAGGGAACTAAATGGAGAAGGGAATAGTGGCGCCGCTAGTGACAGAGTAGCAATTGCAGTCGTCATTCCGGCACAGGCTTTGCGCCGGCATGACGGCATAATTTTTTTGCAGAAATAACTAGAAATAAACCATGAAAAAAATATTTGTCCTGATTACTTCCATCGCAGCCCTGTTGACCCTCACCGCCTGCGAGCCCAAGCGTGGTTCGGAGAAGTGGTGCAAGAAAATGGACGAAGTCCCCAAGGGGGAGTGGACCCTGAACGACGCCAGCGACTACACCAAATACTGCGTATTCAACCAGAAGCCCGAAGAGTAAGCGGACTTCACGCCGTTGTTTTTTGCCGACAATTACCAGCATTTCTTCCGCCCGCTGACCGGTAAATACCGAGAGCAGGTGGTGGAATGCCTGCGCCTGCTGTACGAGCGCCTGTACACCGCCAAGGCGGACTACGGAGAGTCGCTGGCGCGCGAGCAGATTCTGGAGATCTTTGCCGAGGCCCTGACCCGAGCGCCGCAGCTGGACAGCGATGATAATGCTGAGGAGCCGGAGTCCTCGACTGATAGAGAGCACAGATTTAAAAGCCTGCGCGAGCAGGCCGGTTGGGTGCTGAACATCCTGGTGGAATTCGGCTGGCTGGAGAAGCAGGTGGACAGCGCAAGCCTGTCCGCCACCTATCCCTTCAGCCGCCGCGGGCGCCTGTTTACCCAGCCACTGGTAGAAGTGAACAGCACTCGCGTGCGCACCCGCCACCGCAACACCCGCAACACCCTGAATTCCCTGGAGGCATTCGCCGGCAGGGGCGAGATCCACGACCTGATCGACGCCTGGGAGTATTCCGAGCGCATAGTCGCCGACTTCACTGACATGATCGCCGAACTGGAGGAGCGCAAGCGGGAACTGGTGCGCGAAGTGGAGGCGCAGCTGCTGGTGCAGCAGGCCACCGACGAGTTCTTTTCCTTTATGGAGAGTCGTTTCCAGCCGGACCTGGCCATTCGCCTGTCCGCCGATAGCGTGGAAAAACACCGCGACTCCATCGGCAAGGTCATCGCGCGTATCCGCCGCAAGGACAAGTCGCTCAAGGCCGAGTGGGAAAAGCGCCTGCGGCAATTGCTGCCCGAGCTGGTGGAAGAGGGCCGTTCGCTACTGTGGTTGATGCTGGATACCATCGAGGACCGTATGCGCCGCGCCTGCGAGGTCAAGCTACCGGCGCTGCGCCGCGCGCTGCAGGGTTTTACCAAGCGTGCCGATATCATCATCCGTCAGCTGAGCTATCTGCACAGCCAGTCGGAGGGCGAGTTTGCCGACTTGTGCCAGCGCCTGGGTGAGAGTGGGGATAAAACCGATATGCTCGAGCGCCTCGGCGAGCAACTGGGCGGTTTCCAGCTGCGCCTGTTCGACCCGAAGCAGACTCAACTGTGGCAGCGCAGCCGCCGCCAACCGGTGAATACCCGGGTGGAAGACGAAGTGCCGCTGGAAGACGACAGCCGCCAGGAAATTTTGCTGCAGCAATTACTGGACCAGGCCTTCAACTTCAACGGTGGCGAACTGCGCGACTATCTGCAGGCGGCACTGGGCAGCGGCCGCCGCATCAACAGTCGCGACCTGCCACTGAGGGACGCCCGCGATCTGCTCGCGATGAGTCACGCACTGGAAGCCGTCGCAGTGAGCCAGGGGGCGACCGCAGCGCTCAAAGTGGCATTCACCGGTGAGACCGCCAGCAACGATTATTTTGCCCGATTCGACGAATACATTCTGGAGCTGACAGACAGTGATTGAACAGGCCCTGGAAGAAGCGCTGGAAAAGTGCAGGCTTACCCGCGGGGAGTTTTCCGAACTGCTGGTGCGCCTGCTGGACTACGGCGTTATCTGCCGCGATGAGAGCCAGGTGGAAACCCTTCTCTACGACCGCTTCCAGCGCTGCGAACCACTGATCCGCGAGTGGCTGGCACCACTGGGCCTGCGCCTGCAGCACGACAGCCGCTTCCAGTTTATCCGCGTCTATCCGCCCGGTGCCGAGGTGCCCGGCATGCCGGACCAGGAGGAACCCCACCACGGTGGCTTCCGCGCGCGCCTGACCCAGCAGGAGGTGGCGGCCATACTGGTGTTGCGGGTGGAATACGACAAGGCGCTGAGGGAAGGGCAGGTGGATGAGAACGGCTGTGTCGCACTCTCTCTCGAGGCGCTGGAAATGGGCCTGCGCAACCTGCTGAAGATGTCCCTGCCGGACAAACTGGCGGAGCGCAAAAGCCTGTTGAAGAAGTTGCGCCAATTGCGCCTGGTCCAGTTTGCCGGTGATGAGGCGGAGACGCTCGCGGAAATCTGGCTGCGGGTGCGCCCGACCATCGGCCATTTTGTCAGCGAGGAGACGCTGCAGCAGCTGTTCGACGGGCAGCGGCAGGAAATAACAGAAGAAGAACCCGAGCAGCGCATTACACCTGACAGCGAAGACCACAGTCTTTTCGCCGGCAAAGAAGCGGAAAGCAGTCACGAAATATAGAAGCCCGCCGCTTGCTATCGTCATACCGGCGCAGGCCGGTATCCAGAATGGTGGCACCTGGATTCCGGCCTGCGCCGGAATGACGAGAAAGCTGCGAGCACCGTCAGACAATTGACACAATGAGCAGCCACTGGCGTGCAATTAAAATATGTTTCTAAAAAAACTGATCCTGATCAACTGGGGCAATATCCCCCAGCTGGAATATGAATTCGGTCCCATCAACCTGTTTTCCGGTGGCAACGGCTCCGGCAAGACCACGGCGGCCGATGCGATCCAGACCCTGATGACCGCCGCCCACGACACCCTGTTCACCTTCAACCCGGGTCAGGACGAGACCACCCAGCGCGGCCGCGGTGGCAAGCAGGTGCGCACCCTGGGTTCCTATGTTCTCGGCTGCGACGATGGCAGCTACGCGCGCCTGCAGCCGACCGATTGCTATATCACCGGCATCTTCTATCCCACCGCTGGGGAAGACGGCGATCCCTTCACCTCGGTGATGGCAATCCGCGCGCACCTGGATACCAGCAGCAAGCCGGCCCAGGCGCGCCAGGATGATCTGCGCTTCTTTATTTTCCCTGGCGAGCAGTTGTCCATCGGCGACTTTATCCGTGAGTACAAGGATGGCAAACACCTGTTGCCACTGGATAAGTTCTATTCGGTACTCGGCAAACAGTTCGACAAGATCGAGCAGTACGACAAGAAAAAGGCCTACCTGCGCCGCCTCTACGGTGCCCTGCGCGGTCGTCGCGATGCGGTGCCGGATCGCGAGGCCATGCACGCGGCGCGGACTTTCTCCAATTTTATGGCCTACAAGCCGGTCAAGAGTATCAACGATTTCGTTGCCCAGGAGGTGCTGGAGAAGCGCGACCTGGGCGACGCGATACGCTCGGTATCCGAGCTGATGAAAACCATCCACGGCATGGAGCAGGAAGCGCGGGAAATCGTCGATCGGGTGGGCGCCCTCCAGCGAATTGCGGAATCCGCCGACCTCTACAGCGAGCAGTGGCAGCGGCTGCGAATACAGGAATACCTGCAGGCCAAACACCGCCAACTACAGGTGCAGAAGACCTATCTCGAGGGCAAGAACCGGCAGCTGGAGGCGCGCGCCGACCTGGAGCGCACGGTGCAGGAGATCCGCATCGCCGAACAGCGTGGCCGCGAACTCTCCCAGCGCCTGGTGGCGGTGGAGGCCCAGCGCCAGGGGATAGCCGCCCTGCGCACCAAAGACGAGCTGGAGCACAAGATCGTTGAGGCCAATAACGCCCTGTCCGCGCTGGGTAATCCTCTGTCGGCGCAGCAGCGGATCTTCGCAGCCAACCGCAGCGCGGCGTCCGATTTCATCGAGCTGGTCGGATCCACGTCCATCGCCATGGACATCCCGGCCCTCAACGACCACGCCTTGCTGAAGATCGTCAAAGCGGTGGCCAGGGCGGACGACCTGCCCGACCTGCACAGGCTGCTGGGTAGGGACTGGATAGACCTCTCTGCCCAGGAGTCCGTGCGCGAACAGGTAGCGGCGGCGGAAACCCTGCAGAATCGCCTCGTCAACCAGGTGGCTGGCAATGATTCCGACGGGACCTCCCTCCGCGAACAGGCCCTGGAACTGGTTTCCCGCGGTGAACTGCGCGTCCAGCAGCTGCAGAAACAACTGCACGCCCAGGAGAGCCGTATCCACCACCTGCAATCCAACCGCGTGCGCTATCCGCAATCCGTGGAGCAGGCGCTGGCGGCCATCCGCGAGCAGTGCCCAAAGGCGGAGCCGCAGGTGCTGTGCGACTTTGTCGAAGTGCTGGACGAGCGCTGGCAGATGGCGGTGGAGGGCTACCTCGGCGGTGCGCGCTTCTCGATCATCGTCGAGCCGGAATACGAGGCGCAGGCCATTCGCATAGTGCGCAATATGGCAGGCCGCAATAACCGCGCACGGGTGATCCAGGGGGACAAGGCGCGCCGCGATGCGGAGCGGCTGGAGTTGCCGAAAAACTCCATTCTCGACCTGATGTCATTCTCTCACAAGACAGCGGAATACTACCTGCGCGCCTCCTACGGTTCCGTGCTGCAGGTGCGCGATGCGGAAGAGCTGCGCGGCACCCGCCGCGGCCTCACCGCGGACGGACTTGCCAGCGGCAACTACAGCATGTGGCGCTGTGATATCGATGAGGCGGAACTGGTCTTTGGTCAGGGCGCCCGTGCCCGTGCGCTGGCTGCCCAGCAGCAGGCGCTGGAACAGCTGCTGGTGGAGGCCTCCCAGGTCACCGAAACCCAGCGCCAGTTTCGCCAGTTCGCACAGTCACTGCGCAGTTTTACGCGCTTGGATCTGCTGGCGAGTGTCGACGCGGCCTTATCCGCCCAGCGGGAACTGCGCGATGCGGAGCAGGCGCTGGCCAACCTGGATCTGGAGGATGGCGCAGAGCTGGAGCGGCAGGCGCAGGAGCTGCAGGAAAACCTGGAAAACGAACGCCAGAACCAGGCGGGCCTGCAGAAGCACGAGGGCAAGCTGGAAGGCGACCTGGAGAATATCGACAAACAGCTGAAGGGGCTTGCCGGCCAGTTGGATGGGCTGGAGGAAACCCTGTCGGACTGCGAGGCTGCGGTTGCCCGCATTGGTAAAATTCGCCCGGACTTCGATGCCGAGACGGAACTGCAGAGAGCCGACGAGCAGGCGGCGAAGGCCGGTGGCAGTTTCGACTTTTCCCGGGACATCGAAGAGTGGCAGGGCCTGTTGAGCAAGTACCAGAGCCAGCTGCTCAATGGAGTGAAGGATTACAACAGCAGTTGCAGTACCGGCGACACCCTGATGTTCGATCCCGACTTTTCCGTCGGCCACGACGAGGGCCAGTTCAAACTGGTAATCCAATTGGTAGAGCAGGTCTCGGCGCTGCGCAATCGACTCAAGAACAATCTGCTGGTAGACCGCCACGAGCAGCTGCAGGCCCTGAAGAAATCTTTCAATACCACCTTCGTCACCCACCTGTGCCATGCCATTTACCAATCCATCAATGATGGCAAGCGGGTACTGGACGACCTGAACAGGGAGCTGGAGCACCACCGCTTCGGTGCCGACCGCGAGCGCTTCCGTTTTGCCTATAGCTGGGTGCCGGAGTTCCGGGAATACTGGAATTTCTTCAAGGCAGTAATCGAGTTGCCGAACCTGGGCGAGGAGGAGAGCCTGTTCGACGCCCAATTATCCTCAACGCAAATGAAGGTGCGCGACAGGCTTCTGGATATGTTGCTCAGCGAAGACGAACAGCTGGCGCGGCGCGAGCTGGATCGGATCAGCGACTACAGGAATTACCGCAATTACGAGATCTTCAAGGAACCGGAGGGCAAGGAACCCATTGCACTCAGCCAGTACGGTACCGGCTCCGGCGGCCAGCTGGAGACTCCGGCTTACATCATCCGTTCGGCAGCGGTGACTTCGGCTTTCCGTTTCAATGAAGGCAGCAGTCATCTGCAGATGGTGCTGGTGGACGAGGCTTTTTCCAAGATGGATGAATCCCGTTCGAAAGAGGTGATCCGCTACCTGACGGAAACCCTCGGCCTGCAGTTGCTGTTTATCATGCCGAGCAGCAAGTCCGGACCCTTTATGGATCTGATCTCCAACCAGTTTGTGTTCAGCAAGTGCCCGAGTGCCAGGCCCATTGGCCAGCTCAACACCCGGGTCTATGTGGACCGCAAGGTCTGCAACCGGGACAGGATCTCCGAACTCTGGGCCAACCACCGCCGCACGATACGCCAGCAGGCGTCGCTGGATTTTATGGAGTTGGTGGAAACTTAATAGTCGGCGCATTCTCCCTGTAGGAGCGGCGGGGGGGGGGGGAGCCCCCCCCCTCCCCCACAAAAGAACCAAA
>NZ_JACZFR010000049.1 GCF_014904815.1 Microbulbifer taiwanensis
GGGGGAAACCTTAATGGGGGGCGCATCCTCCGGGTGGGGGGGGGGGGGGGGAGGCCCCCCCCGCCGCTCCTAAAAAAATAGCCATAAAAGGAGACGCAGATGGCACGGCAGTTACCCGAGTGGGCTGCGGCAAATCCGGTGATTATGGGGCTGTTGGAATATGTGCTGGAAAAGCGCGACAAGCAGATTCTCAGCGGTGACGAAAAGCCGATTTCCGTTACCCTGAACCCGCAAAATCCCCCTCGTGCCCTGCGCGCCGCACTGGCGCCATTCAACGATCCCACCCACGATGACGGCCTGCTCTGGGACGAGCTGAAATGGCTGGCCAACGAGTACCGCTGTTTCTCCATCAGGCCGGCGGGCCGCCGCTCCGCGGGTCGTGCGCCGTGGGAAGGGGCGCGGCTCAGTTTCAGGGATGCCAGTGAACCGCTGATCCGAGACTGGCTGCAGCGACCGCGCCCGCTATTGGTGAATCCACAGTGGCGAATGGCGCTGGCGCGATTCGAAGGCTATTTCGAGAATGTGGACGCCTTTCCTGTGGACGGCCTGGATCTGGAGCCGGGATTCGAAGATTTCGAGGAATTACTCGCCTGCTGGAGCTCCATTGGTAGAGAACTGGAGACTTCCAGCAACATGTCCTGGCGACAGCTGTCGGCCCGCTGCTTTCTCGGCGACTCCAAATACCTGGATAGCGGCTGGCGCCAGTCCCTGGTTTCCGCACTCTTCCCGTCGATGGGCAATCGAATTCGCGAGCGTCCGCTGCTGATGCATCTGTACCTGCCGGCACAGATGGAGCGGGTATTGTTGATCGAGAACCAGGACACTTTCCTTTGGTTGGCGGATCTGGAGCCCGCTGTTACGGCGCTGGTGTATATCGAGGGCTACCGCGGCGGTGCGGCGCGGGTTCGCGCCCCCGGCATTGCCCGATTCAGTACCCTGAATGAAATCCCCATGGAGGCGCGACGAGACTTCCTGCAGTGGTGGCAGGGGCAGGCTTTGCGGGCGCTGCCGGTCTATTTCTGGGGCGACCTGGATTATGAGGGCATGCATATCGCCGCCGCGCTCAGGCGCAGCTTCCCGGATCTCGAATGCTGGCAACGGGGGTATCAACCACTGCTCGACAGGCTGCTCGCCAGTGGTGGTCACCTGCCGCAGCAGGCGGGGAAGGAGAGGCACAAGGCAATACTGTCGACGGGATGTGCCTATGCCGACAACCATCTGATCCCCGCTCTGGTGGATTCGGGGCGCTGTGTGGATCAGGAGGCGGTGACCGCCGGACAGCTGATTGCCTCAGTGGACGATAGCGACCTGTGAGTTGACCGGGGCTGCGCAGTCAGTTTTCAGTATTGCGTTTTATGCGCAACTTCTCGGAAGATGCGGCAACTTTGCTGTAAAAATAACCTTTCTATTGATAAAGGGAATTTTCCGGAGATTGCTATGCGTCAATTTTCCATTCTGGTCATTTTCGTTTTGGCATTTGGCGGCGCCGCTGTGCTGTATGAAAAAGAGAGCCGCAAGGTCAAGGGTGTCCTCACCCAGATAACCGAACTGCAGGCGCAGCTGGGCGACCTGCAGGCGGAGGTCAACCGCCTCAATGGCGAACTGGAGGCGGTCAAGCTGGCCGAGCGCCGCCGTCCGAACCTCAAGACCATCGCCAGCCGTATCCGCAGCGAGGAGCGCCCGGCCACCACCGCCACGGCCCCTGCGGCGACTACTGGCAATGCGCGCCAACTGATTGCCTCCGACGTCACCAGCGCGCCGCCGGCCATTCGAGGTCGTGACGGTGAGGAGGCGGATGACAGTGGTTGGAACAAACCCACAGTTGACGCCGAGCAATACCAGGCTGAGCAGCCGGTGACCGACCCCTATCAATAACTGGGGTATTGAATCCTGACCCAAAGCCCCCAGATTGTTCGCAGTCGCGGACAGTTTGGGGGCTTTGTCATTGCTGGCAAAGCCCGGATTTATCGGCCCGGAGCGGATTATGCCATCGAACAAATTCTACTCTTCACTCAACGAACAATTGGCTGGCCTGCTTTCCGGGGAGCGGGACTGGCTGGCCAATACCGCCAATGCCAGCGCGCTGCTGTTTATGGAGCTGGCGGATATTAATTGGGCCGGTTTCTATTTTCTCTACGGCGACGAGCTGCGCCTGGGGCCCTTCCAGGGCAAGCCGGCCTGTACGCGGATTCCCGTCGGTGCCGGCGTCTGCGGTACCGCTGTGGCGACCGGCGAGTCCCAGTTGGTGGAGGACGTACACCAGTTTCCCGGTCATATCGCCTGTGACGCGGTTTCCGCGTCCGAAGTGGTCATCCCGCTTTTTGCCGGCGGGCGCTGCCTCGGTGTGCTGGATGTCGACAGTCCCAGTGTTGCCAGGTTTGGCGTCGAAGACCTGACCGGGCTGCAGGAGTTTGCCCGGATCCTGTTGAACTGCTCCGAGATTCCCCCGGTTATTCCACACAGCCGCTAGAGTGCAGCTTTATGGCGCTGTTATGGCAGAGGCGGGCAGGGGGCAACCACTATGAGGTGCGCAGTCACGGTGCCAGCGTGCGCCTGTATAGCAACGGTGTCTTCCATTCCCAGTGGAATCCACGGGATCCGTTGAAGGGATCCCTGTGGGAGCTGTTGCTGTTGCCGGCCTTCTTTCTTCCCGGGCGCCAGGTCCGGTCCGTACTGTTGCTGGGTGTTGGCGGCGGCGCCCTGATCCGCCTTCTGCAGCAGTTTGTCGGACCGGAGAAGATTGTCGGTGTAGACCTGGATGCGACCCACCTGCGCATTGCGCGAAAATATTTCGGTGTACAGGGGGCGCAGCTGGTGTGTGCCGATGCCCGGGATTTCGTTGCCGATCAGCTGGCCTCCAGAGGAAAAAATTCCTTTGACCTGATCATCGACGACCTGTTCGGCCACGGAAGCGGCGAGGCGGAGCGCGCTGTTGCGGCGGACCCGGCCTGGTGTGGCAAGCTGTTGCAACTGCTGGGCGACGATGGGCTGCTGGTGAGTAATTTCGGCAGTCGGCGCGAGTTGCTGGACAGCGGCTGGCGCGAGCGGGATATTAGCACCCAGCTGCGCGGCGCCTGGACCGCGGAGATGACCGCCTACGAAAATGCTGTCCTGGCAGTCAGCAGGCAACCGCTGTCCCTGGCGGCGCTGACCGCGCGAGCGCCGGACAGGATCAACCCGCAAAACCCCTCCCGTCGGCTGAACTGCCGATTGAAGCGCCTGCCCTGACAAATCCGTAATTCGGGCTCTCTGCCGCGCCAATGGTGGTTGGCGCCCTTTGTCACTGCGTGTCTATACTGATAAAAGGCAATTGTTTTCCCGGGAATGGCCGATGCGCTACAAAACAGTGGAGGATGTGATCCAGGAGGGGCGGGATTTTCATGCCAAGCTGGCGCAGCAGTACGGTGAATACGAGCAGTTGGCACCCAACAAGCGGGTCGAGCTGCTGCTGGACCAGCTGAAACGGCGCGAGGATTCCATGAAGCATTCACTGGAAAATTTCCACGCCGACCTGACGCCCGGTGCGCTACACACCTGGGTTCAGTTTGCCCCCGAGGGGCGAGACAAGGAATTCCTGCAGCGATTGCGCAATATCGACATCAACGACCTGGACGAGATCGCCAGACTGGCGATGGATATCGAGATCTACCTGGCCGACCAGTACCGCGACCTGGCCCAGGGAGCGGAAACCCCCTCCGCGCGGGATGCCTTCGAGCGCCTGCGGCAACTGGAAGAGCTGGAAGAGCATACGCTGTCCATGAACCTGTTTAATCTGCGGGATTACTGACGCGCATACGATGGGAAATCGCGGGAATGAGGTATCAGAGCGGACCTTGCGCTCGCCCTTATAGCAAGGCTTTCTCGTCATTCCGGCGAAGGCCGGAATCCAGGCGTCCCCGAAACCGGATACCGGCTTGCGCCCGTATGACGAATCAATGAATGCTCGAACTGCAACAGAGTATCTACAGGTCGAGTCTGTAGACGCAAAAGCCCTGGTCTTTGGCCAGCAGTTGCACCCCTGAAAAATAATCCCGGCCCTTTCTCACCAGCGGAATAAATTCATTTACCACAAACAATGCATAGCCAGCAGTTTTGAGCAGGCGCGCGCTCTGTTTGAGGAAGCGATCAGTGAGATCGCCTTCGACTTGGAATCCCTGGTGAAAGGGCGGATTGCAGACCAGCAGGTCGGCAATTCTGTTTTCCAATTCGGCGCCGGCGTCCGAGGGTACCACGACGCCTTCCAGTCCCCGCTCGCGAAAGTTCCTCTCGCAGGCCTGCAGGGCGGCAGCGTTGTTGTCGGTGGCGGTAAAGTAGTAGTTTCCCCGGATGGCCAGTTGGGCACTTAAATAGCCGTAGCCGCACCCCAGGTCCACCACATGCGCGCCGTCATTCGGCAGGAGTGTGGCAAACTGCTCCGCGAGCAGGGCGCTGCCGCGGTCGATTTTGTTCCAGCCGAACAGACCCGGCTTGCTGTAGAGCCCGCCCAGTTCCTCGAGGCGGCGCAGTTGGGTGTAATTCAGGTCATCGATCTTTTCGCCGCCGCGGTCCTGCAGTGCATTGGTGCTTGAGTATTCTGCCCCGTGTTTCTGCAGTTGTTTTGCGCAGCCGAAGCGCTGTGCGGCCTTGGCCGCGTAGGTTTTGATGCCCCCCTGCTTGCCGCCCACCAACACCAGCTCGCCGCCCTCGCCGAGGAATTCCGCTGCGCGATTGACGATGTGGTGCACCAACGCCTTTTCCTTGGAGACCGTGTAGACGATGCGGCGGTATTTGCGCCCCAGCTCTTCGAAGTGAAAGTCGCTGAAAAAGCTGCGCCCGGCCTTGTCCTCCGCCAGTTTGGCGATATCCCAGCGGTTGCTGAGCAGGTCGCCGGCGAAAGTGAAACCCTGTTGCAACAGGGCCTTGCTGTTTTCATCGGCAATCCACAGGGTTTCCCGCGGAGAGACTTGGAGTTCCTGGTCGAGTAGGGCGGACATGGGCTTTATTGTACCGAGGCGATTTCTTCCGGGGTGAGGAAGCGGTAATCACCCTCGTGCAGTTCCTCTTCCAGCAGGATTTCGCCGATCCTTTCCCTGTGCAGTTCCAGAACCCGATTACCGAGCGCGGCGAACATGCGCTTTACCTGGTGGTAGCGGCCTTCACTGATGGTGATGCGCACCTCGTTGGCGAAGAGGATCTCCAATCGGGCCGGCTTGGTTCTCTTCTTTTCGTTGTCGAGCCAGATGCCCTTGGCAAACTTCTCTACCGCGTCTTCGCCGATCCTCTCCGCCAGGTGCGCATAGTAGGTCTTGTCGCAGTGGTGGCGGGGGGAGGTGACCTTATGGGACCACTGACCGTCATCGGTGAGCAGCACCAGTCCGGTGGTGTCGATATCCAGGCGGCCGGCGATGTGCAGCTTGTATTTATTGGGTTCATCGACCAGGTCGAGCACCGTAGGGTGCTCACTGTCCTTGGTCGCGCAGACATAGCCCAATGGCTTGTGCAGCATTAAGTAGCGCGGCCCCGGCTCCAGCAGCGGCTCTCCATCCAGGCACAGGGTGTCGGATTCCTCGACCTTGGAAGAGGGGGCGGTGACCACTGCGCCGTTGACGGTAATGCGCTCCGCCCTGGCGGCGCGCTTCACCTCGGCGCGCGAGAGGTCGGTTACCTGGCTGACGGCCTTGTCGAGCCGCATCGCACTAGCCAATCTTGCGCTCGCCGGAATCCACAGACTGGTAGATGAGGGTGTTGATGGTCATGGGACCGACACCGCCGGGTACCGGGGTGTAGGCGGCAGCACGCTCCGCCAGTGGGCCCAATTCGATATCGCCGACACCGCTGGGGTGGTAGCCGGCGTCCACCACGACGGCGCCGTCCTTGATCCACTCGGCCTTGATAAATTCCGGTTTGCCCACGGCGCCGACAACAATATCCGCGCGGTGGATATGATCGGCCAGGTCCCGGGTGCGGGAGTGGCAGATGGTCACTGTTGCGTTGGCGTTCAGCAGCATGGCGGCCATGGGCTTGCCCAGGATGGGGCTGCGGCCGACGACGACGGCGTGCTTGCCCTCCAGTTCGACTTCGTAGGCTTCCAGCAGCCGCATAATGCCCTTGGGCGTCGCGCAGCCGTAGGCCTCTTCGCCCATGGCCATACGGCCGAAGCCGAGGCAGGTAACGCCGTCCACGTCTTTATCCAGTGCGATGGCGTCGAAGCAGGCGCGTTCGTCTATCTGCGCCGGCACCGGGTGCTGCAAAAGTATGCCGTGCACATTGGGGTTGGCGTTCAGCTCTTCGATCTTGGCTAGTAGCTGCTCGGTGGTGGTGGAGGAGGGCAGCTCCACCTGCAGGGAGTCCATGCCGACACGACGGCAGGCGTTGCCCTTCATTTTTACGTAGGTGGCGGAGGCGGGGTCGTCACCCACCAGGATGGTCGCCAGGATCGGCGTCTGGCCGCCGCTCTTTTCCTTCAGTGCGGCCACACGGGCCGAGAGTTCTTCCTCTGTTTTCTGTGCCAGGGCTTTGCCGTCCAGAACCAGTGCAGACATAGATGCTATCTCAAACAATAAAGAATCTTGGGCTTATGGCCGGAGGCGATTTCCTGTAGGAGCAGCGGGGCGGCCATCCGCCGGTGGCCGCGATCAGGCTTTCAGGCAGCCCGTGAGATCGATCGCGGCCACCGGCCGCTCCTACAAGGTATCTGTCCATGGCATCCGGCCCGGATTGCGAAGCGCGCTATTTTCGCACAGGCCGCGAATAATTTCCCCACCTGGTCACAAGCCCCGACTGACGGTCTAAACTTCTGCAAAAAGAATAGCTTAGCGCCGTTGACTCACATGGGGGCTGTCAGTATTATGCGCGCTCTTCGCAGGGGAGGCGGCTTCGAAGCTGCATTACAGCAGCTGTTCGCGAGACGTGACCTCGGCGATGGAACAGGTTTTTCGGGGCATAGCGCAGTCTGGTAGCGCGCCTGCTTTGGGAGCAGGATGTCGGGGGTTCGAATCCCTCTGCCCCGACCAGACTTTTACCGGGTTACCTTGCGCCCGTAGCTCAGCTGGATAGAGCATCCGCCTTCTAAGCGGATGGTCGCAGGTTCGAGTCCTGCCGGGCGTGCCAAACTTTTGGGTGGCTTTGGGCTTGGCAGTTTCGATAGAATCCGCTGCCAGTTTTGAGTCGCAGGACTATTCCGGCCCATCAGCAAGCTGATGGGTGCCAGAACGACTGCAAAGCGGTGCTTTGCAAACGGTCGCTCTGGCCCTGCCGGGCTTTGTGCCAGGTTGGGGTTCTCAGCGTCGCCACAAGACGTTGATGCATAGCACTTTTAATGGTGGCCGTAGCTCAGTTGGTAGAGCACAGGATTGTGGCTCCTGAGGTCGCGGGTTCGATCCCCGTCGGCCACCCCATTTTCCAGAAAGCCCGGCTTATGCCGGGCTTTCTCGTTTTCGGGCCCAGATACTATAAGCAGGTGCTTTACGGTGCCTGCGCCGTTGCCTGATAATAAACGCCTCGATCTTCTGATAGCTTTTGGTTATAAGAGCTGCGGAAGAGACACGGAAATGAAATATTGAGACTTGGGAGTGATCGGTGACCGTTACTACACTTGAGCGCAAGGCGACCAATGTACATTGGCATGAGGGCGACGTAACCCGCGATGACAGGGCGAGCATCCTCGGTCACAAAGGCGTCACCCTGTGGTTCACCGGCCTGTCCGGATCCGGCAAGAGCACCGTCGCCGTCGCCGTCGAAAAGGCGCTGGCTGCCCGCGGTGTACTGAGCTACCGCCTGGACGGTGACAATATCCGCCTGGGTATCAACTCCAACCTGGGATTCTCCGCCGAAGATCGCCAGGAGAATATCCGCCGTGTGGGCGAGATCTCCAAGCTCTTCGCCGATAGCGGGGTGGTGGTGCTGAGCAGCTTTATCAGCCCCTACCGCGAAGACCGCGAGCTGGTGCGCCGCATGCATGCGGAAGGCGACCTGCCGTACCTTGAAGTCTTTGTCGACTGCTCGCTGGAAGAAGCGGAATCCCGCGACCCGAAAGGTCTGTACAAGAAGGCCCGCGCCGGCGAGATCCGCGGCTTTACCGGTATCGACGATCCCTATGAGGCGCCGATTTCTCCCGAGTTGCATCTGCGCACCGACCAGATGGCCCTGGAAGAGGAGGTCGATATGATCATCTCCAGCCTCCAGGCCCGCGGCATTATTGCCTGAGTACACCTTGTCTGACCGCCCACTCCCGTAAGGTGCGCCGCGCGCATCATATGGAAGTGGGCGCAATCCCCGATGCCCTTTGATGCGCTCGGCGCACCCTACCTCTCTACCTGTGGGAGCCTGCTCCGGTTCCGCCGTGAATGGCAGGCCACAGATCGCTGTCTATTGATGTTCCATTCGGCGCCAACTGCCGGTCGCTCCGCCTATCCCTACATATACTCAAGCTGTACCAAATAACGAAGTAAGCAGCTGTGGAGGCGAGTATGTCGGTGCGGAGAGCAAGGATACTCTCTGGGGTTGTATTGGCCATTGTGGCCTTGGTGGGGGTTGGCGCCTGGTATGGATATCAGAAGCTGCCGAGAATTCCCGGTGTGCCCGAAGCCCCGGTAGTCGGGGTTCCCAAGGGGGCGCTTGAGCACCGCCCCATGCCTGCCTATGCCGGGCCCCACCCGCGGGTGATGAAGCGCCCGCCGGAATACTTCCCCTTTCCGATCACTATCGGCGAAATAGGGCCGGTGGAGACGCTGTTTGCCGGCCCCTCGAGCTATCCCTTCTACTGCGGAGAAAACGAAGTCACCAATCGCCAACCGCTGGTGGATAACCAAGGGGGCGAGGGGGTTCCCGTATTTGCCCTGGATGAAAAAGGGCAGAAGACCGGGGAAATCATCGGCTACAGCCGCGATTGCAGCCACTCGACCCAAGTGACTTATTTCTACCGCAGTACCAATGACGGAGACTTCCATCCACTGGAAGAGGCCAATGGCGATATTGACCAGGTCACGGTAAACGGCGAGGTCACCGACTTCGTGGTGCGCCTGGAAACCGGCACCATCAACCGCTTCTTCTACGCTGTAGCGGCACTGAGAGGGGAGGGGGAATCGGCCGGCAGGCCCAGCGCCAGCAACTGGAATCGCCGCCTGATCTACCAGCTCCGCGGCGGTGTCGGCATAGGTCGCCGACAGGGGGATATCAGCAAGGGTGATATCGTCTCCCGCCGCGCGGACCAGCTGGCACGCGGCTATGCGATTGTCTATTCCACCGCCAACCAGACCAGCAATCACTACAATATCTGGCTCGCAGAGGATACCGCGTGGCGACTGAAGAGGCAGTTCACGGCCCTCTACGGCGAGCCGCTCTACACCGTTGGCCTGGGCGGGTCCGGTGGGGCCATACAGCAATATCTGTTCGCGCAGAATGCGCCGGGACTGCTGGACGCGGCCATCCCTCTCTATTCCTATCCCGATATGGTCAGCCAGACCATCTATGTGTTCGACTGTGAGCCGCTGGAGTATTACTTCGACGTGGTCGAGGCGGACAATCCGCGCTGGCGGGACGCAGCGGAGCGCACTGCCATACAGGGGTTGTCTGCCAGTAGTGACGCCACCAGCCGCTTCCATACGCTGAAGCTGGCCGCCTCCCTGTTCGACGGCCGCTACCGCGACGGTACCGAGGGCGCCACCGAGTGTACGCAGGGCTGGCGCGGGTTGGTGCCGCTGGTGAACAACCCCAATTTTGTCCACTTCATCAAGAACTTCGCCGACGATGTGGCGCGCAAAACACATTGGTCTCACTGGGAGGATCTGCGCCAGTTTTATGGTGCCGATGCCACCGGCTATGCCAACAGCGCCTGGGACAATGAGGGCGTGCAGTACGGACTGGAGGCGCTGGTCAGTGGCAATATCTCGGTGGATACCTTCCTCGAGATCAACGCCACCATCGGCGGCTGGAAGCCGCAGCAGGACCAGGGCGATGAAAAACTGTGGTTCCTGAATGGCGATGTCTTTCCTGCCCGGCTCTCAGTCTGGAGCGAGCAGAATATGAATCTGGGTAACCTGGACAGGCCCGCCAAACGCAGTCGTGCCAGTCGGGAGGCAATAGAGGGCATCTATCGCTCCGGTCATGTGTTCCTCGGGGATGTGGAAATTCCGATGATTGACCTGCGCCACTACCTCGACCGAGACCTGGATATGCACCACAGCTCCGCCTCCTTCTCCGCCCGCGAGCGCATTCGCCGCGCCCGCGGTCACGCCGACAACCAACTGATCTGGGTGAGTCACAGGAACTACACCCCCCTCGACGAAGCCCTGGATACCATGGATCGCTGGATGCAGAACATCATTGAGAATCCGGGTGCCGGCGTCGCCGCCAACAGGCCCGTAGATGCCAGTGACCAGTGTTTCGATAGCGAGGGCAACATATTGGCGGCAGGCCCGGATGTCTGGAATGGCGTGTGGAACAGCCAGGCCACTGGTGAGTGCATGCAGGAATACCCCATCTACAGCACCCCGCGTCAGGTGGCCGGGGCGCCGATTTCCGGAGATGTGTTCAAATGCGCGCTGCAGCCAGTTGAAAGGGCACTGGCCAAGGCCATCTACGCGCCCTACACGGATGAGATAGCGGCCCGTATCGAGGATATGGAGCGGATTTTTCCGTCCGGGGTCTGTAACTACAATCAACCCGACCTGGCGCGACCGCAGGAAGACCTGATACCCGGCGATAGCCCGGTGAAAATTGCCGGTCAGCTGATCGAGCCCGATTACCGGCGGTCTGTAGATCGCCTGGCGAAAGAAAAGCTGGAAGAGGAGAAGGCGCAGCCGGTATCGGTCACCCTGCCGGGAGGGCAGGGTGCGAGCCACTAGCCGAGAATTCTGGCGCGCTTTTTGTTGACAGGCCAGCGCAATCCGGTATGATGCGCGTCGCTCGAGGGGCAAGGCCCCGAACATCAGAGCAGCAAGATGGGTGGTTAGCTCAGTTGGGAGAGCGGCGGCCTTACAAGCCGTAGGTCACAGGTTCGACCCCTGTACCACCCACCACTCCTTCAAGGGAGTGCATCTACCGCGGACCGGTAGTTCAGTTGGTTAGAATGCCGGCCTGTCACGCCGGAGGTCGCGGGTTCGAGTCCCGTCCGGTCCGCCATTTTTCGAAAAGGCCCTCATGAGAGTGAGGGCCTTTTTCGTATGCGGGAATCTTTGTGCGGGCTGACTGCCGGGGTGGAACACGCGAGTTCAGGAGCCACAATCCTGTGCTCTACCAGTCCTGATTGAATCTGTTTAACAAGGCCCCGAGCATTCAAGTTACTGGGTAACGCTGGTGCATCGGTGCCTTATCCGTAGGATGCGCCGCGCGCACCAATTCCTTACCGATCCTTTCTGGCATTGCATTTTGACCGATTTAGCTCTATATTTCGGTCAAGTGACCAAATCCACTGTATGAGGCTCACCAATGAGCTCACTTCCTAATCACCAGCCCCAACCCAGCGGCGACGCAGTCCTCCTCGAAGCACTGCTAAACACCGCCGACCACCTGGGCTTGAAAAAGAAAGAGCTCGGCGAAATCATCCACCTGGACGACCGCACGCTACGTCGCAGAAGCGGCCTGGATCCTGATAGTGCTCCCGGTCAATTGGCCCTGCTGCTGGTGCGCGCCTACCGCGCCGCATTCGTATTGATGGGCGGTGCCGACGGCGCCCGCTACTGGTTCGCCACGCCCAACCGCGCCCTCAACGGCATACCGAAGGAACTGGCCAACCGCATCGATGGTCTGGTGCGCATCGTCACCTACCTGGATGCCATGCGGGGCAAGGTTTGAGCGCGGATATTTCCCGACGCATTGAATCCGGCAAGGTTCGCCTCCTCGGTCGCCTCTACCGCATCATCGAATCTCAGGAAGAGGTCGCCACCCGCAGCCTGGTCGACAACCTGCAGAAACAGCGGGTATTGGAAGAGTTGCTGGAGCAGAGCAAGCCGCAGCGGCTGCCTGGCAGCGAACAGCTGCACTACCTTCTCGCCACACCCTTTCGCTACCCGCCGCTGCCCTGGGGATCCCGCTTCGGCGGCACTGCGGAATCCGGCATTTTCTACGGAAGCAAGACAATTCCCACGGTGCTGGCCGAAGCTGCCTACTACCGGCTGCTGTTTATCCACGATATGGACCCGGCCCCGCCTAAGCCAGTGACCAGCTACCACAATATATTCTCCGCCAAATACTGCGCCGATCCGGGCATACGCTTGCAGGCTCCCGCCTGGGAGCAGGACTGGCCGGCGTTGACGCACCCAATGGACTACCGCTACTGCCTGAACCTGGGCCGCCAGCTGCGCGATGCCGAAATCGCCGGCCTCGAAGCGCCCTCGGCCCGCGCTTTGCTGGCGGGTTTGGCCCAGTTGCCAGCGAACAACTCCGAAGGCATTAACGTGGCCTTGTTCGAGCCCGGGGCGCTGCTCAAGAGGCCGCCAACACAGGAAGCGGATGTAACTGCGGAAACTGGTAGCGAAGAAGTAGTATTTCTGGTGAAGTCAGGCGACAGGACGGAAACGCGGAGTTTCGCTTTGGAGGCTTTCGAGATAGACGGCATACTGCCGCGGCCAGCCTAAGATCATCTCTACAACTCGCGAATCCGCTTATTACCGTAGGGTGCGCCATGCGCGCCAACACAACCCGGCCAACACATGCAGCTCCGCTATTTAACCAGCCTTGACTTGGACTCCTTCATCAAAGCCGCTAGCGAAGTCCCATACCATCGCATAGAAACCGACCTCTTCCCCAACATCCAAGTCTGGATCCGCCGAGACGATCTCCTCGACCCCATCATCTCGGGTAACAAAGCCTACAAGCTTCTCTATAACCTGATCGAAGCAACAGAGCAGGGCACCGACACTCTGATTACCTGCGGTGGCGCCTGGTCAAATCATATTCACGCCACCGCAGCTGCCGGTACCCGCTTCGGCTTCCGTACCATAGGCATAATCCGCGGCGAACGCCCGCCAGAGCTAAGTGCCACCCTACAGGATGCCGAACGCTTCGGAATGCATCTCAGGTTCGTCACTCGCGAGCAATACAGACAGCGCAGTCAGCCGGAATTTCTGAAGCTTCTGGGGATAGATGAGGGGAATGCCCTCTATATACCAGAGGGAGGCGCCAACCTGGCCGGTGCCAGAGGTGCGCAGTTATTGGGAAAAGTAATTGAAGCGACAGCTCCGATCAGATTCGATCAACTATGGCTAGCCTGCGGCACCGGCCTGACCCTGGCGGGCCTGGCTTCTTCAGTCACAAGCCTCCCAGTCTACGGCGTAGAAGTCCTAAAGGCAGGTGACTCAATTCGCCGCGACGCGCAGCACTGGCTGGAGGCACTGAAAAGCCCCTCTCCCGCTTGCGGGGGAGAGGTTGGGGAGGGGGGAACGGGAACTCCTACAAGCAACCTGTCTAGATTTCCAGCTGATTTTTTTTTGATCAATCAGTGCCACTGCGGCGGTTACGCTAAATATCCCCCATACCTACAGGAATTCCAGCGAACCTTCGAACACCAAACCGGCACCCTCCTGGACCCGGTGTATACCGCAAAGCTGATGTACGGCCTGCACCAAGAAGCCATTAGTGGTCGCATCCCCCCCGGCAGCAAGATACTGGCGGTACATTCCGGTGGCCTCCAGGGTCGGCGCGGATTTGAACCAACTGCGTCGAACAAAAAATGAATAGCTCGGTTCAGGCGAACTCCACTGACTCTCCATCCTCGTTCGACTCCCCAGGCAAGCTAAGGCATAATCGCCTGTCACAATTTTGGGGAAGCTTTTTCCACCGGTGCACAAAAAATAATCAGGTGGGCCGACAGGAAAAGCATCAATCGCCGGGCCCAGATTCGGGCACCATTGGGGGAGCGGTGTCGGAATTTCAGAATATTGGCCTGATTGGCCGTACAGAAAGCGATAGTGCCGTCCTCTCGCTCAAACGCCTGATGGCGTTCCTGGAGCGGGAGGGCTTCGCAGTGGTTCTGGAGCAGGAAACCGCCAGTGCAGCCCCCAACCACAACGCCCGTGTGGCACCAAAAGGCAAGCTTGGCGAACTCTGCGACCTGGTCATCGTCGTCGGTGGCGATGGCAGTCTGCTCGCTGCCGCCCGCGCGCTGGCCAAATTCAGCGTACCACTCCTGGGGATCAATCGCGGGCGCCTCGGCTTCCTCACCGATATCACCCCGGATGAAATCGAACAGAAAGTAGGCGAAGTGCTGGCCGGCAAATATATGGCCGAGAGTCGCTTCCTGCTGGATATGTCCGTTACCCGCGACGGCAAGCCGATTGGCAAGGGCTCTGCCCTGAATGATGTGGTACTTCACCCGGGTGAATTTATCCGCATGATCGAATTTGACCTCTATATTGATGGTCAATTCGTTTACACCCAGCGCTCGGATGGGTTGATTGTGTCGACCCCCACCGGCTCCACGGCATACGCCCTGTCAGGCGGTGGGCCCATCATGCACCCTAAGCTGGATGCCATAGTGCTGGTGCCACTGAACCCGCACACTCTCAGCAGTCGCCCGATCGTCGTAGAGGGCAGCAGCGAGTTCAAAATCATTGTGGGTGAACACAACACCGCCAATCCGCACGTAACCTGCGACGGGCACGATCAGGTCATCACCGAGCCGGGCGATGTGGTTCGCATTCACAAGAAACCGCATCGCCTGACCCTGGTGCACCCGCTGGAACACAACTTTTATGAAACCTGCCGATCAAAACTGAATTGGCAGGCCTCTTAGTGATTAATAAAACCAAAATGACGAGAAGTAAAAAGGGGATCGAGATGGATTTAAGCAGCGTAGTACCGGTCATTCTGTGTGGCGGCTCCGGTACAAGACTGTGGCCTAAATCCCGGCAGAAGCTGCCCAAGCAGCTGCTCAGCCTCACCGGCGAACACACCATGCTGCAGCAGACGTTGCAGCGCGTTACCGATTACGCGCGCCCTATCATCGTCTGCAACGAGGATCACCGCTTTATGGTGGCTCAGCAGGCCCATGAACTCGGCATAGAAGTATCCATCGTTATCGAGCCTGTGGGCAGGAATACCGCCCCGGCCATCGCCTTTGCCGCCATGGCCGCGCTGGAAGCAAACAAAAACCCGGGCCTGCTCGTACTCCCCGCAGATCACCTGCTGAGCGACATCGATCATTTCCACGATGCGGTCAAAACCGGTATCGAGAAGAGCGAGCAGGGCGGCTTGGTGACTTTCGGCATAGTGCCCGACGCCCCCGAAACCGGTTACGGCTATATCAAGATGGAAGGCGGCGACAACAAACTGATCGGCAAGATCAACAAGTTCGTCGAAAAGCCCTCCCTCGACACGGCAAAAGAGTACCTCGCCTCCGGCGATTACTACTGGAACGCGGGCATGTTCCTCTTCCAGGCCGAAACCTATATGGCTGAACTCGCCGTGTACGCCCCAACAATCGCCAGTGTATCTACTGAGGCAATGAAGACTTCTGCCAAGGAGAGCGATTTCACGCGCCTGGATCAGGCGGTGGTCGAGAAAATCCCGCCCGACAGTGTGGATTACGCAGTAATGGAGCACACCCAGAACGGCTATGTAGTGCCGTTGAAGTGCGGCTGGTCGGACGTGGGCTCCTGGGCTTCCCTGTGGCAGGCGCTGGATAAGGACGCCCAGGGCAATGTCGCCTTAGGCGACGTTATCCTGGAAGACTGCGAAAACTCCCTCGTATTCGGTGAAGACCATCTGGTAACGGCCATTGGCGTCAAGGATCTGGTTATCGTCGATACCAAGAACGCGGTCATGGTGGCCCCGAAAGACCGCGCCCAGGAAGTCAAAGCACTGGTCGAGAAAATCCAGCAAGCCGGCCGGGACGAGCATCTGCTGCACCGCGAAGTCGTCCGCCCCTGGGGTAAATACGATTCCATCGGCAATGGCGATCGCTTCCAGGTCAAGCGAATCACCGTCAACCCCGGTGCCAGCCTGTCCCTGCAGATGCACCACCACCGTGCCGAGCACTGGGTAGTTGTATCCGGCACGGCAATCGTTCAGCGCGATGAAGAGGAGATCATGCTTTCCGAGAATGAAAGTGTCTATATCCCCATCGGCGCCAAGCACCGGTTGACTAACCCCGGTCTGCTGCCCTTGGAAATCATCGAAGTACAGAGCGGCAGCTACCTGGGTGAAGACGACATAGTCCGCTTCGACGACATCTACGGAAGGCAGGCCCAGCCGGCATAAACCCGTATAAAGCCAGGGATGGCCTGAGCGGACGTCAACACAAGCCAGGTATGGCCGTAGGGTACGCCGCGCGTACCAAAGAAAAATTGGAACACATTCTTGCTGCTTATCTAGCGCGGAATCACTCCAGACAAAAATTCATTGCGGTTTCAGTTAAAACTCGAGTTGTACAAATGAACCAAGGCGTCAAAGAAAAATACGGTAGGCTGGTCATCGTCGACCCCCAGCTAAAAGACTGCAAGGGGCACAACTACCGCTACGCCAAGGGTATCGCCGAAGAACTGGGCCTCCCGGCTGTCGTACTCTCCCACAGGCAATTCGGTGGGGAGGGCGATAACGCCATCGACGTGCGTCCCTGCCTGTCATTCGACCAGTACAACAACAGCGCCTTCAAAGACGGCTACCGCCCCAGCTTCTTCGAAAAGCTCACCCGCTTCAAAGACCACGTCTTTACGCGCCTGCAGCAGAACAATGGCATCTGGGAAAAGAAGTCCCCGCTCGGTACCCTGGTTGCAATCTCCGTAGCCATCGGTAATTTCCTGTGGTTCCTCCCCGCGCTCTTCCACCAGCTGTACCTGCTCACCTTCGGCCGCGGCACTTCCGCCCACACTGACCTGGCGGCAAAGGAACTGAAAGCGGCGTTCGAAGATGTAGGCCTGCGTCAGGGCGATCTGCTGGTCATGCAGACCATGCTCTGGCCGACCTTCGAATCCCTGCTTGAACTGAAGATCCAGGCAAATAAAAACTACGGCTGCGATGCACTGTTCATCGTCCATGAAGACTGGACCATCTACAACACCGTGTACACCCGTTTTTCTCCGGCAAAACTGAAAAAGCGGGTGCTTGAATCCCTGCCGTTCAATCGGGCGAAAATCGTCTCGACCAACAAGCCCCTGAGCGAATACTGCCAGGAGTGGTGCGGCTACTTCCCTCAGGTGGTAAACGAAATCAATTTCCCGCTCGCCGAGGGCCTTCCGCACAGAGCCATCGACGACAAGGGTCGGACAAAAGTCCTGATACCCGGTGTATACCGCGGCGACAAGAACTTCGAAAGTCTGGAACAGTTGTTCGCCAGCATCGCCGCCGAAGAGCGCGATGTGGAATTCTGCATGCACGAATCGGTCGTGGCCCGTGTCCGCCTGCCCTCACAAGGTAACTGCACTTACAGTGGTTATTCCAGCGTGGACGGCGCCTACGCGTGGCTGGAGTTTTTGAGCAGCTTTCACCTGATCCTGATTCCCTACGGGCAGGAGTACCGACACCGCATCTCCGGCATTGTGCACGAAGCGCGCCTGCTGAATATTCCGGTGGTCTGCCACAAAGGCATCGCTGATGCCAGCCTACTGGCGGACGAGCGCTGCACATATGGTGACAACGGTGAGGGCATAGCTGATGCCATCCGGATTGGCGCCAGCCTGGCCAGCACGGGTGCCGCCTTCAAACCCGAACATGCGCCGGCGATCGATGCGGTACTGTTGGATGAAGCAGGCTGGGTAGAGGGCCGAGAAAAGCCCATAGCCGTGCAGGTCAAGCCTGCCTGGACCCGCTGTGGCACTTCCGTCGTGCTGGATACGCAGATGGATTGCCTGGTGGAGCAAGGCTACTTCGTAATTGAAATATATGTGAAGACAGAACCCTGGCAGCTGCGTCAGGGCCAGGTGGACACCTGTTACCAGGTAATGCGCGCTGGCCGCGAGTTCAGCGGCGGCATGGCCGTGCGCGTACTTCTCAAGAATATTACACTGCCGCGGATGGCTGCGTACTTCTACCAGCTACTGCGCAAGCGCATCCCCGCTTTTTTCAAGCGCGAGAATATCCACAGTACCTGGAGTGATCCTGACAAACCCCTGATCCGCTTCCTGCAGAGCAACAATGTTGAGCTGGCACTGGTCAACCATATCTTCAATAACGACTTCGCGCGCAAATATATTCCTGCGAAGAAGTTTGTCTGCGAAACCCACGATATCCAGATCAATCAGTTGCTGCTGCGCCGTCCTGAACTGCGGGATCGCTATGATGCCGAGCTGGACTATGAGCTGAAGCTGCTCAATACCTATGATGCGGTGGTAAACCTGAACCGGACGGAACACAAGATCATCGAGCAGGCCGTGGGGGACAAAGCGCATTTTATCGCTCCGCCAATACTGGCTCGGCGGCTTAAGAAACGCTACCCAAGCCTTGGAGCTCTTCTGGCAGCAGAATCTCGCTTCGATAGACTCGGTAGTCTGCCGGAGACATTCGACCTGTTGATCATAGCGGATGGCCACCCGGCCAATATCGAATCGGTAACACATTTTCTGGAACAGGTTTTTCCCCGTTTACCGGAAAACACTACCTTGGGATTGGTGGGAACCATCGGCAAGTACCTCAAAGTGAAACGCAGCCTGAAGACTCAAGTCTTCTCCATCGGATATGTGGAGGATCTCGCAAACCTGCACGAGTTTACGCGGGTGACTGTGTTGCCGGATATCGCGGGGGAGGGCATTCCCATCAAGACCAACGAGGTCCTGGCCCTCGGTTGTCCTTTTGTCGCCACCGTTCATGCACTGCGCGCATTTACTGCCGAAGAGCTGGAGTTGAGTGGTATTACCGCTGCGTCAGCTCCGCAGGAAATGGCTGAGCAGATCCAGGTTCTGCTCGAGAGGCAACAAATATGGAAAGAGGTCGGCCCAGCAATACAAAGGCTCGTGGGCTGTTACAGTATGAATGACTACCTGCGAAACTGGGAGTGTCTTCTGAAGGGGAGCCCAACAGCAATCTCTCCCCAGGAAGACAACCTGAACTCAGAAAGACAATTGAATTCGGTATCTTAGGCTTCAAAATATGAGTAACACCCTTATTGTCACCGGTTACGATTGCCCAATCTATAAGCAGGAACAACACTCCGTCGTAGGTGAGAGCTCTTCAGCTCCTCGCTTATTGGAAGAATTTTGTCAGCAGTTCGGCGACACCATCGAGTGGCGAGGTGTCCGTAGTCCGGGAAGCGTACTGCCAAGTGAAGCTGGCAATAGCCAGAAGGGCTGGGCGGATGCAAGTAGCTACAAAGTACTGGATCAACTGAAAGCTGCTAGTGCAGAGTACCGCTTCCTGCTGGTCTACCAAGCGCCGGAAGCGGTATTTGCCGGCGTATATAGAGCCACGGGTGGTGACCTGTCTAAGGTGAATATCGCGCTGGAAGCCTGGGCCCAGGCTAATCGGTCGATTCTCAACTTTTTCCAATGCAACCGGGAGACCAGTGCTCTAGTTCACATCTTTGCGCCCCAAGAGCAAGCTTTAGATTTCAGCGGTATCTACAGCAACTTGATGGGGGGGGAGGCATCGCTCGCTTTCATGAGGGCAAGGGCCGCGGATTCGGTGCTTGAAGCGCTGGCTCCTCAAATGGTTGAAAAGTTCACTGCCCACCAGGAGCTGTATGGAAAACTGCAGTTGGCGGCCTCCCTGCCTGGTGCGGATCTCGATCAAAGTGGCAATCCCTATTCGAGAAGCGAATACCTAGCCTCCCTCGCGGCCGAATCGTTGTTAACAGGGAATGGTAAAAGTAATAAGGAGCTCGAGGATGAACTCGGGCTGTCCCTGCTGCAGATCCATCAGCTGCAAGAAGAGTTGGAGCACTACTTCCTGAAATACGAAAAGTTCGGGGCCGGTGCAATAGAGCACGGCTCTCCGGCAGCCCTTTCCCACTCGTCGGATTATTCCTCGGTGTCGGCCGTAGAAATAGTTGGAAGCTATGCGGAAAGTGGATATAGAGATATCCATTTAAAGCTATCAAGCCTGGTATTGGCCGACGGCCGCGACTTTGACAGCCTCTCATGCAAACTAGTATTGAAGGCTGGTATGGCAGCGCTAGAGCTCCGCGCAAACGAAGGTGGTGTGAATGCCTTGTCGTCATGGCCGAATGAAATGCATGATGATCACGGTCCATTCTTGCTATTTATTCCTGATGCTGATAAAGAAGAGTGCACTCAACAGCAACAGTTGCTAGCGGAAATGAATACTGAAGATCGCCAGCTTGTATTTAGTATTGTCAATGTGCTGAGAGATCACTTTACAAGTGGCAGCATACAAGGTGCAGAAAGTCTCTCAATAGAAGATATACGCGACTGGCGTTTGGTTGCCATCGAGCTGGCGAAGAAAGCTGAGGGAGTGAATTCCTTCATTTCGGTTGATGACGTGCACCTCCGGGAAGAATTGGTCTCGGAAGGTTACAACCACATCTGGTTTGATTGTCGCAACTTACAGTTCGGTACGCGCATATACCCAAGTTACAGTTTTAAATTTACTGCAGCTGAACACAGGAACAGGTACAACTTGGCACTGGAATTCCGGGAACTGGAGGGCAATAAACCGCCGCTGGAGGCTTGGCCTACCGAGTTTTCTGACGAATTCGGCAACAAGTTGCAAGCCAGTTTGATTGTTAAAGCAGGAAGTATACATATTGATCTGAGTGAGCAGATAACCGGCGCGGACGGAGCAATGTTGTCCTCGATTATCAAAAAATTGCCAATCCTGATTGAGTCGCTGGCGGGAAGCGGCCTAACGTCAACTAAAGGCTGGGACTTCTGGTGGAAACAAGTTGCAGGCCTAGACCAGAAAACTGTGACTTATAGAGTCGAAAAGAGGAGCCTGATGGGGCGAGTGAAAGCGCGTCTAAGGCGGTAACCACTACTGTTTGAGAAGTCTCTGCATGTCCCGTAATGCCCTGAAAAAACTGGTGGTGGTGGATCCCGCGTTGATCGCAGCAGGAGGGCACCACACGGGGTTTGCCCTGATGGCGGCGAGATCCCTTTCCGAGCGCAACGAGTCCGTTGAGCTAGAGTTCGTCTGCAGCCACTGCATTGATGAGACGATAAAAGCTGAACTTGAGGGATATGGCTGCCGACTTAAACCGGAATTCCATTTCAACTTCTACGAAGTTTTCGGACAAGAAGTCAGGTTGGCGGAGGTCCAGCCCTTTATCAGACAAGCGACCCTAGAGTATGCCCGTGTGATAAGGGACGTCGAAGAACGTTCTTATGGGCAGGAATTGATATTTTTCCATCCGAGTCTGAGCTGGGAGCACGCATATGCGCTGTCCTTGGCGCTTAAGTTTATTGGTGATCAAAACACGTCGACCCATATAGTGTGTGCCATGTTCAACCCGGGTATAACGCATAATGGGGTGACCACTGACTCGAGGGCAAAAATGCAATATGCCCTGGGTTTTCGGTGCCTGCGGTCTCTGGCAAACGTAAAATTATATGCAAGTGATTATGAGTTAGCGGAAACTTACGCACGCTTGCTGAATTTGCAAGAAAAGTTGCCTATACACCCCTGCTATCTGGCGGACTGGGATCGCCTGTATCAGGCCCAGAGAGTTATGGATGGGCAGGGTAAAAATACGCGCAAGAGAGTGATCCTCTACATGGGGGATGCCAAGCGAGACAAGGGGTTCTATCATCTTCCAAGATTGATTAAAAATGCCTTGAAATCTGTGGGCGAAGATCAAGAATTGTATATTCAATTTTCGATTCCCTGGCCCGATACCGAATTGCACTCCGTCGCGATGGAGCTGCGGGACTTAGCAGCCAAGTACAGCAGTATAGTTATTGAAGAAGGGTTTTTAGGAGAGGCTGAATTGCATCAGCTGCTTGGCTGTGCATCGATGTTTACGTTCAATTACTGCTCCGAAATTTACAAAAACAAGAGCTCCGGGTTCTTCTGGATAGTGGCTTGGTATGGGATACCAATATACTGCTTTGGCAACTCCTGGATGAACAGGGAATCGCGCAGACTTGGGCGGCCATTCCTGAGTTCAAGAGGCGGTATGGTTGGATTCCGCAATGCTCTGGCGAATTTGCGGCATTCGAAAAACATACCACAAACGTCTGACAATCCGTACTGGAAAGCAGTATATCGGAGCTTTTGGAGCTGGATATGTCAGTGATGTCGTGGGGCTGCATAGATAATTGTGGAAATCCAGAAAAACAAAATTACAAAGATGAGGTTCTATTAGCGTGCTAGGCACTCAGGTTTTAGATTACGTTAAAGATAAGCTTTTATTATCTGGTGTCCCGGCTGGCTCCATAGTACATGTTGGTTGTGGCGCCAATGTTGAAATCGACTTTTACGTGGATATGCGATTCCAAGAAGTATATCTTTTCGACGCCAGCGAAGAAGTTTGTAATCAATTGGAATTCAGTACTGCTGCACATGCCGGTGTCCACATACGGCATGCGGTTGTGGCAGATACTAATGGAAGACGTAAGATACATCGGACCAATAACCAGGATTTTGATTCTCTGGAAGACCCAGGGAAGCTGACGGATTTCTTTCCAAATCTAAAAGTGGTGGCTACTGAAGATGTAGAGACAGTAGCCTTGGGTAAAGTACTGCAACAAGCGGCTGCAGATGAGGAGAGGTTTAATGTCCTTATTGCGGAAATTGGCGGGGACAGTTGCAAACTTTTCCAAACAGTGAGTGCTATTGATTTACAGAGGTTTTCGATTCTAATAATCAAGAGAGCTAACTTGAACGTCGGTAGTTCCGTTTCTGGCGGCGGTCTAGATTCTTGTCTGGAAAAAAAATATTTTAATCTGGAATTCCAGGATGAAAGTGAGTATCCATTCAGTTGCAGGATTTATCTGCGTAATGAAGATGCTATCCACATTGAAGCGTTGTCCGCGGAAAGAGATCAGTTAAAGGCGGAGAAAAATAAGATTGACAAGATTCTCGTCAAGGCACAGGCAGATCTGGATGACCTACGCAAGCAGTATGGTAATCTGAGGCGGGAAAAAGCCCGGCAGAACGGTGTGATGGTGCAGGTAGCACAGCGTCTTCAGAGCGCCTCGGATCAGTACCTCAAGCTTGTGGAGAAATATCCCGAGTTGCGGGAGCTAGGCGAGACGGTTTTCCTGCCAGTTATGGGCGGTGTTCCCGAAGGTAAAACCGAATGAACAGAGAGGAGCTGCAGAAAATAGACGGCCTTTTCCGAGAGCTTACGTCTATTTCCCAGCTGGCTGCGGATGGCGCGGTGGATGTTTTAGAGTCGGTAGCTCTTCCAAACGACTCCGTGTCTTTGAGCGAGCAAATACAGCAGCTAGGCTCGGAGAGCGAGCGAAGGCCGACCATCCGAACGATTCATCATTTTGCCTGTACCGGGGGGACATTGATTTCAAAATGCCTCAGTGCGCTACCGAATGTTTACTTATTAAGTGAGGTGCACCCTTACTCTCACCTGAGTCGTGTTGATGGACGCCCGCAATTTGTCCCTTCTGATATTAGAAAGCTATCTTGTTGGGCTGGTATTCCAAATGTTAATAATTTATCTGAAAAGCTGTTTCTTGAGTCAATGGTTGTGGCTGAAGAGCATGTGGATACATTAGGGGGTAGGCTGATTCTACGGGACCACACGCATTCTGATTATTGCGTTAACGCTTACTTTGACCAAGAATCTACAGTGTTGAGGTTGCTTCGTGAGCGCTTCTCTATCTTATCTGTAGCTACTGTTCGGCATCCAGTAGAAAGTTATTTATCACTCAAGGCTAATGGTTGGGTTCATTTTCAGCCAAGTACATTCGATGAATACTGCCGAAGGCAGCTGGCATTCTTGAAAAATAATTCTACTAGTGCGGTTTTTAAATATGAAGCATTTGTAGAGCAGCCAGGTTTACAGTTGAAGGCCATCGCTGATGTGTTAGACCTTAACTATAGCGAATCTTTTCAAATGATTTTTAATATTTTTAAGGTCTCTGGAGATAGTGGTCGAAGCTCTGGAGTGATCGAGAAAAGAGACAATAAAAATCTGCCCAGTGATTTTCAGAGCGAATGTATAAACAGTAAAAACTATTTCGAATTATGTGATTTCCTCGATTACCAGCCCCGCTGTTAAGCTTTCTATGGGTGCTGCTGGGTTTGCGCCCATTAATTTTTATAGAAAAAAGTAAGTTGAAGCTAAGTTGAGATTGATTTGTGAGCCATTTGTTAAAGATTAGAAGTCTGCTAAATTCAGGGGAGAATAAGCTGGCAGTGTCTGCTTGCAGGCAGGCAATTTCTTTGTATCCATCGTTTTATGTTTTTTATGAATTGTTGGCCGAGCTGTACTTGAAGATTGACAGCAAGGAATTGGCTCTCGAGACCATAAAGGCTGGCTTGAGGTGGCAGCCTGATTCGATCCGGCTGCTGAAATTGCATGAAACATTAATTGAGGTTCAGCCTTCTCGCAAAGACTGTGAAACATTTTGCGGAAAATATATAGAGTTGCCTTCCAATGAGAGCCGTCGGATCGTAAGTGGAGGGTTAAGGCTTAGTGGAAAATTAAAGCAAGCAAAACAAGGCAAGCCTCTTGTCTCAATCGTTACCGTAGTTTACAACAATCCTTCTTCGCTAGAGCGTTGCATAAAGTCAGTTATATCTCAAACTTATGAGAATATTGAGTATATAGTAATTGATGGTGGTAGTGACAATCCTACATTAGATATTCTTAAAAAATATAAGGGGGGAATTGATTACTTTGTGTCCGAAAGCGATAGAGGTATTTACCATGCGATGAATAAAGGGATTCAGGTCGCGCAGGGTGATTATATCTGTCTCTTAAATTCAGACGATTATTACCATCCGGATTTTGTGAGTCGGTCTGTCGATGCTGTGTTGGCTAAAGGTTCCGACATAACATATAGCGACTATTTTGCAGGTGGTTCGCAGCTGGTCGCTGAGCCTATTACTGATGGATTGTTCCTTGGGCATATGAATGTTTGTCATTGTACTTTTTTGGTTTCTAAAGAATGTTACAACATTGTTGGGCCTTATGATGAAGAGCTGAAAATCGTAAGTGATGTACTTTGGACACAGAAAGCGTACGAGGCTGGGTTTACTTTTTCTCATATAAATCAAGCCTTGCTTAATTTCAGTGAGGGGGGCTTGTCATCTGGCTCGACTGAGCAGAATCGCAGATTAATTGTCCACGAAATCGTAGACAGTTACCTGCAGCGCTTTCCGTTTCTTTCTCCTGCCGAGGCTGAAGATATATATTTCTTGCGGTTTGATAATACACGTCTAGTTGATGTTGCAAGTCTAGGGGGAAAGTACAAAAACAAAAAAATATTTTTAAGTGCTTTGCGCAATTATATTGTTTATTGCATGAGGAGAGACAACTATAGGCTTTCGCATGAAGAGGCATCTGGTGTTTTCCTCGACTACATCGCCGCATGTGAAATGCTCGGGATTGATAAAAGATACATTCGTATAAATACGAAGCATGGGTATCTTTCAGATGTTCTTGAAGAGATTTTAGGAGTACTTGACAGAAGGGATATAGGCCGTAAATGCGTTCTGCATTTTGCTTCAGTTTTCTCTGCGCCATCTGAGACGTTTATATACGATTTACTGGTTCGGATGGACAGCGATGGGGAGTATGAGAACTTTATACTTTGCGATGAAAGGAAGCTTTCTTCCGAAAGGCCTTTTCAAAATGCGATTTGTGTGCCGTGGTCCGATTTTCGGCCGGAAGTTCGGAATGAAATTTACAAATATATACTCGAGTATCTTAGCCCTGTTGCATTAATAGCGCATTTTGCGCTGAATGAGTGGAAGCTGAGCGTGCGCCTAGCCTCGCTAGGTATTAAGATTCCAACACTGTCCATGACTCATGGCATCGATGTATTTATGCTAAAGTCTAATGCGGAGTATAGGCGTTATATATTAGAAGATTTTTGTTCTCGGACTGATACAAAATTTACGGCAGTATCCAACTATCTTGTGGACGAACTTGTTAAAAATGGCGTTCCAAGGCACAAGGTGGAACGCATTTACAACACTGCAAATCCAGAATTTTATAGAAATAGAAAAATAGATAGTTTTTTCAAGTATGATCGACAGCTGAATATTTTAGCTGTGGGTAGGTGTATACCTCTTAAAGGTCATAGTGATCTATTGATAGGTTTAGGATGGTTTGTTAACAATTGCTGTTTAAATACGAAGTTAACTATTGTTTATGGAAGAGGAGATGAGTGCCTCAATGATTTAAAACAGCAGTTATTAAGTTTGAAGTTGCAAAACCATGTTGAGTTCATTCCGTTCGTGGATTTCACTCTTGAAAAATCATTTTTTACAAATTTTGACATATTTGTGCAGCCCTCAAGATATTCAAATGATATTTTAAACAGGTCTGAGAGTTTCGGGGTGTCGGTTCTCGAAGCAATTTTTTCAGGACTCCCAGTTATTACAACTGACGCCGGAGGCTTACCGGAGGTGCTTGGGCGGAATTCAGACTATGGCAGAGTTGTTCCGCACGGTGATGGAATAGAAATTGGTAAGGCACTGAAAGATTTTTATGAAAACCCAGAGACATTTACTGATAATGTTGAATATGCTCGAGAGCGATTTGAATATTTTTCAGAGGGAAAACAGCTTGCGTCTTTGAAGTATGAGCTTCATAGACTTACGGCTCCAGAAGTTAAAGTTGCTATGTTTACTTCAAGTACTGCAGGTGGTGCTGGTTATGCTGCTTTTCGATTGTTTAGAGGCTTGAGAGATCAAACAGCGATCGCTCCATCCTTGTTTGCAATTACACATAACGGAGACAAGGAATCTGATGTCAGGATTGTGAGACACCCGAGTGGAAATAATGAAGGGTGGTTTGCCAGGCAGAATCCACTGAACAGTAGGCCAGGGTTTACCATTTTTACTATCGATCACTCCAATATTGGAAAGGGTCATTTATTGGAAATGGTGGATGATTGTGATGTCATCAACCTTCATTGGACTGCCAGATTTTTGTCGGTTGACAATATAGCCTTTTTGAGTAATTTGAATAAGCCTATTGTAATGACTGTTCGTGATATGCAGCCAATTACAGGAGGGTGTCATTTTTTTCATGGCTGTGAGCAATGGAAAGCCGATTGTTCGGGCTGTCCGCAATTAATTGACAATTTTAGTGATTTTCCTAGCAAGGTGCTTAAGAAAAAGCGAAATAGTTATAATTTTAGTAATATAACACTGGTTGCATTAAGTGAGCACACTAGAAGAATATTACAGTCGGCTCCGCTCTTTAATGATTGCCGAATAGAGGTTATACCAAATTCCATAGAGACTGATGTTTTCTCTCCTGTTGATAAGATTAATGCGAGAAAAGCTCTTGGTCTTCCGCTTGATAAAAGAATAATTGGTTACATACCTTCATATTCGAGTGAAGTTAAAGGCTATAAAGAAGCGAAAGAAGCATTTGACATTTTAGATCAAATGATGGGTGAGGATAAACCTATAGTAATGTTGGTTGGCGATAAGACACCGGCGAACGAATCTATCTGCTTGGAAACAGTCTCGTTAGGGTTTGTGTCGGATAATGCCAAGTTGGCATTGGCCTATGCCGCTGCTGATGTGGTTATCGTTCCCTCTCGAGAGGAAACTTTTTCTAATACTACGGCTGAATCTATATCATGTGGAACCCCTGTTGTTGGGTGTAAGACTGGGGCGATTCCGGATCTAGTTCAAGATGGTATTACTGGAGTCGCAGTAGAGGTGGGTGATCCACGGAAGCTAGCGATTGGCATTTCTAAAGTTTTGAGGTCACCGCCTCTTTCTGAATCTTGTAGGAAATTTGCGCTTGAACACTTGGAGTTTTCCTTGCAGGCACGCAAGTATGACATGCTGTTTCATGAATTGGTTAGTGAGAGTGTTAGAAATCGCTCAGCATCATAGAGTTAAAGTGGCTATTTTATAACTACAGTGTAAAGATTATTTGTGTATTTAAAGTTTATATCTCAAGCTGTATGGCGGCTATTACCGTCATACCATGCTGAGGGGCGCATCATCTTAGCCGATTTTGAAGGCTTGGAGATTATCAATGATGCCTATTTTAAATTGATGTGAGAGTTATTGGTGGTTATTACTATAGTTGGTGCTGGTTACGTTGGTTTATCCATGGCTTTGCTTCTTGCAAAGGGGAACAGGGTTACTGTTCTAGATATTGATGAATCTCGGATCGATCTCATTAAAGATCGAGTTTCTCCAATTGAAGATCTGGAAATTCAGGCCACACTCCAAGATCCGTTGACAGAGCTTAATGCTACTACAGATGCTCGATAAGCTTTCATTGGTGCTGAATATATTATTATTGCAACACCAACAGACTATGATACAAGTGCAAATTTTTTTGACACAACCAGCATTGAAACTGTTATTGGTCAAATATTGCCAATCAATAAAACAGCAGTTTTAGTAATTAAGTCAACAGTTCCGGTAGGCTATACAGAAAAACTTAAGGAAAAATTTGGATACGAAAATGTTATGTTTTCTCCCGAGTTTTTACGTGAAGGAAAGGCGCTTTATGATAACTATTTCCCTTCGCGTATCGTGGTGGGAGAGAGGTCTGAGAGAGCCTCTCTATTTGCTGATTTTCTACTTGACGCTGCAAAGATTGATAATGTTCCAGTTTTGTTTACGGACTCGACAGAGGCTGAGGCCATAAAGCTTTTTTCAAATACATATTTGGCAATGCGTGTGGCATATTTTAATGAGCTGGATACTTATGCCGAAACCCACGGGCTTAATACAAAGCAAATAATTGATGGTGTATGCCTCGATTCCAGAGTGGGCTCACATTACCATAATCCTTCTTTTGGTTATGGTGGATACTGTCTGCCCAAAGATACCAAACAGTTGCGCGCAAATTATAAAGATGTGCCCAATAATTTGATTCGAGCTGTTGTCGATGCAAATACGACGCGGAAGAATTTTATTGCTAAGTCAGTCATTGACAGATGTCCAAAGACCGTCGGAGTTTACCGACTTGTTATGAAGCAAGGTTCTGATAATTTTCGTTTTTCCTCTGTCCAAGGTGTAATGAAACGTATTAAAGCTAGAGGTATAAACGTAGTTGTTTACGAACCTGGGCTGAAAGAGGATACATTTTTCGGATCTAAAGTATATAAGGACCTTGACTGCTTTAAGCTGGAAGCGGACCTGATTGTTACAAACCGTAACTGTAGTAAACTTGGAGATGTTTCCGAGAAGGTCTATACACGAGATATTTATGGTTCGGATTCCTGATTCGAATTTACTAATTTGGGGCTAATTTAGAATGAAAAAAGCTTTAATTACTGGCATCACCGGACAGGATGGATCCTACCTTGCTGAACTGTTGCTTGAAAAGGGCTACGAAGTTCATGGCATCAAGCGTCGAGCTTCATTGTTTAATACTGAGCGAGTCGATCATATTTACCAAGATCCTCATGAGAAGGATCCGCGTTTTTTTTTGCATTACGGTGACTTGACCGACTCTTCGAACCTTACTCGGATTGTCAAGGATGTTCAGCCGGATGAGGTCTATAACTTGGGTGCTCAATCCCATGTCGCCGTCTCTTTTGAGGCGCCTGAATATACCGCAGACGTTGATGCGATGGGGACACTACGATTGCTGGAAGCGATTCGTTTTTTGGGCTTGGAGAAAACAACTCGTTTTTACCAAGCCTCTACCTCAGAGCTTTATGGTCTAGTTCAGGAAGTTCCGCAGAAGGAGACCACTCCTTTTCATCCGCGCTCACCCTATGCGGTGGCAAAGATGTATGCCTACTGGATCACTGTCAACTACCGGGAATCTTATGGCATGTATGCTTGCAACGGGATTCTCTTCAACCATGAGTCGCCGCGCCGTGGTGAGACCTTTGTTACTCGGAAGATTACTCGAGGTATTGCCAATGTTGCGCAGGGACTTGAAGAGTGCCTTTATATGGGCAATCTGGATGCACTGAGAGATTGGGGGCATGCAAAAGACTATGTACGCATGCAGTGGATGATGCTCCAACAGGAGCAGCCCGATGACTTCGTCATTGCCACCGGCAAGCAAATTTCTGTGCGGGAGTTCATTCGCATGTCCGCACAGTATACCGGCATCGATTTGGAGTTCTCCGGCGATGGTGTAGATGAAATTGCGACGGTAGTTGCCGTGAAGGGAGATAGCGCATCTGGAGTTTCCGTTGGCGATGTGATTGTGCGCGTTGATCCGCGCTATTTCCGTCCGGCTGAGGTTGAGACGTTACTTGGCGACCCGTCTAAAGCCAAGGAAAAGCTCGGCTGGGAGCCTGAGATCACTGTGGAAGATATGTGTGCCGAAATGGTCGCTGCCGATTTGACGAAGGCCAAACAGCATGCCCTGCTCAAAGAGCATGGTTTCGATGTTTCCGTGGCAAAGGAGTAGAGGCTCCGCTATGAGTAGAAAGCGTGTATATGTTGCCGGCCACAGAGGCATGGTGGGGTCGGCTATAGTCCGCCAACTGAATTCCCGCGATGACGTGGAGCTGGTTGTTCGTACCCGAAAGGAACTGGACTTGATCCATCAGGGGGCAGTACTGGATTTCTTCGGTGCGGAAAATATCGATGAAGTATATCTTGCTGCAGCCAAAGTTGGTGGTATTCATGCCAATAACACCTATCCGGCTGAGTTCATCTACCAAAACTTGATGATGGAGTGCAATATCATTCATTCCGCACACCAGGCAGGTATCGATAAGCTGTTGTTTCTCGGTTCTTCCTGTATCTATCCGAAATTTGCCGAGCAGCCAATGAAGGAGTCAACACTGCTTACCGGGGTATTGGAGGAAACCAACGAACCTTATGCGATAGCGAAGATCGCCGGTATCAAACTGTGCGAGTCCTACAACCGCCAGTACGGGCGCGACTATCGAGCGGTAATGCCGACCAATCTCTACGGTCCCAATGACAATTTCCATCCGGAAAATTCCCATGTGATTCCGGCGCTACTGCGGCGCTTCCATGAAGCCAAGGAAAGAGGGGATGCCGAGGTCGTGGCCTGGGGCAGTGGCAAGCCGATGCGGGAATTCCTTCATGTAGACGATATGGCCGCGGCTTCCGTGCATGTCATGGAACTGGACGAGGCCCTCTATACCGCAAACACATCACCGATGTCGAGCCATGTCAACGTCGGCACTGGTGTGGACTGTACCATTCGCGAGTTGGTCGAAACGGTTGCTCGAGTGGTGGATTATCGGGGTGAGATTATCTGGGATTCCGGCAAGCCGGACGGTACGCCTCGCAAACTGATGGATCTCAGTCGTTTGGAGCAATTGGGATGGAAGGCGACAATCGGGCTCGAAGAGGGGTTGGCAGATGCGTATGCCTGGTTTTTGAACAATATGGAGGCAATTCGCACTCGGTGACGCTTCGGCGCGGCAGGTCAGATCCGGTATAATTGGCGGTTTCGGCCGTGCTTAGCGGCCTGATTTTGCATAAGTGGTGAATAAAATCAATGCAAAAAGTACTAATTTTGGCCAATTGCCAGGGCCCTGCGCTGGCTAAGATTCTGGACGAGGTCATCGACGGGCAGGGGAACCGCCTTTTCGAGGTGCTCAACCTGAAGCCGGTCTACGAGCTGACCAAAGAGCAGCAGCCCTTGCTCGAAGATCTGTGCCGCAAGTGCGATATTCTGCTCTACCAGCCTCATATCAAGTACAAATTCACCCCAGAATGGCGCACCAGTGACTACTGGGTCTCGGTAGCTTCCGCCAAGCATACTATCAGTTTCCCTTCGCTGTACTTTAGCGGCTACAACCCGGAGCTGACCTACCTGCGCAACAAGAAGAACCAGCACCTGAATGCTGGTTTCGTGGACTACCACGATAAAAGGATCGTCAAGCTGTTCCTTGAGGGCAGGTCGGATGACGAAATCAAGCACAGTTTCTGCCGCTTACAGCCTGTGCGCGAAGACGTTGAATCGGTGCTCAAGGAAACCCTGGCGGAGCTGCGCAGAAGGGAGCAGGAGCAGGGGCTGGATATTGGCGTTACGGACTTCGTTGAGCAAAACTTCACCAGAGAGCGCCTCTTCTATACTTACAACCATCCCGCCAATGCGGTGCTATATGAGGTTGTCCGGCAGTTTCTGGACAAACTGGGTTACAGCGAAGCGGAAGTGCCCAGGATCGAAAAGGAGCTGCTGCGCTACGACTACTTCCCGATCGCGCCTGCGGTAAGACAGTATCTCGGTCTGCAATTTGGCGACGATGGCAGGCAGTACCGGGTGCAGAATGAGGATATTCAGCGGGAACAGGTGGTGGATCGCTATCTGGATATCTACCGCAACAATCGCGCCTGGGTGGTCGAGGCCGCCACTTTTGCCGATGAAAAGTGGCTGAATCGCAAGAAGCTGATTCTGCATATCGGCCAGTCCAAGACGGGAACCACATCCTTTCAGAGTTTCTGCTTCAAGCATCGCAAGAAATTGTTGGCCGAGGGGACGCTCTACCCGGAGGCCGGGCTCCACTTTACCCACCACCGGAATCTGGCCAAGCACTACAAGGGTGAGCAGCGCGATGATGCGCTTGTCCAGCAGCTGAAACGAGAAATTGCCTCTACTGAATGCGAGCGAGTATTGATCTCCTGCGAGTCATTTGAGGACCTGGGCTATAACCAGGCCCAAGAGCTACTCGACGATTTCTCGGATATGGATGTCTCCATCGTTTGTACTCTGCGCAATCGACTCAATTGGGTGCAATCGATGTATGCGGAGTATGTAAAGAAAGCTTGGTTCAGCGGCAGCTTCTCGCAATTTATCGGGTACCGAAATGTGCACTCGCGGCTCGACCGAATCTTGAACTGGAAGATCGGCCTGACTCGCCGAGAGAACCAGATTATTCGCCATGTGCACAAATTGCTGAGCGACAGATCCAGCCTGAGCTTCTGGCTCGACCTGCTACCCCGGGAAAAACTGATCTTCGCAAGCACGGAGGAATCGCGCTTGTGGGAACTATTATCCCGTGAATGCGGTATCAACAAGCCTGATGTGGAAGAGGGAGCGGAAAAGAGATTGAATCCCAGCCCATCCGTTCAGGCGGTGGAGTTTGCGCGCATGCACTTCCGCCGCCAGGGTATTCGCGATCTGCATTATCCGATCGCCATACACTTTTCATTGCGACTCGACAAAGACTTTGAACCAAAAAATTCACCTGACAGCTTCTTCAGTTCCAATGCGCAGATTAAGAGTTTTCTGTCGCGATATATGGCGGACGATATCTGGCTACAGCAGAATTTTGGTTTCAGCCGCTCCGGTGTATCTCAGCTTTCCGGGAGGTCCCTGTCGACAAAAGGGCATCTACCAAAGGAGTTCAATGGGCGGGCAGAAGATATAGCCGCAACTTATCAATCGGTACTAAACAAATTTTCCTGAGATTCCCGAGCGGGCGTCTAATTAGAGACAAGACAGTTATGGAAGTAGCCGAACAGAAGGTGGATCTGCACGATTTTTTCAGGCGTGTGATTCTGAACGATGGCATTATCGCCAGCTATTACCGTTTCTACGATGTGTTTCGCCAGGTTCTGGAGCGCAACGGCGTAGAATTCTTCGCTCATTCCGGGACCATGCTCGGTGCTGTCCGCCACGAGGGCATGATTCCCTGGGACGATGACCTGGATGTGATGGTGGAGGAAGTATTTGAGGATGACTTCCTAAAACTGATCCCGGAGCTTGAAAAGTACGGCGTTACTCTCAAAGACAAGCTGTGTGAGCATCTATACCAGTTCAAGTGCACCAGCAAAAAAATCTGCCCATCGGGAACCTATCTGCAGATAGACGTTTTCATCGGCAAGCGCGAGGAAATCGATGGTGAACTCTGCCTGCACTACAAGACGCCTGAGTTCCGCAAGTGGTTCAAGAAGCGCTATATCCGCGTCCAAGACCTCTATCCACTGAGGGACTACGACTTTGGCCCACTTAAGATCAAGGGAATAGGGGATTACCGCCACTATTTTGCACAAAGCGGTTTTGGCCTGGATGAAGCGATAGTCGCCCGGCACAACAATTTCGACCATTTCAAGCCGGAGATCGAAGTCCTCAAGGAACAGGGCGTGTACCCGATTCGGGATGAGAGCATACTGAATTACTGTCATAACATTCCGGAATCCAGCGTAAATCACCCCCTGGATTACTATGCCGACGGAAAAGTTAAAACGGTTCTCACCTACGGTACTTTTGACCTGTTCCATGTTGGCCATGTGCGAATCCTGAAGCGGCTGCGGGCGCTGGGGGACCGGCTGGTGGTGGGGCTATCCACTGACGAATTCAATGCCAATAAAGGCAAGAAGTCCTTTTATTCCTACGAGGAGAGAAAGGAGATTCTGTTGTCTTCTGGTTATGTAGACGAAGTCTTTCCGGAAAACGATTGGGAACAGAAAAGGGCAGATATCAAGCGTACGGGCGCAACTGTATTCGGAATGGGGGGGGACTGGCGAGGAAGGTTTGACGAGCTATCAGAGGCTTGTGAAGTTGTTTATCTCGACAGAACGGAGGATATATCGACTACCGATATTAAAAAATCTCTTGCAGGAATAAGGCCGACAGATATTGAAGGTCTGGAGAAGTCACTGCATTCCGCTTTGGAAATCGTGCGCTCACTTGCTCAATCAGTTTGATTGCCTATGTTATCTCGACTAAGAAAAAAAATTACCGGTATTGGAGAATCTCAGAATAATAAGAATATCTATATTCATATAGGTATTTCCAAGACCGGAACAACAGCGATCCAAAAGTTTTTTCATCAGAATACGGGGCTGCTGGCCTCAAGAGGATTCCATTATATCCGTGCTGGTAGAGCAGAGGGCGGAGCGAGCCACCACCAACTTGCCAGGGTCTACAAAATGGATGATGCATGTTCTGGTGAAGTCTCTGCCATTCGAAATGAAATCGGCAACTCGGATTGCCATAGCTTTATCATTTCGAGCGAGATGTTTGAATATTTGACTCGTTCCCAGATTAAGCAGCTCAAGCGCGATTTTGAAGGATTTGAGTTGATATTGGTGGTGTATCTCCGATATCAAGACCAGGCTTTATCCTCAATGTACAACGAGCTGGTCAAAAAACATGCCTGCACCGTCTCGTTCTCTGAGCACTTACGTGATACGCCGAGAAAGGGCCTGTTGCTTTATGGGGACATGCTAAAATCATGGGAGAGGGAGCTCGGAAAAAAAAATATACGAGTGCGAATCTTTGATCGGGAGAAGTTGACCGGGGGAAACGTCATAAAGGATATGTTGACGGCAATTGGCATTAATGATTTGAATGTAGATACTCCCGGATTTGCAGCCAATCAGTCGGTGTCTTCCGCCGCTATTAGTGTGCTTCGCGATATTAATGCGCAGATGGATTATTCTGTCGATCATGCTGCACATTATGGTTTGGCCTGTCGGCTGGCGTTGATTCTCGATAAACTGGTCCGGAGTAAATTTCCTGAGCTTGATCACGATACGAATAATTACTTTTCCACTAAGAATGATTATGAAGAGTTAATGGAATACTATCGCCGGGACAATGTCAGAATTTCTAGACGCTATTTTTTTGGGGGTAATTTTTCATTGAGAAACTTTTCTCCTGCTGGAGAAATAACAGAAAAGTCCAAAAGAGATATTCTGATGGCGCTAGTGGAAAGGCTTGAAATTTCGGCGGAGCGCGTAGATAAGAGTGCGACTGAGTTGACAAAGTTAGTTGCGGAATATTGGTCTGAAGAGTTGAGGAGGTTGTGCGGTTCTTAATGGAGGTGCAATTAGCTTAGATTTGTTAATCTTCAGGTGTTTTTATTTCTGGTTGTAGGTTTTGTATGAAAAGCCATATCTTGGTGGTGCGCATCATAAAACTGGTTCCAAATGGACTTTAAAGGTTTTTCGAAATATCGCCATTAGGTTGAAGGATTCATGTATTAACTTATCAGGGTTTTTCTGATGGATTGGATTAACCTGGAAACATGCAGTTGGTTACACGCTTGGTATCGGTGTGAGAGCCGCAGCGAATTTTAATTTCTTGAACTAAATGGTTCGTTTTTTTTGTATTTAAGTTCGCGCTGATAGCGATAGCAGCACTAATGCAGTATTGAAGTTGGTCTGAATTGTGGCTGTGTGCAATTTTTTCTTTAAGTTTGCTATCCAAAAAGAGTCGTATTTCTTCGACTAATAGCTCTTCAACTACTTCTTTTCCTGGGCGGCTAGCAGGCATGGGTTGATTCTGGTTTAATTCCGTGACGGCGGCGGGATCAATTCCAAAGGCTCTTCCATTCAACCATTTTTCTGATAGCTGGCGGTTGCTCTGTGAAAAGCGATTTAAGAATTGTGTGCGTTCTTCTCTGGATGCCTGAAGTTGCGGTATTTCTGGTGAGTTATTTCTGGAATTTATAATGTGAGTTCTTAGCTCAGAGCATATCTGACCGTGCTCCCCGTTTGATTGCTGGATTTGACTCAATAGAAGCAGCAAGTTCTGTTTGTATCCGCTAAGGGCTGTGTTCTTTCTTGCTGGACGTAAAAATCCACACGGGCGTTCTATTTTAATTTCATTTAGGAAGTCTTTATAGAGGCACTGATTGTTGGATTTTATCTCGTCGAATAGCCGAATTGAAATGTTCTCTGTGCTAAATACGCTTGCCCACATCTCAATAAGATTGAGGTAGTCGTAATAGCTGCTGTCAGGGTTCTGTCCTGCGTAAAGCGGGTTATTTCCTGCGCCACCATATTTAAGAGCTTCATTGAACAGGGTCAAGGCCAGCTTGTCCTGGCGGCGCAGGTAAACCACTATTTTAAAGTGACTGTAATAGGGGCTTAAGAGCTCTTTAAGATTTATTATTTCGTCGACACTTTTAATTCGAGAGTGGAAATGCTCGGAAGTGATTACAAGGTTGTTATACGGATGCGCTTTCTATAATTGTCGGTCGACGTTTGATTTGAATTTGCTTTTCCAGTTCAGGTGCTGAACAGGATCGTTTATATTGAGTAAATTTAACAGCGCTTTTGTTGGGTGCTCGGATAGCGGTCAATACAATATGCGACGAAATCCATGTGATTGGTCGGGCAGTGGATGTTGGCGACATGGTAGCCACGCTCTCGAAGGACTGCGCTGTTTTCTTTAAGGAGTGCCTGGATCGATGTGGAACCGGTTTTTTCGGTTCCGATATGGATATATGCAGTTCTCATCGCCGCCGCTTCCCCCGATTTTCTGAGACACTCTTATTTCTGGCTGTGTTCTGCCAGTCTTTCTCAGTGGGAGTATGATGAGCGGCGACTGTTTCGGTATTAAGACAGCCAGGTTACGGTTTGGGAGCAGCGGTGAGCACTGGCTTACAGTTTCGATTGAGCTGTATGTGTTTCGATTGGAAGCTGCTATTCGTGCAGTCGTAGGGCGGGCAGGGAGCTGCCCGTACGGTTGGCTTTTCAGGCGGCCGTAGCTGTTGTTGTTTTGCTGGGGCTATTACCGCGAGTCGGAGCTGTTTCTTCGTATTCGTCCAGCACAGTATCAGCTGGGCCGAGGGCTTTGACGGCACCTTCTTCGATCCACAGAACCCTTTCGCAGAACTTGCGGATAGTCGTGGGAGAATGGGAGACAAGCACCGCAGTCTGGTCGGACTGTACCCGTTCTTTCAGGGCCTTGCCGGATTTAACCTTGAATTCCTTGTCGCCGACGCCCAGCATCTCATCCAGGAGCAGAATGTCCGGCGTTGCCTGCATGGCTATGGCAAAGCCGAGTCTGGCCCGTTCGCCGGCGGAATAGGTGCTGACGGAGTGATCCATCAGGTGTCCGATGCCGGAGAAATCGATTACGCCTGCCACCAGCTCATGGGCTTCTTTGATAGTCTTGCCCTGAGTGACCAGCGACATGATGGCATTATCGAAACCGCTGAGTTTGTGAATAAAGCCCAGGTTCAGGGTCAGCAGCTGCGAGCGGATGCCTCTTTCCTTGCTTATACTGCCCTGGTTCGGCGCGATAATTCCGGCCAGCAGTCGCAACAAGGTACTTTTCCCCGCTCCGTTGCGGCCGATTACGCCGAGCACTTCACCGCGGTACAGCTGGAAGCTTATGTCCTTAAGCACCCAGTTCTTTTCAGAAAAGGGGTTCAGGCTGCGACGATAGGCGAGCCCGACATTGTCAAAGGTCATGATCTCGCGATTCATGGTAGGGCTCTCGGGTAGTAGCGGTCGAAACGAACAAGCAGTGCAATTCCCGCGGCAAAGGCGGTGATGCTGGCTATAACGGGGTAGGCAAGTGCCGAGAAACTGGCTGTTCTCCCGTGCAGAAGAACATCCCGATATCCTTCCAGAATAGTCACGAAGGGATTTAGGCGCAGTATTGCCTGTATCTCATCGGGCCTTTCGCTGATATCAAAGAAGATTCCAGAGGTGAACATCATCGCCATGATGACCAGCGGAACCAGGTGTGTCAGGTCCGGGATCAGGGGCACTGATGCGGCCAGGAGAAAGCTGACGCTCAGATTAAACAGTATCTGACACAGGATCACATTCACGATTGTCAGCCAGCCTGTACTGGGTTCGTAGCCGCCTATGATTACCAATAGCAGCATGAGAGGAAACACGAACGAAAATCTGATCAAAGCTGTCAGGTTGGCAACCGAGGGAAATATCCACTTGGGCAGGTAAGTCTGGCCGAGTATGCCTTTACTATTGATCAGCGAGTTGGAGCCGCCTGTCAGAGCGGAGGCTGTCCATTTAAAGGGAAAGAGCCCTGTGAGCAAAAAATAAACAAAATTGCTGCCGGATTGACCTTCGCCCCTGACGCCACTCGCAAATGCCAGATAGAAAAGGGCGGCCATAAGTAGCGGCTCAAGCACCCACCAGAGCATGCCGAGATAGGACTGCTTGGTGTCGGCCTTGAGCGCGCCGATTCCGCGCAGCCAGATGAGATCCAGGTATTTCCGCATATATGTCTAACAGCCTAAGGCGGATATTCGCATTTAGTCCCGTCGCGAGAATTGAGAGGGGAGCTCAGGAGGCGCAAGATGCCTGAAAATCGACATTCTTCATGGCGCCAATCAGCCGCTTAATATACAGTAACCTCCGTAAAAACAACAGGTTAACGGCGGCGCGGAAAACCGGTAAAGCCGTGCCGCTCCAAAAGCGATCAATAAATATACTGCTTATCTATGAAGGTTCTCCACTGCTATCGCACTTTCTACCCGGAAACCCAGGGGGGGATCGAGCAGTCAATTTTTGAGATGGCGCGTTACACGGCTGGTTCCGAGGTGCTGACCCTGTCCAATACGCCCGGCGCGGTGTCGGTGAACGGCATCCCGGTAAAAGCTGAGCGCCGCTGGCTTTCCATGGCTTCCTGCTGTATGGGGCCGAGCCTGGTATCGGATCTGTACAAAAAACAGGCTGATATTGTGCATTTGCACTTTCCCTGGCCATTTGGGGATCTGTCGTACTTGTTGGGTGGCCGGCGCCGGCCGCTGATCGTGACCTACCATTCCGATATTGTTCGGCAGCGAGCCCTTGGCGCCGTTTATGGGCCCCTGATGCGGTTGTTCCTGAATCGGGCCGACAGGATCGTTGCCACTTCGCCCGATTATCTGGCCTCCAGTCCGGTGTTGCGGGAGTTTGTCGACAAGGTGGAGGTGATACCCTTGGGTATATCCGAGTCCAGCTACCCGCAACCTGCCGCCAAGTCTGTCGAGACATTGCGTGAGCGTTTCGATGACGGATTTATGCTGTTCGTCGGGGCGCTTCGCTATTACAAGGGGCTGGAATTCCTAGTGCGCTCTGCGCCCGGCTTGCCATTTCCCATCCTGATCGCTGGTAAGGGGCCGGAAGAGAAGCGACTCAGGGCCCTTGCGAATTCCCTGGGGGCGGAGAATGTCCACTTTCTCGGCCATGTCGACGACGAAGAGAAGATGGCACTGCTCCACCTTTGCCGGGCGGTGGTCTTCCCATCGCACCTGCGCTCTGAGGCTTTCGGGGTCACGCTGCTCGAGGGCATGATGGCCGGCAAGCCGCTGATTTCCTGTGATATCGGCACCGGAACCAGCTTTGTGAATCTCGACGGAGAGACCGGGCATGTGATTCCACCGGCGGACGTGAGCGCGCTGCGAGCGGCCATGCTGGATCTCAGCGGAAATCGGGAAAAGGCGGCTGACTGGGGCAGTGCCGCGCGAGCGAGATATGAGGCGACGTTTACCGGTCGGAAGATGGCGGAGGCCTACGGGCACTTGTATCGCCGGGTACTCACCGAGCGCGCCGACAAGCAGGCAGTTGCCTGATGTATCGAATAGCGGTAGATGCAAGGCCCCTGTCATTTCCGACTACCGGAATAGGGCGCTATACGCAGGCCATTCTGTCTCGCCTGGTTGAGCAGGGCTGGGATTGGTACCTGTATAGCGACAGGCCTTTGTTATGGCCAGAGCAGTTGCCTGAGAATGTTCGGGTTCGTTTCCCGGGATTTATGCCGCCGGCGGCCGGCTCGTTTTTTTCCCAGCTAGCGTACCCGGTCTGGTGCCGAAAGGACAAGATCGATCTCTTTTGGTCTCCCCGGCATCATCTGCCATTGCTGTTGGGGAGCGGCATTCGTTCGGTAGTGACGATTCACGATCTGGTGTGGAAGCGCTTCCCGGAAACCATGTCCCGCTTTGGGCGTATTCTGGATGCGAACCTGATGCCGCCTTCCATTCGCAAGGCGGATGGAGTGATCAGCGTTTCCGATTCCACTACGGACGAAATTCAGTTCATCTGCCCCGAGGCAGACGTCACTACGATTTACGAGGCACCATTCCTTGCGCCCGCCGAGGGTTGTTGTGAGGGTGACTACTTCCTGTTTGTGGGCACGCTGGAACCGCGGAAAAACCTGTCGAACCTCCTCCGGGCATACCGTCAGTGCGTGAAGTCGTGCGGGGAGCCTTTGCCCTTGAAGATCTGCGGCGGCAAGGGCTGGGGCCTGCCGGCGTTGCAGCAGTTGATCGCCGAGCTGGATCTGGGCGCGCATGTGGAGTTACTGGGCTATGTACCCGATACCGAGCTACCAGGCCTCTATCGAAATGCCCGCGCATTGTTGATGCCGTCGCTGTATGAAGGGTTTGGTTTGCCCATTGTTGAAGCCTACAGCCAGAACACGCCGGTAGTGACTTCGGACCGAGGCGCTATGCGGGAAGTGGCGGGTGACGCGGCGCTGCTGGTGAACCCGGAGAGTGTCGAGCAGATGGCAACGGCTTTAATTTCTTTGACGCAAGAATCCGACACTGTGCGTTCATTGCAACAAAAGGCACGGCTTCGAGTTCAGAAATTTTCCTGGGATTCGGCGGCGGAGCAGACGTTGGGGCTTATGGAGTCTTTGCTAGGGCGAAGGTTCGGTCATAAATCTTTGTAGAGCGGCTGGACTGATCGCGGCCATGGGCGGATGGCCGCCCCGCCGCTCCTACATTGTGTCCGTAGGGTGCGCCGTACGCACCAACTGGGCTTGCACCGCGCAGAGATGGTTCTGGTGCGCGCGGCGCACCCTACTGGGTGAATAAGTCCGGCAGGGGATTGTCGCTCTCCGTTTTGCTATCTTTCAGCTCTCTTTTCAATAACCGGCTTACCAGTATCTGCACCTGCTGCCGGTTTAGCGGCTTTGGCGGTGTCAGGTAGAGGGCCGCGTCCAGCAGTTCCTGCAGTTTCTCCAGCTCTTCGAAATTCAGTTGCCGGTTGGCTTCGCTAAGGCTGTTTCCGTTTACCCGGGGCCAGCGGGTGCGGAGCCAGTTCAGGGCGGCCTGCTGGATATGTGCGGGGTCTCCGCTCTCTACGGCTCTTTCCAGCGCCCGTGCCTGCTGTTCGGCATTCGGCGGGCGCTTCGCGGCTGCGGGGCTCTGGTTGTTGGTTCCGCCGCGCCGGCGATAGAAATACAGCAACCACAGCAGGTGCGAGGCGAGGGCGGCTATGGCCAGGTTGCGCCAAAAGTTGTCCTGCATCGCGGTCGGCGTGGCGCCGGGCTTGAGGTCGGGGATGCTGCCGGGCTGTTGTGTTGTGGTGGCTGCCGCGCCGCCGGCGACGGTGAAGCGAAAGGCGGGCAGCTGGGTGGCCCGCTGGCGGCCGGTTTTGGTATCCCACCAGGTGATGGTGACCGGCGGCAGTTGGTAATCGCCAGGTTTGGTGGCGACTATGGCGGTGGTCTCTATGCGACTGCCGGTGATGCCATTCTGGCCGACTTGGTCGTCCTGTTGCGGTTGGTCGGGGTAGGTCTTCAGGCCCTCGACGTTGAGTCTGGGCAATGGCGGCAGCTGGGCGGCGCGCAGGCCTTCGGCGCGCAGGGTGACTATGCGGGTGATGGGCTCGCCGACGGTGAAGGATTCGGGATCCTGGCTCCAGCTCTGCACAATTCCCACGCTGGCGGCGGGCAGCCAGTGGGTGCCGCTGTAGCTGTCGGGCTTGGGCTGCACTTCGATGCTCTCGGCCTGGGAGCGCAGGCGCAATCGCTGGCTGTTGCGGTTGAACAGGGAGAAGGGGTCGCGGCGGCCGGCGACGGCGACGTAGTTGAGTGCCGGTATGGTCAGCTGGCCGGAGCTCTCCGGGAAGACGGCATAGGTGAGTTCATAGACGGCGTGGCCTATGCCGTTGATGCGGCGCTCGTAGCGCTGTTCATCGACCTTTTCCACATGGGCGCCGGGAATCTGCAGGGGTTCTGTGGCGATATCGTGCAGGCCCACCTTCGTGTAGAGGCGCACTTTTACCAGCAGTTGTTCCTGTACGTAGACCTTTTCCTTGTCCAGTTCGACTTCCAGGAAGGCCTGGCGATCGCCGGCATCGGGGCCGGCGCCCGCTTCGCTAACGATGATCGGAATGGCGTCGGACACCTGGCCCTTGTAGTGCAGGGAGGGGACGAAGAGGTTGCCCTCGCGTTTGGGGGCCAGGGTCAGCATCCACTCGACGAAGCTCTCGGCGCGGCCGTTAATGACACGGTACTGGTTGGACTGCTGGCGGGAGAGGATGTCGAAATCCTGTTCCAGCAGTTCGAAGTCGGGCTGGCCGCCGGACTCGTCACCGGAGTAGCGCAGGCGCAGGTTCAGGGTTTCGTCTATGCCGATTTTGTTGCGGTCTACGGTGGCGGTGAGGTCGCTGGCTTGGGCGAAGTTGGTTATTAGCAGAAGTAGGAGCGCCTGCAGGATTCTGGCGATCCAGAGGGTACGGGGAGATCGATCGCGGCCATGGGCCGCTCCTACAGGTCCGCGCGGGGAGAGGTTGCGACCAATTCCGCATTTCGCATTCCGCTTTCCGCATTTACTTACCATCGTTGCGTGGCTCCGTTTGCCGGGGGCTGCCATTCGCCGCTGCGGTAGGCGCGGCGGCGCTGCAGGCTTTCGTATTTGAATTTCTCGCGCATCAGGCCGGCGGGGTCGTCGGGGATCTGGCGCAGCCACTGGTCCAGGGCCTGTTGTGTCTCGGGGTCCAGGGGGCTCTCTTCGGCGCCAGCCTGTTGTTGTTCGCCCTGCTGTTGTTCCTGTTCCTCGCCTTGCTGCTGGTCGGCCTGTTGCTGCTGCTCTTGCTGATCCTGTTGTTCGCCGTTCTGTGCCTGCTGCTCGGAGGGCTGCTGCTGTTGTTCGGACTCGGACGGCTCTGATTGGGAGCCGGCATCCTGCTGACTCTGTTGCTCCTGGCTCTGCTGTTGTTGGCTGTCACCGGATTGCTGCTGTTGTTGCTCGTCGGACTGCTGTTGGTCCTGTTGCGATTGCTGTTGCTGTTGTTGCTGCTGTTGTTGCTGCAGATCTTTCAGCTTTTCGGCGATGTCGCGATTGTGTTCGGCATCGGCAAGTTGCGGATCCTGCTTCAGCGCTTCGTCGTACGCATCTATGGCCTCGTTGTAGAGGCCCTGCTGGGTCAGGCTGTTGCCGAGATTGTACAGGCCCTCGGCATCGCCGCTGCGGGAAAAGTCTTGCTCGGCCGCGGGGAAGTCGCCGGCGCGGTAGTTGGCGGCGCCGCGCCACTGTGGGTTTTCGAAAGTCTCCGCGGCCTGTTCCGCTTCGCCTTGTTGCAGCAGGCGTTCGGCCTGCTGGTCTTCGCGCTGCCACAGGTCCTTCCATTCGAATGCCTGACTCTGTTGGGGTGACGAGAGTAGCAGCGCCCCGAAAGACAGGGGCAGGGCGCAGGCGAGAGCGCCGCGGCGGAACAGCAGGGCGGCCAGGGGAAGCAATAGTAGTACGAGCCAGGGGCCCTCCTCGCGCCACTGATCGAATTCCCGCTCGGTGAGCTGGGCCTGTTGCGGCGCTTCGGTATCCGGCAGCAGCTGGGCGATATCGCTGTCGTCGACACTGATCCTGGCGTAGAGGCCGCCGCTGTCGCGGGCCAGCTTTGCCAGGTCTCTCGCATCAAAATTGGCAATGATAATGGCCCCATTGTCGTCGGTGATAAAACCACCGCCGTTGCCGCGGGGAATTGGGCTGCCCTCGCCGCTGCCGACGGCGAGAATACTCAGCTCAATGTTGGCGCCGGCCGCCAGTCCGGCGACGGTATCCAGGGCCATCTCGTCGATACCATCGGTAATCGCCAGCAGCTGTCCGCGGCCGGCGGCGCCATCCTTCAGCAGGCGAATGCCGGTTTCCACCGCCATCTCGATATTGCTGCCGGGTACCGGCACTATCGACGGCGACAGTGCCGGCACCAGGTTGGCGATGGTGGCGGTGTCGTCGGTCAGTGGCGTCACCACATGGGCTTCGCCGCCGTAGGCGACCAGAGCGGTGAGGCCGTCCTTGCGTTGGCGCAGTATGTCGAGGATTTTCAGGCGCGCGCGGGTCAGGCGGTCCGGCGACAGGTCGGTGGCCATCATCGACGGCGACAGGTCGAGCAGTATCACCAGGGCATCCTGGTTGCTGTAGACCGGTGTTGGCAGTTTGCGCCAGCTGGGGCCGGCGAGGGCGACGATGGTGCCGGCGAGCAGGGCGAAAATCAGAGCGAATAGCCAGGGGCGTTTGGCGCCGCCGCGCAGAATCAGGTGGGGCAGTAAATCCGGGTCGACGATTCTCTGTAGCTGGCCGCTGTTCAGCACCGTGCGCGCCAGGGCCCAGCAGAGCAGGGCAGCGGGGATCAGCAGCCACAATAGATGGGGGCGCAGTAAGTGGAACTGGTGGAGTTCGGAGAAAAACATCAGGCTGATCGGCTCCGATTGAAGGTTTCGCTAGCGGGGCCAGTTCCCACGGAAAGGCGATTAATCAATAGCGGCACTGACGCCCAGAGCAGGGCTAGCAGCAGCGCGGCGCCCAGTGGCCAGATATACAGAGATTTCAGCGGGCGGTAGCTCTCGGCCTCCTGCTCAACAGGTTCCAGCCGATCCAGCTCGGCGTAGATTTGTGCCAGCTCCTGCGGGCTGTGCGCGCGGAAGTAGCGGCCGCCGGTCTTGTCGGCGATGGCCTGCAGGGTTTCGCTGTCCAGGTCGCGAGAGGGGTTGATTCTGCGGCTGCCGAAGCGGCTGCCGAGCAGGCCCGGCTGCACCATCTCCTCGGCGCCGACACCGATGGTATAGACGGTGACACCCGCCTGTTGCGCCAGCTCGGCGGCTTTCAGTGGCGACACCTCGCCGGCGGTGTTGGCGCCGTCGGTCAGCAGTATCAGTACGCGCTGTTCCGCCGGGCGCTGGGTCAGGCGTTTGACCGACAGGCCGATGGCGTCGCCGATGGCGGTGCCCTGGCCGGCGAAGCCGATCTGCGCCTCTCGCAGCAGCGTGCCGACGGTTTCGCGGTCGTAGGTCAGTGGCGCCTGCAGATAGGCGCGGGTGCCAAACAGCACCAGGCCCAGGCGATCGCCCTGGCGACGCTCGACGAAATCGCCGACCACCTGTTTGACCGCATCGATGCGCATCGCCGGGCGGCCGCCCAGCAGCATATCCGGGGTTTCCATACTGCCGGAAATATCCACCGCGACAAGCAGGTCGCGTGCACTGCTGACCTGGGAGATGGGTTCGCCATACCACTGGGGTCGCGCCGCGGCCCCGATCAGCAGAATCCAGAGCAGGGTCAATAGCAATAGATTCAACAGATTGCCCTGTTCGCCGGAGCCGCGCAGGGACAGCTCCGAATAAAAGGGTACTTTCAGGGCGCTGCTGAGCGGCCTGGCGCGTGGCAGCAGCCAGCGGGCCAGCAGTGGCAGTGGCAGCAGGGCGAAAACCCAGGGCCAGGCGAACTCAAACACGGCTTGCCTCCGCTGCGGTCTGGCCGGCCGCGGGGAAGGTATCGCCGTGGCCCTGCACCCATTGCATAGCGTAGTCGCGAAATGCCTCGTTGCCGGCCGCATCGGTTGTGTCTTTGCGGTAGAGGTGTTGCAGCACCACCTGTCTTACTTGGTTAGTGCAGTCGACGACGGCCGTGACCTGCAGAAATTCCAGCCAGGCCTGGCCGGTCAGGTTGCCGCAGGTGGTGCGGCCGTAGCTGGTGACGGCGACGCGTTTGAGGAGTTCATTGATTTCCTGGGGGGCCACCGGGTCGGCGGTGTCTATCTCTTCGAGAAGTCTGACGGCCTCGACGCGATAGCGGTTGTGCAGCTTTTGCCGGCGTTTGTGGCGCAGCCATAAAAAGATGACTGTGGCGCAGGCCAGCAACAGGAGCGCCAGCAACCACCAGCCGGGAGCGGGCGGCCACCAGCTGATCGGGGCCGGTTCGCGGATATCGCGCAATTGGGCCAGCAGCTCCTGGGCTTCGGGCGACAGCGGCGGCGTGGATTGCTGCTGTTGGAGAAGTTGTCTCACGATGCCGGCTCCCCGGTTGTTGCGGAGATCGATCGCGGCCAACGGCGGGCGGTCGCCCCGCCGCTCCTACAGGGAGTGCTGCGGAAAGTATCGAAGTACATTGAATGCAGTCGGTTACCGCTTCGTAGGGTGCGCCGTGCGCACCATTGGGGTCTTTCGGTGCGCACGGCGCACCCCACGGAAGCGGGAATTGGAGGCTTCACTTTGCCCGCCTCCGGCGGGTCTGCTGGCGCGCGCCGTAGAATGACAGCAGGGCCGGCATCAGCGGCTGGGTGTTGTCGAAGTCCAGTAGTGGCAGCCGGTGCTTGCGGCAGAGTTGTTCGACATCCGTGCGGGCCTGGGCCTGCTTTTCGGCAAAGTGTTCGCGCAACGGGCGGCTGGCCGTGTTCAAAAAGGTGCGGCGGCGGCCGTCGGAGATGGTCAATGGCTGGGCCGGTAGTTGCCGTTCCAGCGGGTCGGCGATGCGAATCACCTGCAGGTCGGCGTGGCGGGTCAGCAGGTAAAGTGGTTGGGAGCAGCGATGGTCCAGGTCGTGGCAGTCGCTGATCAGGAAGAGGGCGCTGCCGGGGCGGGCGATGCGGCGCGCCTCCTCGAGCAGCGTTTTCATCGACTGACTCCCGCTTTCGGCAATGGGGCTCGTCAGTTCGCCCGCGCGGGCGACTATGGTGTGGATCATCGCCAGCACCGCGTGGTGGCTGCGGCGCGGGCGCACAGTGTCTATGCCGTCGTCGGCAAAGAGCAGCGCGCCTATGCGATCACTGTGTTGCAGGCCAGCCCAGCCGAGGGCAGCGGCTATACCGCTGGCGGCGACAGACTTGAACGCCAGGTGGCTGCCGAAAAACATCGGTGAGCGCAGGTCGAGCAGTATGACCACGGGTCTCTCCCGCTCCTCCTGGTACAGCTTGGTATGGGTTGCCCCGGTGCGTGCGGTCACGCGCCAGTCGATGGAGCGCACGTCGTCGCCGGGCTGGTAGTCGCGCACTTCCTCGAAGTTCATGCCGCGGCCGCGGTAGCGGGTGAGCAGGCCGCCGGCCTGGTCGCTGCGGGCCAGGCGGGGCCTGAACAGCTGCAGCTGGCGGGCGACATGGCGCAGCTGCACCAGCGGCTCCACCTGGGGGTAGGCGCCGCGGAGTTCCAGTTCTTTGTGGTTCAATGCTTCGACCAAGGTGATTTTTCCCTCTCCCCCGGCCCCTCTCCCGCAAGCGGGCGAGGGGGAACTCAGATCGCCGGCACCTGATTCAGCAGCCGCGCAATCACCTGGTCGGCGGTGACGCCGGCGGCTTCGGCTTCGAAACTGAGCAGCAGGCGGTGACGCAATATGTCCGGGGCCACTTCCATCACATCGTCCGGGGTGACGAAGTCGCGGCCGGCGAGCCAGGCGCGGGCGCGGGCGCAGCGGTCCAGTGCAATGGTGGCTCGCGGGCTTGCACCAAAATCTAGCCAGGATGCCAGCTCGCTGTCATACTTCGCCGGCTCGCGTGTAGCAATGACAAGTTGGACAGTATAGGTCTCCACCGCCTCCACCATCTGCATCTCCAGGATCTGGCTGCGGGCGCGGAAAATGGTTTCCTGGCTGATCAGGTCGGAAGGGCGATTTTCGCCAAGGCTTGCCTCGGATCTGGCCAGGCGCAAAATTTTCGCTTCCGCGTCGGCACCCGGATAGGCAAGATTCACCTGCATGAGGAACCTGTCCAATTGTGCCTCCGGCAGCGGATAGGTCCCTTCCTGTTCTATGGGATTTTGTGTCGCCATCACCAGGAATAAATCCGGTAGCGGATAGGTCTTGCGGCCCACGCTGATCTGGCGCTCGGCCATGGCCTCGAGCAGTGCCGACTGCACTTTGGCCGGCGCGCGGTTGATCTCGTCGGCCAACACCAGGTTGTGGAATACAGGCCCGGGCTGAAAATGGAACTCTCCGGTTTCCGGTCGGTAGATATCGGTGCCGGTAATATCTGCCGGCAACAGGTCCGGCGTAAATTGGACGCGATGGAAATCACCCTCAATAGCCTCGCCCAGCGTTTTGATCGCCTTGGTTTTGGCCAGCCCCGGCGCCCCCTCCACCAACAGGTGGCCGTCCGCCAGCAGGGCAATCAGTATGCGGTTGACCAGGGTCTCCTGGCCGATGATCTGCTGCCCCAGCCAGTCGCCCAGGGCGATGATACGTTCCCTGGTGTTTCGGTTTGCTTCCATAGCGTTAGCGTCTGCCCTATTAGTGTCACTTCTGTTGCGAATGATCCTGTCCCCGTCCGCCCGGACGGCTATCTATCATCTTCTATATATAGTCGCCGCCAATTCGGCGGACGTGTTGATTTTAGCGGCACCTGTTACAGAGGCAAGCGCCGGGCTGCCGGTAGACCCCTGTCACTGTGCAAAGTTCAGCCAGGGGTGGCGCCAGGAGTTGATTCGGCAAAATTTTAGATACCTGTTGCGGTGAAATCACCGGGGCGGGGATGAGACGACAGTTATTTCGGATCTGGAGCAGCCGGAGCCGATGTTAAAAAGAAAGAACTCGGGAGGTTCTGCGTGAATATGGCGACGGTTATCACCGACAGCCGCGAAGAATTGGTGGCGCAGGTCAGCGCATTGATTCGGGAAAAGTTGGCGGAGCAGGCGGGGCCGGTTGTGGCTTTTGCCGAGCAGTTTCTGCACCAGTATCCACTGGAGGATCTGGCGGGCCGACGATTGGTCGATATCTACGGTTGTATCTACAGCTGGTGGAACTTTATCCAGCAGCGCTCCGGTGACAAGCCCAAGGTGCGGGTATTCAACCCGCGTCTGGAAGATGACGGCTGGGAGTGTACCCACACGGTGGTGGGGGTACTGCAGCGGGATATGCCTTTCCTGGTGGACTCGGTGCGTATCGAAATCAACCGCCGCGATACGGTGATCCACTCCATCAAGAGTACGGTGCTGCAGCTGCAGCGCAGTAAGGGCGGCAAGTTGCAGAAGCTGCTGCCGCCGCGCTGTGAAGCCCCGGATGAACCGGCCCAGGAGAGTATATCCAGTGAGGCGTTGATCTATGTGGAGATCAACCTGGATACCTCTGTGGACTTTGCTTCCAGTCTGGCCTCGGCGCTGCAGGACGTGCTCGGCGATGTGGAGCTGGTGGTGGACGACTATGTGCCCATGCTCGACACCTGTAGTGCCATGGAGGATCAGCTGCACTCCGGCCTTGGGGGCAAGGGCCCAGCCGAGGGCGACGCCCACCTGCAGGAGGCCTGTGCCTTCCTGCAGTGGATGCGCGACGGCAATTTTACCTTCCTCGGCTACCGCGAGTACGAATTCTGCCAGCAGGGCGACAAGAAAATCCTCTGTGAGGTGGAGCAACGCCGCCTGGGAATCTTCAAGAAACTGGAAGAGCCGGCGGAGCCGACCCCGGAGGCCGCCTTCAATGCGGGCAAGCAGAAGTTCTACCAGGGGCCCAACTTCCTCACCTTCGCCAAGTCGTCGGTGAAGTCGCGGGTGCACCGCGCCGCCTACTCAGACTACGTGACCATCAAGCGCTACAACGCCGAAGGAGAGGTGATCGGCGAGTCGGCCTTTATGGGGCTCTACACCTCGCCCGTGTACACCGAGAGCCCGGTCAAGATCCCGATTATCCGCCGCAAGATGGCCTCGATCATCGAATCCAGTGGCCTGGCACCCCACAGCCACGACGGCAAGGCCCTGCGCCGCATACTGGATACCTTCCCCCGCGACGAGCTGTTCCAGAGCAGCACCCAGGAGCTGTTCGATACGGTGATGGGTGTGCTGTCGATGAACGAGCGCGCGCATATCCGCCTGTTTATGCGCCGCGACCCCTTCGGCAAGTTTGTAACCGCAACTGTCTATGTGCCGCGGGAGCAGTTCACCAGCAGCGTGCGCGAGCTGATCTGCGCGCATATTGCCCGGGCCATCAAGGCCAGAGAATCCGATTTCACTACTTATTTTTCTGAATCCATCCTCGCGCGGGTGCACTTCGTGTTCCGCGTCTCCCCGAGTGAGCCGGTGGATATCGATATGGCGCGACTGGAGGCGCAGATCGTGGATATAACCCGCTCCTGGGAAGACGTATTGCAAAGATCTCTGATCGAAAGTCACGGCGAGGAAGAGGGCGGCCGTCTCAACAGCGTTTACGGCCGCGCCTTCCCCGCCGGTTATCGCGAGGATTTTGAACCGCGCATCGCGGTACAGGATGTGGCGGCTATCGAGGACTTGAACGAAAACAACCGGGTGGCAATGAGTTTCTACCAGCCGGTGGGCGCTGCCGCCGGTAGCCTGCGCTTCAAGGTGTTCAACTGGGGCAGCGGCCTGACCCTGTCCGACGTGATCCCGGTGCTGGAGCACCTCGGGCTGCGGGTGATTGGCGAGTTCCCCTATACGATACGCCCGGCCGGTAAAACCGATGTGTGGATGCACGAGTTTCACCTGGAGTTCGGCCTGCCCACGCGCGTCGATGCCCAGGCATCCCGGGGCCTCTTCCAGGACGCCTTCGCCGCCATCTGGAGCAATGTGGCCGAGAGCGATGCCTTCAACCGCCTGGTGCTGGCGGCGCGCCTGAACTGGCGCGAGGTCTCCATGCTACGCGCCTACGCCCGCTACCTGAAGCAGACCAAGTTCAGCGCCAGCCAGGAATATATCGCCGCAACCCTGGCCAACCATGTGGAGATCACCCGCAACCTGGTGGCCCTGTTCCGCGCCATGTTCGACCCGCGTGTCAGCAGTGGCAAGGGTGACCAGACCCGTATCGAGCGGCTGATCAAGAAGGTTCACGAAGGCCTCGACGGTGTTGACAACCTGAACGAGGACCAGGTGATCCGCCGTTATCTGGAGCTGATACTGGCCACATTGCGCACCAACGCCTTCCAGCCGGGCGAAGACGGCCAGCCCAAGGACTATATCTCGATCAAGTTCAGCCCGCGCAATATCCCGGGTATTCCCGAACCGCGCCCGGAATTCGAGATCTTCGTCTACTCGCCGCGGGTGGAGGGCGTGCACCTGCGCGGTGGCAAGGTGGCGCGCGGTGGCCTGCGCTGGTCCGATCGCCTGGAGGATTTTCGCACCGAAATCCTGGGGCTGGTCAAGGCACAGAATGTGAAAAACGCGGTGATTGTGCCCGCCGGGGCCAAGGGCGGCTTCGTGGTGCGCCAGCCGCCGGAGGACACCAGTCGCGAGGCGATCATCGAGTCGGGTATCGCCTGCTACAAGACGTTTATCCGCGGCCTGCTGGATATTACCGACAACCTGAAAGACGGCGAAATTGTACCGCCGGAGCAGGTGGTGCGCCGCGACGACGATGACCCCTACCTGGTGGTGGCAGCGGACAAGGGTACGGCCACTTTCTCCGATATCGCCAACGGCATCGCCGCCGAGTACGACTTCTGGCTCGGCGACGCCTTTGCGTCCGGCGGAAGCCAGGGCTATGACCACAAGAAGATGGGTATCACCGCCCGCGGCGCCTGGGTGTCCGTGCAGCGCCATTTCCGCGAAATGGGCGTGGATGTGCAGAAGGAGGACTTCTCCGTTATCGGTGTCGGCGATATGGCCGGCGATGTCTTTGGCAACGGCATGCTGCTGTCCGAGCACATCTGCCTGAAGGCCGCCTTCAACCACCTGCATATCTTTATCGACCCCAATCCCGATGCGGCGGCCAGCTTCGCCGAGCGCAGGCGACTGTTCGAACTGCCGCGTTCGAGCTGGACGGATTACCAGCAGAAACTCATTTCCAAGGGCGGTGGTATCTTCGAGCGCCGCGCCAAGTCGATCAAGATCACCCCGGAAATGAAGGCCGCCTTCGCGATTGAGGCGGACCAGCTGAACCCGAATGAATTAATCAGCGCGCTACTGCGCGCGCCGGTGGACCTGATCTGGAACGGCGGTATCGGCACCTACGTCAAGGCCAGCACCGAGTCCCATGCTGAGGTGGGGGACAAGTCCAACGATCACTTGCGCATCGACGGTCGCGAGCTGCGCGCCAAGGTGTTCGGCGAAGGTGGCAACCTGGGCATGACCCAGCGCGGGCGCATCGAGTTCGCCCTCTCCGGCGGCCGCTGTAACACCGACTTTATCGACAATGCCGGCGGCGTGGACTGTTCCGACCACGAGGTGAATATCAAGATCCTCCTCAACAAGGTGGTGGCCAATGGTGACCTGACCGACAAGCAGCGCAACCAGCTGCTGGAGGAGATGACCGATTCCGTGGCCGAACTGGTGCTGGACAACAACTACGACCAGACCAGCGCGCTCAGCGTGGCGGAATACCAGGTGCCCGCGCGACTGGACGAGTATCGCCGCACCATCAACGCACTGGAGAGCGAGGGGCGCCTCAACCGGGCCCTGGAGTTTATCCCCGATAACGAACAGATCACCGAGCGCCAGAACAAGGGGCAGTTCCAGTACCTGACGCGCCCAGAGCTGTCGGTGCTGATTTCCTATGTGAAGGTAAAGCTGAAGGAGGAGCTGCTCGGGGCCGAGCTCATCGACAACCAGCGCGTGCAGGAGGCGGTGGAGTCCGCCTTCCCGGCGGAACTGGTGGCCCGCTACCGGGAGCTGGTCTACGACCACCCGCTGCGCCGTCAGATAGTCTCAACCCAGGTGGCCAATGAGATGGTCAACAATATGGGGATTACCTTCTATCACCGTATCAGCAGTGCCACCGGGGCTGATATCAACGCCGTGGCTGCGGCCTATATCAGCGCCCGCGACGTTTACCTGATGCCGGAGTTCCAGGATCAGGTGGCGCTGCTGGACTACCGGGTGCCGGCGAAGCTGCAGATAGAGCTGACGAACTCGATGATTGGGCGCGTGCGCCGCGCCACGCGCTGGTTTATCCGCAACCGTCGCAACGAACTGGAGCCGGCGCAGAACCGCGCGCTGTTCCAGGAGTCGGTGCAGCGGGTGATCAAGGGACTACCGGAAGTGCTCTCCGGCGAGCCGCGCCGCGACTGGGAGTCCCGCTACCAGACGCTGCTGGAGGCCAAGGTGCCGGAACAGGTGGCACTGTTGGCCGCGTCGCCTACCTATCTCTACTCGGCACTGGGTATTTCCGAATCCGCGCGTACCAGTGAGCGGCCGGTGGAGGAGGTGGCAACTGTCTACTTCCGCATCGCGGATGCGCTGAAGTTGCATTGGTTCGGTACCCTGATTATCGATCTGCCGGTGGAGAGTTTCTGGCAGGCCCAGGCCCGCGAGACCTGTATGGACGACCTGGACAGCCAGCTCGCCAGCCTGGCGGTGCACATACTACGCCTCGCCAACGAGGCAGATATGGACCTGGATGGTGCAATGTCCCGCTGGAGCGCTATCATGGCGCCCGCAATCCAGCGCTGGAACAGCCTGGTTGCGGAGCTGAAGGCGACATCGGTGAGCGACTTCGCGATGTTTACCGTGGCGCTGCGGGAACTGATGTACCTGGCCAACGCCACCGCGGACCAGGGATCCCTGGCAGAGTAGCTGGCGTACCGGAACTCGCGTAGGGTGCGCCATGCGCACCCTACGGAGAATGACGGAAATAAGGAAGGAAATGTACTCACATCTGCGCAAGGCCCTGTTCGCGCTAGACCCCGAGCGGGCCCACCACCTGTCGCTGGATGCCATTGGCGCCGCAGAGCGCCTGGGGCTGATGTCGCTGTTCAGTAAGCCAGTGGCGGACGACCCGGTGGAATTGATGGGCCTGACCCTGCCGAATCCGGTGGGGCTGGCCGCCGGGCTCGACAAGAATGCCCAGGCGTTCAATGGCCTGGGGGCACTGGGTTTCGGCTTCGTCGAAGTCGGCACCGTGACGCCGCGCCCGCAACCGGGCAATCCGCAGCCGCGCCTGTTCCGGTTGGAAGAGGCAGAGGCGATCATCAACCGCATGGGCTTCAATAACCTGGGTGTGGATTACCTGGTGCAGAGGGTTGTGCGGCGCCGCTATGGCGGTGTGCTGGGTATCAATGTGGGCAAGAATCTTGATACGCCGGTGGAGAAGGCGGCGGACGACTACTGCCTGTGTATGGAGAAGGTGTACACCCACGCGGATTACATCACCGCCAATGTCTCGTCGCCGAATACCAAGGGCCTGCGCGACCTGCAGTTTGGCGACAGCCTGAACCGTCTGCTGGGCTCTATCAAGGAGAAGCAGCAGCAGTTGGCGCAATTGAACGACCGCTACGTACCGCTGGCCGTGAAGATAGCTCCGGATATCGAAGGCGACGCCGTGGCGCAGATTGCCGAGGCACTGCGCGAATTTGAAATCGACGGTGTTATTGCCACCAATACCACCATCGATAAATCCACGGTAGCGCATTTACCTCACGGCAGTGAGGAGGGCGGCTTGAGCGGAAAACCGCTGCAGGAAAAGTCCACCGAAGTGATTGCGCAGCTGGCAAGGGAATTGCGCGGGCAGATTCCGATTGTCGGTGTGGGTGGAATCTTTGACGGCGATAGCGCAGCGGAAAAGATTCGCGCGGGTGCGACGGCGGTGCAGATCTATACCAGCTTTATTTACCGCGGCCCGGCGGTGATCCGGGAGGCCGCCGAGGCCATAGCGCTGTTGCGTAGGAGCTAGGGCGCGGGCAGAGCGAAACCTGGAAAAATTGAAAAAGCACTGTCTCCGGGAGTCAGCCAGGCTGACTCCCGGAGTTAAATCTCAGTGCTTTTGAAATGGTCTGGGCCGGATGCCCTTACGCGGTACTCCAGCCGTCGGGATGTTGAACCTCCGAGCTTACCGTACTGAAGGTCTCCAGTTTCTGCGCAGTGGTTGAACCTCCAAACCCGCTCCAGTAATCCTCGCGACCCTCACGCCAGCCATTGACCCACGCCTGGTGAAGATCCCCATTTTCATGAGGGCAACTTTCCATGGCTTTGTTTTGGGTGGCGGCCAGGTAGCCCTTGTAAAAGGCTCTTTCGGACTGGTTACGTTTTTGGCGTTTCATCGTATGCAGTACCTCTTTGTGTAGGTGCATATGGCTCTTGCGGATAGGCACTACTGGCACTATCGCGAGTGGTTTTTTAACGTTTTTTACACCTGTATTTCTAAGCTTAGTGAATGTTTCAGTCGGGTTGCCAGGCACCTCACTATTTGGACCACTCTATGGACAAGAATACTGTGAGGCCGGGCAAATCAAAAAAGCGCTCGCCGCGACGCACTGTTTCATTGGCTGAGCCGCCGTCTCCCTAGCTGAGCGGGTGGGCTGGCTCCTAAAAGCTAGCGGAAATGAGCGCAGACCTCAGTAGAGCAAAATGTGATTAGTGTGTGAACGAACACTTTTGTCTTAAGGTGGCGCCTGATATAAGGATTGTGTATAGGCCCGGGAACCTGATAGTTATCCTTGCGCCAGAAAAGAGAATTCTGTGCCTGACGGTGGCCGAGGGACGGGAACAAATGCAGTCCCGACGAGTGAGTAAGAGATTTTGATCGAACTAGAGACCGAAAAACTGGCGTTTACCGCTACCTGTCCCAAGGGCCTCGAAGGACTTCTGGCTGTTGAGCTGCACGAGCTCGGTGCCGTTGAAATACGCGAGCAGCCGGCTGCAGTGCATTTCTCCGGCACCCTGGAGCTGGCCTACCGCTGCTGTCTCTGGAGTCGCCTGGCGAATCGCATACTGTTGCGCCTGGCGCAGGCGCGTATCGGCAACGCCGAGGATCTCTACGGCGCGGTGGCGGCCCAGCCCTGGGAGGAGCATATCAACCCGTCCGGCAGGCTGTGGCTGCAGTTCTCCGGAACCAACCGCGAGATACGCAACAGCCAGTTTGGTGCCCAGAAGGCCAAGGACGCGATCGTCGACCGCTTGCGTCGCCAGAGCGGTGCGCGGCCGCTTGTCGACAAGCTGAATCCGGACCTGAGCGTGGCCCTGCGCCTGCAGCGGGACCGGCTGGACATCGCCATCGACCTGAGCGGCGACAGCCTGCACCGGCGCGGCTACCGCACCCATATAGGTGCGGCACCATTGAAAGAGAACCTGGCGGCAGCGTTGCTGCTGCGCGCGGGCTGGCCGCAGATTGCTGCGGACGGCGGTGCGCTGCTGGACCCCATGTGCGGCTCCGGCACCATCCTGATCGAGGGGGCCATGATGGCGGCGGATTTTGCGCCGGGCCTTCTGCGTCAGGGATTCGGCTTCGAGCGCTGGCTGAATCACCAGAGCGATATCTGGAACCGCCTGCGGGAGGAGGCCCTGGAGCGCCGCCGCGCCGGGCTTGCGCAGGAAATACCGGAGATCCGCGGATACGATGCCGATGCTAAGGTCCTGTTCGCTGCCGAGGCCAATATCGCCCGCGCCGGCCTGGAGCGCCATGTACGCGTCAGCTGCCGTCCAGCGGCGGCCTTCAAGGTCCCCAGCCACCGCGAGGTCAAGCCGGGGCTGGTATTGACCAACCCGCCCTACGGTGAGCGCCTCGGCGAGCAGGAGGCCCTGCGCGAGACATACGCCGAACTCGGCCGCCAACTCAAGAAGGAATTTCCCGGTTGGCGGGCCGGTATATTTACCGGCAATCCGGAGCTGGGGCACGAGACGGGCCTGCGCTCCCACAAGCAGTACCAGTTGTACAACGGCAGTATCCCGAGCCAGTTGCTGCTGTTCCAGATTCGCGAACAATCTGCGGAGGCTGCTGCAGGGGAGGGCGGTCCCAGGCTCTCCGCAGAGGCGGAAATGGTTGCTAACCGGCTGCGCAAGAACCTGCGCACCACCGGCAAATGGGCGAGGCAAAACGGCGTCGACTGCTACCGACTCTACGACGCGGACCTGCCGGAGTATGCAGCGGCGATTGATCTTTACCGTTCCACAGAAGGCGTATTTTGCGCCCATGTGCAGGAGTACAGAGCGCCGGCCAGCATCGACGAAAACAAGGCGCGCACACGACTGCGCGATCTGGTGCGCGCGGTGGAGCTGGTGCTGGAAGTTCCCCAGCGCAATATCAGTATCAAGGAGCGACGGCGCCATACCCATAAGGGGGGGCACAAAGGTGGCGAAAGCCAGTACCAGAAGCGCACCCAGGAGCGGAAACTGACAGGGACCGAGGCTTTCTGGGTGAACGAGTACGGGGCCGAGCTGGAGGTGAACCTGTGGGCCTACCTGGATACCGGGTTCTTCCTGGATCACCGCCCGGTGCGACAGTACCTGCGCGAAAGGGCCTGCGGCAAAAAATTCCTGAATCTCTTCTGCTACACCGCCAGCGCAACAGTGCAGGCGGCCCTGGGCGGCTGCGAGCAGAGTACCAGCGTGGATATGTCCAAGACCTACCAGTCCTGGAGCGCGCGCAATTTCCGCCGCAACAATATGGATCCCTACCGTCACCAGTTGGTGGAAGCGGACTGCCTGCAGTGGCTGGAATCGGCACAGCAGAACCGCCGCGGCCACTACGACCTTATTTTCCTCGACCCGCCGAGCTTTTCCAATTCAACCAAAATGCGCGGCGTGCTGGATATACAGCGGGATCATGCCAGACTGATCCGCCAGTGCATGGCCCTGCTGGCCCCGGGGGGTACTCTGGTGTTTTCCAACAATCTGCGCAGTTTCAAGATGGATGAGTCAGTAAAAGATGACTTTTCGGTGGAGCAGCTGCAACTGCTGGACAGGGATTTTCAGCGCAATCCTAAGATTCACAATGTGTGGAAAATCAATGCGCAATGATGAATGACGAATGCGGAAAGAGGGGCAATGATTTCCGCATTCCGCATTCCGCATTCCGCATTCCGCATTCACTCTAACTCCATCACCACCCGGAAACCCACTTCCCTGGACATGGTGTCCTGGCCCAGCCCCTCGCGATAATCCGAGCTGATATTGTTGAGCGGATCGCGCATGGAGCCGCCGCGTACCGCGCGCAGCTTGCAATTGCTGATGGTGACGGGGCGGGCGTCGCTGCGGCTCTTGCTGTAATCGCCTAGGTAGCAATCCTGAACCCACTCGGCCACGTTGCCGGCGGTGTCGTAGAGGCCGAAGCGGTTGGCCTGGTAGTGGCCCACCGGTGCGCTGGTCGCGGTGAAGAGAGAGTTGAACTCACTGGCGCAGCCGCGTCGGCAGTTGGCTTTGCCGCGCGGGTTGTCGCCGCCCCACCAGAAGGGTGTTCGAACACCACCGCGCGCGGCGTATTCCCATTCCGCTTCGCTGGCCAGGCGGTAACGCTTGCCTGTCTCTCTTGACAGCCACTGCACATAGTCCCGGGCGTCGTGCCAGCTGACGTTGATGACCGGCCTGTCGCCGCGGCCCCAGCCGGCATCGCCGGGCAGGGCGGCACCGGTGGCCTCTGCGAAGAGGTCGTATTCGTCGAATGTGATCTCGCGGGTGGAGATGGCGAAGGGACTGTCGATTCTGACTCGGTGTACCGGGCTGGCAGCGGCGCGCTGGTTGCTGCCCATCCTGAAACTGCCGGCCTTGATGGCGATCATCTGCGGGCCGCGACCGCCCGAAGCGAGACGCGAGCTGATTTTCTTGCCGTGGTACCAGGCGCGCTCCAGCTCCACGGGTAACATCAGATCGCGGTCGTCTATGGCAATCCAGCGACGCACGGTGGTGTAGCCGGGTTTGCTCACTTCCAGGTCGTAACTGCCCGGTTCCAGCTCGATACCGGCGCGGTAACGCGGGGTGATATTCATAATGCGCACCCGTGCGTCACTCGGCTCCGGGCGCACATCGAGGCTGTAGACTTCCGGCAGCACCTCTTCGGTTTCCGCGATTTCCGCTTTTGCAACCGGCGTTACTTCGGTGGCGGCCTGTTTCGTCGCCGCTGGCTCTTCGCCACCTGTGACAGAAATTTCTGCAGCCGACGGGACTGCCACCTCTGCTGGCCCGGCATCGGCTCGCGGCAGCTCGCTGCGCGGTTCTGTATCGCCCAGGGCCGGCGGAGTCGCCACTGTGGTTATCTCCGCGGGGCCAGTCTTTTCAGTTGCTTCGGGTTTTTCCGCCTCACCTTCCGGCAGCAGCAGTTGCGCGGTAAATCGGCTGGCGCCGTCGAGCAGCGGGTGATCTGTCTGCCACTGCAGCTTGAAACTGATCAGGCTGAATAGCATCCAGGCGAAGGCCGCAGAAACGGTTACCAGGCTGCCGAACAGCCACTGCCGGCGCTTGCGCTGCGGTGTCTGTTGAATCACCTGGTGGATGCGCATGATGGTTTCCTGCTCGGCGCGCGGGTGATTCTCGTTCAATGGCTTGTCGCGCCAGCGGGCCCAGGCCCTGGCGATCTGGTCGCTCAGGGTGCCGTAGAGGGTCAGCAACAGTGCGCGCATCAGGCTGGAAACGCGCACCGAGGTATTGTTCAGTTGGGTAGGCTGTGCGGCGGGTTTACCCGCCAGAGTGGCGATCAGTTGATCGATGGCATCCACCACATCCAGGCCGCGCTGGAACCGGTGTTCGGGATCCTTGGCGAGGAAGCGGTCGATCAGGTTCTGGTACAGCGAGTGGCGCGCCGGCAGCCTGGGAATAGGGTCTGTGAGGTGCTTGATGGCGATGGCCACCGCCTCGTCGGCCTGGTAGGGCACGGCACTGGTGACCATTTCGTAGAAGACAACGCCCAGGCTGTAGAGGTCGGCGCGACCGTCGATCGCGGCGCCGCGGGCCTGTTCCGGGCTCATATAGTGGGGCGTGCCTACCACCATCCCGGTATTGGTCATGCGCGTGGTGCGGGCGACGGCTCGGGCCACGCCGAAATCTGTGAGTACCGCCGAGCCGTCCTCGCGAAACAGGATATTCTCTGGCTTCAGGTCCCGGTGCACATAGCCCTTGCTGTGGGCGTGGTCCAGTGCCAGGGCTATCTGGCGCGCGACGTTCAGGGCGTCCAGGGGATCCATGATGCCCTTTGCCATGCGGTCGGAGACAGAGCCGCCGGGCATATAGTCCATGGCAATATAGTTAAGGCTGCGGTAGCGGCCGATATCGTGAATGCCGACGATGTTGGGATGCGACAGCTGGCCGACAATATTGGCCTCGCGCTGGAAACGCTCGCTGAAAATGGGGTCCGCATTGAGTACCGGGGACATTACTTTCAGCGCCACCTGGCGCCCGACGCTGCGCTGGATCGCCAGGTAGACGGTCGACATACCGCCCTGGTTGATCTTCTTCAGTATCCGGTATCCGGGGATTTCCAGCGAGGTGTTGCTGCTGCTGACGACTTCCATCAAACCCTTTCCCTTGAATCAGAGTGCGCCAAACAGCCTGGCAGCGAAGGCGGCGAGCAGGCCCAGCGCGCCCATGAGCAGCAGTATTTTGCCGCGCGCCTGCAACTTTTGCGCGGAAGCCCTTAGCGCACCGCCTGTGCGGAAAGTCCAGTTTTCGCCCCCCGCTGGCGTCGGAGTCGGCGCGTCTATGACCTGGACAGTGATATTGTCCTTGCCGCCGGCATCCAGGGCCGCGGCAATCAGCAGGTCTGCAGCGCGGCGATTGTCACTGTTATCCGCCAGAACCCGGGCTATCTGGTCGGATTCCACTTCGGCACTGAGGCCGTCGCTGCACAGCAACAGTCTCTGTCCCGATGTCCAGGGCGATGAAACGCGATCGATTTCCAGTTTGGGGTTGGTACTGCCGCCGATGCAGCGGGTGATGACATGGCGGTTGGGGTGGTTGGCGGCCTCGACGGTATTGATGGCACCGGAATCGACCAGCATCTGTACGTATGAGTGGTCACTGGTGAGCTGTTTCAGCTGGCCACCGCCCTCGCCGGGCGTCCAGAGGTAGGCTCGGCTGTCGCCGACCCAGTAGACATGAAAATAGGCGCCGTCTTCGGCCACCACCACCGCCGTGGAGCCCATATTGGCGGTATTTTGTTCGTCGCCGAGGAGCAGGGCGTGCGCCCTCTGCAGGGCCCGCTCGTAGTGGCGGTCTGTGGCGGCAGAGCGCTGTATCTCCTCCACCACCGTTTTGCTGGCAATCTCGCCGGCCTGGTGTCCGCCGAGGCCGTCTGCAACCACCCAGATGCCGCGCTGCTCGTCGGCCCAGAAGGCGTCCTCGTTCTGCTCGCGCTTGTAGCCGGGGTGGGTGGCACCGGCGCTGCGCGTGGCCTCACTGGCGCGCTGGATTGTCCCGCTGTGCCGCGATACTTCGCGTACTTTGGCTTCACTCACTGGCGTGCAACTACCTGTCTTTATTCTGATTTGCCCGGCTATCGGCGGATACCCGCAACTGCCGGTGGTCTCATCCCTGCGGGGCAGCTGGCCCCCGCACCGGGGGTATGGCCGGGCCGCGACTGTTGTTTTTGGCGCAGTGCGGATATTAGATGCAGCGGCCATTGTAAGCTGCAAACCGAATCACACGCTAACGAAAATCCCCGTGATAAACTCGGCCCAACTGAATAAGAGTCAAAAGCCGGGCAGTGCGCTGCCCCCAGATTGACACCACTGCATTCCGGCTACTGCCGCTTTCGCCGCCGCCGGCTGTTAAAGGAAACCGCTTCCCATGTTCAAACTCTGCGACCTCAAGGATGCCAGCCAAAGTGTATGGTTGGTAGCGCCTAAAGTGACTATCGGGCGCGCTAGCAACTGCGATTTGACCATTGCTGATGAATCCGTGGCCAAGCTCCACGCGGAAGTCAGTGTCGAAGGCGACGAACTGGTGTTGCATAACCTGGCCGACGGAGGGCAAGTTTTGCTCAATGGCAAGTCCGTCCAGGGCAGCTGCGAAATCAAACTCAACGACCAGTTGCAGATTGGCGGCCGCACGCTGAAAGTGCTGGATCCGAAGGTGACCAAGCTCAGGTCTGCAGGGCCCTCCAGCAGCGTCGCCTGGGCACTGCGGGCCAACCATCCGGCCATCGCGGGCAAGGTCTTCCCGGTCAGGGAGAGCAGCGTGGTGGGGCGTTCGGATGAGTGCGATATCACCTTCTCCCTGTCGCACCTCTCGCGCCGCCACGCGCGTCTGGAGGTGCGCGAGGGGCTGTTGTTCGTCACCGACCTGGGCTCGGCCAACGGCACCTACCTGAACAACAAGCGCGTCGTCGAAACCCGGGTGCGCCGCGGCGATGAGCTGCGATTCGACACCCTGAGTTTCAGTGTTGTGGGCCCCGCAGATGATCTGGACAAGACGACGGTGCGCCCGGCGGTCGATGTTTCCCAGATTCGGACCCTGGGCCAGGAGGCGCGGGGGGCGGGAGTCAGGCCGAATCTCGTCTCCACCTCCGAACCGACACGGGAAAGGCGTAAGTACGAAGGGAGTTCGGCGCTCGCCGATGGCGGCAGCAGCGCATGGCTGTGGATGAGTGGGCTGCTGCTGGCCGCCGCCACTCTCGGTTACTTCTGGGCGCGCAATCAGGGGCTTTTCTGAGTTGTCGCGCGAACTGATTCTCTACACCACCCTCGGCTGCGGTCTGTGCGAGAAGGCCAAGGTTGAGATCTGGCCCCAGTTGCAAGAGTTCCAGCTGCGCCTGCGAGAGGTGGATATTGCCGAGGACCCGCAGTTGCTGGAGCGCTTTTCGCTGCGCATTCCAGTGGTCGGCCTCGGCGATCCTGATGACGTCTGCCCCTGGCCCTTCGACAGCGCGCAGTTGGATGGCTGGCTGCGCCAGCGCCTATAGCTATCCCTTTTTTGTCGCCTGTTACAGCTTGCTCGCGGCCTCATTCTCCCGCAGCAGCGGTAGGGTGGTACCGCTGCGATAGGCGTAGATCACCGTATAGGCCAGCACGTTCTGCACATAGCGGCGGGTTTCGCTGTAGGGAATAGTCTCTATCCACACATCGTAGGGCAGCTGGTTTTTCGTTTCCTTCAGCCAGCCGGCCACTCGCGTGGGGCCGGCGTTATAGGCCGCTGCGGCGAGGAAGCGATTGTTGTCGAAGCGATTCAGCAGCGAATTCAGGTAGAAGCTGCCCAGGGCGATATTGGTGCTGGGACTCAGCAGGTCCCAGCTGCGCCGGTAGCGGACCCCGGCCCGGCGGGCGGTGGCGCGGGCGGTGGACGGCAGCAACTGCATCAGGCCCAGGGCGCCGGCGTGGGACTTGGCATCGTGGCTGAAGTGGCTCTCCTGGCGGGCCACGGCGTAGATCAGGTAGGGGTCCAGGGCGCTTTTCTTGCCCATGCGTTTGCCGACGTCATCGACGATATCGGCAAAGGCCAATGGGAAGCGCAGCTCCAGGTCATCCAGGTAGTCGGCCGCCAGAACCGATTGGATCGATTTGTGATACCAGCCCCAGGAGCTCGCCAGCTTGCCGGCGGTGAGCAGCTCCTCGTGGCTCATGCCCTTGGTGGCGTAGTTCCACTCGCGGCGCGCATGATAGAGCTCGCCGATCGCCTGCAGTTCCCGTGCCCGCTGCATGGCCGGGCGGGCGGCCATCTGCTCCACCTGTTTCGGCGTAACCGGCGCCGGGCGGTCCACAAAGCTGTATTTCTGCCCCAGGGTGTCGGCGGCCAGGAAGCCGTAGTAGCTGCGCTCTTCTGCTGCCTTGCGGTACAGGGGGACGGCGCTGTCAGCGCGTCCCTTGCCGTAGAGCTCTTCCAGCGAGCGGGCCTTCCAGTAGAGCCAGCGGTCCTGTTGCTGTTCCTTCTCCGGCAGCCGGTCTATCCAGAAGGCGACCTGCTCCCAGTCCAGCTCACGCAGCGACTGCCGCGCCAGCCACTCGATGCTGTAGGCGTCGGCAAACTTCTGCTCCTTGACCAGCTTCCGCAGGCTCTCCAGCTGGTCCTGGCGGGCGTATTGGTAGGCAAGGTCGCGCAGTATCTCGTCGCGTTCGCTGTCGCCAAACAGATAGCTGGCCTGGTAGCGCTGCCAGGCCTGCTCCGCACTGGCCGCGTCTTTGCGTGCCAGTCGGTGGAGGCCATGCAGGACGATGCTGCGATACTCCTGCTCGTGGTTCTGGGGTTTTTCGCCGATAAAGCGCGAATAGTCGAGCAACTGATCGGGATCCCTGTGTACCGAGCGCAGCAGCTTGGCCATCCGCTCATGGGTGCCGTCCATCTTGCCGGCGATATAGGTGGCAAGGTCGAGATTGCCGCTCTCGACCGCCAGATAGTGGCGTCGCCAGGCCAACTCCCGGGTAAGTTTTCCATCTTTCATCCAGCGGGCGAAGACAGCGTCGCACTCCTCGGCCTGTGAGCTGCCCACCAGCCAGAGCTCCTCGACCAGTTGGTAGGCCTCCTGCTTGTCGCCGTGTCGGGCCAGTGCATTGGCGTAATGGCAGCGCAGGGAGGAGCGGGTGATTTTTTCCGGACGGTAGTACTTGAGGTAGGCGCGGAATCGCTCGCGGCTACCCAGCTCCCGCAATACCCGCACCCGCATCCAGTCACCGACGGCGGTGTCTTGGTTGTCGGCGAGGAACTCGTCTATCTCCTCGTAGGGCAGCCGGGACAACTTCCGGGTGATGGCCCAGTAGTCGATATAGGGCAGCAGCGGGTAATCTTTCAGTTCCCGCTTCAGCTTTACCAGACTGGCCTGGTCACCGCGCGCAATGGCCAGGCGCGCGGCCTGCAGCTTGTCCCGCTGGGCCACCGCCTGTTCTGCTTCGCCCTCCGCCGCCTGTGCGGGAGGGGTCGAGAGTGGGGGAGATAATAAAAAAAGAGAGAAGAGAAGCGCGATTCCCTTTGCGTCAATCGACATCGCTATCACCCGATTGAAAATTCGCGACGTTAAACAGTGTCCTGTAAGGCACTAAAAGCGGTTATCAGAGCTTCCCAAATCGTTCACAGTTAGGCGCCGCTCGCAGGGAATGGTGGGCCCTTTCCAAGAGCGGCAACGCAGCTGTGGGCGATTTGGGAGGCTCCCTTCGGGCGGGGCGCCATACAGCCAACATACACCGTGCTCCCCGTGGTAGGTGGAG
>NZ_JACZFR010000050.1 GCF_014904815.1 Microbulbifer taiwanensis
GGGACGCGTATTCTACACATCCGATCTGCTTAAGCAAGCGCTTTTTGCAGACTTTTTCGAGGCTTCCGAAGCGGCTTCAAAAGCCTTTCCGGACCCCCGGCCACCGTCTCCGGCGACTCTCGAAGGGGCGCGCATTATAGCGTTCAGCCTCCTCCTGGCAAGCTCTTTTTTGGAGCTTTTTCTCAGCGTTGAAAGCGTTGCCTGAAGCTATTCTTTCAACCCCGAAGGACCGCCTGAGGCCCTTACCGAAACCCCTTGGGACTTCGCTTGAAGTGGCGCGCATTATAGCGACCTCTTCGACCTTGGCAAGCTCTTTTTGAAGAAATTTTCTTAAGAAAATCAATCACTTGGAGCCGCCTCCCCGCCGCTTGCTCAACGACGAGGGCGCGAACTATACGGCCTCCACGGAGGCCCCGCAAGCCCTTTTGTGACAAAACTGTAAAAAAGATTTTTCCGGTGAAAATTCGCTCAGCATCCCGTCAGTCAGCATGCGTAAACAGGTGGTACTTCTTCTTGCCCAGGCGCACGATAAAGAAGCGTCCGTGCAAGGCCTTGACCGCAGCGAACACTGTCGCCGGCTCGGCATTGCTCTCCATCCCCACCCCCTGGCCGTTGACCAGTACCGCATTGCGGCCCAGCGCATCCTTGACCGGCTTGCCGGACGGCGCCATACCCGCATCCACCAGCAGCTGGATCAGGCTCTGATCGCCAAACTCCACCGGCAGGGTAGAGCTGGGAAGGCCGTCCAGGCGCAGCTGCTCCAGATCTCCGGCGGACAGCTCGGTGATCTCGCCGGAGAAAAGCGCGCGGGAAATACGCTCGGCCGCCTCCAGCCCCTCCTCTCCATGCACCAGGCGGGTCACTTCCCGCGCCAGTACGCCCTGGGCCTCCGGCTTGCCGGCGCGCGCGCGATCCGCAGCTTCAATCTCGTCGATTTCATCGACACTGAGGAAAGTGAAGTAACGCAGGAACTTGTACACGTCTGCGTCGGCAGTGTTCAGCCAGAACTGGTAGAAGGCGTAGGGCGAGGTGCGATTCGCGTCCAGCCATATGGTACCGCTCTCGGTCTTGCCGAATTTGGTGCCGTCCGCCTTGGTGACCAGCGGCAGCGTCAGGCCGAAAACCTTGCCGCGGTGCTGGCGCCGGGTCAGGTCTACGCCACCGGTGATATTGCCCCACTGGTCCGAACCGCCGATCTGCAGCGTGCAGTTGTAGCGTTTGTACAGTTCTGAGAAATCCATCGACTGCAGCAGCATGTAGGAAAATTCGGTAAAGGAGATACCCTCACCCTCTCGCTGGATGCGCTGCTTGACCGACTCCTTGTTGACCATATTGTTGACAGAGAAATGTTTTCCCACGTCGCGCAGGAAATCGAGCACATTCAGGTCGCCGGTCCAGTCCAGGTTATTGACCACCATGGCGCTGTTATCACCACAGTCGAAATCAATGAACTGGGACACCTGCGCCTTGATCTTCTCCACCCAGCTTGACACCACCTCCGGCGTATTGAGGCTGCGCTCCTGCGCCTTGAAGGAAGGATCGCCAATCAGGCCGGTTGCGCCGCCAACCAGCGCGATAGGCTGATGTCCTGCCGCTTGAAACCTCTTCAAAGTGAGAAGTGGTACTAAACTGCCAATATGCAGGGAATCCGCGGTGGGGTCGAATCCGCAATAGAGGGCCCGGCTCTCCGCCAGATGCTGCGTCAGCTCACCGTCACCGGTCGCCTGATTGATCAGCCCGCGGCGGTCCAAGTCTTTAAGCAGTGTCGCATCGACCCCGGCCATGGTTTCCCCTCTGAAAATGTCTCGTAAATTAAGTAGCGCCGCCGGACAGCGGCGAAATGGGCTGCAACATTACCGGACTTTGCGGTAAATACAAGCTGCGGCAGATACTGGCACCCGGCACGCAAAAACCACTGCTAGGGAATAGGTGCAGAGGAACTCAGTCATGGACAGACAGGTCAATTACTCCGTGAACGACGGCGGGATTTTTGTTATAAAGCCGCCTCAGTGCTCGTTTTTTAGGCACCAGATGTCCGGAGCACCGATAACAACGACAATCAGCGCCACTCATTAAGACCATGCATAATCAACGCAAACCGACACCGCGTCTGCTGGGCACCCTGCGCCAGTACTTTCCGCGCACTCACGCACTGGCTGCCGGTGCCGCCAGTTTCGCCCTGGCGCTGACCATGTTTGTCTCCACCCCGGAAGTGGAAGCCAAGCGGCTCTCGCTGCCAGTAAATCTATCCTCATTGGAAGAAGCGGCCCCCAGTACCCACAGTGAGCGGGAGGCGGCCGTCAACACTGAACCCGCTGCCAGCACTGAACCTCGCCTCAGCGTACAGAAGCTGAAAGTACAGAATGGCGACACCCTGTCGGACCTGTTTCAGCGCGCCGGTGTCAGCGCGGCGGAGATGTACCAGCTGCTCGCCAGCGGCAAGGAGGCGAAACAGCTGGCCAGGCTGACGCCCGGGGAGGAGCTCACCTTTCGCATCGACGGCGACGGGGCCTTGCAGAGCCTGGAACTGCACCGCGACCGCCTCAACCTCGTCGAATTCAGCCGCGGCGACACCGATGAATTCCAGTACGCCCTGCACCAGCGCCAGGCAGACAGCTACACCGCCCACCGCCAGGCTCAGATCGACAGCTCCCTGTTTGTCGCCGGCAGCGATGCCGGCCTCAGCCATAACCTGATTATGGAAATGGCCGAGGTGTTCAGCTCCGATATCGACTTTGCCCTGGATATCCGCAAAGGCGACAGCTTCAGCGTAATGTTCGAAGAAGAATTTCTCGACGGAGAGAAGATTGGCAACGGCCCCATCCAGGCGGTGAGCTTTACCAACCAGGGCAAGACATTCAGCGCCGTGCGCTATATCGACAGCAACGGCGACGCCAACTACTTCACTCCGGACGGCAGGAGCATGCGCAAGGCGTTTATCCGCACACCGGTGGATATCGGCCGCATCAGCTCGCACTTCAACCCGCGCCGCCTGCACCCCATATTCAAGACTCGCCGCCCCCACAATGGCACCGACTACGCGGCGCCCCGCGGCACGCCGGTGTACGCGGCTGGCGATGGCCGCGTCATCAAGGCCGGCTACAGCAAGGCCAACGGCAACTATGTCTTTATCCAGCACGGCGAACGCTATGTGACCCGCTACCTGCACCTGCACAAGCGCAAGGTCAAGCGCGGCCAGCGCGTCAAGCAGCGCCAGGTGATCGGCACCGTCGGCGCCACTGGCTATGCCACAGGCCCACACCTGCACTACGAGTTCCTGGTCCATGGCCGCCACCGCAATCCGGCCACCATAGTGCGCAAGCTGCCGAAGGCCAAGTCGATCCCCGAATCCGAAATGGCCCGCTTCCGAGCCCAGACACAACCATTGCTGGCAAAACTGGAGAGTTACGAGCAACCGGCCCTGGCGCAAAACAGCGAAAACAACGACAACAACAGCGTTAACTAAACGACAACAACAGCGTTAACTAGATGCCCGATCTCTATATCGGCCTGATGTCCGGCACCAGCGTCGACTCCATCGACGCGGTGCTGGTCGATTTCGGCGACGAAGACGCCCTCAAGCCGAAAATCCACACCGCTCTCGGCCACCCTATTCACCCGCCGCTGCGCGATGCGATCCTGGCCCTCTGCGCGCCCGGCCCTTCGGAACTCGACCGCGCCGGCCAGCTGGATCGACAGCTGGGGCAAGCCTTTGCCGAGGCTGCCAACACCCTGCTGGCGCGTGCCGGAATCGACCCGGGCGATGTAACCGCCATCGGTAGTCACGGGCAGACGGTGCGCCACAGGCCCCCGGGCACTGTGGCATCGCCGTTCACGCTGCAACTGGGCGACCCCAACACCATAACCGCACTCACCGGTATCACTACGGTGGCAGACTTCCGCCGCCGGGACATGGCTCTGGGCGGCCAGGGCGCACCGCTGATGCCCGCATTCCATCGCGCTGCCTTCGCCACCGACCGCAATCGTGCGGTGGTCAATATCGGCGGCATGGCCAATATCACCGAGCTGGCCGCGGACGGCAGTGTCTACGGTTACGACACTGGGCCAGGCAATGCGCTGCTGGACTACTGGATTGGACTGCACCAGGGGCAGCCATTCGATCGCGATGGCGCCTGGGCCGCAAGTGGCCGCGTACATTCTGAGCTGCTGAACCGGCTGATGGCCGACCCCTACTTCGCCGCCAAGCCGCCGAAAAGCACCGGTCGCGAGACCTTCAACGCAAGCTGGCTGGAACAGGCCTGCTCAGGCCTGGAACTGGCACCGGCGGATGTGCAGGCAACCCTGGCGGAAGTGACCGCGGCCAGTATCGCCGAAGGAGTACACCTGTTTGCCGACGGCGGTGAACTGCTGGTGTGCGGCGGCGGCGCCAAGAACAGGGACCTGCTGTCGCGCCTGCGCCGGCGCCTGCCCACCTGGTCCATCGCCGATACCGGCAGTTACGGCTTAGATGCAGACTGGCTGGAGGCGGTGGGCTTTGCCTGGCTGGCGCGGCAGACGCTACTGGGGCTGCCGGGGAATTGTCCGGGCGTGACCGGCGCCAAACAGGAGACGGTGCTGGGGGCTATCTACCCGGCCTGATCTGTCGGGACTCGGGACTCGGGACTCGGGAAAGAATACCGAACTTTGATACGAAGGCCCTGATACCGGGGACCTTTTGCCAGACCTCTCACGGCCATGGGCCGAAGGCGTCGTGAATACCTGGAGCGGCCGGACTGGCCGTGGAGAGCGTAGGGCCGGTCCCGCAAGCGCAACGGTGCTTTAGATCCAGGGATGCATTTAAAGGGGGGCACCTAGCCCGTGTCTGGCAAAAGGCCACCGGTAGCAGGACCGCCCCGATACCAGCTTACTGGCACACCTCCGGGGAACCTGGAAGATCGATCGCGGCCAAGAGCCGCTCCCGGCCGGACCGCCCCAACAGGTGCAGGTCGCCGAAATCAGATGGAGAAGGAGGAGCCGCAACCGCAGGTGGCGGAGGCGTTGGGGTTCTGCACCACGAAACGGGAGCCGGACAGGCCCTCTTCGTAGTCGACGCTGGCGCCCACCAGATACGGATAGCTCATCGCATCCACCAGCACCTGGATGCCGTCTTTCTCGACTATGGCGTCATCTTCGGCTACCAGCTCGTCAAAGGTGAAACCGTACTGGAAACCGGAACAGCCGCCACCGGTCACGAAAACCCGCAGTTTCAGCTCAGGATTGCCCTCATCTTCCAGCAGGCTTTTGACCTTTGTCACTGCCTTGTCGGTTACCACAACCGGTTCGGGAGAAAAGGATACAGCTTCTGACATAAGTCTCTCTCAGCTCATAGAGGCGTTCGCGGCTCGTACAATAATTATACTGAGCGCAGCCTCGAGGCCGTCATCTTGCTAAAACCCAGAAAATCAGTCAAGTATTGAAAAGCAGCGGGCCCCGGCATCTCTAGCCATCGCAGGAGATACCGGGGCCCACCCATCGCGAGTGGGGTTAGTCGGCTTCGATGACGGTCTCTTCTTCGGAGTACTCGATCATGCGCGGCTCGCCGGCGCTATCGATTTCCACATTGGAAACCAGCGCGCCGTTCACTTGGGCGCCCTTGACCATCTCGATCAGCTTGTAGTGCACATTGCCTTCCACCATCGCCTTGGAAGCCAGTTCCAGGTGGCGCGCGGCGTAGACATCGCCTTTCACATTGCCGTTGATGACCACGTGGGGGACGCGGATCTCGCCCTCGACCATGCCGCCATCGACGATCTGCAGGCGGGCATCGCTGTCGCTGTGCGCGTTCACATTGCCCTTTACCTTGCCCTCGATCACCAGGTTGCCGCGGAAATGCAGGTCGCCGGACACTTCGGTCTGGCGCGCAATCAGTGTGGTGTGGTTGCTTCCGGAGCTGGCCATAGTGTTATTAACCTTTTCTTTTTTGCTAAACATGATTCAGTCAAACCTCGTGGTTCAGCGCCGTGGCTAGCTTTTCTGCACCAGCCAGCCGTAGCGCTGCTCTAGATTGAAACCCTTGCGTCCGCTGGATTTGAGTGACAGCTCGACACCTTCAGGCTCAAAGCCCTGGGGCAACTGTAGCTCGCCTTCGATATTCTGGAAGTACTTGAAGCGCAACGGAATCGACTCGCTATCCACCTGCTGCGACAGAGCGCTGAGCGGATAGCGTTTTGGCTGTCCATCCTGGCGGCCCACAACGGTGAAAGTCGCGTGTCCCTTCACGACGTTGTGTCGCGTGGCCGACTGCTGCACCAGCAACTTGTACTGGTAGCGTCGCGCATCGGCGGTCTGCGAAATACTGAAGCGGCCGATGGAGACGCCATCGCTGCCATCGGCCGGGGCCATCAGGCCGCGGTAAAAAGAAATTTCCTGCTTGAGCTCGGCAATGCGGTTCTCTTTCTCCACCAGCTCCGCGCGCACCTTCTCACTGGCCTGCGCGCCGATGGTCAGGGACTGCTCCGCGGTGGCCGCCCGCAGGCGCAGCGCCTCGTTTTCACTTTTCAGGGAATCCAGCTGCTGCAGGGCTTTTTCGTGGGCCAGGGTCTTCTCGTCGAGACTGCTGCGCAGATGATGCTGGCCGGCAAAATAGGCCGCGGCGGTAGTGGCCAGCACCAAAAAGGCGCCTCCCACAATGGAAAGGGCACCGGAAAACGGGCGATGAGGCACCACCTTCATGCGGTACTGCTTGCTGCCTTTTACTTTGCGCGCCATGAAATCCGTTGTTTTTTTATCTGGTTATGTTGATCGCCGTGAGCGTACCGATTCTAAGGCAGCAGCGCCGGGCTCTCCAGTCCCAGCGTCTCATTTAGCCCGAACATGATATTCATACTCTGCACCGCCTGCGCCGATGCGCCCTTGGCCAGGTTGTCGATCACCGACAGCACCAGCACCGTATCCCTCCCCTGGGGCTGCATCACGGAAATGCGGCACATATTGGTGCCGCGCACGCTGCGCGTCTGCGGGTGGCTGCCGACCGGCAGAACATCCACGAAAGCTTCGTCCCTATAGCGACTCTCGAACAGTTGCTGCAGTTCCTGGGTCGACTCGCTCGATTGCAGTTTTGCGAACAGGGTCGCATGAATGCCCCGCACCATAGGCAACAGGTGGGGTACGAAAGTCACGCGAGGGGCGCGGCTGCCGTCCGGCTGCACCCGGCGCAGCCCCTGTTCGATTTCCGGCAGGTGGCGGTGGCCGCTGGCAGCGTATGCACGGAAGTTGTCACTGTTTTCCGCCAGCAGCAACTCGGTTTTGCCCTGGCGCCCGGCACCGCTGGCGCCACTGGCGGCACTGGCGATCAGCTGCTCCGGATCCACCAGGCCGGCCTCCAACAGCGGTATCCAGCCGAGCTGGATCGCGGTCGGGTAGCAGCCCGGGCAGGCCAGCAGCTGGGCGCCGGCGATATCCGCGCGATTGACTTCCGGCAGGCCGTAAACCGCCTGCTGCGCCAGTTCCGGAGCCGCGTGTTGCTGGCCGTACCACTGCTCCCAGGTGGGGATGTCCTGCAAGCGGAAATCCGCCGAAAGGTCGATCACACGCACACCGCGCTCGATCAGCGCCGGCACCTGGGCCTGGGCCACGCCGTGGGGTGTGGCAAAGAACACCAGATCGCAGGCTCCCAGCTGTTCGGGGTCCGGCTCGCAGAAGGCCAGATCGCAGTGCCCGCGCAGACTCGGGAAAAGCTCAGCCACCGGGGTGCCGGCGAGGGCGCGGGAGGTGATCGCAGTCAATTCCACCTGCGGGTGCGCCGTCAACAAACGCAACAGTTCCACACCCGTGTAGCCGGTACCGCCGACAATTGCTACCTTTATCACCTTGTCCGTTTCTCCCTGTATGCGCTGGCCCCACCAGCATTTCAATCAGCGGAGCACTCTACCACACTCGAACAGCATAAGGATTTGCAGTGCCACAGGGATCCGGGGATTCCGGTAAAAAGATCCAGACTGGCTGGCCGCAGCGGGAGCGCGGCCTGGAGAGACTGCGCCTGCTACTGTCATCCCAGGATGCCCTGGGACCGCTACTGGGCATGGCGCTGCTCATAGGTATCTGCGCCGGAGTGGTTACCGTGGCTTTCCGCCTGCTGAGCGAGTGGCCGACCCACCTGTTCCTGTCCATACCCGAGCGCTACGAGTCCCTGCCGCCACACTGGCGCTTCGGCGTACCGGTCATCGGCGCCCTGTTGCTCGGCAGCATGTATCTTCTGCTGACCCCGAGCCGGCGCAACGTGGGCGTCGTGCACGTCCTGGACCGGCTGCACAACCACCAGGGACAAATGCCGATGCAGAATGCCGTGTTGCAGTTCTTTGCCGGCGCCACCGCCCTGGTCAGTGGCCAGTCGGTCGGGCGCGAGGGACCGGCGGTGCACCTGGGCGCGGCCAGTGGCAGCTGGGTCGCGCGGAAGCTGCGCCTGCCCAACAACTCGGTGCGCAGCCTGCTCGGCTGCGGTGTCGCCGCTGCCATTGCGGCCTCGTTCAATACACCGCTGGCGGGGGTGGTCTTCGCAATGGAAGTGGTGATGCTGGAATATTCGGTAGCCGGCTTCCTGCCGGTCATGCTGGCGGCGGTGGCCGGCAGCACCACGGCGCAGATCGCCTTCGGTCGCCAGCCCGCTTTCAATGTGCCCGCCATACAGCTCACCTCCCTGGCGGAATTGCCGGTACTGTTTCTGTGCGCCCTGGTGATAGGCACACTGGCCGCGATGTTTATTTACATCCATCGCCGGCTGGTAACGCAGCAGCGTCGCTCACCGCTGCTGCGGTTCCTTATTGTCGGGCTCACCACCGGCACCCTGGCTATCTGGGTCCCGGAAATTCTCGGTGCCGGCTACGACACACTGGAGATGGCCATGCTCGGCGAGATAGGGGTGACGGCCCTGATGCTGATAGTGGCGGCAAAACTGATAGCCACTGCCGTTGGTACCGGCCTCGGAATCCCCGGCGGCGTCATTGGCCCGAGTCTGGTACTCGGCGCCTGCCTCGGCGGTATCGCCGGTGGGCTCACCAACCTGTGGCTGGGCGAGTACACCGCCAGCCCCGGCTTCTACGCCATGGTGGGCATGGCGGCCATGATGGCCGCCCTGTTGAACGCGCCGCTGGCAGCGCTGCTGGGAATTCTCGAGCTGACCTACAACCCCAACGTCCTGTTTCCCGGCATGATGATGATCGTGGTCGCCTGCCTGGTGAGTCGCTACTTCTTCTCCACCGAGGGCATTTTTCAGGAATCACTGCGCGCGCTGGATAAGAGTGGCACCCCCAGCTGGCGCCAGCAGATGCTGAGCCGCGTCGGCGTGGCAAGCGTCATGGAGCGGCGCTTCGTGGTGGTGTCCCAGAAGATCGCGGAAGAGGAGGCCGTGCGACTGATAGAGCGGCACCCGCAGTGGATACTGATCGACCTGCCGAAAGAGCCGACACCGCAATTACTGCGGGCCGCGGATCTGGCCACCTTCCTGCAGCGGGTGAAAGAAGCCCGCGAGGAGGTGCGGAACGCCGGCAAGGACGAGAAGAACGCAGAGGAAGCGGTACCCGTCGACCTGCTCAAGCTGCCCGGTGACCGGGTGCAACTGGCGGAACTCAACTGGCGCGCCACCCTGCTGGAGGCACAGCAGCAACTGGAATCCAGCGGCGCCGGCGCCCTCTATATCAGCCGCGGGCACGGTGGCGCACTGGACAACCGGGTTTCCGGCATTATCCTGCCGCAACATATCGATAACTTTTACCGCAAGTAATTGCGAACAACTTTCCCGAGGGGGCATTTAATGCTTTGGGTTAAAGCTTTTCATCTGGTCGCCGTGGTCTGCTGGTTTGCCGCGCTCTTTTACCTTCCGCGCCTCTTCGTCTACCACGTGGACGCCACCGACGCGGTGAGCCGCGACCGTTTCTGCATTATGGAGCGACGCCTCTACCGCGGTATCGCGATACCCTCGATGATCGCCACCCTCGCGCTGGGCATCTGGCTGTTGAGTTTTAACTGGAGCTATTACAAGACTGCCGGCTGGTTACACGCAAAACTGTTGTTTGTCGTGCTGCTGATCGGCTACCACCACATCTGCGGCGCCTATGTGCGCAAGTTCGCACAGGGTACGGTTACCAAGAGCGGGCGCTTTTTCCGCGTGTTCAACGAACTGCCGGTGATTGGGCTGATCGCGATAATGATTCTGGCCGTGGTAAAGCCCTTTTGATTCCAAGGTAAAAAGGGCGCCGTAACACTCCGAAAACGCTGCGCCCAGCAACTAGAATTAGGCGCACAGCAACCGTCCGGCAAACGACTTATGGATACGCGCCAACCCGTCATACTCACCATTACCCACCACGACCCCAGCGGCAGCGCCGGTATCGCAGCGGATACCGAAACTGCCGCCAGTCTCGGCTGCCACTGCGCCTCTGTGGTCACCGCGATCAGCGTCGGCGACACGGGGGAACTACTGGGCGTGGCGCCGGTGGACGACAGCCTGCTGGTGGAGCAGGCCCGCGCGGTACTGGAGGATATGCCGGTGGCCGCCATCAAGGTGGGCTACCTGGGCTCGGTGGAAAATGTACGCGCGCTGCACAGCGTGCTGCGCGATTACCCCAGCATCCCGGTCATCATCGATCCCGACGCCACCCTCGCCGACAAGGAGAGCCTGCTGGCACCGCCGCTGTGGGAGGCCATGACCTCGCTGCTGCTGCCCTACGCCACCATGACCTGTCCCAACCGCCGCGAGGCGCGCGCCATGGCGCTGGAAGCCGATGTACTCGACGCCATGGCGCAGGAGCTGCTTGAGAGCGGTTGCCGCTACCTGCTGCTGACCGGCGTGCCCTGTGAACAGCAACTGGAAAACCGCCTCTACGACGAGCGCGGCCTGATCCGCCAGTTCCACTGGGAGCGACTGCCGCCGGCGGCCTATGGTGTCTGCGGTACCCTGGCCACTGCCATCGCCTGTCATATCGCCCACGGCCTCACGATCATCGAGGCGGTCAGCCGCAGCCAGCAATTCACCTGGAAAGCCATCGCCGACAGCCGCCGGCTGGGCATGGGGCGGCCAATTCCGAATCGGCTTTTTTGGTGTAAGCGCTGAGTCCAGGTGCATCACCGGTGGTTTTAGCGCCCTTCGGGGCGCCCCATCTGTCGGGAACGCCCTTGCTTCGTAGATACGCAGTAAAACCGCCGCTAGCTCGACGAGCACACTTGAGGTCAATGCTAAGGGCCTGATGCCGGCGGCTGTTTGCGGGACCTTTGTGAGGCAGGGATGCCGATTAGAGCCTACATGGATGTATGCACGGCGTGTCTCGCAAACAGCCGCCGGCAGCAGGACCGCCACCCAACCATCTAAAGGCACGTTGTACCACCGGCCCATGGCCGCGATAATAGCCTGCTGTATTTCCAACCCATTCCCCTCCAAAATTCCCGAGCGAGTGAAATGAGCAAATCCGAGCAACTCTTTGCCGAAGCCCAGCAGTATATTCCCGGCGGCGTCAATTCACCGGTGCGCGCCTTCCGCGCCGTGGGCGGTACGCCGCTGTTTATCCGCCGCGCCGAGGGCGCCTACCTCTACGACGCGGACGACAAGCGCTATATCGACTATGTGCAGTCCTGGGGCCCGATGGTGCTCGGCCACGCGCACCCGGACGTCATTGAGGCCGTCGTCGAGCAGGCGCAGTCCGGGCTCAGCTTCGGCGCACCGACGGAATTGGAAACGGAACTGGCGGAAGAGCTGTGCCGCCTGTGGCCGAACATGGACCTGGTGCGCTTCGTCAACTCCGGCACCGAGGCCACCATGAGCGCCATCCGCCTGGCGCGCGGCTATACCGGGCGCGACAAGATCGTCAAATTCGAGGGCTGCTATCACGGCCACTCCGACTCACTGCTGGTCAAGGCCGGCTCCGGCGCCCTGACCATGGGCGTGCCCTCCTCGCCCGGCGTGCCGGCATCCCTGGCCGACCACACCATCACCCTCAATTACAACGACGCCGACGGCGTGCGCCAGTGCTTCGACGAGATCGGCGACCAGATCGCCTGCATCATCGTCGAGCCGGTGGCCGGCAACATGAATTGCATACCGCCGCTGCCCGGCTTCCTGGAAACCCTGCGCCAGGTCTGCGACCAGCACGGTGCCCTGCTGATCCTGGACGAGGTCATGACCGGCTTCCGCGTCAGCCTGACTGGTGCCCAGGGCCACTTCGGTGTAGAGGCGGATATCACCACCCTCGGCAAGGTGATCGGCGGCGGTATGCCCGTCGGCGCCTTCGGCGGCAAGCGCGAGATCATGGAAAAGATCGCGCCGCTGGGGCCCATCTACCAGGCGGGCACATTGTCCGGCAACCCGGTGGCCATGGTCGCCGGCCTGGAGACCCTGCGCCTGGTACAGGAGCCGGGACTCTACGAGGATCTAACTGCCAAGACCGATCGCCTCGTCGAGGGCGTGCTGGCCGCGGCCAGGGAAGCGGGTATTCCGCTGACCGCCAACAGAGCCGGCAGTATGTTCGGCTTCTTCTTCACCGACGAACCGCAGGTGAGCAACTACCAGCAGGTGATGGCCTGCGACAACGAGCGCTTCAACCGCTTCTTCCACGGCATGCTGGCTGAGGGTGTCTACCTGGCACCCGCCTCCTATGAGGCCGGCTTCATGTCTGCGGCGCACAGCGACAAGGATATCGAAGACACCATTGCCGCCGCGCGCAAGGTGTTTGGCCAATTGGGTTGACGGTTCGCGGCCCGCGCCTGGCGCCGGCGCGGGCCGGCGCCCCTCGATAACCACTGCCTCTAAACCCAGCTGCACTGCCGCCCGGCCACTGGCCGCTATTGCACTCGCCTGAAAAACACCCTATAAAAATGTATACATTTTTAAGAAGGTATACATTGTGGCGCGTTCCATTCTCGCCGATTCCAGTCTGTCCGCAATCAACGCCGGCTTTGTCGCCGTGCTGGTCGGCATCAGCAGTTCCGTGGCCATCATCTTTGAAGCGGCCCGGGCTGCGGGCGCCAGCGAGGCGATGATGATCTCCTGGATTGGCGCGCTCGGGCTGGGTATGGGCCTCACCTGTATCCTCTTCTCCTGGTATTACCGTGCCCCGGTAATCACCGCCTGGTCCACGCCCGGCGCGGCACTGCTGGCCACCAGCCTGGTGGGCATTCCGATGGCCGAGGCGATCGGGGCCTTCCTGTTCAGCGCCCTGCTGACACTGGTGCTGGGCCTGTCCGGCGCCTTTGAAAAGGTGATGCGAAAGGTCCCGACACCGATTGCCAGTGCCATGCTCGCCGGCATCCTGGTGCAGTTCGGCCTGTCCGTATTCACCTCACTGCAGAGCAGTCCCGCGCTGGTCGGCGCCATGCTGCTGACCTATCTTCTCGGCCGCCGCTGGCTGCCCCGCTATGCAATCATCCTGGTATTGATCAGCGGCTTCATCGCCAGCTGGTTGCTGGGCCTGATCCATTTTGATCAGCTGCACTGGGCGCCGGGCCGGCCGGTCTGGGTGGCACCGGAATTTGAGCTGTCCACCCTGCTCGGTGTCGGCCTGCCGCTGTTTATCGTCACCATGACGTCACAGAATATTCCCGGCGTCGCCACCTTGCGCGCCAGTGGCTATGAGCGGGTACCCGTCTCACCCGTGATCAGCGGCACCGGGCTGGCGTCGCTGCTGCTGACGCCCTTTGGCGGCTTCGCCTTCAACCTCGCCGCCATCACCGCCGCCATCTGCACCGGCCCCGAGGCGCACCCGGATCCGGCCAGGCGCTATACCGCCGGTATCGCCGCGGGTGTTTTCTATCTGCTCGTCGGCCTCTGCGGCGCCAGTGTCGTGGCCCTGTTCGGCGCCCTGCCGCCGGCGCTGGTGGCCAGCCTCGCCGGCCTGGCCCTGATCGGCACCATCGGCGCCAGCCTCGAGGGGGCAACCCGGGAAGCCGACAGCCGCGAAGCGGCGCTGATTACCTTTCTGATTACCGCTTCCGGCGCCAGCTTCCTTGGAATAGGCGCCGCCTTCTGGGGATTGGTCGGCGGACTGGCAAGTTACTGGATATTCACGCGAGGAGATCGATGAGCCTCTACCAGCGCCTGAAAACGGATCTGCAGCGCGGCCGGTTTGCGCCGGGTCGCGTGCTGAAGCAGAGCGAACTGGCGGAACTCTACGACGTCAGCCGAATCCCGGTGCGCGACGCGGTGCAGAAACTGAAAAGTGAGGGCTGGCTTACCGACCACGGCAAGCGCGGCGTGGCCGTGCCGCTGTTCGACGCGCTGGAGGTGGAGGATCTCTACCTGATGCGTATGCGCCTGGAAGCCCTGCTACTCGAGCTGGCGGTGCCACACCTGAACAGAGAAATACTCGGCCGCGCCGAGGATATCCTCGACCGCATGGAGAGGGACCCGCAGATGACAGCGGCCGAAATCGGCGCACTCAACTGGCAGTTTCACGCCAGCCTTTACCAGGCCGCCGGCCGGCCGACGCTGTTCGCAACGGTGGAGCAACTGCACCGGCAGTGTGAGCGCTATATCGGCTACCAGTCCCGCAGCCTCGACTACCAGGCGACGAGCCAGCGCGAGCACTACGAAATCCTGGCCGCACTGCGACACGGAAACCCGGACAAGGCGGAAAAAATTCTGCAGGAACATATCGCCGCTGCCGGGCGCGCGCTGGTGCAACACCTGAGCTGAGCCTCAATCGGTTTGTTATGATTGCCGCCGCGCGAAAACGCTAAACCTTTATTCCGGCCGGAGTGACACAGCCCATGAGCATCAGCCTTCACCGCAGCGCCTACCCGAACACCCGCCTGCGCCGTCTGCGCGCGCAGGATTTTTCCCGCCGCCTGGTACGTGAAAACCGGCTTACCAGCGACGACCTGATACTGCCACTATTCGTGATCGAGGGGCGCGACGAGACACAGCGCGTCGCCTCCATGCCGGGAGTGGAGCGCTTGAGCGTGGACCTGCTGGCGAAGAAAGCCAAGGAGCTGGTGCAGCTGGGCATTCCCGCGGTGGCCCTCTTCCCGGTGGTGGATCCGGCGCACAAGTCCGACGATGCCCGCGCCGCCTATGACGCCGACGGCCTGGCACAGCGCGCGGTGCGCGAGCTGAAAAACGCCGCGCCTGAACTGGGCGTGATCACCGACGTGGCCCTGGACCCGTTTACCAGCCACGGCCAGGACGGCCTGATGGATGACAGCGGCACTATCGTCAACGACGACACCGTCGAGGTGTTGGTACAGCAGGCGCTGTCCCACGCCGCCGCCGGCGCCGACGTGGTGGCCCCCTCGGACATGATGGACGGGCGCATAGGCGCGATACGCGAGTCCCTCGAGCGCGAGGGCCATGTGAACACCATGATCATGTCCTACGCCGCCAAGTACGCCTCCGCCTACTACGGGCCCTTTCGCGACGCGGTCGGTTCCGCCAGCAATCTGAAAGGCGGCAGCAAGGCCAGCTACCAGATGGACCCGGCCAACAGCGACGAGGCGCTGCACGAGTGCGCGCTGGACCTGCAGGAAGGGGCAGACATGATCATGGTCAAGCCGGGCATGCCCTACCTGGATGTGGTGCGGCGGGTGAAGGACGACCTCGGGGTGCCGACATTCGCCTACCAGGTCAGCGGCGAGTACGCGATGCATTGCGCCGCCTTCGAAAATGGCTGGCTCAATCGCGAAGCGGTGATCATGGAATCCCTGCTGGCGTTCAAGCGCGCGGGCGCAGATGGGATCCTGACCTATTTTGCCGAGGAAGCGGCGCGGCTGTTGCACAGCAACTGAGTCGGCGTCACTGAAGAGGAAAAACAGGAAAAAAACCGTTGGATTCAGCGGCATTCTCCTGATTACAGAATCCGATCCCAGGCCGCCGGGTCGACCAGCGCAACGAAAACCAGCCCGATCACCGCGCCCCAGAAATGCGCATCGTGGTTGATGCGCCGGCTCCTGTCCCGGCCGGCGTAATAGCTGTAGGCCAGGTAGAGCAGACCGAACAGCCAGGCCTCTATGGGCACCGGCAGGAACAGCAGGAAGAGTTTCGCCTGCGGGTAGTAGACGATAAATGCAAACACCACAGCGGAGATGGCACCCGAGGCGCCGACGCTGGCGTACTGCGTGTTCCGCCGCTCCTTGAACAACGTCGGCAGATGGCTGCCCACCAGCGCCAGAACGTAGAGCAGCGCAAATGCCGGTGTGCCTATCTGCCGCTCCAGTGGCGGGCCGAACATCCACAGGCACCACATGTTTATCGCCAGATGCAACAGGTTGGCGTGCACGAAGCCGGCGAGGACGACCGATGCGTACTGTTCGCCGCGCCAGACGCGATAGGGCTGGAAAGCGCAGCGCGCCAGCAGGCCGGGCAACAGGTAGAGTGCGATCAGGCTGAATACCGTGGTCGCGACCAGCAGAATGCCGGTCGCGGAAAGGAGCGGGCCCTTCACCGCTCTCCCTGTCGAGGGAGTCGACGGGACTGGAACGTCAGGGCCACTGATCCTCTTCCTCCCAGGGCTGCGCCTCCTCCACCGGCACACCCTGTTGTCTGCGCTCGCGCATTATCTCCTCATTGCGACGCCGGCGTTCCTCGAGGATACGCCGCTCCTCCTCGGCGCGGCGTTCCTCCTGCAGATACAGATCCTCTTCGGTCTGCGGAAACTGCAGCGGCTCCTCCTCGGTCTGCGGCACCTGCTGCATCTCATCGTCACGGCGCAACTGTTCCTGCAGCTGGCGCTCGCGCTCCTCGCGACGCTGCCGCTCGCGCGGGTCTATACCCCAGCCGGGCGTCATTTCCTCCCGCGGCGCCGCCTCCTGTCGCTCGTCGTCGCCGAACAGATCCCGGAACCAGCGCCAGCGGTCGCGCCCCGCACATTCGGGGGCTGGCTGCAGGCGCGTCTCGTAGGAGAATGGCAGTTCGGTGCCGCCGCGACAGTACTCCGGGTTCATATACTGCCCGCGCGCATTCACCGGTTTGTACTCGACGCCGCGGGGCGCCTGAATGCGGCCATGGCGATGTGGCAGCTGGCGCATTATCTCGGTCCAGATGGTCAAGGCACCGGTGGAACCGGTGAGGCTGGTGCGCTCGTTATCATCGCGGCCCAGCCACACGACCGCCGTGACCCCCGGCGAAAAGCCGGCAAACCAGCTGTCGCGGTAGTCGTTGGTGGTGCCTGTCTTGCCGGCGAAAGACACGCTGCCCGGCAGGATGCGGTAGGCGCTTCTGCCCGTTCCCTCGCGCATGGCCTTTTCCAGGGCGAATCGCAACAGGTAGGCCGGCACTGCATCCACACCCCGGTTGGCACGGCGGCGAAAATGCTGTACCTGCTCGCCGTCGGCATTGGACACCGCCAGCAATGTACGCGGCTCTACATGCTCGCCGCCATTGGCAATGGTCTGGTACATGTTTGCCACTTCATAGGGAGTCATCTCCACTGCGCCCAACAGCATCGATGGCACCCGCGGCAGGTCCGCCTGCACACCCAGACGGCGGATGGTCTGGCGCACATTCTGCAACCCCAGGTCCAGTCCAAGGCGCGCGGTGGCCAGATTGTAGGATTTTGCCAGCGCCATATAGAGTGGTACCTGGCCGTGGGCCTTCTTGTCGAAGTTGGACGGCATCCACACCTCGCCGTTGTCCCCCTCGATGCGAATCGGCGCATCGTCGATCAGGGTGGCCAGGTTGTAGTCGAAGGGGCGCTCCAGCGCGGTCAGGTAGACCGCGGGCTTGATCAGGGAGCCCACCTGGCGACGCGCCTCCAGGGCCCGGTTGAAGCCCGGGTAGTGGGGGCGGCGGTCGCCGACCATGGCCAGCACATCGCCGCTGTGATTATCCAGCAGCACTGTCGCAGCCTGCAGTGAATCCGCCTGGATACCGCGGTCCTTCTCCAGTTTCGCGGCACCGCCGCTGACCGCATCCTCGGCGAGTTTCTGTACCGAAGGGGCGAGAGTCGTGTATACCCTCAGGCCCGAAGTGCGCAGCTCCTCGTAGGAATAGTAGGGGCGCAACTCTTCCAGCAGCCGCTCGGTAAAAGCCGGATAGGGGTTCTGCGCCGCGGCGCCGGCACTCGCCACTTCCAGCGGCTTGTCCTTGTAGACCCGGTGCTGCTCGGCGGTGATCAGCCCCTGCTCCTGCATCACGTCCAACACCGTGTTGCGCCGCTCCAGGGCCCGCTCCGGGTTGCGCCACGGATTGTAATAGGAGGCGCCCTTGGCCAGCCCGACCAGCAGTGCTATCTGGTGCGGCTCCAGGGTATCCAGCGGTTTCTGGAAATAGAACTCGGACGCCAGGCCGAAACCGTAGATGGCGCGACTGCCCTGCTGGCCCAGCCACACCTCGTTGATGTACTCCTGCAGTATGTAGCCCTTCTCGTAATGCAGCTCCATCAGCACCGCCATCAGCGCCTCGTTGAACTTGCGCCAGAGGCTCGGCTTGTGGTCGAAGAAGATGTTCTTCACCAGCTGCTGCGTGATGGTGGAACCGCCCTGTACCACCTCGCCGGCCTTGACATTGGCCACCATGGCGCGGGCGATACCACGGGGGGAGACACCGAAGTGATAGAGGAAGTCCTGATCCTCTACCGCGATCAGGGTATTGGCCAGCAGCGGCGGTATATCGGCGAAGCGCACAGGGTTGCGGTCGTCGCCACCGCCGAGCAGGGTGCCGATATTCGCGGCGTCGAGACGGAATTCCTTCAGGCGTTCACCGCCCTCGCCGCGCAGGTTGCTGATTTCGTCATTGCGCAGGCGGAAACTGACCACCTGCGCCGGCTCGCGGCCGTCCGCGTGCACGAAATCGCGGCGCCAGACCCGGTAGTCCATACCCTCGCGGGTCCACTGGCCCGGCTCGGAGAGGGTGGCCTGCTCGCGGTAGTTGAGGGCTTCAAATTCGGTCTGCAGCTCGTCCGGGCGCATGACCATACCCTCGCGCAGTACCAGCGGGCGCGCGAAAACCCGCGCCGGAAGCTGGTACTGGCGACTGTCGAGTCGCTCGCGCAGCTGCACGTCCAGGTAGACCATATAGCCGACCAGCACCAGGCCGCCCACCAGAGCCAATAGGCCGAGCCTCACCATCCAGCGGTGCAGTCTTCCCGGTTTGGACGCCTTACTGCGCCGGCGCTTTGTCGATGCCATATAGATGCAATACCAAGCTACTTAATCAACTATAGATAGGTGCGAATCCCACGTATTCGGGCATTGACCGCAATTTCGGCCCATAAGTTCACCACTGTGGGGCCGGGCCTTTATAAGGTATGCGATACGCAAGTCAAACCCGCCAGCTTGCACTCGTCCGGCTTGCGGCCATAATGCGCCCGGAAAAGCCGACAAACAGCCCGATAATAGGACAGACATGCACCAGTACGATCTCTACGGTATAGGCGCCGCCCTGCTCGACACGGAAATCGAGGTCTCCGACGGCGACCTGCAGACACTCGGCGTCGAGAAAGGGGTGATGACCCTGGTGGACGACAGACGCCAGCAGCAATTGGTGGACGACCTGCAGGATCACCTGGTAACCGCCAAACGCGCCTGCGGCGGCTCCGGCGCCAATACCGTGATAGCGGCCAGCTATTTCGGCCTGAAAACCTTTTATTCCTGCAAGGTGGCGGCAGATGACAACGGCGATTTCTACCGCGCCAACCTCACCAGCGCCGGCGTGACCTACCCGTCTGCGCTGCAGCAGGCGGACGGCGGCACCACCGGCAAGTGCCTGGTGATGATCACCCCGGACGCCGAGCGCAGCATGAATACCTTTCTCGGCATCAGCGAACAGCTATCCGTAGCCGAGCTGGATACCGAGGCGCTGAACGCGTCCCGCTGGGCCTATATCGAGGGCTATCTGGTGTCGTCGGCCAGCGGCCGCGCCGCCGCCATTGCCCTGCGCGAGCAGGCGCAGGGCGGCGGGGTAAAGACGGCGCTGAGTCTCTCCGACCCGGCGATGGTGCACTTCTTCCGCGACGGCCTGCGGGAAATGATCGGCGGCGGCGTGGATATGCTGTTCTGCAACCGCGATGAGGCACTGGGCTTTACCGAAACCGATTCTGTGGATGCGGCCGCGACGGCACTGCGGGACTACTGTCGCAGCTTTGCCATCACCCTCGGCGCCGAGGGCGCCCTGCTGTGGGACGGCGAACAGCAGTACCGGGTGGCGAGCCCCAAGGTGCACGCGATAGACACCAACGGCGCCGGCGACATGTTTGCCGGGGCCTTCCTCTACGGTATCAACCGCGATTTGCCCTTCGCCGAGGCCGGCGAACTGGCCTGCCGCGCGGCCGCGCAGGTGGTGAGCCAGTACGGGCCGCGGCTGAGGGCCGAACAGCATGGGGAATTGCTGGCGCCGGTGGTGTAGGCACCAGCCAGCCCCGGCAGAGGCGAACCGTGGTTCGCCTCTGCAAAGGTCGATTGGGCAACGACCTAGATGCGAAGGCCCTGCTGCCCCCGATTCGCTACAAGGCTCAAGGGCCTATCCGGGCAAGGGCGCGTACAAGGTTTGTTCCCGTCGCTGCGACCCTACGCCTGGGTCTGCGGCTGCGGTGGCTGGCTGATTTCCGGCAGGCAGGCCGCCGCGGCTATGCCAAAGCCCTGGGCGTAGTCCACCCCCATAAGGCGCAACTTCTCCATCAGCTCCGGCGTCTCCACATACTCGGCGATGGTGCTGATCCCCATCTGCTTGGCCAGGTGATCGATAGTGCTGACCATGGCACTGTCTATCTCGTCTTCGAGCATATTGCGCACAAAGCTGCCGTCGATCTTCAGGTAATCCACCGGCAACTGGCGCAGGTAGGCCAGCGAGGAAACGCCGCGACCGAAGTCGTCCAGGGCGAAGCTGCAGCCGGCGGCGCGCAGCTTGTGGATAAAGATCAGCGCCCGCTCCAGGTTGTTGATGGCGCTGGTCTCGGTGATCTCGAACTGTACCCGCGACGGCGTCACTCCGGCATCGGTGAGCTCCCGCAGCACATAGTCGGCAAAGGTTTCGTCTCCGAGACTGATACCGGAAATATTGATCGCGTAACTGAAGCCGCTGACACCCTCGCGCTGCTCCAGTGCCATATAGGCAAAGATTCTGCGGATCACCCAGCGGTCGACTTCCTCGATCAGGCCATAGCGCTCCGCCGCCGGCAGGAAAAGACCCGGTGAGATGATGCTGCCGTCGCGACCGCGCATGCGCACCAGTATCTCGTAGTGGTGCACCCGCTGTTCTCCCTTCAGCGATACCACCGGCTGCCGGTACAGAAGCAGCCGATCCTCCCGCAGTGCCGCGTGTATTTCCGCCACCCAGGTGGTCTCGCGACGCTTCTCCAGCACCTTGCGCGAATCACTGAACAGCTTGACTCGGTTGCGGCCCTGATCCCGCGCGGCGCAGCAGGCGTCGTTGGCGGAGGCCAGCAACTGGCTGGCGGTCGGTGCGTGGCGGTCGACCGTCACCACGCCGATGGACAGGGCCACACGGCTGTCGCTGCCCTCCCAGTGGAATGCGAACCCCTGCACCGCATCGCGCAGGCGCGCGACCACGCGTCCCGCCTCCTCTATCGTGCAATCGCGCAGCAGAATCGCGAACTCATCGCTGCCGACGCGGGCGAACAGGTCGGTACTGGACAGACAGCGGCGCAGCAGCCGCACCAGCTGGATCAGCAACTGGTCGCCGGCGGCATAGCCGAGGGTATCGTTGACCACTTTGAACTGATAGACGTCCAGGTACAACAGTACGTGGTGCTGGCGCTTGTCGACGCACAGGGACAGGGATTGCTGCAGTTCGCTTTCAAAAAACTGCCGGTTGGGCAGCCGGGTCAGGGAGTCGTGGCTGGTCTGCCAGCTGAGTCGGGAGGAGATACGGCGCGCAGCGGAGGTATCGCGCAGCACCAGGACGAAATTGGTGAGGGCGGCGCCGTCCCTGACCGCCATAACCTGTACGCTGATTTCCAGCGGGTTCTGCGGCTCTCCGGGGCGCAGGATACAGGCATTGAACTCCCGCGCACTGGGCGGCTCTGTATCCTCAACACCGGTTGCCAGTATCGGCGGCAGCGGCTCGCCGCGGAGATCGTACAACTGCAGACCGTCATTCAGGATCTGGCCCGGCAACAGCCCCACCAGATCGCCGGTCATTTCGCTGACCAGCGGATTGCTATAGGTCACCACTCCGCGCGCATCGGTCACTATGACACCGTCGGCGATTTCCCCCAGGGCGACTTCCGCCGCCTGCAAGCTGATTTGCGCACCGGGCATCAACTCGCCCTCCACCTGGGTCAGCAGGCCGAGATACTCGACGGATTTCGGGTCAAATTCAGTCAAAGCAGGCTCGCGTCTTTATGCTGTTGTACTGCGAAAACTGGAAGCGAGTCGAGTATAGAAACTCGCACGCCCAGACCACTGGCAGCACGGCGAATTTGCAAACTCCGTCACGCAAACCCGCAAAAACAGATCCAGTTTCGAGCTTTCCCTGCCCGCCCCTTTGTTCAGGTGTAGTTTTTGGCGTCTAAGTTGCACACTCAGAGATGGCTGCGCAAGAAGTTTTTCAGTTTCTCGTCCTCAAAGGCCCGCTGCAAAGTGGCGCTCAACAGGTCGTTGATACGGGTCTCTACCTCCTCGCGGCTCGGCTTGATCAGGCTGCGATCCGCGCCACTGGAACGGTAGTTGCCAAAATAGGTGGCCCCGCCGATCTTCACTTCCAGCTGCACTTCGGCGGAGGTGTCCACCTTGCTGGTGTATATCTTGTTCGGGCTGTCGTAACTGAGTCCGGTGAGTTTCGCCAGCACCTGAACATCGGCGGCGCTATCAACGGAGCGGAAAGACCAGTTCTCAAGGCCCCGCTGCAGGGTATCGGCGATGGCATTTTCCACATTGTTGGCCAGACTCACCTGGGCGGTATCGGCATAGATGCCGCCGAGAGAACCCAGACCGCCACCGGGCAGCTGGTTGACACCGCGCACGCTCAATGTGTGCCCCGCACCGATGTTGTTAGGCGCCACATCCACATGCGGGCGCACCTGAATCTGCAGCGGGCTGTGGGCACAGGCGGCCAACAGGCAGGTCCCCAGGAACAGCAGCAGTTTATTCATCGATTCCTCCGACTCTCTTATTCAGATGACTAGTGATTCTGTTCGTACCCGCACCGCGCGGAAAGTTCAGCCGTGGTGGTGGTGCGCTTCCGCCGCCTTCAATCCTCGCACCGGCACTTCCACTTCCAGCGTAATGCCACTGGCAAAGCGCAGCCGCAGCGGCAATGCTTCGCCGACGCGCAGCTGCACACCGCGCAACATCAGATGCAGACCGCCCGGGGTCATGGTTACGACTTCTCCCGCAGGAATTGCCAGTTGTGCCAGCGGGCGCATACGACTGACGCCATTCTCATTGATCGTGGTATGCAGATCGGCAATGGCTTTTTCGAGGTCCGGCACTTCGACGCTCTGCAACTGCAGATCAGTTTCACCATTGTTGCGCAGAGAGAGGTAGGCTGCGCTCATGTTCGCACCAGGCAATGTCTCGCGCACATAGCCTTCCAGTTCCAACTGGAAAGCATCGCCATCGGCATCGTCGGCTATTCTCACCGCGACAACATCGACAGCCAGAGCTCCGCCGGAAAGAAGCATTGCGACCAAGAAAGCCCCGGCAAGTGACAGTAACCTCTTCACGATTCGCCTCCTACGGCAACAGGTTGAATCAGCAGCAGCCGCGGCGGGCTGCCCAGTTTGATATCGCCGCGCACGCGATAACCGGGCACGGCCTCGCGCAGCTGCTGGTAGATCCAGCGCCCTTCGGCATCATTCCGCGCGACTATGATGACCCTCAGCTCTCCGCGGCGGATACGCTGGGCAGCACCGCGCAGCAACTCCACGACTTCACCGGACCTGGCCGCCAGCGGTGCGGCCGGGAGTGGCAGCGCCTCCCCCTGGGGCAGATCCAGTTTTGCGCGACTGCGCTCGCGCAACAGCTGTGCGCGCACCTCCGCAACCAGTGGATTACCCGGCGCCAGCTCCTCGGCGCGATTCAGGGAAGTGTTCACCTCGCCGAAGGCGCGCCGGCGCAGGGCATCGCGGGCGCGCTCGACAAATTCGATCACTATGGTCTGGATGCCGCTGGCGGCGCGGCTGTTGTCCGGATCCAGGTGCCTGACGCGCAGGTAGTAGTCATAGGCGCTGGCACCGGCCGGCTGGGTCAGGAAGCCCCGGCGCTGGGCCTCTTCGGCACGCTCGAGAAAAAAAGCCACATTGCGCCTGCGAATCTCCTCCGGCGAGGGGCCGGCTGGCTCCGGCAGGGGGACCGCGCGGGGCGCGGGTACCGGCGGCGTGCTCACACAACCACCCAGCCAGGCGACCATCAGCAGCGACGCTGCAATCATGTGAAGGCGGTCAAACGACGACAATCCCATCCTCCTGCTGTTGTTTTTTTGCACCGCTGGCACCGCTATACTGCCGAATCCAGTGAACCCCCGTCCACGGCGGCAGTCAGAGCCATGCGCCTGACTATAAAGAATTTTTACCCCTATGGCTGTGATGACCGACAGTTTCCGAAAAAATTTCCTCACCCTGGTGGCAACCCTGGTATTTCTGCTCGCGGCAACTTCCCAGGCCCAGCCAGCCCAGAGCCCATTCGCCTCCCTGAATGCCGCACAGGAGGCCGACTTCCTGCCGGTGGATCGGGCTTACCAGCAGGACTTCCTGGTCGGCGCCGACGGTGTCAGCGCCATATTCCAGATAGCCCCGGACTATTACCTTTATCGGGACAAACTCGCCCTCTTCCGCCTGGACGGCGAGCGCAAGATTGAGCTACCCCTGACCCTGCCCGAGGGCGAAGTCATCTGGGATGACTACTTCGAAAAGGAGACAGAAGTCTACCGGCTGCAGCTGGAGATGCCCGTCGACCTGCGGGGTGCCGGTGGCCCGGTGCGACTCGAGATCCACTACCAGGGCTGCGCCGATGCCGGCCTCTGCTACCCGCCCCAGGCGCGCCAGTTCGATCTGGATCCCATTTCCGGCAGTGCCACCCCGGTCAGTGGCGGCGCCGCACCCGCAGGCCCGACCACACCACCGGCCACCGGCGGCGGTCCGTCCACGACCCTGCCCCTGGCGCTGCTGCTGGCCTTTGCCGGCGGCCTGCTGCTGAACCTGATGCCCTGTGTCTTCCCGGTACTGTCGATCAAACTGCTGGCGGTCAGCCAGGCCGCACAGCACGCGCATGCGCGCCACTGCCACGGCTGGGCCTACAGCGCCGGCGTGGTGCTGAGTTTCGTGCTGATCGCGGCGCTGATGCTGGCGCTGCGCGCCGGCGGCGAGGCAGTGGGCTGGGGCTTCCAGCTGCAGTCCCCCTGGCTGGTGGCGGCACTGGCCTACCTGTTCTTTGCCATGGGACTCAGCCTGTCCGGCCTGACCGAGATAGGTGGCAACCTGATGGGTATAGGGCACAACCTCAGCGCCCAGCAGGGGCTGCGTGGCTCCTTCGCCACAGGCGCACTGGCCACCCTGGTGGCCAGTCCCTGCACGGCGCCGCTGATGGGTTCGGCACTGGGCTTTGCCGTCACCCAGCCAACCGCAGTGGCACTGCTGGTGTTCGCCGCGCTCGGCGCAGGTATGGCCGCGCCCTTCCTGCTGCTGACCTACATCCCCGCACTGGCGGAAAGACTGCCCCGCCCCGGCCCCTGGATGGACAGGCTGAAACAACTGCTGGCCTTCCCCATGTACCTGACCGCTGTATGGCTGCTGTGGGTACTGGGCCGCCAGAGCGGCAGTGACGGCGTGGCCCTGGTGCTGGCCGGCGCCGTGGCCATCGCCTTCGCCCTGTGGCTCTGGCCTCAGCCCCAGGAAACCCGCACTGGCTGGCGCCTGGGCAAGAGCGCCGCGGCGCTGCTGGCACTGGCGCTTGCCGCCGGCCTGCTGCCGCAGCTGTCTATCGTTCGGCAACCCACCGAGACCGCCAGCGGCTACTGGCAGGCCTACTCCCCCGAGCGCCTCGCCAGTGCGCGCAGCGAGGGACGCCCGGTGCTGGCCAATATGACAGCAGCCTGGTGCATCACCTGCCTGGCCAATGAAAAAGTGGTGCTGTCCAGCGACGAGATAGCCGACGCCGTGCAGCAACTGGGCGTCGTGGCCCTGAAAGGGGACTGGACCAACCAGGACCCGCAGATCAGCGAGCTGCTGGCAAAGTACGGCCGCACCAGCGTTCCCCTTTACCTTCTCTACCCGGCCGGCGGCGGCGAGGCCCGGATACTGCCCCAGGTCCTGACCCGCGAGGGACTGCTGGCGGAGCTGAAAGCGGCCGCGCAGAGTGGGCTCAGCGCGGTCGACGCCGGAACTGACGACAAAGTGCCTTTGTAGCCATTCCACCGGGCAAAAAAGCCATGCCCAAAATAATATTGCGCTTAATATCACGGAAAAGTCGCCGAACTGCGGCTAACTTCAATAAACTGTGTCGCGGGCATGGACAGGGAGTCACTTTTGCGGCACACTCGCCCAGGCACTCGGGCAATCCCGCCGAAAATTCGAGTTTGCCCGCAAGATAGCCAACTTTCGCCCAGTTTTTGTGACTGTTTCGCGATTTTTCTTCAGAGCGAGCTATGGCAAGACTTCTTCTGCTGCACGGCCCCAATCTCAACCTGCTCGGTACCCGCGAGCCGCAGATCTACGGCGCCACTACCCTGGTGCAGATTGACGAGGCGGCCCTGGCCCAGTGCGAGGCCGCCGGCCACCAGCTGCAGACGCTGCAGAGCAACAGCGAGGCGGCACTGATCGACCGCGTCCAGGCGGCCGCCGGCGAGGGGGTGGACTATATCGTCATCAATCCCGCCGCTTTTACCCACACCAGCGTGGCCCTGCGCGATGCCCTGGCAGCGGTGGCAATTCCGTTTATCGAACTGCACCTGTCGAACCCCCATGCGCGGGAAGAGTTTCGCCGCCGCTCCTATTTTTCCGACCTGGCCCAGGGGGTCGTGTGCGGCTTTGGCGCGCACAGTTACACCCTGGCCCTGCAGGCGGCCATCCACCAACTGAGTCTGGCGCCTTCCACCCAATAATGAACCAACACTACCCAAGACATTGAGAGTGAAGAACTATGGATATCCGCAAGATTAAAAAACTGATTGAGCTGCTCGAGGAATCGGATATCGGCGAGCTGGAAATCAAGGAGGGCGAGGAGTCGGTGCGCATCAGTCGCGGCGCCAGTAACGCGCCCCAGGCCGCTGCGCCGGTTTACGCCGCGCCGGCGGCAGCTCCGGTTGCCGCCCCCCTCCCACCGGCGGCGGGCCCCGCCCCCGGAGGGGGCGGGGCCGGGGCCGCCCCCGCCGGCCC